>NZ_CP023344.1:1869375-2492500 GCF_002310495.1 Nibricoccus aquaticus | reverse complement strand
GCGTCGATGTCGTCGCAGTTGCCGAAACCGCCTATGTGTTTCGACCCTACCACATCGACGATTCTTACCGGGGTCTGCCCGGCGCAGGTGGCACTATCTGCGGACGTGATGCCGCTGAGTGGCTGGCCGCTCGCGGGTTTCCGGTCGAGAAACAGGACGTCTTCGATCTGCCGCTCTATCCGCTCGTGCCAGCCAGCGATATTTCACAAGCGTGGCTCGATTGGTTTTTCGCGGATCAACCCGATCTCGAAATCAGCCTCCAACTAAAAAATCTATCGCGCATCTCCGCCCGGCAGATCTCTGAGCAGATCAACTTCGAACGCTACTTCACCCAACGAAGCACCGGCTACGCCGAGCAATTCAAAGCCGACTTCCAGCGCCTCATCGACCAAGGCGATACCAGCGTCCTTGAACAAGACTGTGCCGCACTCGCCGCGTTCTGCCGCAACGAAGCTCCTCAACTCGCCAGCTGGCTTCGCAAAAATCGCTCCGCCATCGCCGCCGCCGTCCGCAAACCCGAGCTACAAGCCCGCTTCACATTACTGCTCTCAGAGCTCGTCGAAGGCGAAGCTCGTGCCGCGCTCACTCGCGAGGGTTTCGCTCAGCTTCAAACCGCCATGGTCACTTCGCGCCAGCTGGCGAAGATGATCCCACAACGCTCCCTCAAAGAGGACCAAATCGTCTGGGGCCGCAGCCCCGTGCGTCTGGATCTCGCTGGCGGCTGGACCGACACCCCGCCCTTCTGCCTCCAAGCCGGCGGCTCCGTTCTCAACGTCGCCGTCCTCCTCAACGGCCAGCCCCCCATCCAAGTCTTCGTCCGCCCCACCACCGACACCTGCCTCCAGCTCCGCTCCATCGATCTCGGCTCCTCCGAAACCGTTAACACCTACGACGAGCTCGCCGATTTCCGAAACCCCCGAGGTCACTTCAGCCTCCCCAAAGCGGCACTAGCAATGGCCGGCTTTCTCCCGGAGTTTTTCGCCGGCAAACCTCACCGAACCCTCCGCTCCCAACTCAAATCCCTCGGCGGCGGCCTGGAAATCTCCCTCCTGAGCGCCGTCCCTAAAGGCTCCGGCCTCGGCACGTCCTCGATTCTCGCCGCAACCATCCTCGGCGCGCTCAATCGCGCCTGCGGTCTCGGCTGGGACGATCTCGATCTCTACAACCGCGTCCTCGGCGTCGAACAACTCCTCACCACCGGCGGCGGCTGGCAGGACCAGGCCGGCGCGCTCTTCCCCGGTCTTAAGTTCATTGAGACCCAGCCCGGCGCGACCCAGCAGCCTTCGATTCGCTATCTCCCCACCCAACTCGTCGGCCCCGATATCCTCAACCGCCAGCTCCTCCTCTATTATACAGGAGCGACTCGCATGGCCAAAGGCATCCTCCAGGAAATTGTCCGCGACATGTTCCTCGGCCGCGCAGAAACCCTGCGCACCCTCGAAGCCATCCGCGCCAACGCCCGCCACCTCTATCAAGACCTTCACGGCGGTGACACCCACGCCGTCCAACGCGCCATCGCCCGCTCCTGGGAGCTCAACAAGCAGCTCGATTCCGGCACCACCACGCCCGAGATCGAACGCATCATAGCCACCTGCGGCGACGACCTCGGTGCCTGCAAACTCCTCGGGGCCGGCGGCGGCGGCTACATGCTCATCTGCGCCAAAAACTCCGAATCCGGTAGCCGCATCCGCGAAAAACTCGAAGCCTCTCCGCCTAACCCGCGCGCCCGCTTCATCGATTTCGCAATCTCCCCGACCGGCCTTCAGGTCACCGTCAGCTGATCTCGTGTGATTCCGAGCAGTGCAGTCGCCATTAGATTATTTCTGGCGACTGCCCTCTTCCCTTATCGCAACGCCCCACTTTTTTCGCGTTTTCTGCGAAAGCTAGCGTCTCAGAAAATCGCCAAAACCTCGAGATTTTCGCAAAAAACCAGCCTTTTTTTAGATTTTTCAGCGATTTTCCCCAAGAAATCAGTGATTGCCTTGGTTTCGAAAACTTCTTTTGAACGACCCCCTCAGGTTCGACTACTAACAGAGCCGTACCTGCTCCAACTCAACCCAAGCCCACCTTGGACCTAAAACAGATCAAACAAATCATCGACCTCATGACGCGCTCCGAACTCACCGAGTTCGCAGTCGAAGAAGAGGGCTTCAAACTGAAGATCCGTCGTGGCGAATTTCCCGTCGTTTCAGCCCCTCGCGCTACCCAATACGCGCTTCCCGCTGAATCGGCCCCCACAGCCGCCCCGACCGCCTCTTCCGCAGCGCCTATCACGCTCGTCCCCGCTCCCGCAGGCGACGAACCTGGTGTAATCTACATCAAGTCCCCGATGGTCGGTACGTTCTACCGCTCCCCATCGCCCGAAAGTAAGTCTTTCGTGGAAAACGGCGCCAAGATCACCGAGACCACCGTGGTCTGCATCATAGAGGCCATGAAGATCATGAACGAGATCCAGGCCGAAGTTAAAGGCACGGTCCTCGAGACCCTCGTCGAAAACGGCCAGCCCGTCGAATACGGCCAGCGCCTCCTCAAAGTTAAACAGGGCTAACCCTAAACCTTCAAAAACCACTAATTAACGCTGCTCCGCGCTCCAACTCGCTTCGCCGAAAGAGCGCCCGAAAGCGGGGATTAGTGGTTTCGTCGTCTTTATGATTCAAAAGATCCTCATCGCCAATCGCGGTGAAATCGCCCTCCGCATCGTTCGCGCCTGTCGCGAGTTGGGCATTAAAACCCTCGCAGTTTACTCCGAGGCTGACGTCCAGTCGCTCCACGTCCAGCTCGCCGACGAAGCCATCTGCATCGGCGGTCCGCGCGGCTCCGACTCCTACCTCCGCGCCGACCGCATCATCAGCGCCGCCGAGATCGGCGACGTCGACGCGATCCATCCCGGCTATGGTTTCCTCTCGGAAAACGCCAAATTCGCAGAGCAATGCGAGTCCTGTAACATCAAGTTCATCGGCCCCAAGTCGAAATCCATCAAGATGATGGGCGACAAGGCCATCGCCAAGGACACCGTCCGCAAAGTCGGCGTCCCCATCGTCCCCGGCTCCGATGGTCCCGTCGAAACCGAGACCGAAGCCGTCAAAACCGCCCGCAAGATCGGCTATCCCGTCATCATCAAAGCCGTCGCCGGCGGTGGCGGCCGTGGCATGCGCATCGCGCACAACGACGTTTCCTTCGCCAAGGAATACCACGTCGCCCGCAACGAAGCCGAAAAAGCCTTCGGCAACGGCGCCGTTTACATCGAAAAATACATCGAGAAGCCCCGCCACATCGAGTTCCAGATCCTCGCCGACTCCCACGGCAAAGTTCTCCACCTCGGCGAACGCGACTGCTCCGTCCAGCGCCGCCACCAAAAACTCATCGAAGAGTCCCCATCGCCCTTCCTGACCGCCGATCTCCGCAAAAAGATGGGCAAGCACGCCATCAAGGCCGCCGAAGCCGCCGCCTACGAGAATGCCGGCACCATCGAGTTCCTTGTCGATGCGAAGGGAAATTATTACTTCATCGAGATGAACACCCGCATCCAGGTGGAGCATCCCGTAACCGAGGAATGCACCGGCATCGACCTCATCAAGCAGCAAATCCGCATCGCGAACGGCGAGAAACTCGATTTCGACCAGAGCGACATCAAGTTCGAGAAGCACGCCATCGAGTGCCGCATCAACGCCGAAGACCCCGCCCGCAACTTCGCCCCATCCCCAGGAACCATCGGCCTTTACTACGCTCCCGGCGGCCACGGCGTCCGCGTCGATTCGCATGCCTACTCCGGCTACAACATCCCGCCGTACTACGATTCGATGATCGGCAAACTGATCTGCTTCGGCTCGACCCGCAAAGTCGCCCTCGAACGCAGCTACCGCGCCCTCAGCGAGTACCTCATCCGCGGTATCAAGACCACCATCCCGCTCCACAAAGCCATCATGGCCGACCCCGTCTTCATCGAGGGCAAAGCCACGACCGCCTACATGGAAGACTTCATGAACCGCACCCCCTCGGACCTCTTCGTTTAACCGGTTAACTCTTCCGAAAACACTCAGCTTCCCAAGCGCGCTGGCTCACCCCAGCGCGCTTTTTCATGCCCAAAAACTCCCACCCCGCTCCGTCTCCACTCAATCCTGTAAATTCACTTAATCCTGTCCAAATTTCTGTCCCCCCATTCGCGTGGATTCGCGTCCATCTGCGGTTAAAAAATCCTCCTCATCGCTTGCTTCGCATGTTCACCCGAACATAGCTGCACGCGTGGAAATCTCCCGCAAACTCGCGATCCTCGCCGACGCCGCGAAATACGACGCCTCCTGCGCCTCCAGCGGCGCCCCCGCCCGCGCCGCCGCCCCCGGTGGACTCGGCTCCACCTCCAACGGCATCTGCCACAGCTACACCCCCGATGGCCGCTGCGTTTCTCTCCTCAAAATCCTCCTCACCAACTTTTGCACCTACGAATGCAGCTACTGCATCAACCGCCGCTCCAGTAACGTCCCCCGCGCCCGCTTCACCCCCGACGAAGTCGTCGACCTCACCCTCGGCTTCTACCGCCGCAATTACATCGAGGGCCTCTTCCTCTCCAGCGGCATCATCCGCTCTCCCGACTACACGATGGAGCAAGTCGTCACCGTCGCCCGCAAACTCCGCACCGAGCACCGCTTCGCCGGTTACATCCACCTCAAAACCATCCCCGAAGCCTCCCCCGAACTCCTGGCCGAAGCCGGCCGCTACGCCGACCGCCTCAGCATCAACATCGAGCTCCCCACCACCGCCGACCTCAACCGCCTCGCCCCGCAAAAAAACTGGCAAGGCATCGACTCTATGATGGGCCGCATCGCCAAAAACATCGACGCCTCCGCCGCCGACCGCCGACCCAAACGCTCCCCGCTCAGCTCTACAACAACCCCTCTCGCATCGCCCATCACCGACCCCGAAAAAACCCTCTTCTCAACAACCTCCCCCGCCACCCCGCTTTCCTCCCATCCAAGCCTCTCCCCGCTCTCCCACTCCTCGCTCCCCACCTCTTCGCAAACCCCTAGGCCTTCTCCACTCCTCTCTCCCTTCGTAACCTCCACCTCCGTCTCTTCACGAGCCTCCAACCGCCCCCGCTCCGGTCTTCCCCCGCCCTTCGCCCCCGCCGGTCAATCCACCCAAATGATCGTCGGCGCCACGCCCACGACCGACGACGCCATCCTCCGCACGGCCGACACCCTCTACCGCACCCACAAACTCCGCCGCGTCTACTACTCCGCCTTCAGCCCCATCCCCGACGCCTCCACCGCCCTCCCCCTCCAATCCCCGCCGCTCCTCCGCGAACACCGCCTCTATCAAGCCGACTGGCTGCTCCGCTTCTACGGCTTCACCGTCAACGAGATCGCCCCCGCCGACGCCCCCCAGCTCGACCTCACCCTCAGCCCCAAACTCGCCTGGGCCCTCCGCAACCGCCACCTCTTCCCCGTCGACCTCAACCGCGCCTCCCGCGCCCAGCTCCTCCGCATCCCCGGCCTCGGCGTCCGTAACACCGACCGCATCATCGAACTCCGCCGTTTCACCGCCCTGCGCCTCACCGACCTCGCCCGCCTCCGCGTAAACCTCAAAGAAGCCCTCCCCTTCATCATCGCCGCCGACCATTCGCCCCACCGCCTCGGCCTCGACTCCGAAAACCTCCGCGCCCGCTTCACCAAACCCGCCGAGCAACTCGAATTCCTCCTCTGATTATGGAGTACGGCGGCTCGACGCCGCTTTCGACAGATCATCTCGACGGCTTACCCCAAGCCAACAATCACGCGCTCCTCGTCTCTCCCCTCCGCTCCCCACCCACATGCAGAGCATCCCGACTCCCGAAGATTACCTTACGTGGACCGACACCGCCCGCGCCCTCCTGACCGAGAGCCATCCCCCCGACCAAGTCCTCTGGCTCTCCCCCGACGAATTCTCCCTATGGTTCGTCTCCGAAAACTCCGCCCCTTACTCAGTTCAAATTCCCCCATCACCGTCTCCCACTCCCGACTCTCTGTGCCCTCCGTGTCCGAGCTCCGTGCCCTCTGTGGTCCCTTCCGAAAATCCGTCTTCACCATCGCACACCAGCGGCTCTATTCGCGTCCCCCGCGAATTCCCCACCCTCGCCCGCCTCGTCGCCGCCCACGCCGCCCCCAACCGTTGGGAAATCCTCTACCGCGTGCTCTGGCGCCTCACCCACGGCGAACCCCAGCTCCTCCACCTCTTCACCGACCCCGACGTCCACACCCTCCGCACTTGGGAAAAAGCCGTCCGCCGTGAACTCCACAAACTCACCGCCTTCGTCCGCTTCCGTCAGGTCCGCACCGACACCGGCGCCGACCACTACATCGCCTGGTACGAACCCGAACACGACGTCATCGCCCTCGGCGCCCCCTTCTTCCGCCGCCGCTTCGCCTCGATGAACTGGTCCATCCTCTCCCCCCGCCGCTGCATCCACTGGGACGGCACCGCCCTCCGCGAATCCCCCGGCGTCCCCCGCACCGACGCCCCCACCGCCGACACCCTCGAACCCCTCTGGCTCACCTACTACGCCAGCATCTTCAACCCCGCCCGCCTCAAAATAAACGCCATGCTCCGCGAAATGCCCAAACGCTACTGGGCCAACCTCCCCGAAGCCGACCTCATCAAAAAACTCATCGCCGACGCCACCCCCCGCACAGACGCCATGCTCGCCGCCTCCCACTTAAAATCCGCCACCGCCCAATCCTGTTAATCCTCTTAAGCCTGTCCAAAATCACTCCGCTATCCGCCCCCCATCTGTGAAATCTGTGGTTAAAAAAATCCGCCCCTCTCCCTCCCGCCACCCCACCGCCCGCTTTCCGCTTCACATCAAAACCGCTTCGTCACACTCACCCGCACCGTCCTTGGCTCCGCCGGATGGAAATGAATATCCTCCGTCGCCACGCCCGACGCCTCCGACCGCAGCCGCGACTCATAAAAGTACGCAATGTCATAGTTCTCCCGGTCGAAAACATTCAGCACATCCACCGCGACCTCCCACCCTTCATTCCCACCGCTGCCGCTCTTCGATCGCCACCCCACGCGCCCATTCCACGTCGTCGATGACGGCGCCACGACCGAGTTATCCTCGATCAACGGCTGCGGCCCAAAATACCGCACACGCAACGCCCCAAACCACCCGCCCGGCGCCTCCACGCTCGCACCCGCCGTCACCACGCGGCTGATAGAATTCGCGATCCGATCTTCCTTCGCGCCACCCGCGCCGATCTCCGCATCGCGATACCGAGCCTGCGTCAGCGCCAGATCCGCATCCAGCGTCAACCAGCTCGCCGCCCGGTAAAAATTCGCCAGCTCCACCCCATAACGCCGCGTCGCCCCCGTCGGCTCCGTCCCGCCCGCATCGCCGACGAACACCAGCTCCGAATCCAGATCCAGCCCCCAAAACGACAGCGTGCTCACCAGCCCAGGCACCGCCGACGTCCGCACGCCCACTTCCGCTCCCTTAGAGCGCACGAGCGGATTCACCCGTTCCGCCGGATCTCCGCTCACCGGGTCGACCGCGATCACCGTGCCCCTCGCGTCATTGCTGTGAAAACTATACCCCGCGTTCGCATACACTTCCGTCTTTTTCCAAGGCCCGAACACCACGCCGAACTTCGGACTCACCATCCCGGCCGTGCGATCGTCCGAGTTGAGTGTATTGTCGCTTTCCACATCGAAACGATACCCATCCGCCCGCAGCCCCGCATTCACACGTAGCGCCTCGCTCACGTGCAGCGTGCCCGTCGCGAAAACGCCCACACTCGCCTCATTAACATCGTCATCGCGCACCGTCCCCACCCGCTCGCGCGCCGAGCTCAGATGCAGCCCCAGCTCCGTAATCGCATCGTAGCGCGCCTGCACACCCGCGCTCCACTCCAAGCGCTTACCCGCGATTTCACTCTTCCACTCGCGCTTCGCTTCGCCGCCAAAAACAAACCGCCGGTCCCTCTGATTAAACTGATCCCCATTCTCCTCATCGCCGAGCGCGTAAGAAAAATTGGAGAACAAATTCATCCGATAATAAATCGCGTACACATTCACCGACGTCGTCGCGTCCGCACCCGTCACCTCGGCATCGAACGACAAACTCACGCGTTGGCTCTCACCACCATCCGACGGATCAACAAACCCAAACCGCGCAATCTCGCCCGCCTCCACCGCGCGCAAAGGAATCTGATCCGTCGAATCCCATTTCCCCGAGTACCCCAGCGCAGTCACCGAAAACGTCCGGTCGCCCGCTTTCCAGAGCTGCCGCGCGAACACGTTCCATTTCCGGAAATTCTCCTCCCGTTCCCACGGGCCGTCGCCCTGCGCCATCTCCAGACCGAGCGTCCTCAATCCCCCATTCTCCATCAGCGTATCCGCCACCACGATTCGCCCATACCCATTCTCGCCCGCCTCCAGCTTCAAAAACCCGTCCGCGAGTTCATCCACCAGCCGGAACTCCGCCGCCCCCGCAGACGAAAAATCCCCCACCTCCGCAAAAAACGGCCCCTTCTGGTAGCCCACACTCTCCACCAGCTCCGGAATCACGAAGTTCAAATCCGCATAACCCTGCCCATGCGCATGGCTCCGCATATTCACCGGCATCCCCTCGACCGACACCGAGAAATCCGTCCCGTGATCGAGGTTGAACCCTCTTAAAAAGTACTGATTGGCCTTCCCGCCCCCCGAATGCTGCGTGATCACCACCCCCGGCACCACCTCCAGCAATTCACCCCGTCGCAAAAACGGCCGCACCGCCAGCTCATGCGCGCCGACAAATCCCTCCGACGCTCCACGCGCCGTCCCGACCAGATCGGTCCCGCGTCCATAAACCACGAGCGGATCCAGCCGCTGCGGTTCCTCCATGGAAGTTTGGGCCGAAGCGGAAACCGCCCTCAGCAAACAGAGTAAAACTGCGACACGACCAAGGGCCCGCTGCCGGGAAGAAACCGGGCAAGGAAACATAAGCTGAACGTCCGCTAGCCCCGCTCAAACTGGCCGCACCAGCAGCACATCCGACCACTCGCCCATCGTGCGCGCCTCCACTGTCCAGCCCGGCGCCGCCGCGACAAACGCCGCCCTCACTTGCTCGTTCTCATGCGCCAGAATCCCGCTGAGGATCAACGCCCCGCCCGGCGCCACCGCCCCGATCAGCTCCTTCGCGAACCGCATCAGCACATCCGCCTGGATGTTCGCCAGCACGATCTCCGCCTGCCGTCCGGCCAGGCCGGATACCAGATCGCCCGTGAAAAATTTCACCGCCCCCGCCGCGCCATTCATCGCTGCGTTCTCCTCACTCACACGCACAGCCTCCGGATCGTTATCGAACGCCTCCACGTTCCCATAACCCAGCTTCGCCGCCGACAACGCCAGAATCCCCGACCCGCACCCCGCATCGATCACCCGCGCCATCGACTTCGCGCTTTTCCCTTCCAGCGCGATCAACCGCTCAATGCACAACCGCGTCGTCTCATGATTTCCCGTCCCAAACGCCAGCCCCGGATCGAGCCAGATCGCCACCTCACCCGCGGGCAACGCATACGCCTCGCGCTCCCAGATCGGCACCCAGTGCAAACGGCCAAACTTCCACGCCTTGAAATGCGCCTTGTAGCTATCCTTCCAATCGCGATCCCCCAATGCCCGACGCTCCGGCTCGCTCAACGGCTCCGCCGGCAACATCGGCCGCAACTCCTCCCACCGCGTATCCGCTTCCTCGGCACTCGTGAACACACCCACAATCCACGCCCGCTTCGCAATCGCGTCCTCCAGCAAACTCCAGCCCTCCACGCCCAGCTCGAGCAGCACATTGTCCGTTTCATCCGCCGCGAAGACGGGAATCTCAGCCTTGATCTCAAAAAGCTCCATATCGCCCGAGACTCACCGCCGCACCCCTCCCGCCGCAACGGCAAATCCCATCAGCCACGCCTTACCGCGCCACGCCCACATCTGCCGCACCCGCCGCCGTCTCTTCCGCCTTCACCTCCGTCCGCAGCCCGCGCGTCGCATACATCACCGCCGCCAGCACCACGAACAGCCCGGCCGTACCCGCCACCAGCGACATGTCCTCCATGCGCAGCACGAAAAACAGATACGCATAAACGCCCCCGAGCATCCCACTAACCAGCACCGCGCGAAACGCACTCCGCAACACCCGCCAGCCATACAGCCCGATGAGCACCATCGAGGCCGCCGCCGCACCCGCGTACGCATTTTCGAATGAGGCCACCTCCGACAACGCCAGCAACCCCAGGAAAAACAAACACAGCGCCGCCCCCACCAGCAGATAGTTCAGCGCGTTTAGTTTCAACGCGCACACCGCCTCGAACAAAAAGAACACCGTGAACACCAGAGCCACAAACAGCACCCCATACTTGATCGCCCGCTCCACCGTCCGGTACGCGCTCACCGCCGGCGCCAGCTTCACGCCAAACTCCGACTGCGCGAAAATTTCCTCCTCCGGCGCGCGCTCACCGGTGCGCGTCGTCCACTGCTGCGGGAAATCGCGCCCATAATACGACACCGCCCACTCCGCCGAAAAACCCTCCGTCCCGATCTCCCGCTTCACCGGCAAAAACGCCCCCATGAAACTCGGATCCGGCCAGTTCGACGTCAGCGCCACCGTCGTCTCCCGCCCCAACGGCACCACCGTCAACGCCTCGCTCCCATTCATCGTGAGCTCCAATGAAAACGTCTGCTCAGCCGCCAGCGCATCGACCACCACGCCCGCACTCACCCCCTTCTTGAAGCCCGCCAGCTGCGCCCCCGGCTGCAACGCCGCCGGTTTCCCCGCCCAGTTCACGACCAACGCCTCACGCGCACCTCGCAGATCGCTCAACACAAAACTCACCCGCGCCCGCTCCCACTGCGGCTGCGGATTCTTCACACCGGTAAACCCAAACTCCGGCCGAATAAAAGTCCCCGCCAGCCGCAGCTTCCCAGCATAAACCGGCACCGCATAAATCCCCCGCCGCCGCTCCGACATCTCCAGGTCGCCCGCGACCTGCAGCTTCTCCGGCAGGAAAAACGCCTCCGACGAAAACTCCGCCGTCTTCATCTCCTTCACCCGACGCCCCTCGACCACGGTCGTCTCCTCAAACTCCGCCTTCCACGTGTAAGGTACCACCAGCACCGGCCCCAGAATCCGCTGCGACCGCCCCCATGTTTCCGTGATCGAATTCACCGCCTCCGCAGAGCGCATCTGCCGCTCCCACAAAACCGACCGCACCATTCCGAGCGGGATCAGTAGCAGCAGCCCAAAAATCCCCACGCCGATGACCTTGAAAAACAAAGCGCGCCGCTGAAACCACCCACGACTCGCCGAAACCAAAGAAGAGGCTGTATCCATCCACCCATCTTCACTGCGCAACATGAAGCCCGGATGAACTCACCATGAACTCGCGGTGAAATCAGCTGCTGTCCCAAAGCCTCTTTTAATTGCGCTCGTAATTTCGAAGGCGTTTTCGAGGAAAAATCAGCCCAAGCAGAGCAAGCACTGCCGGAATGGATGCTGCGACGTAAGCGCACCAAACATAAAAAAATCTAGCCTCACGGATAATCGCAGGCCCGACATAAGGATCCCGAACCTCCGATGTGACAGCCCACCAGAGAAAAAATGAGAGTAGAAATCCGGGCAAAAAGAACCAGCGGGACCATCGGATTAGGAGGAAGGAAAATAAGCCCACGACGACCGGAAGCAAAAATAGCTCCGGCAAAGCCGGCTCCTTGTCCATGACTTCAGCTAAGAGATGCATATAGAATCTCGTGATCGTTAAGATCGCACCTCGTCACCCCGCACCATCACCGCCTCCGCCCACCACGGCCCGCGCGCCTCCGCCCCCTGCGCCGCCCACCACCAGGCCGACACATCTGTCCAAACCTTCCCCCGCTCATCCCGCCACCGCTCCCGCACCCGCCAAAACTCCGCCCCGCGCTCCGCCTCAAATTCACTCCATAAAACTCCACCTTCGTCCTTCACCAACCGCTGCCCCGCCACGCGAAAACCCCACGCCCGAAAACAATCCGCCACTGGATGCACCGTCCGCGACGCCGCCCGCAGTCTCCGCAATAACACGACGCGCCCGCTCTGCGTGAACACCCGCGTTTCTCCCGCCAGCCCGCCCACCATATCCCCCAGCCGCTCGCTCTTTCCGACCGGCATCAACGGCGCCCCCTCAAAAAACTCCGGCCATCCCGCCTCCGCCTCCACCGCGTTTTCCGCGACCGCACTCGCGCCGTTTCCACGCGCCCGATTCCCAACCGCGCCACCAAACACCAGCACCGCGACTCCGACCGACACCCATCCGATCCACATAAAACCACGGCCCAACCTCCATCCTCCCACCTCCGCCCTTTCACCCTTCACCCTTCTCTCTTCACCCTTCCCCCGCCCCGCCCACACCCAAAGCCCCATCTCCACCGCGCCGAAAATCACCGCGCCCACCGTCTCGTGTACCCACGCCGCATTCGGCCACACACCGCTCTCGGTGAGAAACAGCACCGCCGCCCTCACCGCATTTCCCGCCACCACTCCGCCCACGCCCAGCACCAGCAACGCGGCCGTCTTCCCAACACCCGCCCGCCGCCACGCCGCCAGCCCGCACGCGAGCACCACCCCCACCCACAGCATCCGCACCCCGCTGCACGGCGCGTCCACGACGACTTCTCCTCCCGCCCAGCTCAACAAAACGCCGCTGCGCTCCGTCGCCACGCCCGCCAGCCACAACAGCGGCCTGCCCAGCTCCGCTGTCAGCACGCGCAGAGGATATCCGGCATAAAACTGCGCCGTCGCCATCAGCGGCAGCGACAACCCCAGCAAACCCGCTCGCCCCCACGCCCCCCCACCGCCCGCAATCACCACGCCCAGCGCCCCCGCCACCAATCCCCCACGCACCAGCATCGGCACAAACCCCGACCCGACAACCGCCACCAACGCCAGCCCTGCACTCAACACCAGCGCCGTATTCGACATCCGGGCACGCCACACCGCCCGCGGCGTCATCAACACCGCCGCCACCAGCGCCACGATTCCCAACGGTTCATCCCCGCCATCGCCCAACCTCGCGACATACCAGCGCACCACCTCCCAATTCACCCCCACCACCCACGCGCCCAGCCAAAGACGCATCGCCCCGACGGACTTCTCCGCCACCCCGGCCGCCACGCCGATGCCTTCTTCGCGGCTTCGCGTCTTTGCGTGAATCACATCGATCCTCCGTGCCCTGCATTATCCCGCGAACGCCCACGCACCCGCTTGCGTTCCCTCCACACACCCCAAGCCACCACCAGCGCCGCCATGACCATCAACGTCACCGTACCCGGCTCCGGCGTCGTCGGCACACCCTCGCCCGCGCTCATCCCCTCCGGCAACGCCACCGTCTGATCCACCTTCTGCGCATCATCACCCGCCGCCTTCCGCACCACCGTGTCGACCGCCACGAACGACGTGTACGGCGTCAGCAAATTGTACTTCAGCCCCAAGGCCACGATCTCCTCCTTCCGCTTCACCGGCTCATCGCCCACCGCATGCAAATCACGCAACTGCTCCAGCCGCTCCCGCGCCCACAACTGCGCCAGCACCCCGCTCCCGCGCAAATCCACCGCGCCACCCACATCGACTTTTCCTTCCCAAACTCCGCCTCCGGAAAATCCCTTCACCACAATCTTCCCACCAGCTCCATCACTCGCCGCCTCTCCGGAAAATTTCCCGATCACCACCAGCGGTCGCGCCGCCAGCACATCCGGCTGCACCTGCGGGAAAACCTCCCGCGTCGCGAAATCCACAAACTCTGTCCGCACCTGCGTCAGCACCGGCGACTCGATCATCGCCCGAAACTTCGCCGCCTCTTCCACCACCCGCGCCTCACCTTCGATCACCGCCGCTTCCGCCCGCCCAGCCCGCGCCAGCCGTTCGATGAGCTCACGATTCACCGAACTCCCGATCCCAAACGAAAACAGATTCGCCTCGCTCAGCTTCTCACGCACGAGCGCATACGCCTCCGCCTCCACCATCACATAACCATCCGTCACCACGACCACACTACGCGACACCCCGGCGCGCTTCGGCAGCTCCAGCGCCTCCTTCAACGCCGGCAGCAACTCCGTGCTCCCACCTCCCTGCTGACGCCCCAACATCGCCAGCGCCGCCGCAATATTCTCCGGCGTCGCCGCCACCGGCTCGCCCGACAGCACGCGACTCCCACCAGAAAATAGCAGCACGTTAAACGAGTCCGCCTCCCGCAACGACATCAGCAACTCGCTCATCAGCTTCTTTGCGGTCTCCAGTGGAAACCCGTGCATCGACCCCGACACATCCACCACGAAAACAAAATCCCGTGGCGGCACGAACGCCGGCGTCACCCGCGCCGGAGGCTGGAGAGTCAGCATGAAATACTTCTCCCCCTTCCACTCATCCACCATCAACCCGCCCGCGATCGCGTCGCCAGCCAGCCGATACCGCAAAATACAATCCCGGTTCATCTGCGCGTCCTCGGTCACCGGCAACACCACCCGCGTCCGCCCGCCTTCCGTCCGCGTCTCGACCTTGTGTGTCCCACAAGTCACCTCCCGCACCGGCACCCCCGTCACGATTTCCACCTCCAACGTAAACACCGGCTCCTCCCCCGCCCCCACGTAGCGACGAGCGCCCGCGAGTCGTCCGTCCTCCGACGCCTGCCCTCCGCCCTCTGGCACCTGGCTTCCGGCCTCTGTTCCCCCGCTTCCGTTTTCACGCTTCACCCTTCCCTCTTCACTCTTCGCCGTCCCCGCATACCGCGGCCCCACCACCGTCGGAAACACCCATTCATACCGCCCTTCCTCCGGTGAAATCATCTCCGAATAGCGCAGCTCCACCGTCACCACATCGCCGGGCAGAATATTCCCGACATTCATCTCAAACACATTGCTCCGCGCTGCCTCGAGCAACGCCGCCGTCCGCCCCTCGCTCTTCGCCTTCTCATACGTCTTCCGCGCCTCGCCCTTTTCTTTGATGACCGCGTCGATCCTCCGGCCACCCACGGTCATCGTCATCGCATGAACCGCCGCCCGCGTTGACCCGGGGAAAACATACCGCGCCTCCAGCGGCACGCCGCCCTCGTTCGCATAAACCTGCGTCACCCGCACCTCCGCGATCGGCCCGACCAGCACCGCCTGCACATCCGTGCTCTTAAGCGGCAACGCATCCACACCCCTCTCCGCGCCCTTCACCGCAAAGTAAGGCGACCCGGCACGCTCCGGCTCCGCCCCACTCAACGCCAGCGCCATCAGCGCCAGCCCGATCACCCACGCCACGACCAGCCGCATCCGCTCCCGCGCACGCCAGCCGTTTCGAAAATCCAATTCCCCACGAAAGAAAGCATCCATGCCGCCACTCTGCCCGCACTTCATGAAGCCCATGTGAACCCTCCATGAACTCGCGATGAAATCCCAAGAGTCCGTTCACCCTGCCCCGGCCGCCCGCAAAGCATGGCCCAGCCACCACGCCCGTTCTCTCCCGGCCGCCTCGCCTTTGCTCCGCGCGCAGGCCCTGCGCTCCCACCCGGGAACCTTGTTTAATCTCCGCACACACCCCTCTGGAAACCGCTTTCCGCACCCCCCTTAACACGAAACGACCAATATCCAATTCACCCCTACAGTTGCCGGCATCCGTAACGATAGCTGGGGCCGCTCCAACCACCACATGCCTCGATTCTTCCGTCGGCTTCACCCGTACCCGCGCCTCGCCCATCCCTCCTCTAACGTGCCCCTCCTGGCACTCCCCGAGCACGCCGAGCCGAAAACCTTCAGTTTCCGCCAGCAGCCCCGTCCGCCCTCACACCTCGCACCGCCCCGCCGGGCCACCGCCGGCTGGCTCCACCTGCTGGCCTGGTGTTGGTTATTCGCCATCGGCCAAACCGGTTTCAGCCAGACGATGACACTGAGCGCGCCCAGCACCGGAGGGAGTGCCATCGACAACATGGCCGTCGTTTTTTCGATCTCCGGCGAAGCCGGTGGCATCAACTCCGTCCGGCTGGTGATGACCTACGTCTCCGGGTATTCGACCGCGTCGATCGGCTCCACCTGGACGATGACGATGTTCAGCGTCTCAGCGTCGCAATCGTTCAGCTTCAATCCCTCGACGGCGACTAGCAACGCCTTGTTCAGAGCCGTCACGCAGCTAAACACCGAAGGCAAAGCCGTGACTCAGATTAACGCCTCCGGTGTCGCGGTTACCCCGAACCCACCCGACGGGGTTTACAGCGTTTATGCCCAATACACCCGCACAACCACCGGCGTGATCGTGCGGTCCAACACAGCGTCGAACGTCACGGTCGATACCGGCGCGCTGCCGCCCACCTTCTCCTACACCCCCGTTTCGTTCACCGTCGATCCGGCGACCGACGTGGTCTCACTCCCCGCCGGCACTTCCCCGGTCATAATCAATCCGGCAACCGACGTCCTCACCCTCAAAAACCATGGCCTGGCGCCAGATGCGGCCGTGACCCTTTCCGGGACCAATCTCCCATCGGCCACGACCTACTACGTCTCGTCGATCGACACCGACAGCTTCAAGCTCGCGACCTCCTCCGGCGGCTCCACCTACGCGGACATCACCCCGGGCACCAGCGGCACGATCACTTACTCCCCCGATTCAGCCCCCGTCGCAATCAACCCCGCGACCGATGTCATCACCCTCACGAATCATGGCCTGGCAGCCAATACCGAGGTGACCCTTTCCGGGACCAATCTGCCATCGACCACGACCTACTACGTCTCGTCGATCGACACCGACAGCTTCAAGCTCGCGACCACTTCCGGCGGCTCTACCTACGCGGACATCACCCCCGGGACCATCGGGACCATCAATGTGCCCTGTCACTTGCTGACCGCCGGCGCAGCCGTGAAAATCTCCGGGACCAATCTGTTGCCGGACACGACCTACTACGCCTCCCCGATCGACGCGAGTTCCCTCAAACTCGCGACCACTCCAGGAGGGTCCACCTACGCGGATTTCCCGACAGGCACCACAGGAACGATACGCGCCCTCTCCGCACCCACCACGATCGCAATAGACGCCACGACCGATGTCATCACCCTTGCGGGTCACGGCTACGCGGCCAACGCGGAGGTCTCCATTTCCGGCACCAATCTAACGTCGAACACACCCTACTATGTCTCGGTGATCGACACCGACAGCTTCAAGCTCGCGACCACATCCGGCGGCTCGACCTTCGCGGATTTCACGCCCGGGGTCACAGGCTCGATCAGCTCCCTCTCCGGCCCGGTCGCCATCGACCCCGCGACCGATGTCATCACCTTCACGAGTCATGGATTGGCGGCCAACACGTTGGTGAACATTACCGGGACCAACCTCCTATCCACCACGGCTTACTACGTCTCAGTGGTTAACGCCAACAGCTTCAAGCTCGCGACCACCTCCGGCGGCTCCACCTTCGCGGACATCGCGTCAGGCACGATACGTTCCCTCTCCGCCGCTACGGATGTCACGATCGCCCCGGCCACCGACGTCATCACCTTTGCGAACCACGGCCTGGCCGCCAACACAGCGGTGACCATTTCCGGGACCAATCTCCTGCCGTCCACGACGTACTACGTCGGCACGGTCACCACCAACAGCTTCAAGCTCGCGACCACCTCGGGCGGCTCCACCTATGCGGACATTACGCCGGGTCCCACCTCCGCCACGGTCACCTCCACCGAAGCCCTCAAAGGAGATGTCCTCACCTTGGGCACGAACCTCGCCACTTTCTACTACTCGATACCCGAAAACTACGCCGCAACCACCGCCAAGATCACGTTTACCGGCCGCACGACCGTGGTGGTGACCATGCCAAACCTCATACGGAACAATAGCCTCGTCTTCGACCGCTCGAAAATCCCGAGCGTAGGAATCATTTCCACCACCTCCCCCTCCCTGCCCGACGACACCTACACCGTCTCCTTCGCCTTTCGGGATGCCAACAACCACACGGCCACCGGCGTGACGCTGCCTTACATGGCATACGATGCCGGCACCCTGGCCCCGAGCATCACAAACCTGGTCAACAACGCAGCCATCGTCGATGGGAGCGCCATCGCCTACACGCTTCCAGAGACCCCTTACGGCGGCACCGTGAAACTGACCTTCAGCAACGGCACGACCACCACCGTGATTCCCCTCGCGAACGCCAAGTCCGGCACCTTCACCTACGACCGCGCCCTTCACGCCTCCTCCATCCCCACCGGGACATATACGGTTACCTTGAGCTATCAGGACACCGCAGGGAATTCCGTCACCTCCACCACCTTGACCGGCGTCTCCGTCACCGTCACCCCGCTCTCCGCCACCACCGATACCGACGGCGACGGCCTCAACGACCTCGCCGAGCTCAACCTCGCCGCCCTCGGCTTCGATTGGCAGGTCGCCCAACCCGCCCTCGTCACCGCGTTTCTGAACAACGCCAGCCTCTTCACCCTCACCGAGTACGACACCAATCGCACCACCGGCCGCACCGACGTCACGTCCTCCCCCGCGACGTACAACCTCTTCACCTCCGCCCAAGTCACCGCCCAATACGACGCCGGCCGCCTCGTCGGCCGCTCCGACGTCACCGGCGCTCCCAACACCTACGATCTCTTCACCGCCACGCAGGTTCAGACCCAGGTGGATGCCAGCCGCCTCCTAGGTCGCTCCGACGTCACGGGCTCACCCGCCACCTACGACCTCTTCACCTCCGCCCAAGTCACCGCCCAATACGACGCCGGTCGCCTCGTCGGCCGCTCCGACGTCACCGGCGCTCCCGCAACCTACAGCCTTTTCACCTCCGCCCAGATCGCCGCCTCGCGCACCGCCGGCCAGACCGATGTCACCACGAACCCGATCGCCTACGCGCTCTACCGCTCGACCGACCTCCAGACGCTCACCGCCGGAGCGCCAGTGATCACACGCGATTCCGTGACCGGAAAATGGAAACTGACCATGGCCGTGGAAAAATCCACCGACCTCACCCATTTCACCCCCCTGCCCTTCACTGTTGGCACGACCTCCATCAATGCCTCCGGCGAGTTGGAGCTGGAATTCACCGTCGCCGACCCCGCCGCTTTCTTCCGCCTGCAGGTCCGCTGATCCCGTCTGCCCCGACGGACCAAGCAGCCCAATGCGCGACTCCAGTTCACTCGCGCCCGCGTAAACGAACGCCCGACCCTCGCGCGATCGCGTCTTTGCGACTCACCTCACCGCTTCCCACCAGCCGCACCTAACTACCCCGCCGCGGCAACCTCAACTCCGCCCAAGCCCCGCCCTCCGCCCTATTCCCCACCGCCGCCTCGCCCTCGTGCAAATGCGCGATCTCCCGCACCAGACTTAATCCCAGCCCGGTGCTCTTCACCCCGCTCCCCGGCCTCGGCAGCGAATAAAACCGCTCGAACACCCGCCCTAGCGCGAAGTCCGGAATCCCCGTGCCCGAATCCTCGATACACACAGCCGCGTTCCCGTCTGACTCACCCTTCACCAACGCACGGACTCGCCCGCCGGTCGCCGTGAACTCCAGCGCGTTCTGAATCAGCGCGGACACCGCTTGCGCCAGAAGCCCGCGATCCCCCCTCACCGGCAAACGCCCTGCTCCCGCCTCAAACTCCAAACTTACCCCGCGCGTCTGCGCCCCCGCCTGCGCCGCATCCACCACTTCGCGCACGAGCGATACCAATTCTACCTCCGCAAACTCCGCCCGCGCCTTCCGCGCCTCGAGCGATGCCAGCTGCAACAGCTGATCCACAATCCGCTGAATTCGCCCCGTCTCCGCGCGGATATTCCCCACAAATTTCTCCCGCGCCTCCTCCGGCGGATTCTCCGCCAAGATCTCCGCCGCACCGCGGATCGCCGACAGCGGCGATTTGATCTCATGCGTCAACGTCTGCACGTACCGCTCCACATACGCCTTCCCGTCCAGCGCCGCCCGCATCTCGTCAAACGCCACCTGCAACTCCCCCACCTCGCGCCCCGCCAGCCTCGGCAGCTTCGCCGGTTTCCCATCGCGCAACGCCCTTGCATACTGCGTCAGCCGCGCCAGCGGTGTCGCGATCCAGATCGAAAACGCCACCCCCAGCGCCACCAGCAACCCGCCGCCCACCGCACCCGCCACCGCCAGCCGCGTCCGCGCCGCCCGCACCAGATCGTCCACACTCTCGGCCGGCTTTCCCACCGTGAGCACACCAACCGTCGCCCCGTCCGCCGACAGCACCGGCGCCGCCACATACAGCACCAGCGCCTTCTCATCCACCGGCACATCGTACGACGCCCGCGCCCCGTATTCGCCCCGCAACGTCCGCGCCACATCCCGCCTCTGCGAAAAATCCTCCCCCACCTGCCGCCCGCCGTCCGAGTCGTACACCACCCGTCCCCGTGCATCCGTCACATACACCCGCAAATCCACCCGCGTCTTCGTGATCGAATAAACCTTCGCCGCGAACCGCCGCGCAAACGCTCCCTCCAGCACCGCCTTCACGCGCCCGGCATCGATCGCGTCCGACTCCACCGCCTCCACTCCGACCGCGTGCGCCAGCAAATGCGCCGCATCCACCAGCGGTACTTCCATCGACTCCAGATAACGTGGCCGCAACTCCTCCAGCCCCCGCGTCACCAGATAATAAACACCGCCACCCACCACGAGCAGGTACACCAGCATGATTCTCGTGCGCAGCGTCATGACCCGTTTACCCGCGCAACGAATACCCCATCCCGCGATGCGTCTGGATCGGATCGCTTTCCAGCGCCTCCGCCGACAGACCGGACGCCACTGCCGCCGCTCGCAGCTTCGCCCGCAGCGTCTTGATATGAGCGTCCACCGTCCGATCCAGACTCGCCCCCGGATCTTCCCACGCCTGCGTCATGAGTTCATCCCGCGAATACACCCGCCCCCGCCGCCCCAGCAGCGTCTTCAAAAGCCGGTACTCGTAACGCGTCAGCTCCAGCCGCTGCCCGCGAAACTTCACCTCGCACCGCTCCGGATCATGGAAAAATTCGTCCGTCTTCACCGCTCCTGCCGCAGCCGCTAGCTCTCTTTTCCCCGACGACGCAGCCAACCCTTCCTCCAGCGCAGGCTTCGCAGCCACGACCCCGCCCCGCCTCAAAATCGCCTTCACCCGCGCACACACTTCCCTCGGCGAAAACGGCTTCGTCACATAATCGTCCCCACCGATCTCCAACCCCACAATCCGGTCGATCTCATCCGCCCGCGCCGTGAGAAACAAAACCGGCACTGCCGACTGCGCCCGGATCTTTTTGCACAGCTCGAACCCGTTCACATCCGGCAATCCCACATCGAGCACCACCAACGCAAACGCCCCGCCCGGCCGCTGCGCACCCTCCAGCTCCATCAGCGCCTCCGCCCCCGTCGTCCGCCACACCGGCTCGAAGCCCTCCGTCTTCAGCGCGTACACCAGCGTGTCCGCGATCGTCGGCTCGTCTTCCACAATAAGAATCCTCTGCAGCATCGCCCGCTATTCGCCGCAGGAAAAAACCCGCCGCGCAAGTCCCCTCTCCATCGCCACACTCCCGCCCTGCTCACCGCTCACGCGCTCCGCGCGCAAACCGCCTCGACTCCCCCGCCGCCCAACGCTGCGCTCTCCCTCCGACCCATGCCCGCCTCCACCCCCCAGCCCCGCGCCCCCACGCCACCGCCGCCCACTTCGTTCTGGGAATCCCCCGCCGCCTTTGTCCTCGGCTCCATCCTCCTCTTCGCCGCGCTTCTCGCCGCGTACTCCAACACCTTTCACGTCCCCTTCCTCCTCGACGACGCCGACTCCATCGAGCTCAACCCCACCATCAAATCCCTCGCCACCGCCTGGCTCCCTCCTTCCGGCAGCGGCATCACCACCAGCGGACGTCCCCTGCTCAACCTGTCACTGGCGATCAACTACGCCCTCCACGGCACCTCGCTCCCCGGCTACCACCTCGCCAACCTCCTCATCCACGCCCTCGCCACCCTCACCCTCTGGGCCGTCATCCGCCGCACGCTCCGCCAGCCCGCGCTCGCTCCCCGCTTTTCCACCCACGCCACCCCGCTCGCCTGGTGCGCCGCCGCCCTCTGGGCCCTCCACCCGCTCCAGACCGAATCCGTCACCTACATCGTTCAACGCGCCGAATCTCTCGTCGGCCTCTTCTACTTCCTCACACTCTACGGCTTCATCCGCACCGTCGAAAAAACTCCCGCCTCCACACCAACTCCTCCCGCGCCCTCGCTCACACGCCTCCGCCTCTGGCCCGCGCTCACGATCATCTCCTGCCTCTGCGGCATGGCCTCGAAGGAAGTCATGGCCTCCGCCCCACTCATCGTCTTCCTCTACGACCGCACGTTCGTCTCAGGCTCCTTCTCCGCAGCCTGGAGAAACCATAAAAAACTCCACCTCTCCCTCGCGGCCACCTGGCTCCTGCTCCTCGCCTGCATCCTCCAAAGCGGCGGACGCGGCACCACCGTCGGCTACGCCCAGGTCGCCTGGTGGGAATACGCCCTCACCCAGGCCCCCGCCATCACCGGCTATCTCTGGCGCGCTGTCTGGCCCGCGAATCTGATTTTCGACTACGGCGCCATCCTCGAAAAAACCACCCACGTCGTCATCCCCTCCGCCCTCTTCATTCTCTCCCTCCTCGGCCTCGCGATCTTCTCCCTCCGCCGCTGGCCCCTCGCCGGCTTCGCCTTCGCCTGGCTCTTCCTCATCCTCGCCCCCACTTCGAGCATCATCCCCATCTCCTCCCAGACCGCCGCCGAGCACCGCATGTACCTCCCGCTCGCCGCCCTCGCCGTCCCCGTCGCCCTCCTCCTTTACCGCTTCCTCCCCCGCGCCACCTTCCCGCTCCTCGCCGCTCTCCTCCTCGCCGCCGGCGTCCGCACCCACCACCGCAATCACGACTACCGCTCCGAACTCGCCCTCTGGGAAGACACCGTAACCCGCCTCCCCGACAACGTCCGTGCCCTCACCAACCTCGGCTCCGCACTCTTCCGCGCCGACCGCTTCGAAGAGTCGACGCACTATTCCCGCGAAGCGATCCGCTACCTGCCCACCCATGCCGACGCCCACCGCAACCTCGCCAGCGCCCTCGTCCAACTCCGCCGTCTCCCCGAGGCCGTCGCATCCCTCGAGCGCGCCGTCTCCCTCAATCCCGACAGCATCCTCTGCGTCACTGCCCTAGGCAACGCCGCCACCGATCTCGGCGATTTCGAAAAAGCACTCCAGTCCTACCGCCGCGCCTACGAGCTGGACCCCCGCAGTGCCGTCAACGCCTTCAATCTCGCCACCACCTTGATGAGCCTCGACCGCATGGAAGAATCCGGCCGCTACTTCGCCCAAGCCCTCGCCCTCGCTCCCGACGACAGCGGCCTCCTCAGCAACTACGCCACCTGGCTCCGCCGCAGCGACCGCCCCGCCGAGGCAATCCCCATTCTCGAAAAAGCCCTCATTACCTTCCCCCGATCTCCACGCCTCAACTCCAACCTCGGCACCTGCCTCATGCTCACCGGCCGCACCGCCGAAGGTATTCAGAAACTGGAACTCTCCCTTCAGCTCGACCCCAACCTCCCCCAAACCCGCTTCAGCCTCGGCTCCGCCTACGCCGAAACCGGCCGCACCCCCGAAGCCATCACTCAGTTCGAAGCCCTCCTCAAACTCAGCCCGCCCACCGCCGACCTCCTCACCCACCTCGGCGTCCTCTACGCTCAAACCGGCCGCTATACTGAAGCCGCCACCACACTCCGCCACGCGATCAAACTCGATCCCTCTCATCCCGGCGCCCGCCGCAACCTCGAAGCACTGCAAGCCTTCCTCCGAGAACAATCCTCACGCTGACCCGCTCCGTCTCTGTCCCGCCCCCCAATCGACCCGTCCGCCAAAACGCCCGCTCGCCACGCGCGCCTCTCGCTAAACCCTCCTCCCTCTTTCCGTCATGCCACGCACACGCCTTCTCTCTCTCCGCGTCCGCCCGCTCCACCGCCTCGCTCTCTGCGTCACCGCACTCGCGCTCGGCACCGTCTCTCTCCACGCCGCCGACTTCCCCGTGACCGACTTCGGCGCCACCGCCGACGACACCACGCTCGACACCGAGGCCATCCAAAAAGCCATCGACACCGCCCACGAAAAAGGCGGCGGCCGCGTCGTCCTCCCCAAAGGCACCGTCCGCAGCGGCTCGATCTTCCTCAAACAAAACGTCGAGCTCCACCTCCCCGCCGACGCCGTTCTCCTCGGCTCCAACAACATCGCCGGCTACCCGAAGCGCCCCACGCGCATCGAGGGACATTTCCCCGAGTGGCGTCTCGCCCTCATCAACGCCCAAAACCTCACCGGCGTCCGCATCACCGGCTCCGGCAAAATCGACGGCAACGGCATCCTCTTCTGGGCCGCCTTCTGGCAGCGCCGCAAAGAAAACCGCAACCTCACCAATCTCGAAATCGAGCGCCCCCGCCTCTTCCTCATCGATACCTGCACCGACGTCCGCATCGAAGGCCTCACCCTCCGCGACTCCGGCTTCTGGAACGTCCACCTCTACCGCTGCCGCGACGTCGTCCTCGAAGGCCTCGACATCGCCTCCCCCGGCCAGGGCTCCGTCATCCGCGCCCCCAGCACCGACGGCATCGACATCGACTCCTGCCAGAACGTCACCATCCGCCGCTGCAAAATCTCCGTCGACGACGACTGTATCGCCTTAAAGGGGACAAAAGGCCCCCTCGCCCTCCAGGACGAATCCTCCCCGCCCGTCGAAAACATCCTCATCGAAGACTGCGAATTCGGCTCCGGCCACGGCGTCCTCACCTGCGGCAGCGAAGCCACCATCGTCCGCAACGTCACCGTCCGTAACTGCACCATCCGCGGCGAAAACAACATCGTCCGCCTCAAGATGCGCCCCGACACACCCCAGCTCTACGAAAACCTCCTCTTTGAAAACCTCACCCTCGACAGCACCGGCGGCCGCCTCTTCGACGTGAAACCCTGGACCCAGTTCTTCGACCTCAAAGGCTATCCGCTCCAGCCCTCCGTCGCGAAAAACATCACCGTCCGCAACGTCACCGGTCGCTATGGTTCCCTCGGTATCCTGAATCCCAATTCCATCGACACCGTGGACGGCATCACCCTCGAAAACGTGACTCTCACCGTCACCGACTCCAAATTCGAGCTCGGCGAGATCGTGAAAAACCTCACCGCCAAAAACGTCACCATCAACAGCCAGCCCTTCGCCTCCCCCACCCCCGCCCCCTCCCGCAAAGGCGGCTGGTAGTCATTTCCCGCCGATGGATGCGCGGTGCCCCCGCCGCGCTTTCCGAAACTTTGCGCCTTGGCGGCTTCGCGTGAGCCTCTTCCGAACTCAGCCGTTCCCCTCGCTCAACCGCGCGATCACCGCCGGCAGCAACGCATGCTCCGCCGTGTGGACCTTCTCCGCGAGCGACTCCAGCGTATCCGCCTTCTCGATCCGCACCGCCGCCTGATCCAGAATCGGCCCGCCATCCACCTCGGCCGTGACATAATGAACCGTGCATCCAGTGATCTTCACCCCGCGCCGGAACGCCTGCCCGATCCCATCCAGCCCCGGGAAACTCGGCAGCAAACTCGGATGCAGATTGATGATCTTCCCCGCAAACGCGTTCAGGAACCCCGGCTTGATCACCCGCATGAACCCCGCGAGCACCACCAGATCCGGCGCGCACGCCTCGATCGCCGCGATGTACCGCGCTTCGCCCTCGCCCTCCAACTTCGTCTTAAACGGCGCCGCATCCAGAAACGCCGACGCCACTCCATGCTGCGCCCCCAGCGCAAGAATCCCCGCGTCCGGCTTGTCCGCAAAAATCTGCACGACCTTCGCCCGCCCCAGCCGGTTTTCCGCCTGAGCCTTCAAAATCGCCCCGGCATTGCTGCCACGGCCGGAACCAAGAATCACAACACGCATAAAATTCAGATCCCGCCCGCCGCCTTGATCTTCGCGATCAGGTTCGTGGTGCTGAAGCCCGGCAGAAACGGCATGAAGTCGATCGTCGCGCCGACTTTCTCCAACACCCCGCGCTCGCCCGGATCGAGTTTCTCCAGCGTATAGTCGCCCGCCTTCGAGTAGACGTCCGGCTTCAGCGCCAGAATCTCGTTCGTCAGCCGCTTCTCCCGAAACACGATGATCCCGTCGATGAACCACGCCGCCGCCAGTGCATACGCGCGCTCAGTTTCGTTCTGTACCGGCCGCAATGGCCCTTTGAGTTCCCGCACGCTCGCATCGGAATTCAGCGCGATGAACAACGCGTCCCCGAGCGCCCGCGCCTTCTGCAAATAGTACAGATGCCCCGTGTGCAGGAGATCGAACACGCCATTGGTCAGTACGACCCGCTTGCCCGCCGCCCGCAGTTTCTCACGCGCAGCCACTGCGACATCGAGCGAGGTGAAGAGCTTGGGATTTTCGAGAGTCATTTTCGATGCGGGATGTGGAAATCAGGAAAACAGGAACGAAGTCTAGACTTCGTTCCTCACTCAGTAACCCAGAGTTCCTGAGTTCCAGATTAGGTTCGATGCTCCGGTCACGCGAGACCGGCTTGTTTCCAGTTTTCCTGATTTCCACATTCTTTCCTTAAAATCCCCAATCAGAAAAACTTCTTCGCCTTCTCGAAGAAACTTTTCGCCATCGGCTCATTCGCATCGCCACTGATCTGGGCAAACTCCTCCAGCTTCTTGCGCTGCTCAGCCGACAGACTCGTCGGCACTTCGACATGAACGCGCACGAGCTGATCACCATGACTCCCGCCGCGCAGGCTCGGCATGCCTTTGCCTTTGAGCCGGAACGTCGTGCCGCTCTGCGTGCCGACAGGAATCTTCAGCGAAGCCTTGCCTGAAAGCGTTGGCACTTCGATCGAGCCACCGAGCGTCGCGAGCGTGAATTTGATCGGGATCTCGCAAAAAAGATCGTCGTTCTGGCGCTCGAAGATCTCGTGCTCCGCCACGCTGATCACGATGTACAGATCGCCCGCCTGCCCACCGGCCATGCCCGCCTCGCCATTGCCGACGGAGCGCAACCGCGAGCCCGTGTCCACGCCGGGCGGGATGCGCACATTAAGCTTGGTCGTCTTCGCCGTGCGCCCTTCGCCTTTGCACGCCGTGCAGGGCTTCTCGATCTTCGTCCCCGCGCCGCCGCAGGTCGGACAAGCCTGGGTAAACGTGATGATGCCGCCCGAGCGGCGGATCTGTCCCGCGCCGCGACACGTCGGGCAGGTGACTTTCTTAGAGCCAGGTTCAGCACCCGAGCCATCGCACCGCTCGCACGTCATCGCCTTGCGGAAGGAAACTTCCTTCTCGATCCCCTTCGCCGCGTCTTCGAGAGAGATTTCTAAATCGTAGCGCAGATCGGAGCCATCGCGCCCGCCATCGCGGCCACCGCCACCTCCGAAAAATTCTTCAAAGATGCCGCCGCCACCTCCACCGCCGCCTCCGCCCTGCTGGTTGAAGACCTCGCGGAAAATATCGAACGGATCGTGGAAGCCTCCACCGCCACCACCAGGCCCGCGCGGACCCGCGCCGCCGCCCGCCTGAAACGCCGCGTGCCCATAACGGTCATACGCCGCGCGTTTCTGCGGATCTTTCAAAACCTCGTACGCCTCGGAGACTTTCTTGAACATCTCCTCGGCCTCTTTGTTACCCTGATTTTTATCCGGGTGATACTGGATGGCCTTCTTGCGATAAGCCTTCTTTAGATCCTCTTCGGATGCGGTCTTCTCGACGCCGAGCAGTGAGTAATAATCTTCCTTGGTAGCCATGGTCGTGTGGTGCGCTGGATGGGATCGCGACGCCGTCGTCGCACTCGCGGCGAAAAATTTCCGCCACTCAGGATCAGCCGTTTACTTCGCCTCCTCCTTGGCCGGGCCGCTCGAAACAACCACCGACGCCGGCCGCAGCAGACGCCCGTTCAAGCTGTAGCCGATGCGCACGACCTGCACGACATTGCCGTCCACGACATCCGCGCTCGGCTGCGCTGCGATGGCCTCGTGCTGATTCGGATCGAAAGTCTGCCCGACCGGATTGATCTCCTTCAACCCGTGCTGGCCGAGCACATTTTTCAACTGGTCCGCCACCATGCCGATGCCACCGACAATCGTCTTAACATCCGCATTCGGCGCCTTCGCCGCTGTGAGCCCGAAGCCGAGATTATCGAGCACCGAGATCATGTCTTCCAAGACACGGCCTGCAGCGAACTGCCGGATCTCGTCCTTCTCTCGGACGGTGCGCCGGCGGAGATTTTCCATGTCCGCCGCGAGGCGCAGATAGCGATCATGCGCCTCGGCCTGTTCCTTTTTCGCCTGAGCAACAAGCTCTTCAGTGCTGGGACCGGCCTTCACGCCAGCGTCTGTTACCCCAGCCTCGCGGGCTTCTTTTTCAACGGCCGCAGCGTCTGCGGGCGTGGGTTGAGTCTCGTTCTGTGGTTCAGCTTTATCCGATGCGGTCATATGAAGCCGCGGATCTAACTACGGCTTGTTCGTTTCTTCAAGCGTCTGCATGAAGGCGCGGAACGGATCGCCCGTTTTTTTCGTCGCTTCCTTAAAGAGCTCCTTACCCGAACGCGTCGCCTCGCCCAGCGTTTGCGACATATCTCCCGGAATCAGTCCGGTGATCGCCGATCCCACCGCCGTGAACCCCTTCATGAACGGCCCGATCACGAATTGCTCGGTATTGATGACGTTCTCGTACGTGTGGGCAAAATTCAGCGTGTACTCGCGCGCGACGGGCTTCGTCCCCGTGTAATCCTCCACGATCATTTTCTCGAAACGCACCACCAGGCGCTTGATGAGAAAGGTCTTCTCCGGAAGCTCCGGCCGCACGGAAGGATCAGCCGGCGCGGCCGGCTTCGGCTGCCCCGGCTTGCCCGCAGTCTTGGGATCTTCAGCCGGCTTCGGTTTCCCTTTCGGCTTACGCGCATTGAGCAACCGCTCGCTAAACAAAGCCGCATTGATCGTCCCCTCGCTATTGCGGATGAGCGCGACGTTCGCCACGTCGATCTCCCCGTCATCGATCACCAGACGATCCGTGAAAAACGTATCGAGCTGCGCCCGCGCCCGGAACGAGCGCACCTCCACGAACTCCGGCCGTGCAAACGATGACGGATTACTGATAACCAGCCCCGAAAATTCCACGCGGTTGCGGAAAGGATCTATCGCCAGCGACTTCACCTTCACCGTGAAACCCGTCCGCTTTTCCAACGTGCTCGTCAGGATCGGCGGCAGGAAAAAAATCCACGCCGACACCACGATCGCCACGAAAATGATCAGGAAGACCACGAGCTTCAACAGGGCTCCGCCTTGGCGTGACCGGGCGAAACGGGGGCGGGTTTTCATGCGTCTCCGATCAACTGAAGTTTTCCGTGATGAGCAATAACGCAGCTTCTTGCGCCTCGAATGCAAAAGCCCCCGCAAACGGCAGCACCACGTTCTCCCCGCGCACAATCTCCACGCCATCCGAGACACCGCGCACACGACCTGAAACCATGCTCAAAATCCGCGCCTGTTCTCCTGCGGAAACCCGCAGCGTTTCCCCCGCCGCCAGCGGCACCCGCCGGATGCGGAATTCGCGCGCATCCGCGATCACCGCCGCCTTGTTTTCCCCGCGCACCGGCGACGGCTCGAAGTCGTCCCAACGGATGGATTTTAATGATTCGTTGACGTGCATCTGCCGCGGTTTCCCGTCCAGCCCCAGCCGTCCCCAATCGTACACGCGGTACGTCGTGTCGGAGTTCTGCTGGATCTCCAGAATCAAATTCCCCGCGTCGATCGCGTGGATCTGCCCGCTGTGAACGAGGATCGAGTCTCCCGCCTTCACCGGGAAACGATGCACACAGCTCTCCAGCGTGTTGTCATGGATCGCCCGCTCAAACTGCTCCCGCGTCACCCCGCGCTTCAGCCCCACGATCAAACTCGAATCCGGCGCGCAGTCCGCGATGTACCAATTCTCCGTCTTCGGCTCCCCCTTCAGCTCCGGCGCGACCGCCGCCGGCGGATGCACCTGCAAACTCAACCGCTCCCGGCAATCCAGCCACTTCACCAAAATAGGAAACGCCCGCGCCACATCCCACCTCGGCCCCATGATGGCCGCGCCATCCTTCTCAATGGCCGCCCGGATCGTCAGCCCGTCGAACGCCCCGCCGTTGATTACCGACTGCGCTTCCGCCCGGTCCACGATCTCCCAACTCTCCCCGATCGGCCTCCCAGCAGGCAGCGCGCGCCCCAGTTTCGTTTCCAAAACACGCCCGCCCCAGACGCGGTCTTGATAGAGTGATTTGAAGCGCAGGAATTGTTGCATGACGTTGGCTAGTTTTTTGTTAAAGCGTACTTTGGGATGATTAAATTTGACCGGACTCCGGTGCGAAACGGGAATCCTCAGGTCAAGCCGGACGCTTCACAAACCACATGGCCAAGTCTGCGAGTTCAAACTCTAACAACGTCCCGTCCTTCCAAGCGCCGCGCTACCAGCCGCACTGGGCTGTCTTCAGCCTGTGCCTGCTCTTCGGGCTCTTACTCAGCGTCGCGTTCATCGACTTCTCCCCGCTCCAAAGCGTCCAGTCCACCACTCACCCGACCGATAAAAACCTCGTCGGCCGTTTCGGAGCCGAGTTTTCCTGGTGGGCCTTTCACGTCATCGGCATCAGCGCCTGGCTCGTCCCCACCTTCCTGCTCTGGATGGCTTACGTCGCCATCCGCAACGCCCGCCGCCTCGCCGGCACCCGCATCCTCGCGATGCTCCTGTGCATCGCCGCCGCCTCCGGCCTCGCCTCCATGTTCGAAGGGTACGAGAAAACCGACTACTTCTCCGAAGGCCTCGGCGGCATGCTCGGCAGCCTGATCTACCAATCTCTCCTCAAAGACACCCTCGGCGTCTTCGGCACCGGCCTGCTCCTCGTGATGATCTACGCCCTCGGCCTGATGTTCATCTTCACAAAAGACATCTCCGCCGAGTTTGAAAAATTCACCCACGGCTTCTCCGCCTGGCGCGAAAGCCGCGCCAAACTCCGCGCCGAACGCGCCGACGTGAAGCGCATGGCCAAAGAAGCCCTCGCCCGCCCCAAAGCCGCCCCCGTCATCGTCGGCGCCCCCGTCGCTAAAAAACTCTCCATCGCCTCCCGCGGCACCACGCCGCCGATGGGCACCCGCGCCCCCTTCCCCCCCGACGAAAAACCCGAAGGCTTCGCCGACACTCCCCCGAAAAAAATCTCCGCCGCCTCCGCTGCTGCTGCGCTCCCCGACCTCGTCACCAAACCCGCCGCATTGCCCGCACCAGCCGCGACCAAAGCCGGCAAAGGCACCGTCAGCCCTTTCACCGATCAATCCCCGCTCGCGACCAGCACCAAAGCCCTGGAGGTCAACACCGCCGGCCGCATCGAACTCAACATCGTCAAACCCGACGAACCGAAGAAAGCCACCAAGGCCACCGTCCCCCAAAGCCTCGACGAAAATTACGAACGCCCGCCGTTCTCCCTTCTGCGCGAGCCCGTCAAATCCCACGCGTCCAACTCCGAAGACGAACATCGCCGCAACGCCGAAAATCTCCTCCGCATCCTCAGCGAGTTCGGCGTCGAAGTGACCCTCGGCGAAATCCACGCCGGTCCCGTCATCACCTGCTACGAAGTCATCCCCGCCCCCGGCGTCCGCGTCGAAAAAATCGCCGGCCTCGATAAAAACATCGCCCTCGGTATGCGCGCCCAGTCCGTGCGCATTCTCGCGCCGATCCCCGGCAAAGCCGCCGTTGGCGTCGAAGTCCCCAATCAAAACTCCACGCCCGTCGGTATGCGCGAACTCCTCGAATCCGAGGACTGGGCCGACGCTGTCGCCCGCACCGAGCTCCCCATCGCCCTCGGCAAAGACGTATCCGGAAAGGTACTCATCTCCGACCTCACGAAGATGCCCCACCTGCTCATCGCCGGCGCCACCGGCTCGGGCAAATCCGTCTGCATCAACTCCATCGTCGCCTCCATCCTCTACTCGAAGAGCCCCAAGGATGTTCGCATGATCATGGTCGACCCGAAGATCGTCGAACTGAAGATCTTCAACACCCTTCCGCACATGCTCATCCCCGTGGTGACTGAGCCGAAGAAAGTCCCCTCCGCTCTCAAGTGGCTCCTCGCCGAGATGGAGCAGCGCTACCAGATCTTCGCCAAAGTCGGCGTGCGCAACATCACCGGCTTCAACGCCCGCAAAAAAGCCGCCGCCCCCGAAGTGCCTCCCGCCGAAGTCCAGGCCAGCCTCGAAGGCGTCGCGCTTCCCGACGACGAAATCGAAATCCCGGCCCGCCTTCCCTACATCGTCGCCATCATCGACGAGCTCGCCGACCTCATGATGGTCGCCCCCGCCGAGATCGAGACCAGCATCGCCCGCCTCGCGCAGCTCGCCCGCGCCGCCGGCATCCACCTCATCATCGCCACCCAGCGCCCCTCGGTGAACGTCATCACGGGTGTCATCAAAGCCAATCTCCCGTCGCGCATCGCCTTCCAGGTCGCCTCCCAGGTCGATTCCCGCACCATCCTCGACACCAAAGGCGCCGACACCCTCATCGGCCGCGGCGACATGCTCTTCTCGCCCCCCGGCACCTCCCGCCTCGTGCGCGCCCAAGGCGCTTTCGTCTCCGACGACGAAGTCCAGAGCCTCGTCGATTTCCTCAAACGCAACGGCCCGCCTCAATACGCTCAGGACGTCCAGGCTCAGATCGACCGCGATCCCGACGCCGACGAAGACGATGCCGACGGCGGCGACGATGAAGGTGGCGACGGTGACGACGCGCTCCTCAAACAAGCCATCGGCGTCCTCAAATCCACCCGCCGCGCCTCGACCTCCATGCTCCAGCGCCGCCTCCGCATCGGCTACAACCGCGCCGCCCGCCTCATGGAAGAAATGGAAGACAAAGGCATCGTCGGCCCCGAAAACGGCTCCAGCCCCCGCGACATCCTCGTCGATCTCGATAAACTCTGAGCCTTCATCTCAGCCAGGCTGACCCTCAGTTAGGCTCTCAAAAATCAAGCGCGCCCCTCAGCGCGCTTTTTTATTTCCCGCAGTCGCCGCCTCCCGATTTCACCTCTCACCGGACACTTCTTCAGCTTGTCCGCATTCGCTGCTTCCTGTTTTCCTGAGTTCCATATTCAAATCCTCCTTCCCCTTACCCCCGAATTTCCCTAACCACCCACTCATGCAATCGATCGGTGAACGCTTGGAAGAAGCACGCAAACGTAAGGGCATCTCCATCCGCGAAGCGGCCGAGGCCACCAAGATCCGCGGCGAGTACCTCCACAAATTCGAGAGCAACCAGTACGACATCAAGCTCCCAGAGATCTACGTGCGCGGCTTCCTCCGCACCTACGCCAACTACCTCAAGCTCCCCGGCGACAAGATCATCAACGACTACAACGGCCTCGGCCTCAACGAGGCGAAACAACGCTCCCTGAGCCGCGAAGTGTACGGCCGCATGGACCTCTCCGTCTCCAACGCGAAGGCCGAGAAAAACAGCAAAGAACCCGGCTCCGACACCGCCGCTACCGAAGGCGTCTCCTCGGCCGAATCAGCCACCCGCAACCCCGCGACATTTGTCCCGCAGGGCGGCGGCGGTGCCATCAGCATCGACAAAAAACTCCTCATCAAATTCGGCGCCATCGCCGCCGCCATCATTCTCGTCCTCGTCGTCGGCCTCTGGGCACTCTTCGGCCGCAGCAGCAGCTCCAAACCATCCGCCGCCCCCGGCGAAATCTGGCAGAAGCCCACCGAAGGCGAAGCCTACTTCTCACTCGTCGCCAAAGGCCCCGTCACCGTCACCGTGACTGGCGTTCGCGACGGCAACACTCTCTACAAAGGCACCATCCCGCTCGGCGACACCCGCATGATCCCGCGCCGCGGCCACGCCCGCGTCGTCGCCTCACCGGCCCAAAACCTCGAATTCAATTTCGGCGGCACGCCTTACCCGATGAAGGCAGGCGGCACTGCGGAAATCGACGCCCCGCCCCAAAAGTAACCCTCCAACCCGCGCCACCCGCGCGGGTTTTTTTATGCCCGCGATTTCCGCTCAGCCGGGCTCAAAACATCGCCACGATCCGCGCACCGAATACCACCGCGCCAATCCCCACCGCCGCGCCCGCCGCCACCAGCACGGCAAACGCCGCCACATCCTTCGCCCGCTTGATCCCCTCGCGCCGCTCCAGCGACACCTCGTCCGCCAGAAACTCCAGCGCCGTGTTGAATGCCTCCGCCATCCACACCAGCCCGCACGCCACCGCTACCAACGCCCATTCGCCCGGCGAAATTCTCCAAACCGCTCCAGCCACCACCACACCCACTGTGGCCACCAAATGAATACGCGCATTCGGCTGCGTCTTCAATAATGTCATCCCGCCGCGCATCGCATGACCGAAACTCCTCAGCCGCGCCGCGATCATCGGATTCACTTCATCCCCACCGGCGTCCCCAGCACTTCGCGTAAAATCCACGCGCGCCGCGCGCCACCCGGCGCACGCAAATCAGCGAGCAACTCCGCGCCGCCCGCCTTCGCAACCGCCACCGTCTGGTAAGCCGCCGACGACGACATCGGCGCCGCCGCTTGCGCCGCCTGGCGCTTATGCTCCGCCCGGCGCGCTTCCAGCTGCCGCATCTGCTCATCCAGTCCGCGCTGCCGCGCCAACACTTCCTCATCACGATCAGCCTGCGCTCCGGCCGACATCTTCTGCGGCAACGGCGGCGGTGCCACCGGCGCTTCAAACCGCCTCCGGATCACCTCGGGGATCGGTGACGGCGCCACGGGCCTCGGCGCGACCAGCGGCGGCACTTGCTGCCCTCCGCCCGCGCGCCGCTCCGCGATCTTGCGACGGATTTCCTCCTGTACCCGCCGCGTGCGATCTGCCTCTTCCATATCCATCCCAGCCGGCTCGTACTGACCGCGCCGGTTGTCGGGAATGCCATCGCCATCGAAATCCGCCGGCTCGCCGTCCTGCGCCTTCTTGCGATTATTGATGTAAGCCGCGATCGCCGCCGCGAGGGCGATGATGATCTGGAGGACGTGATCGGTGATCCATTCCATGAGCGGAAGTGTGTTGGCTAAAGGCGTGAAAACTTAGTGCGCAAACAACCCGCTTACTTGTGAGCGCCGCCGTCAGGCTTCGCGATCGACGAACGCATCGCCGTGTCCGCCTGCACATTTTCCATCTTGTAGTAATCCATCACGCCCAGACGACCGGTGCGAAACGCCTCAGCCATCGCCTTCGGTACTTCCGACTGAGCGCGCACGACTTCCGCCTGCATCTCCTGCACGCGCGCCTTCATCTCCTGCTCGACAGCCACCGCCGCCGCGCGACGAATTTCCGCCTGCGCCTGCGCGATGCTCTTGTTCGCCTCAGCCTGCGCTTCCTGGAGTTTCGCACCGACGTTCTCGCCAACATCCACGTCAGCGATGTCGATGGACAAAATTTCAAACGCCGAACCCACATCGAGACCGCGCGCGAGCACCGTCTTCGAAATGCTGTCCGGCGATTCAAGCACCGACTTGTAGCTCTCCGACGAACCGATCGTGGAAACAATGCCTTCGCCCACGCGCGCGATGATCGTGTCTTCCTTCGCACCACCGACGAAACGCTCCAGATTGGTCCGCACCGTCACACGAGCCTTCACCTTCACCTGGATGCCGTCCTTCGCCACGCCGTCGATCGTCGTGCGACCACTCTCCGGATTAGGGCAATCAATCACCTTGGGATCGACCGAGGTACGCACGGCTTCGATCACCGATTTGCCCGAGCCCTTGGTCGCAAGATCGATCGCGCACGCACGATCCCAGTCCAAAGCGATGCCTGCCTTCTGCGCCGCGATGATCGCCTGGATCGTCGGCACCACATTGCCGCCCGCCAGATAATGCGCCGAAATTTTATCCGTCGAAACCGCGATGCCCGCCTTCACCGCCGTGATGCGCGCATCAACGACCAACCCGTAAGGCACGCCGCCCAGCCGCATCCCCAAAAGATTGAGCGGGCTGACCGGTGCACCGTTGAGCGTCGCCTTCAGCCACGTGCTGAAGAACGACAGAAAAACGCCGACGACCACGAGGATCGCGATGACGACCGCGATGATGATGATGAGTTTGATATCCATAGAAAAAATTACGACTGAGCGACAATGAGACGAAAATTATCGAGCCCCACGACGCGCAACTTCGCGCCGATGCTCGCATGTCCGGACCGGCAAAACGCTTCGTAGCGTCGCCCTTCGATCAGCACAAAGCCGCTCGGCGCCAGCGGCGTCACCGCCTCGGCTTCCTTACCGACGACCTGCCCCGCATCCGCCAGCGGCGCCTGGCTGGTCCCGTCGATCGCCGAAGTCACCACCATCGCGCGCCCAAACCGCGACTTCGGCAGCCACACCAGCTCGAGATACAATGTCAGTAACAGCACGCCGCTCGCGAGCCCCACCGCCGTCATCCCTCCCGAAAATCCAAACTGCTGAAAAGCCACCACGCAGCCCGCCACCATCGCCAGCCCGCCAAGAATGCCCGCGACCGCGCCCGGCAGACACACTTCCGCCGCCAGCAACGCGATCCCGAGAATAAACAAAATCACCACCGCGTTCATGCGCGCTCCTCCTCGACGATCAGCGAAAAATCCGTCCGCCCGCGCACCACGATCCGCGCACCCGCGCGCACCGAGCCGACATCCACGCGAGCCTCGAAACGCTCCCCGTCGATCTCCACCTGCCCGCCAGGCCGCAGATCAGTCGCCGCGACGCCACTACGCCCGACCATCGCGCGCACCCGTCCGCCCGCTTCTACGGACGAGCCCGAGATCTGCGCCGCGCCATCGATGGCCGCACTGATGATCATCCTGTCCCAAAACCAGCCGCGCGGCATGAAGCGCAACAACGCCGCACCCAGCGCGACCGCGATCACCACGCCGAAGCCCAGACTCATCATCGGCTGCACAAACGCATCCGCCGACCACGCGATCGACACCGGTTCATTCGGCCACAGATCCGCCATCGCCCACACCAGCGAACCCAGCATCAAAACGACACCCGTGAGCGCTACGAACACCACGCCGGGAAACAAAAACAACTCCAGCGCCAGCAGCACGACCCCCACCGCAAACATCAGAATCGGCTCATGCCCGGAAAGCCCCGCCGCGTAGCTGCTCAGGAAAACAATCCCCAGCAGAAAACCGCCCACGATTCCAAACACACCAAAACCCGGCGTCTTGAACTCGATGAACACCGCCAGCAACCCAAGCCCGAGCAATATCGGCTTAATTGCGTTCAGATACTGCGCGAGTTTCTCCGACCAGGTCACCTCCAGCCGCTTTACCGCATAACCGTCCGTGCCAAATTTCTTCGTCAGCAACTCCTCAATATCCTTTGAAATCCCCGCCGCCAGCAGCGCCTGCGCCGGTTCGCCGAATTGCTCGTTCGCTTCCTTCGCCGTCAGCGAAAGCAGCTCGTCTTTCTTCTTCAGCACGCGGTCTCCGATCTTAAATTCAGACGACTCGTCGATCATCGCCGAGATCACCTCACCGCGATAACCCTTTCCTTCCGAAATCGAGCGGATGCGCGCCTTCAGATAACTGACGACCTTCGCCTTCATCGTCTTGTCGATGTCCTGCCCGCCGCCGCTCACCGGTGCCGCCGCCCCGATCACTCCATTGGGCGCAAAATGAATCTCATGCGTCGCCGCCGCGATAAACGCGCCCGCCGAAATCGCATCCTTGTTCACAAACGTCACCGTCTGCCCGGAAAATTTCTCCAGCGCCTCCAGAATCTCGAACGTCGTCCCGAGACTTCCGCCCGGCGTGTCCATATCGAGCACCACCACATCCATCTTCTGCTCGATCGCCTCCTTCAATCCGCGCCGCAAAATATACAGCACCGGCTCGTCGATCGCCTCCCGCACCGGAATCACCATCACACTCTTCTTGCCCGCGACCACCTTGAGTATCGGCTCAACCGACACTGGAGCGCCCGTCGGCAGCGCAGGCACCGGCTCGCTCTGCGCGAAACACGCCGCCACTGCGACACTGACCGCCAACCAAAGCTTAAACAGATAACGCACCATGGGGATTTGCCGCCGACGTTGAGCGCCGCATTTTGCACATGCAAGCGCGCTGGGCAGCAAACCCGTTACAACGCCGCCAAAACTTTCGACCCCGCTCCCGAAAAAAATTTTGCGTGCCCGCCCCTCCCCGGCCACACCATCGGCCCAATGGAAAAGGTGCCTTATCTCGGACAGGAACTCACACGCTGGCAGGTCGGCAACTCGACCTTCCTCGCCATGCCCGAGCGCGGCGCACGCCTCATGCACTGGCACCTCACGCTCGGCGATGGCTCCGTGCGCGACATCGTGCATTGGCCCGAGGTCACAAACATCGACGACTTCTTCAAGACCCGCGGCGGCAACCCCATCCTTTTCCCGTTCAACGCCCGCACCTACGACAACGGCGATATCCACTTCTGGCGCGGCCCCGACGGCGTTCGCCGCCCCATGCCCATGCACGGCATCGCCCGCCAGGGTCACTTCAAGACCACCCGCTGCGACGCCCGCGGTTTTGCCGCCCAGTTCGTCCCCGACGCCGAAGCCAAGGCCGCCTACCCGTACGACTACGAATTCACCGTCACTTACCTCTTCGAGCCGCTCGGTCTCTCCTGCGAATTCACCCTCAAAAACCTCGGCACCACCCCCATCCCGTGGAGCGCCGGCCACCACTTCTACTTCACCGTTCCGTGGAACGAAGGCCTCTCCCGCTCCGACTACGCCATCCGTATTCCCGCCGGTAAGACGCTCCGCCAGGACCAGTCCAACGGCAAACTCTCCCCCGGCCCCGCCTTCGATCCGCAGGAGAACCTCGCCAACAAAGCCCTCGTCGATCTCTTCCACACCAATCTCAAATCCAACGCCATCACCTTCGGCCCCAAGGGCCAGCCCGGCGAAGTCTCCGTCAGCATTGGCACCAGCAAAGTCCCGCCACCCGACGCCACTTTCGTCACCTGGACGCTCGACGACACCGCCCCGTTCTACTGCGTCGAACCGTGGATGGGCCCCGCCAACGCCCCCGAACACAAACTCGGCCTGCAATGGGTGCCACCCGGCCAGACACAAAACTTCGTCGTGCAGGTCCACGTGAAGTGACCACGCCACACTTACCTGCGGCCCGAAATCCGCTTTAAGCACTCAACGCCGCCGCATCCCGCCCATGCCACCCTCCGCACAACTCCTCGCCTTCCTCGACATCGGCGGCGGCGAAATGATGGCGATCTTCCTCGTCGTCCTCCTCCTTTTCGGCGGCAAGAAAATGCCCGAACTCGCCCGCGGACTCGGCAAATCCATCCGCGAATTCAAAAAAGTCACCAGCGGCGTCGAAGATCAGATAAAGCAAGCGATCGACGAAGTCCCCGAAGTCGTCACCAAACCCGTCCGCCAAGCCCTCGCCCCCATTTCCCCAGTTGCCCTGCCACCACCAGCCGCGACTCCTCCATCTCTATCGCACACACCTCCTCCGGCCACGCCGCCGCCCGCGATTCCCCCCGAGCCCACGCCCTAGCCGGCATACCAGCTCTCGCCCTTTCGGCATTCGACCTTCGGCCTTCGGACTTTCTCGATTTCCATGTCCGCCGCCCTCGACGCCGACGACTCTGAGCCCGTCCGCATTCCGATCACTGGCGAACTCGATCTGCACACCTTCGCCCCGCGCGACGTTTCCCAAGTCGTCCCTGCTTACCTCGAAGCCTGCCGCGAACGCCGCATCCTCACCGTCCGCATCGTCCACGGCAAAGGCACCGGCACCCTCCGTGAAACCGTCCACGCCCTCCTCCGCCGCTCCCCACTCGTCGCAAACTTCCGACTCGGCGACGAAACCTCCGGCAGCTGGGGCGCGACGCTCGTGACCCTCAAAAATTAAGGCAACGCCGGCCTCGCCCGCTCCGGCAGCGGCGGCATCGCCCGCCTCCCCAACTTCACGCGCACCACCTGCTCCTTGCCCGCGCGCACCACGGTCAACGCCACCTCCACGCCCTCCGCCCGCGACCGGATCAACACCCCAAGCTGACGTGGATCGACGAGCTCCTCTCCATCCAGCCGAGTCAGCAAATCCTGCGGCTTCAAAATTCCCTCCGCCGGGCTCCCCACCATCACCCGCTCCACCACCAGCCCCGTCCCGCGCGCCGATTTCCCCTTCGCCGCCACCTCCGTATCGGCGCGGTGCGTACTGACCCCGAGAAACGGCACCTCCTTCAACGCCGGCCGCTCCGCCGCTCCATCTTTCTCGATGAGCGCCGGGCCCGGCACCCCGTCGCGTACCTGCGCCGAAGCCCCGGCCACCAACACCCACGCCACAACCAACGCTGCGAGTCGGCTAACCCTTCGGTAGATCGGAGCGTGTATTTTCATGCTAACCCCCAGCAAGCCGCCCTCGCCTCAAACTTCAAACCCGCAACCGCTTGCTCCCTCTACTGCCCAAGCAGTTCAAATAAAGTGATGGCCGTATTCTGGGGACGACCTCCGTGTCATCCACGCCACGAAGCCCGGTTCATCCTCCGACCGGCCATGACTTTTCTGACAAAGCTCTAGCCAGCACTTGCCCACCGTGGATTAACAAACCGGCACATAAACAGTGCTCCACCCACAACCCTCCGTCGGGGATTCCCTGAAATAGCCTCGCTCCGGGTAATCGCCATTGAGCCGCAGAAGTCCTCTTGCATAAAAAATGCATCAAACTTCAGCCCATGACAACAATTCGCCCCCTCCACCTGCTCAGCCGCGTCGCCGCCACCTTCGCCCTCTCCGCCGTCCTTGCGACCGCAGCCCAAGCCCAGCTCACCCTCAACAGCTACGACCGCGGCCACTACGACTCCTCGGGCAACCATACCGCCTCCAACACCAGCTACCTCGCCGGTGACTTCGGCACCGAGATCTACCGCAGCTTCTTCGTTTTCAACCTCACCGACCTCGCTGGCAGCCTCACCAGCGCCAAGCTCCGCATCAACAACCCCTTCGGCTCTTCCCCCGACGCCAACGAGAGCGTCACCATCGCCTCCGTCGGCGTCTCCATCCCGACCCTCCTCGCCGGCGGCACCGGCACCTCCATCTACAACGCCCTCGACGATTCCCCCAACTTCATCTCCTCCACCCAGCGCAACCCCGCCACCACCGGCTTCCTCGAGTTCACGCTCAACAACAGCTTCCTCAACTACGCCGAAACTAATTTCGGCAACCTCATCGCCCTCTCCTTCCGCGTCACCTCCATCCAGCCCAATTCCCCCGACGAATTTTTCTTCGGTAATACCGGCAACAGCGTCGCCTCCGACGTCCAGCTCGTCCTCGACGGCAGCATTCTCGCCATCGGCTGCCCGCTCCCCGAAGAAGCCAACGTCCCCGTCCCCGAGCCCTCCACCTACGGCCTGATCGGCGCCGGCGTCCTCCTCGCCGGAGTCGCCCTCCGCCGCCGCCTCGCCGCCCGCAAAGCCTGAGCGATCTCACGCGGAAAAATAGCCGCTCCACTCAACTCTCCCGTTCCTCACAGGCGGACCGCTTCGTCGGTCCGCCTTTTTATTTTCAAAACTCCACACGCCCGCGCCATCGCACAGCTTGCCCGCCGCCCCCGCCGCGCTACCGTCCTGATCGATCATGTCCGCCACCGACACCGCTCCCGCCGCCGCCACCACGACTCCGCGCCGCTACACGCGCCCCGAGGTGCTCTCGCCCGCCGGCGACTGGGAATGCGTCCGCGCCGCCGTCGAAAACGGAGCCGACGCCGTCTACTTCGGCCTCGAGCGCTTCAACGCCCGGATGCGCGCCAAAAACTTCACCCAGGCCGACCTCCCCGCGCTCATGGAGTTTCTCCACCGCCGCGGCGTCCGCGGCTACGTGACGTTCAACACCCTCGTCTTCACCAACGAGCTCCCCGACGCCGAGCAATTCCTCCGCGCCATCATCAGCGCCGGCGTCGACGCCGCCATCGTCCAGGACATCGGCATCTGCCGCCTCATCCGCCGCCTCTCCCCCGACTTCCCGATCCACGGCTCCACCCAGATGACCGTGACCAACACCGCTGGCGTGAACTTCGCCCGCGACCTCGACGCCCAGCTCATCGTTCTCGCCCGCGAAAACTCCATCGCCGAAATCGAAAAAATCCAAGCCGCCCAAGCCGTCTCCGGCCAGCCGCCACTCCCGCTCGAAGTCTTCGTCCACGGCGCCCTCTGCGTCGCCTACTCCGGCCAGTGCCTCACCAGCGAATCCCTCGGCGGCCGCTCCGCCAACCGCGGCGAATGCGCCCAAGCCTGCCGCATGCCCTACGACCTCTACTCCGACGGCGAAAAGGTAGACCTCGGCGACCGCCGCTACCTCCTCAGCCCGCAAGACCTCGCCGGCCTCGACGTCCTCGCTGACCTCGTCCGCGCCGGAGTTTCCTCCCTCAAAATCGAAGGCCGCCTCAAAGCCCCCGAATACGTCGCCAGCATCACCCGCATCTACCGACAGACCCTCGACAAAGTCATGGCGCAACTGAACTCCCCAATCGACGCCTCCGGTTCCGATGGAGGCGCGGTGCCCCCACCGCGCTCCGAAACTCCCGCGACGCCCACCGACCGCTACGAACTCCAGATGGCCTTCTCCCGCGGCCAGTACACCGGCTGGTTCCGCGGCATCCATAACCAGGAGCTCGCCCACGGCCGCTTCGGCACCAAACGCGGCGTCTTCCTCGGCGAAGTCACCCGCGTCAGCGACGAAGCCGTCACCCTCCGCCCGCAAGCCCCGCTCAAACCCGGCGACGGCATCGTCTTCGACGCCGGCAACCCCGAAGTCCGCGAACAAGGCGGCCGCATCTACCAAGTCGATACACGCGACGGCCAGGCCACGCTCCGCTTCGGCCACGGCGACATCGATTTCCGCCGCGTCCGCACCGGCCAGCTCCTCTGGAAAACCAACGACCCCGCTCTCGACAAACAGGTCCGCCAGACCTTCGAAGGCGAAAAAATCCGCTTCCAGCGCCCGCTCCACTTCGAAGCCCACGGCCGCGCCGGACAACCGCTCACCCTCATCGCGACCGACGACGAAGGCCACAGCGCCAAACTCGATTCCCAACTCCCGCTCGAGCCCGCCCAAAACCAGCCGCTCACCACGGAAAAACTCACCGACCAACTCGGCCGCCTCGGCGGCACCCCCTTCAAACTCGGCCGCCTCGAAAATCATCTCGAAGGCGCGGCGATGCTCCCCGTCAGCGAACTCAACCGCCTCCGCCGCGACCTCGCCACCGAAGTCGAACGCCTCCGCGCCCTCCCCAAACGCTGGACGCTCACCCCGCCTTCTTCCGGTCTCTCAACTCTCAGCTCTCAACTCTCAACCAACTCGCCCACCGCCGCGGCGCCCGAGCTCATCCTTGTCGTCCGCACCCTCGCCCAACTCGACGCCGCCCTCACCTGCCCCGGCGTGACGACTCTCTACTGCGAATTCGAGAACCCCAAAAACTACCGCGAAGCCGTCACCCGCTTCCGCACCTGGCAGTCCCTTCACTCTTCACCCCTCACCATTCCCTCTTCGATTTGGGTCGCCCCGCCCCGCGTCACCAAACCCGGCGAAGAATGGATCCTCAACCAAGTCCGCTCCTGCGAAGCCGACGGCTACCTCGTCCGCAACCACGACCACCTCGCCTTCTTCGCCGCCGACCGCAAACGCGGCGACTTCTCCCTCAACGTCGCCAACCCGCTCACCGCCGAGTATTTCATTTCCCGTTACGGACTCGAACGCGTCACCGCCAGCTACGACCTCAACATCGTCCAGCTCGAATCCCTCCTCGCCGCCGCGCCCGCGCCCTGGTTCGACCTCACGATCCACCAGCACATGCCCATGTTTCACATGGAGCACTGCGTCTTCTGCGCGTTTCTCTCCTCGGGCAAAGACTACCACGACTGCGGCCGCCCCTGCGAAAAACACGAAGTCCGCCTCAAAGACCGCACCGGCGCCGAGTTCCCGCTCAAAGCCGACGCTGGCTGCCGCAACACCGTCTACAACAACCGCGCCCAGACCGGCGCCGAATACCTCGACCGCCTCCTCGCCCTCGGCGCCCGCAGCTTCCGCGTCGAATTCGTCAACGAGTCCGCCGACGAAGTAACTCGCACCATCACGCAATACCAGCGCCTCCTCCGCCGCGAAATCTCCGGCGCCGACCTCTGGCGCGAGCTAAAACTCCTCAACCAACTCGGCGTCACCCGCGGCCAGATGGAAACCACCCCCCGCTTCATCAATAAGAAACAGTGACTATTCGTGACGCGCTTCTCTCCGACGCAGCAGCAATTGCCCGACTAACGGGAGAACTTGGCTATGTCGCCAACGCCCAAGCCATTTCCGACCGCCTCTCCAAAATCATCGGCAACCCTGACCACCTGATGATCGTCGCCAGCTTCAAAGAGGAAATAGTTGGTTGGCTGCAGGCCCATGCATCCGAAGTTTTAGAGTCAGGATTCAGGGTCGAAATCGTCGGGCTCATCGTAGACGGGAACGCCCGTCGCCTGGGCACGGGTCGCAGCCTCGTTCAGCGAGCAGAGCAGTGGGCGTCGGCAATCAACGCGAGTGCGGTCGTGGTACGCAGCAATACGGTCCGAGAAGAGAGCCACCTCTTTTATCCTGCCATCGGTTTCATCCACTCTAAGACTCAGGCCGTCTATCGAAAGCAACTGAAGGAGACGGATAGCAAATCGGCTTAATTTTTCCGCCCCACCGCCGCCTCGCTCACCGGAATCAGGAAGTGAAAATCGCTTCCCTCCCCCACCTTGCTTGAGCACCCGATCGCCCCGCCGTGCTCCACCACGATCTCGCGCGCGATCGTGAGCCCCAGCCCCGCACCTTTCCGCGTCTGCCCCGGCACGCGGTAAAACTTCTCGAAGACATACGGCTGGCTCTCGTCAGGAATTCCCGGACCGCGATCGCGCACGCCAAAGCGCACCACACCCTCCCCGCCCGGCTGCGCATAGAGCGTGATCACGCTCCCCTCTGGAGAGTACTTCGACGCATTCGCCAGCAGGTTGATGAACACATGCCGCAACCGGTCGGGATCGACGCTCACCGTCTCCGCCACGCCCTCAGCAATCAACACCTCGATCCGCTGCCCCGCCGCATCCGTGATCGCCTTCATCTCCTTCGCCATGTCGTCGAGCAACGCCACCACCGCCACCTCGCGCCGGTTGAGCGATGCGATACCGCTCTCGATCCGCGAGAGATCCAGAATGTCGTTCAAGATCCGCAGCAACCGGTCCGCATCGTCGCGCGCCGTTTCGAGCAGATCCTTCTGCGCCGCCGTCAGCTTCCCGAAATTTTCCTCCAGCAACAAATAGACCGCCATCCGCAGACTCGTCAGCGGCGTCTTCAACTCATGGCTCACCGTGCCCACGAGGTTGGTCTTCGCGTCATCCAGTAACCGGAACTTGGTGACATCCTGCAAAATCATCGCCGCCCCGCCGAACCCCGTGAGCGTGTCGCCGATCGACAAGATGCGCGGCAGGTAATGCCGCTCATCGCGCCCGATGTGCACCGTCACGACGTGATCGTACCCCGTCGGCACATAGTGAACGCCCGTCGAGAGCACCATCCGCAGCGGCTTCATCAGCCACTCGGGAAATCCGTTCGCGAACTCCTCCGACGCCGCCACCTCCTCCGCCGCCGGATTCCGCAACTCCGGCGTGCCATCCTTCGCCACCACAAACAGCGGATCGGGCGTCGAGGTCAGCGTCGCCTCCATCGTCCGTTGCGCGCGCACCACCTTCGCCGCCGTCGCATCGCGATACGTCCGCAGCTTCGCCGCCATCAAGTTAAATGTCCGCGCCAGTTCACCCAACTCGTCCTTCGAAGTCACCGGCACATCGTTGTCCAGATTCCCATCGCCGAGCGCCGCCGCCGACACCGTGAGCGCCCGGATCGGTTTCAACAACGACCGCGCCAGCGCATACGACATCACCAGCGACATCACGATACCCCCCACCATCGCCACCGCCACGAAGTTGATACTCAACCGCGCCACATCCGCCACGCGTTGCCCCTCCTTCTGCAGCTCCTGGTAATCCGCGTGCGTCAGCTCCTCCAGCGTGCGCAGCGTTTTGAACAGCGCCTGCTCCGTCTGGTAGTAATTCCGCTGCGTCACCGCCGCCCCGCGCTCGAACATCGCGTCGCCAAATCCCACCAACTCCTCAAACGCATCCGCCACCTTCGCCAGCGCCTCCGTCCGCGCCGTCCCCGCCGACACGAACGACTGATCCATCAGCGTGCGCTTAAAAATTCCGCGCTGATTCTCGAACACCGGCCGCGCATCCAGCATCCGTCCGTTCTGCGCCTCGTGAATCGCCGTCGTCATCGCATACGCCGCCTCGCGCATCTCGTGACAGCCAATCATGACCTTATAGCTCGCCCCCAGCTTCGCCTCGATCGACCGCCCGAGATCGCGGCAGATATACATCGCCGCCAACCCCACGCCGATGAACAGCAACAACAGCGGCAGCAGTCCGAAATAAAGCCGGGTGCGCAGCATCGCTCAGATGAGGCCCAGTTTCTGCCGCTTCCGATAAAGCGTCGCCGGATCGATCCCCAGCGTCTTCGCTGCCTCATCGAGATTCTTCGCCGAAGCGAGTACGCGGCGGATGTGCTCCGTCTCCAGCGCATCGAGCGTCACCCGTGCGCCTACTGCGATACTCGAATCCGCCTGATGCGAAAACTCCTCCGGCAGATCAGCAGGCTCGATCAACTCTCCCGACGACAAAATCACCGCGCGCTCGATCACATTGCGCAGCTCTCGCAGATTCCCCGGCCAGCCATAACGCACAAACGCCTCCTTCACCGCTGGTGAAAATTCCGCGACGCGCTTGCCCATGCGTCCGCAGAAAAATACGCGATAGTTCTCCGCCAGCCTCATCAAATCGCCCGGCCGGTCCTTCAATCCCGGCAGCGTCACGTTGATCACGTTAAGCCGGTAATAAAGATCCTCTCGAAAACGCCCCGCTTTCACCTCTTCGGCGAGATTGCGGTTCGTTGCCGCGATTACGCGCACATTGGCTTTGCGTATTTTGGGCTCACCTACGCGCTCGTACTCCCGCTCCTGCAGCAGCCGCAGCAGCTTCGGCTGGATCTCCAGCGGCAGCTCGCCGATTTCATCGAGAAACAGCGTACCGCCATCCGCCGCCGCCACCTTGCCCATCGTGTCATTCACCGCGCCCGTGAACGATCCCTTCACGTGGCCGAAGAGCTCACTCTCCAGCAACTCCCGCGACAGACTCGGGCAATTCACCGTGATGAACGCATTTTCTTTCTGCGTGCTGCGTCGATGAACTTCGCGCGCCAACACGCTCTTGCCCGTTCCGCTCGGCCCAAGAATCAGCACTGTCGCCGGCGTCTCCGCCGCCTTGAACGCGATCTGCAGCAGCTTCTGCATCGCCGGTTCCGCCGAGGTCAGATCGAGCCCGGGCGTTTCCTCGGTGATCTGCGATTCGAGCTGTTTGACCTTCTGCTCCAGCTTCCGCGTGCGGCCGACCTTATCGAGCACCTGCCGGATTTGATCCGGCGTGAACGGCTTCGGAATAAAATCGAACGCCCCGCGCCGCATCGCCTCAACCGCAACCGCGATGCTCGCGTAAGCCGTGAACATAATCACGACCAGTCCCGGCTGCGCCTTCAAAAGTTTCTCCAGCACCACCAGCCCGTCTTCCGTCCCGAGGTTCACATCGAGGAAGCACGCATCGCACGACTCCGTCTCCAGTTCCTTCAGCGCACGCGCGCCATTCGGCGCCGTGACCACCTCATGCCCCATGCTTTCCACGGCCAGGCCGGTGATTTTGCGGATGCTGGGTTCATCGTCGACAATCAGTACGCGCATAGTGGGGACAAGGCAGAGCATTCGTGGACAACCGCAGGAATTCGCAAGGCTCGATCCTGTTTCGCCGCTGTTTGCTCCGCGCTAAAAAAGCCAAGGCGGGGCCGAATTAACGACCCCGCCAGGTCCAGCTTCAACTAACAATCCCGGAAGTCGCACCTCCGGGAAGTGGGAAATTATTTAGCGTCGAAAAGAACAAGATCAGCCTGCCTTCGTGTGACGTGTGCGATGCCAGAGATGAACTCCCAGCATCACCGCAGCCACCGCAGAGCAGCCTGCCACAGCAATCCGCGCCAGCAGACTTCCGATCTCGCTACCGGTTCCGGCGAAAACAAAAAATCCCGCGACAGTCGCGAGAAGAAGAAGTGTGATCACCCAGTTAAGCATGGCGCAAAATAGAGATAGGTTTTGGTTCAGCATCGTTTCACTTTGTACGCGGATGTTCCGACCGATCCACATTAGTTACTAAATGCCATTGATAGCGTTTGATGTGTTGTTTCCTTTGCCTCGCCCGTGCCATCCGCGCGCAAGCTTCTCCATCTTCTTGCGAACAAACACTCTCGCCCAAAACCACTCTCACGCAGCCCCGCGAAGCCTGCTCGCGAAACGTGCATCTTGCACACGCCGAACCCCTTCAAAACCGGCAGATTGCAAGAAACACCTCTCACGCAACTTCTCGACACTTCCTGCGTCATCCTTGTCTTAGAAATGCACGCGCATGGACATCACCGAAACGACGGCACTGACGGACCTCGTCCGACAGGCGCAGCAAGGCCGCGAGGACGCGCAGCGCGCGCTCATCGTCGCCTACCAGAATCGCATCGCCGGTTTCATCTACTCGATCACCGGCCGCAGTGATGCGGTCGAAGACCTCGCCCAAATCGTCTTCATCAAAATGATCCGCGCGCTCCCACGACTCGATCAACCCGCCCAGTTCGAAGCCTGGCTCTTCCGCATGGCCCGCAACGCCTGCATCGATCACATCCGCCGCCAGCGCTGGCAGAAATTATTTTCCCCCCTCGACCAGGAAGATCATTTCGAAATCCCCGAAACCCCCTCGTCCGTCGACAGCGAAGAACTCGACGCTCTCCGCCACGCCCTCTCCAAACTCAAACCCGCCGACCGCGCCCTCATCGCCCTTGCTCAAGAGGGCCGCAGCCAGCAGGAAATGGCCGACGCAACTGGCGTGAGTGTCGTCGCCCTCAAAGCCCGCCTCCACCGCGCCCGCGAACAACTTCGTCAACACTATGAACACGCCTCCTGAATCCCGCGCCTGGCGCCAGCTCAACGAGCACGCCGCCGCGCAGCTTCCCGCGGATTTCCCCGACCGCGTGCTTCGCCGTATCCGCCTCGCCCATGCCGAACGCACCGGTGCCGCCCGCTTCTTCCTGCACCCGTTCGCCGTGTCCGCCTACACCGCCGCCTTCTGCTTCGTGCTCGTGGTGATCCTTCACACCCGCAGCACCGCCGAGGCCAACGAACGCCACCTCGCCGAATGGCACGAGGTGGCCATGCAGACCGCCAGCCTCGACCCGTTATGAACAAAGGTTTCGTCGTCGCGCTCGCCACGCTCATCGGTTTCGCCGCCGGCACCTTCGCCGGTTCCTGGATGCAACGCACCCAGCCCGTCCCCGCGCCTCCCGCTGGCGGCGTCTTGGGCGAGTTACGCGATGCTCCGCTCAATTCCGCGCCCGAAAACCCCGACGCGCCAAAACCTTCCGGCCAGCCGCTCCCGGACGAAGCGCTCCGCCAGATGAAAGCCGAGATCGACGCCTTCAAAAAGAAGGTTGAGCCCATCAAACTCGAATTCCGCACCCAGCTCGAAGCCCTCCTCACGCCCGTGCAACGCGAGCGGCTCAAAGCCATGAGCGAAAAACCACCCGCTCCCAAACCCGTCGCAGGTGAAAAGCCCGACCCGGCCAAAGACTGGCGCTACCGCGTGTACGACGGCATGGACACCACGATCACCCTCGTCGTCATTCCCTTCACCCTCGCCCGTCTCAACGAAGAACTCGGCCTCAGCTACGCCCAGCGCGAAGCCGTTCACCAGCTGCTCATCCAACGCCGCGAAAAATTCCTCGCCCTCGTGGACAGCACCCCGCCTCCGAGTTTTAACCTCGGCAAACTCGCACCACAGGCAGCGGAGAAAAAATAATCCGCCTCGCGAAACCCGTCGCGCATCCGGCCGCTCCTTCGCTCCAAAAAAATAAAAAAGGGGCGGCAGCCGGTATCAACGGCCACCGCCCCAGTAGTCACACGGGCCCGCTCAGCTCATCGCTTCAAAAGCTGAGAGACCCGTGGGAAAGATTTTCGCGGAGCAACCTGCTCGCGCGTTCGAGGACTTCAGGAATCGCCGCCTCCAGCATCTCCGGCGTGAAGCCCCACTCGACAAGCAGCTCCGAGTTCAGTTGGAAAAGAAACCCGTCCTCCGCCACGCCCGCGCCGATCGTGACAGCGAGAAACTTGGCCGCATGAACATGCACCAACAGCGGCAGCACATCGGCTGGATCGCTGGCCTTCGGCGGATTGTGGACACCAACCGCGATAAGCGACGGCGGGAATTTCCACCGACGCAGCAGCTCCGCGCCGACTTCGGCGTGATCGAAACCGAGAATCTTCTTCTCCGCCTGAAGCCACGTGCAGCCCGACCCGGATTGTTCGGTGCGAACAGCGGGAAATTGCTCGGCACAGGCGTGCGCGACCGCGAGTTTGCCGATCTCATGGACCAGCCCGGCGGTGTATGCGGTCTTTGGATCGACGCGCCCGGTTTCCTCAGCGAGGTACTCGGCGGCGACGGCGGTCACCAGTGAGAGGCGGCAAAAATCGCCCGCTTCCCAACGATAGCCTTCGACCTTTTGCGTCATCCAGCGGCTCGCGAGCGAGAGCGCGGCGAGGCGGTAAACTTCTTTCTGCCCGAGGCGCATCAACGCTTCGCTCAGATTCTCCACCACGCTGGTGCCAGCGGCAAAATAAGCGGAATTGGCCAGGCGCAGCGTCGAGCTGGCCAGCGCCGGATCGATCTGGATCACATCCTGAAGCTCGTCGATCGAGGCGTTCTCGTTTTCGAGCACGCTGATAAGCCGCGGCAGGAGCGCCGGGGAACAAGGAAGCCGGAGCGCTTTCTCGCAAACTTCCGCAAAGGTGAGCTGGGCTGACATGGGGTGCGGGGCGTGAAAGATCAGGCGGCGTTGAACAACGACGTGGGATCGAGGATCAGCGCGATGCCACCATCGCCAAGGATCGCACCACCGGAAACACCGACGAGATTCTGGAGGAATCCGCCGAGGCTCTTGATGACGACTTCTTGTTTGCTGACCATGTCATCGACCAGCAGCGCCGAGGCGCGGCCATTGCTTTCGACGATGACGATGATGCCGTCCCACGGATTCTCGATCGCGCCAGCGATCTGGAAACGGCGGTGAAGACGGTGAATCGGGAGAATCTTGCCGCGATGATCGAGGACTTCGCCGTGTCCATGCACCGTGGAAAGCGCGTCCTTCGCCGGGCGGAGCGCCATCTGCACAGATGTGCTCGGGAGGATGAAACGGTCTTCACCGACGCGCACCACCAGGCCGTCGATGATGGCCATCGTCAGGGGAAGCTTGATACGGAAGGTCGAGCCCTTGCCCATTTCGGACGTGATCTCGATCTTGCCGCGCAGCTTCTCGATGTTGCGCTTCACGACATCCATGCCGACGCCACGACCGGAAACGGCGGTGACTTTTTCAGCCGTGGAGAAGCCTGGGAGGAAAATCAGGTGGAGAACTTCATCCTTCGAGAGCTGCGCGTTTTCCGGGATGAGGTTTTGTTTGCGCGCCTTGGCGAGCACCTTGTCGGTATTGATACCACGGCCATCGTCGCTCAGTTCGATGACAATGTTGCCGCCTTCGTGATAAGCTTTGAGGTGGACGTTGCCCGCCTCGGTCTTGCCGGCGGCGATGCGGTCGGCGGTCGATTCGAGACCGTGGTCGAGCGAGTTGCGCACCATGTGGACGAGCGGATCGCCGATGTCCTCTACGACGGTGCGGTCGAGTTCGGTGTCCTCACCGCTGACATGAAAATTAACTTTCTTGCCGAAGTCGCGGGAAAGATCGCGCACGAGACGCTCCATCTTCTGAAACGTCGGTTTCACCGGAATCATACGCAGCGACATCGACGTGTGCTGGAGTTCTTTGGTGAGGCGGCCGAATTGCGTGATGTTGCGCTGGAGCGAAGCGTCTTCGATCGCGAGCACGCGGGCCGACTCAGTGAGCTGGCTCTGCACGATCACGAGCTCGCCGACGACATCCATGAGGGAGTCGAGTTTCTCCGTGTTGACGCGAACGGTGCTGGAACTGGCGTTCTTGGTTTCTCCGGTGGCGGCGGCCTTCTCTTTGTGTTCGGCGGCTTTCGCGGGAGCAGGCGCCTCGGCGGACGGAGCAGGCGAGAAAGGAACGACCGGCGCGAGCTCGGCGGGCGCGGCAGCAACTGAAGCGGCAATCGGCGCGGCCGCTTTCGCGGGAGCTGCGGCGACCGGCGCGGACTCACCGGCGGCAAGACGTTTGACCGCGCGGATCAAGTGGCTGACGGGAATGATTTCGCTGGGCAGCGTGCCCTGCTCAAGCGCGACCGTGATCTGGCCAACCATGTTCTGCACGGCGTCGCGGCTCTTGAGGATCTCGGTGATGATCGTCGAGTTCAGGCGCAGCTTGCGATTGCGCGCGAGATCGAGGAGCGATTCCACCTCGTGCGTCAGCGTGTGCATCGGCGTGAGATGGAGGAAACCGGATACACCCTTGATGGTATGAAACGAGCGGAAGATGGAGTTAAGCGCCTCGGGATCGTCGGGCGTCTCGTCGAGCGCGAGCAGAGCGGCTTCGATTTGCTGGAGATGGTCGAGTGCCTCGGCGTGAAACTCGGTGAGCAGCTCGCGGTTTTCGTCGAGGTTGAGGTCTTGGAGAAGATCGTTGGCGGCAAGGCCGTCATCGACTGGTGCAGATGAAGCGGCAACCGATGCGGGAGCGGATTCAGCGGCAGCGGGCGCGGCGGCGGCTTTACCAGCAACAGGCGGCAGCGGCTGGTCGGCTTTGCTGGCGGTGGCGGCAGCCGGGAGCCACTTCACGACATTGCGCAGATGAGTGAGCGCGGCGTCATCGAAAGGCTGGGCGCTATCGAGCAGGCGCTCGAGATCGGCCTTGAGCGTGCTGAGCGGTTCTCGCAGTTCGAGTTCGACGGAGCAAAGTTCGATCAGTTCGCCGAGCAGGCTGTAAGAAGGGATCAGGCCTTCGTCGCGACCTGCCTGGGCGAGGATGGATTCACCCGCGAGCCGGTTGCTGAGATCATCGAGCGTGGAATAGAAATCCGTGGAAAGTGGCATGGGGAAGCGATGGAAAAACTTTCTCTTCATTCGGCGCGGCGCGGGAGAACTTAACCGGTTTTGCGAGCCGTCTTACCCATAAAACACCCTAGGCAGATCCCTCCCCTTTTCTCTAAAGCCGATGCCCGGAAGGCCGAATGAAACGCTGTAAGCCGCGCCATGCCGGTGCGTCTCATCCCATTTCAACTCACATGAGCTCACTCGCTGCCGCCACGCACATCGCCACCCAGAATGCGGGCAAATACCTGACTGTCGCCCTCGATAACGAATCCTACGGCGTCGCCGTCCTGAAGGTTCGCGAAATCATCCGCATGCAGAAAATCACGCCCGTGCCCCAGATGCCGGAGTTCGTGAAAGGCGTCATCAATCTCCGCGGCCGCGTCATCCCGATCATCGACCTCCGCGTGAAATTCGGTCTGAAGGCCGTCTTCGCCGAACGCACCTGCATCGTCGTCGTCCAAGTCAAAGTTTCCGCCACGCAAAACGTCCAGATGGGCCTCATCGTGGACGCCGTGGAAGAGGTCGTGAATCTCGCCGGCAGCGAAATCGAGCCCACTCCCGACTTCGGCACACGCATCGACACCGGCTACATCCTCGGCATGGCCAAGATCAAAGGCACCGTGAAGACCCTCCTCGACATCGACCGCGTCGTCGCCGCCGAGACCGTCAAAGAGATCACCAGCAATCTCTGAGCGCATCGCTCATTTCAATTTCTCCCAAAGCCGCCTTTTCAAAGGCGGCTTTTTTGTCTCCAGGTGGAACGCACGGTCCCTCGCGCGTTGTTCGATGCCGCCCTCGATTACACGCCGCGACCAGTTCTCGCACCGATGCGCTTCGTCCATCACCACTCACTGTCGCTCGGAGCCCGCTCGCACTAAAACATCGCCGCCCTGCCTTCCCCAGCCGCTCCTGTTCCTCGCCTCACGCCCCGATCGCCCGCGGCAACACCCGCGAGAAGGCCGCCTCAAGATCGTCTTTGCGCAACGGCTTCGTGATGTAGTCGTCCATCCCGGCCTCGATGCACTTCTCGCGGTCGCCCTGCATCGCATTCGCCGTGAGCCCGATGATCCACGGCTGGCGGTTGGCAGGCAGTTCGCTGCGGATCACCGCCGTGGCCTCAAGCCCGTTCATCTCCGGCATATGCCAGTCCATGAGCACGACATCGTAGTCGCGCGCCTTCACCTTCGCGATCCCTTCCACGCCATCGCTGGCCACATCGGCGTCGCAACCGATCCGCTTCAACATCGCGAGCGCCACCTTCTGGTTCACCAAATTGTCCTCAACTAGCAGCAGCTTCAGCGAACGCATCCCCTCGGGCGCGAGACGCGCGGTCTCGGGCGCTGCATCAGCCAACTTGCGCATTTCCTGCGTCTGCGCCGGTGCCGCGAGCAGTGTGAAATAAAACGTGGAGCCCGCGCCCACCGAGCTCTCCATCCAAGCATCGCCGCCCATCAGCTCGGCGAGCCGCTTGCAGATCGCGAGCCCGAGGCCGGTGCCGCCAAACTTCCGAGACGTCGAAAGATCCGCCTGACTGAACGGCTGGAACAGCAGCGCCTGCTTTTCAGGCGGCACACCCATGCCCGTGTCGCGCACCGCGAACTGGATGCGCATCTGCCCGTCTGGTGCAGCCACACCATCGCCCGTCGCAATGGAAACCTCGATGGCCACTTCGCCATGGCTGGTGAACTTCACTGCGTTGCTGACCAGGTTGGAAAGAATCTGCCTCACCCGCGTGACATCGCCGCTAATCCACGCCGGCACGCCGGGCCTCACGAGGCCGGAGAGCTTCAAATTTTTTGCCTGCGCCCGGCCCGAGAAGAGCGCGAGCGTCTCGTCGATGTGCCGCGCGATGGAGAAGTCGCCGTGCTCGAGCTCGAGCTTGCCCGACTCGATCTTCGAGAAATCGAGAATGTCATTGAGAATGACGAGCAGGCTGTTGCCCGAATTGCGGATGGTCTCCAACCCGTCGCGCTGCTGATCGGCCAGCGGCGCATCGAGCATCAACTCGGTCATGCCGATCACCCCGTTGAGCGGCGTGCGGATTTCATGGCTCATCACGGCTAGAAACGCGCTCTTTGCCTGGTTCGCCACCTCCGCCGAAAGCGCGAGCTCGTTGGCCCGCGCGATGGAGTTTTCCAACTGGCTGTTCGCCGCCTCCAGCTCGGCCTTCGCGAGCAGCAGCGTCTCCTCCGTTTTGCGGCGCTCGCGGATCTCGCGAGCCATCTTGCCCTGCGTTTCGAGCAACACCTGCCCGCTCGATTGCAGCAAAGCCTCGGAGCGGCGCACGCGTTCTAGCTGCTGTTCGAGTTCGCGCTGCTGCTCCTTAGAACGAAGCCGGTTGCGCTCCTCACCCAGGATGTGGCGACGGTTCAGCCATGACCAGAAACCCACCACCGTCGCTTGCAGCAACATCCCCGCGAAGTGCAGCAGCATCTTCAACCCACCCGCCTCCCCATGCGCGAAGTAAACCTGCGTTTTCCCCGCTCCCTCCAGCGCCATGAATATCAAATACAGCGTGAACGTCAGTGTCGTCGCCGGCACGAGCGCCCGCCAGTCAGCGTACACGACCATCATCGTCATCGCCGTGAAATAGAAAAAGTGCGCCTCATCGAGTCCGCCGAGCTGATACACGTGCAGGCTCACCATCGCCTGCAACGACAGTCCCGCCACGCACCGCGTGAGAAACGACCCCGGCGCCAGCCGGATGCACGCCATGAACACCGCGAACACCACCGGCGCCACGCAAGCCGTGACCACCCACGTGTCGTTAATCCCCGCCAGCACCAGCGCGAGCACCGTGTGCCCCGCGACAAAAATTTTCATCCACCCGTCGCCTCGCGCGTACACCGGCGCGAGCAGTTGCTCATCAGAAAAAATTCCCGTGCCCGACGTGATCAACGATGATGCCCGCGGCAGTAATGCGGGAGAATTTGGACGCGACGCACTCATCTCTGCGCCGCCTCTCCACAGACACCCCGGCTTACCCGACGCGCGTTCTCACTCGCTCGCAGCTGCAAGCAAACTCGGCCGGCGACGGGGAAATGTCGGCTGAAAACAGGCATGGTTAATCTCCTTCAACATCGGCCTGAATCGCCGGATTTTGAGCAAAAAACCGCGCAATCCGCCTCATCCACCCGCCAGCTGTCACGCGACGCTCTGCGCCTTGCGATCCAGCATCTCGCGCAATCGAAACGCCAGATCCTCCAGGCTGTACGGCTTCGGAATGAAGTCCTTCTGCCCGAGGCCGATCAGCTCCTGCCGTGTCTCCGGCGTGATGTTGCCGCTGATCACGATCACCTTCGTATCGGGCCGCAGCCTCCGGATATTCCGGTAAACTTCCAGTCCGTTCATGCGCGGCAGATTCAGATCGAGCAGGATCGCATCGATCGTGGACGGCTCCGACATGAGCATGTTCACCGCCTCCACACCGTCAGGAGCCATGAGCAGCTTGTAACCGCTCGGCACCAGCAGCGCCTTCAACAAATCGCGCAAGGCCTGCTCATCCTCGATGACCAGCACCGTCTCCGTCCCCTTCGGAATGCGCCGCGCCGTACCCGCCGCCGCGACGACCGCCGCCGATGGCTTCACCGCTTCCAGCGGCAGATAAATCAGGAACGTGCTGCCTTTGCCCTCCACGCTCTCCACCTCGAGGAAGCCCTTATGGTTCAAAATGATTCCATACACCACCGACAGCCCGAGGCCCGTACCGCCGCTGGTCTGCTTGGTCGTGAAAAATGGCTCGAAGATCCGCGCACGCACATGCGCGGGCATTCCGCACCCGGTATCAGCCACCTTGATGCAAACATACTCGCGCTCGCTATCGGCATTCAGCCGTAGCAACGCCGAGCCCCGCACGCGCTCCGTCGCCACACTGATGCGCCCGCCGCCCTGAGCGAGCATGGCATCGCGGGCATTCACGCAGAGATTCATGATCACCTGCTGGAGCTGATTCGGATCGGCAGAGAACTCCGGGATCGTCTCATCCAGCGCGAAGCCAAACGAGATCGTGCGCGGGAAAGTTTCCGCACACATGCGACCGAGATCCTTGATGTGCTGATTGATCGAGACGGACTTGAACATCGTCTCCGTCTTGCGGCTGAAAGTGAGTATCTGCTTCACCAGACCGACCGCGCGCTGGCCGGCGTCCTGGATCTCGCGCAGATGCCGCGCCTGCGTTTCGTTGGCCGGCCCACGGCTGATCGCGATCTCGGCAAAGCCATTGATGATCGCGAGCACATTGTTGAAATCGTGCGCGATGCCGCCCGCGAGCGTGCCGAGGCTTTCCATCTTCTGCGCCTGGCGCAGCTGGTCCTCGAGCTTCTTACGCTCTGTGATGTCTTCGCGCATCGAGAGTAGATGCGTCACTTCGTCAGCGAAATTCCGGATCGGCGAAACTTGCACATGCTCCCACAGCGCCGCGCCATCCTTGCGGCGTGTGCAGAGATCACCCGTCCACTTGCGGCCCAGGCGCATCGTCTCCTGGAACTCGATGAACGACTCATCGCTCACATGCCCGCCGCGCAGCACCGGGATGTTTTTCTCGAAAATTTCCTCCAGTGTGAATCCCGTGCTCTGCGTGTACCGGGGATTCACATACTGCACGCGGCCATCCGGCGTCGTCATGACGATGGCGAACGGCGACTGCTCCACCGCGCTCGCCAGCTTCTGAAAATGTTCTTCCGCCAGACGCCGTTTCGTCACATCGCGACCGATGGATCGGTAGGCGATGATCACACCATCGGCATTGCGGACCGCGCAGTCCTCCCAAGAAAGCCAGCGCCAGCCCTGCGCCGTCTGCCAGCGATGTTCGTGCGAACCGCGATGCGGCGGCCGGTCAATCCGCGCAACGGCCCCACGCCAGCCAGCGACATCGTCGGGATGAATCAACGTGGAGGCATCCGCGCCCGGCCATGACGCGCGCGGCACGCCAAACTTGCGGGCAAACGCCTCATTCACGCTGAGCACCCGGCCATCAGGCCCGCGCAGCACCGCCAGCTCCACGCTCGCCTGCCAGGGACGCACCAGCTCGTCGTGCTCGCTTGTGTGAAACTCCACCATCCGCAGCGTCACAACGATCGCCGACGGTCGGCGGCTCCTGCTGTAAACCGGCTGCTCGCGCACCGCCAGCCCGAGCTCCTCCGGCGTGCCCAGGCTTTCAAAAATAACTCCGATCAACTGCTCCGGCGTGCGATCAAGCAACGTAGCCGCGCGCGGCGTGATTTGCTGGATACGGCGCTTCGAGTTCAGCACGATCACGGCCTCTTCCGACACCGCTGCGTTGGCGGTGGCCGGTTGATTGGTAAGCTGTGCGGCAAGGGTCATCAGGGAGTGGCCCCGGGCTGTGCGGGCATCGGATTTTCCGGGCGATGGTGAAGCGGGTTAGACCAGGCCACTCAGCACGGTGGGCAGGCGTTGGACGCTGTTGGAAAGTGCGGCCCGCGCCAGACGCGTCTCCCGCTCCTCGGTGCCATAGAGAATCTTCCACCCAGGCAACTCCAGCCACGCATCCTCCGGGATCGGATCGACCTTCTCGAAACCACCCGGAATCCCCGCGAAGCGCACGAGCTGGTCGGCGACCTGCACCGCAGCTGCGTAGAACGAGTGATCGGGCGCCGCCGCCGGATCGTTGTGATAATAAACCGCGTCCGTGATCTCAGCCGAGAGCTGGTGACGTTGCAGATAATAACCGCCGATCCGCGCATGATCCCAGCCGATCAACTCCCGCTCGCGCACACAAACTTCGACCGGCGTCGCAAACTGCGTTTCAAAAATTTTCGCGAACTCATCGGGAAAAGCCGAGGCAAGCACGACCTTACCCACATTGTGCAACAGCCCGATGATGTAGTCCGTATCGTCGTCCACCAGCAACGTCGTCGTCGCGAGGATCTCCCGTGTCATGATCGCCGAGCCGATCGAGTGCTTCCAAAGATCTTTCCACGGCAACCGCAGCGACGTGCGGTTGATTTTCTCCAGTTCCTCGATCACCGGCGTGGCCATCGAGAGCTCCCGGATCTGCCGCAGCCCGAGATAAAAAACCGCCTCTTCAATATTGTTCACTTTCGCCGTCAGACCGAAATAGACCGAGTTCACCATGCGAAGCAGACGCGCCGTCAGCGACGGATCGCGACGGATGATCTCCGCGATCTGCGAATTGTAGCTCTGCTCCGAGTTCACCAATCCCGCCAGCGCACGATTGATACTCTGGAGCGACGCCAGCTTAGGACACGCATCGATGCGACGCATGATCTCCGCATCGGTATACGTGCGGAACGGCGGCTTGGTCGGGGTAGTGGTCGTAATAGGGCTGGTCGATGACATGAGGCGATGCGCGCCGCGGCCGCTCCCGGGAGAACAGACACGACGGTTGTTGCCCCAATAATCGACGATAAATGCCCGGAGTTTAGGGGCTTTCTTCTGAAACTATCCGGGGGTTTTCCCTCAAGTTGCCCGGGGCAGCGGCCGATGCTGGCCTTCATCGCTTTATGTCACAGGCCCGGGCTCAGGCCTTGCTTCAACAGGCCCTCGCGCATCACCAAGCCGGCCGCATTCCGGCCGCCGCTGCCCTCTACGCGCAGCTCCGCACCCTCGCGCCCCGCAGCTTCGAAGCCCACCATTTAGGCGGAGCCGCCGCGCTTCAACTCAACCAACCCGCCGACGCCGAAAAACTCCTCACGCGCGCCCTCGCCCTCAACCCGCGCTCCCCCGGCACCCTCATGTGCCACGGCCTCGCCCTCGCCGCACTCGGCCGCAACACCGACGCCGAGAAAAGCCTCCGCGCCTCCCTCCAACTTGATCCCAATAATCACGAAACCCTCTCCCACCTCGCCTCGCTCCTCGTCATCACCGGCCGCCTCGACGAAGCCGCCGCCACCTACGAACGCTGCCTGAAGTCGAAACCCAACTACGCCCAGGCCCACTCCGGCCTCGGCTCCGTCCGCCAGCTCCAGAACCGCGCCGACGAAGCCATCGCGCTCCACACCCGCGCCCTCGCCCTCGACCCCGCCCACCCCAAAGCCCGTTGCGCCCGCGCCCAATCCTACCAAAGCGCCCACCGCACCGCCGAAGCCCTCGCCGACTTCGAAGCCCACCTCGCGCACAACCCCCACGACCTCGAAGCCCGCAGCTACCGCCTGATGCTGCTCAACTACTCCGACACGCTCTCCCGCGAACAACTCTTCGCCGAACACCGCGCCTTCGGCCAGGCAGCATCCGCCGCCGCCAAAAAAACGCCTGCCCGCCCGACCAGCGCGCCCGCGATCCCCACGCCCGACACTCCCCATAAAAAAATCTCCCTCGCCTTCCTCTCCCCCGATCTCCGCACCCACTCCGTCGCCTACTTCCTCGAACCCCTCCTGCGCCACCTCAACCGCGACCGCTTCGAGATCACCCTCTACCACGACCACTTCACAACCGACGCCGTCAGCGAACGCCTCCGCTCCCACGCCTCCCGCTGGCGCAACTTCATCGGCCTCTCCTCCGACGTCGTCGAAACCCAGATACGCGCCGACGCCCCCGACATCCTCATCGATCTCGCTGGCCACACCGGCCTCAACCGCCTCCCACTCTACGCCCGTCGCCTCGCGCCTGTGCAGATCGCTTACCTCGGCTACCCCGCCACCACCGGTCTCGCCGAAATGGACTTCCGCCTCACTGACGCCCTCGCTGATCCCCCCGGCGATAGCGACGCCTTCCACACCGAGAAACTCATCCGCTTCTCTCCCACCGCGTGGGCCTACGAGCCTCCGCCCGACTCACCGCCCCCCGGCGCAACCCCACCCGCCGCTCGCGGCGAGCCATTCACCTTCGGCTCCTTCAACAACCTCTCCAAAACCAACCCCGCCACTCTGCGCCTCTGGGGCGAAATCCTCCGCGCCGTCCCCGGCTCGCGCCTCCTCCTTAAAAGCTTCGGCCTCACCCCCGGCTACATCCGCCCGCGTCTCGAAGCCGCCGCCATCGACCCCGCCCGCATCGAACTCCTCCCCCCCACCGCCGGTACCGCCGAACACCTCGCCCTCTACGCGCGTCTCGACGTCGCCCTCGATCCGTTTCCCTACGCCGGCACCACCACCACCTGCGAAGCCCTCTGGATGGGCGTCCCCGTCATCACTCTCGCCGGCGACCGCCACGCCGCCCGCGTCGGCGTCTCCCTGCTCACCGCCACCGGCCACACCGAACTCATCGCCGCCAACTCCACTGACTACATCCGCATCGCCCGCGATCTCGCCACCGATCCCGCGCGTCTCGCAACTCTCCACGCCACGCTCCGCGCCGATCTGCAAAATTCTCCGCTCCTCGATCACGCCGCCCAAGCCGCCCGCTTCTCCGCCGCCTTGATCCAGTGCTGGGAAACCCGTCGCGCTTCCGCCAGCGTCACCGCCGCGTCATGAACCCCGCGCAACTCCAACGCACCCTCCAGACCGCCCTCGCCCACCACCAGGCGGGCCGTCTCAACGACGCAGACAAACTCTACCGCCAGGTCCGCACCGCCGCGCCCAAACTCTTCGACGCCCTCCACCTCTCCGGCGTCCTCGCGTATCAACAAAACCGGCACGCCGAGGCCGTGGACTTGCTCACCCGCGCCCATCACGCCGACCGCAAACACGCCCTCTGCCAGATGCGCCTCGCCCTCGCGCTCGCCGCCCTCGCCCGCCACGCCGACGCCGAGCCCCACTACCGCAGCTCGCTCAAACTCGACGCCCGCATCCCCGAGACCTGGAATAACCTCGCCATCTCCCTCAAGTCCCTCGGCCGTCCCGCCGAAGCCCTAGACGCCTATCGCCAGGCCATCGCCCTCAAGCCCGATTACTACGACGCCCACGACCGCCTCGGTGCTCTGATTTCCGATACCCAAGGCCTCTCCTCCGGCATCCCCCACTTCCGCCGCGCCCTCGAACTCAAACCCGACTACGCACCCGCCTGGTGCAACCTCGGCCTCGCCCTCCTGCACGAAAACAAATTCGCCGAAGCCCACGATTGCTTCACCCGCGCCCTCCGCCACGACCCCTCGCTCACGCAAGCCCTCGTCGGCCGCAGCCTCGCCTTCCAACAAAGTTACCGCCTCGCCGAAGCCGCCACCAGCTACGCCGAAGCCCTCGCCCGCGACCCTTCACATCACGAAGCCCGCAGCGCCTTTCTGCTAACGCTGAACTACCTCGACGACCGTCCCCGCGCCGACGTCTTCGCCGCCCACCTCGCCTTCGGCAAAACCCTAGAAACGCCCCCAGCCACCACGCCCGCCGCGCTCCCTCCGGAATCGAAAATCCGTCTCGCCTTCCTCTCCCCCGATCTCCGCGCCCACTCCGTCGCCTACTTCCTCGAACCGATCCTCCAGCACCTAGACCGCGAACGCTTCGAAATCGTCCTGTATCACGATCACTTCCAGGTCGACGCCATGTCTGAACGCCTCCGCGCGCACGCCACCCTCTGGCGCAACTTCGTCGGCCTCCCTCACTCCGTCGTCGAAGCCCAGATACGCGCCGACGCTCCGGACATCCTCATCGATCTCGCTGGCCACACCGGCATCAACCGCCTCCCCGTCTTCGCCCGCCGCGTCGCCCCCGTCCAGATTTCCTACCTCGGCTACCCCAACACCACCGGCCTCGCCGCGATGGATTTCCGCCTGGTCGACGCGATCACCGATCCCGACGAAATCGACCAACAGTTCCACACCGAAAAACTCATCCGCTTCGCCCCCACCGCCTGGGCCTACGCCCCGCCCGCCACCGCCCCTGAAATCACGCTCACCCGCCCCGCCAGCCGCCCTATCACCTTCGGCTCCTTCAACAACTTCGCCAAAGTCTCCGACACCACCCTCGCTCTCTGGGGCCGCATCCTCGCCGCCGTGCCCGCTTCCCGGATACTCCTCAAAGGCCACGGCCTGGGCGACAGCGAAACCGCCGCCTTCATCTCCGCCCGCCTCGCGAAACACGCCATCGACCCCGCCCGCCTCGATCTCCTCGGCCGCACGCCCAACCTAGCCAGCCACCTCGCGCTCTACGAACGCATGGACGTCGCCCTCGACGCATTTCCCTACCACGGCACCACCACCACCTGCGAAGCCCTCTGGATGGGCGTCCCCGTCGTCACCCTCGCTGGCGACCGCCACGCCTCCCGCGTCAGCGCCTCCCTCCTCACCGCCGCCGGCCACCCCGAATGGATCGCTCACAACGCCGACGACTACGTCGCCATCGCCGCCCGCCTCGCCGCCTCCCCCGATCTGCTCGCCAACATCCGCGCAACCCTCCGCGCCGACCTCCGCCGCAGCCCGCTCCTTGATCACCCCGCCCAAGCCCGCCGCTTCGGCGACGCCCTTCTCGCCTGCTGGCAAACCCGCACCACCTTTCCCGCGCTCGCATGAGCCACCGGCCCCGCGTTTGACAACACCTGCCCCCGCCGCCGTCATCCCCGCACTCTTCATGGAATCCGACATCGCCCTGCTTTCAGACGCGTTCCCATGGTTCTTCCCCATCGCCGCCTTCATCTTCGGCACGCTCATCGGCAGTTTCCTCAACGTCTGCATCTACCGCATCCCGGCGAAAAAATCCGTCATCCACCCCGGCTCCACCTGCGCCTGCGGCCAGCCCATCAAGTGGTACGACAACATCCCCGTCCTCAGCTGGTTCATCCTCCGCGGCAAAGCCCGCTGCTGCGGCCGCCCGTATTCATTTCGTTACGCCTTCGTCGAGCTCCTCACCGGCGCACTCTTCCTCGCCTGCTGGCTGCACTTCCCTCCGGCAAAAGCCCTTTGCGGCATGTTCTTCGTGAGCTGCCTCATCTGCGCTAGCTTCATCGATCTCGATCACTTCGAGATTCCCGACCGCTTTAGCATCGGTCTCGCCGTCATCGGCGTAATCCTCGCCGCCTTCGTTCCCTCGCTGCACGGCCAGTCCCACGAGCTCCCCCTCATCGCCGGTTTGCGCTCCGGTGTCATCGCCCTCAACGGCGTCCTCATCGGCTCCGCGCTCGTCCTCTGGATCGCCATTCTCGCCGAAGCCGTCTTGAAAAAAGAAGCCATGGGCTTCGGCGACGTGAAATTCGTCGGCGCCATCGGCGCCTTCTGCGGCTGGCAGGGCGCGATCACCTCCATCTTCGGCGGCGCGATCATCGGCTCTCTCTGGTTCGCAGGCGCGCTGCTCTGGCAAAAAATGTCAGGCAAACAGATGAAACTCAAAACCCCCGAACCCGGCGAAGCCCCCGCCGACCTGGGAGTTGGTGCGCACGTCCCCTACGGCCCCATGCTCGCCCTCGGCGGCCTGCTGCATTTCCTCTTTCTGCACCGCTGGGTCGAAGCCTACTTCGCCCAACTGCAAGAAATGCTCTGAGCTCTGCGCGTAACCACGCGCCCAGCACCGCGATCGTCGCCATCGCTCACGCGTGCGACCACCGCACCGAGATCTTCACGATCGCCAGCCCCGCCAGCGCGCACACCGCCACGCCCGCCGTCATCGGCACCGCCGTGCCATTGTAGAAAACGCCCACCAGCGCCCCCATGCCCGCCGCCACGCCGAACTGCACCGTCCCCAATAAAGCCGACGCACTCCCCGCCACGTCGCCAAACGGCTCCATGATCAGCGCCGCCACATTCGGGAAAATAATTCCCGCCCCGCTCAGACACACGAACAACAACGCGATCAGCCCCCACATCCCGCCCGCTCCCGTTGCGCCGAGCGCCAGGAGTGCCAAGCCCGCTATCGCATTCACGACAAACGCCACCGAAAGCACTTGTCGCGACGTATACCGCTTCAGCAGTTGCTGATTGATCTGCGACGCCGCGATCAATCCCACCGCGTTAAGACCAAACACATACGCATACTGCTGCGCGCTCAGCCCGTACATTTCCATGAACACAAACGACGACCCTGAAAGATAAGTCAGGATCACGCCCAGCGTGCAGCCCGCCGCCAGCGCCAGCGGCAGAAACCGCCGGTCTCTCAGCAATCGCCCGTACGTTTTCAGCGCCAGCACCACCCCGCCTTTCACTCGCTGCTCTTTCCTCAACGTCTCTGGCAATCCCCACGCCACCGCCGCCGCGATCACTCCACCAATGACGCACAACGTCACAAAAATCGCCCGCCACCCCGTGAACGCCAGCAACTGCCCGCCCAGCGTCGGTGCTAGAATCGGGGATACGCCGAGGATCAGCATCAGCAGCGAATAAACCCGCGCCGATTCCCGCGCATCAAACAAGTCCCGCACCACCGCGCGCGGGATCACCATGCTCGCCGAACCGCCCAGCGCCATCGCCAGCCGCCACCCCAGCAGACTGCCCATCGACCGCGCGCACGCACACCCGACCGCCGCCGCCGAAAACGCCACCATCCCCACGAGCAATGGCCCGCGCCGCCCCCAACGATCCACCATCGGCCCATAAAACGCCTGCCCCACCGATACCCCGATCATAAAAACCGACAACGTCAGCTGCACCGTCCCCGTATCGACGCCCAGATCCTTCGCCATCTGCGGAAACGCCGGCAGATACATATCAATCGCCAGCGGACTCAGCGCCGTCAGCGCGCCCAGAATCAACACCAGCTTCACCCCCGCGCTCACCGCAGGCTTCGTCGATCGAGTCACCAAATCCGTGTCCACATGCATTCACCGCCACTCGACCTACCCCTCGCCCAACAAGCAATCCACCCGACTAGAAAACTACTCCGGCTTGATCAGTAGAAGCTGGACTCCCGTCTATGGCTGAACTTTTCATTCAAACCGGCAGATGCGCATTCTGGGGAAAATCGCACGCGGGAAAAACGATGTTATAGCTATCGGCACTGATGGCTTCGTGCAGCCGTTGACCCGACGCGACGCGTAGAGTTCGGTTCTCCACAACATGAGCGCGAATTCAAAAATCGAATGGACTGATGCCACCTGGAATCCCGTGCGCGGTTGCACCAAGGTAAGTCCCGGCTGCAAACACTGCTACGCGGAAACCTTCGCCGAACGTTTCCGCGGCGTGAAAGGACATCCATTCGAGTTCGGCTTCGATCTCCGGCTCGTCCCGGAAAAACTCGGCGACCCCATTCGCTGGAGCACGCCTCGGAAGATTTTCGTGAACTCCATGAGCGATCTTTTTCACGAGGACGTTTCCGATGAGTTCATCGAGAACGTCTGCCGCGTGATGCTCGCCGCCAACTGGCACACCTATCAGATCCTCACGAAGCGCGCTGACCGCATGAGCCGCCTGCTGAAAACCAAGCTCAAGAAGGCCGCATCGGCATCTCACATCTGGTGGGGCGTCAGCGTCGAAAACCAAAAGCACGGACTTCCGAGGATTGAGCTTCTCCGCAAAGCACGGCCCGCAGTTGCCTTCCTCTCCATAGAGCCGCTCCTCGAAGACCTCGGTCAGTTCAGACTCGAAGGCATTCACTGGGTCATTGTCGGCGGAGAAAGCGGCAACGGTGCCCGTCCCATCGAAGCGTCATGGGTCCGCTCTATCCGCGCTCAATGCGAAGACCAACGCGTGCCCTTCTTCTTCAAACAATGGGGCGGTGTCCGCAAATCCACCACTGGCCGAGAACTCGACGGGAAAACCTACGATGAGTTTCCAGACGCTGCGGCAAACCCAGTCCCTTCCTCCGCAGCCCGAGCCCATCTGCTCGACTCGCTCGCGGTTGCATAATCTATGGCCAAATCCAGCTTTCACAAAACCCCTTATGACGCTGGTACGCTCCTGAAGCTTAAAATATTCGAGCTCTACATCGAAGCATGGATTCCAGTTTTCACCTCTCAACCAGAACCGCCATTCACCGAAATCCATCTCTTCGATTTTTTTAGCGGTCCGGGAACAGACGCCTTGGGAAATCCAGGTTCGCCGCTTGGTATCCTGCGACAACTCAAGTCACATCATTCGGCCAATCACGCTGGTTGGGATAAGGTCAAAATCGCAGCGCATTTTTCCGATGCAGACGAAGCAAAGGTGAAGGAGCTTTCAACGACGGTTCAGATGCCGGAATGGATCGTCCCCGGAATCACTCCTGAAGTGAAGCAGCTCAAATTCAGTGAAGCCCTCGCGCTCTATCGTCCGATTCTGCAAAACCCAAAAGCAGCGAAGCTCCTCATCATCGATCAATTTGGAGTTAACGCAGTCACCGACGAGGTCTTCAAAGAGCTTATTCAGTTTCCAAAGACCGATTTCATTTTCTTCCTGTCCTCATCGACCCTGAATCGCTTCCGGGACCATCCTTCGATCAAAATAAAAATCGATCGCCCCGAGCGTTCATATGACGTCCACCGAGCAGCATTTGAGTGGTTTCGGGCAATCGCCGGCAAAACGTTTCTCGGACGGTTCTCGATAATAAAGAACAGCAACATTTATGGCCTGATCTTTGGCAGTCAGCATCCTCTAGGAATTCATAAGTTCCTTCAGGTCGCCTGGTCCAACGACGAAATTCGCGGCGAAGCCAATTTCGACATCGATCAAGACAACATTTCTCCCGAGGAAATGATGCTGCCGATGGATGTCTTTCGGCCAAAAAAAATCCAAGTTTTCGAGCAAGACTTGGAATCTGCATTCCTTGACGACCGCATACATTCAGAAGCTGACGTTATTGATTTATGCATCGCAGCCGGAATGACTGCGAAGCACGCCGAACCAGTCATCCAAAAGCTAAAGCACAGTCGACTCATCGAGTGCGATTTTCGCGTTCCCGATATCAAACGCTACTACCGCGCTCCACGAGCGGTTAATCTTCGCATGACCTCGTGACATACGAGGACTGAAGAATCCCCTCCCTTCACCCGCCCCCCAGCGCCTTCTTCAACTCCGCCAACTCGCCGCGCAACCCCGCCACCTCCGCCTCCAGCGCCGTCAACCGCTGCGCGACCTCCGGCGGCATCGCCAGCGCTACCGTCAACGGCGCACTCTCCCCTTTCCCTCGTTCCGCCCCTGTTCCCATTCCCGCTCCAGCGCCCGCCGCTTCGTCCGCGATCCGCTGCGCCCAGCGCGCTTCCTTCTGCCCCGGCTGACGCGCCAGTTTCTGCACCAGCCCGCCGCCCGCTCTTGCCGCGAGCTCACCGAGCAACGCCTCCACGCCATCGACACCCTCCCCCTCGAGCGACGGCACCATCCTCACGCAATTCCCGCGCAAGCCCGCGCCCGTCTGCGGCCCGCGCAACAACAACTCCGCGATCAGCGCCCACGCCGTTTTCTCATTCGAGAAATCCAACGGGAAAACCTGCTCAAACGTATGCCGGTATTTCGCCACCCGCGCATCCGCTCCTGCGAATAAACTGACCAGCCGTTTCTCCCGCAGCCCCGCCAGCGCCGCCCCCACTTCCGGCTCGCCTACCGCGAGCACCGGATCGCGATTGCTCTTCTGATTACACGCCAGCACCAGCGCGTTCATCGTCAGCGGATAAAGATCCGGCGTCGTGAACGCCTTCTCGATCAGACACCCCAGCACACGACCTTCGAGCAACGACAGCGCAGGCGAGATCGGTAAGGAAACATCCATTCACGCCATGACACGCCCGCCCACGCTTCGCGCAAGGACGGACATGCCAGAAAATCACCGCCCCGACGTCGTCGCCGGCACTTCCGTCGCGTCCACATCGATCACGTCTCCGCCCGCCATCGACGTCGCCCGCGCCCGTCCACCCCCAGCCCCACCCACGTGTACTGGCCCCCGCGCGACCGACGCCCTTCCACGCACAAACCGCCCCACGAAAAGCACCAGCGCGCTCACCGCGATCACCGCCGCCGTGAAAACCCCCACCGCCAGTACAAACAATCCAGCCAGCGCTGCTTTCAAAAATTGCATCTCTCACAAGACCCACGAATTCCTCCAAAAGTTGCGCCCCCACCAAAGAAATATCTCCGCCTCAGCCCGCACCGCCACTTCCCCTCATTTCCCCCCTCAAGCCCGCGTCAAACGCCCCGATATAGGTAGGTCCGCCCATTCACTTTACATGGTTTCCACCCCGCCACCCATCAGCGACACCGTCATCCAGAAATCCATCGCCCTGGCGATGGACAACGTCTTCCGCATCATGCTGAAGCGCGAGGTCTCCTTCGTGGAAAAAACGACTGCCGAAGCCCTGCAGTCCTCCGGCAACCAGTTTCATGTCGTCAGCAATGTCGGCTTCGTCGGAGACGCCTGCGGCATCGTCTATCTCTGCCTCACCGACGGCTTCGCCATGCACGCCGTCAGCCACGTCCTCGGCTCAGCCGCCAGCGACGTCGATCTCGCCGACCACGACCTCGTCAAAGACGTCATCGGCGAACTCACCAACATGACCGCCGGCGGTTTCAAAAACGCCCTCTGCGACCTCGGCTACCCCTGCAAGCTCACGCTTCCCACGATCGTTCGCGGTCAAAGCGTCAAAGTCTCCTGCTTTAAGTCCTCGATCCGCCACATCTTCGTCTTCGACTGCGCCGGCCACCGCATCGTCGCCGACATCCAGCTCAACAACGGCTGACCCCCGTCGCTGCGGCCGCACTCACAGCGTCCGCAAAAACCACCCGACCGTCGCCTCCACCGCCCGCTCCGCGTGCCCCTTCTCCGGCGCGAACACGTCGAACACATGATTCGCCCCCGCGATCAACAACGACTCCGCCGGCGCTTTCACGCCCGCCCGGTTCTTCATGAACTGCATCTCGTACTGCGCCAGATGATCCGCCGATCCTCGCACTGAGAAAAACGCTCCCGGATATTTCCGCAACGACACGTCCAGATTCACGCCGCGAAAACTCTCATAAAACACCCGCGTCGTCGTCACCGACTTCCACGCCGGATCGTGCTGCGTCGCCTCCCCATCCCGCAACGCCCGCTTCGCCACCGCCCGCGACAACATCTCCCGCTCCTGATCGCCCGACGGACTCGACCACACGGCCACGCTCCGGAACCACGCCGGATTCCTCCCCGCCGTCTCGATCGCGGTCGTCGCCCCGAGACTCCACCCAAGCGCTCCGATCCGCGACACATCCACCCCGCGCTGCGTCGCCGCAAACCGCCACGCCGCCTCCGCATCCGCGATCCGCGTCGTCAACGTCGATTCGATCCGCGTCCGCGCCTTGTCACCCTCGCCCCGGAAATTCACGCGCAAGCTCGCCACACCCTTCGCCGACAGCTCCTGCGCCACCCGCTTCAACAAATCCCCCGGCCCATCCCGGTCGTCCGCGAAACTGTGATACAGCAACACGGTGCGCCCATCCCACACGCCGACCGGCTCGCACCAAAGCCCCTGCACGCCCGCCGCCACCTCCACCTCCCGATCCACCGCCACCTCCGCGAGCGCACCCGCATACCGATACCGGAAATAATCCACCGCCACGCTCCCACCGCCTTCGCCGTAGCAAAACAACCCCACGCGCGCTCCCTTCCACTGCCCCGCCCGCAGCTGCACCGCGATCCCCGTGTCCACATAGCTCGCACCATCCAGGCTGTAGAGCAGCCGCGCCCGCTCCCCGTCATAAATCCCGCGCAACCAAAGCGCCTCACCCTTAAGCGCCGGCCCCACTTCCCCTTCGTACCGCACGCGTAAAACCCCTTCCCGCCGCGTCGCCCCCACCCAGTAAAACACATTCCCGCACACAAACGTGAACCCAGCCCGCTGCCCCTCGCTCAGCCCGCTCGCATCGATCTTCACATCCACCACGCCCGCCTCGTCCCACAGTTTCTGCGTCAGCGTGTTCTTCGCCACCCGCAACTCCGCCGCCGCTTCGCCGCGCAACCGCAACCATCCGCTCCGCTCCGTCAACGACGCCGCCCCACTCGTCGGATTATGATTCCACTGCCAAACCGGCCCGAGCGTCTCCGCGCCAAACTCCTCGCTCACCTCCGGCTTCATCACACCGCTCCCCGCCGCGCCCACCTTCGAATCCGCCGCCACCTTCGGCTTCGTCCACCGCTCCACCGTCCGTCCCCGATCCCCAAATACCGGCCACCCATCCTCGCCCCACGCCACCGGCAGCAAATGCCCGATGCGCCCGAGATACCCCGTGGACTTAAACGCTAAAAACCAGCTTTCCCCGCTCTCCAGCTCCACAATCCCGCCCTGATGCGGACTCCCGCCCGGCAACACTTCCCGCCGCTCGTACGGCCCATAAATACTTTTCGCCCGCAACACCGTCTGCCCGCCCTCCGTCACGCCACCCTCGGGCAGCGAAATAAAATAAAACCCGCCCCGCTTAAACAGCTTCGGTCCCTCCGCCACCGGCCCGCGATAAATCTCCACGCCGTCATCCAGCAGCTGCGTCCCATCCGCACTCAGCTTGTGCAAAATAATCGGCCCCGCCCCCACCTTCCCGCGCACCAGATATGCCTGCCCGTCGTCGTCCCAAAAGGGACACGGATCTTCCCACCCGCTCACCCGCTTCACCGTCACCATCTCCGACCACGGCCCCGCCGGATCTTTCGTGTGCCACATGAACAACCCGTCCTGCGGCGTGCACACATACACATAAAAAACCCCGTCCCGATACCGCAGCGACGGCGCCCATGTCCCCTGCGCATACGCGCGCATCTCGTCGTACTTCGCATCGATCGGCAGCCGGTCAAACACCTGCCCGATCACCCGCCAGTTCACCAGATCGCGCGAATGCAGCACCTGCATCCCCACAAAGTGAAACTCCGACGCCACCAGATAAAAATCCTCCCCGACCCTGATCACATCCGGGTCCGAATAATCCGCCTTGAGCACCGGATTCCGATACGTGCCATCCCCTTGATCGCCCCAGCCCAACACGCGCGCTTCCCCCGCCCACGCGCGCCCCGCCAAAACGCCCGCCACCCCGAGCGCCACCAGTTTCAAAATCATCGCCGTCATCGCGCGCATCCTCACCGCACCACTTTCTCCGCACCCACCTCAGCCACGTTCCCATCCTCCAACCCCGTCACCTCCCGCGCGACCAATCCGCTCACGCCACGCAACGCCCACAGCCCCCGCGCCTCCTTCGTCTCCCCCAGCCGTACATCTGAAAACCGCGCATCCACCGCTTCCTCCAAAAACACCGCCGGCCGCGCATCCGCGTTCATGAGTCTCAACTCCACATCGCTCACCCGCAGATTCTTCACGTGCCGCGCAAAAATTCCCCACGACGGCATCGTCCCGAAATTCCACGGATCGGGATAATCCTTCGCATACGCCGGCACTTCCCGTGCCGCCTGCTCCGCCGTGCCGCCGCCGCGATAAAAAATCTGCACATTCGAAATCACCACATCCTCCACCGGATGCCCCGCCAGTCCCGCGATCAAAATTCCGTGCTCCGGCGCCACATTCCACGCCACCAGATTGCTGATTAAAATCCGCCGCACCTTCCCCGGCTCCGTCGTCTCCGGCGCCCGCAACCGCGCTCCCAGCCGGATGAAGATCGGCGCATTGTTCACGTCGCGCATCGTCACGTTCGTGATCGCGATGTCCTCCATCACCCCGCCATCCACCTGCTCCAGCGCGATGCCTCGGCAATATTCAAAAACACAGTTTGAGATCGCGATATTCCGAAACCCGCCACCCGCCTCCGTCCCCAGTTTGATGCGTCCCATCGTCCCGCCGCGCTTCTTCATCGTCCGTTTCCGCGTCCCGTCCAGCAGCGAGCCTTCGTCGAAACCGCTCACGAAACAATTCGCGATCGTCACGTTCTCCGTCGCCTTCTTGAGCCCGAGCGCGTGCGACGCCTTCAGACAAATCCCGTCATCCGTCGGCGAATTCACCGACGTGTTCGTGATCCGCACATTCGAGCACGCATCCACGTCGATCCCATCGCGGTTCGTATCGATCAGCAGATTGTCGATCGTGAGATTATCCACGCCAGTCGCCAGAATCCCAAAATGCCCGCCGTGCAGGATCGTGAAATCCCGCAGTGTCACATTCCGGCAACGCACCAGCGCGATCGCCTTGTTACCCACGCCATCCGCCTTCCGATCCTTCGCGTTCGGATAATTAAACGGCCCCGCCTTCAACTCCGGCCGCGGCGTCACCTCATAAACCCCATCCGCCTCCAGCGCATCCGGCGGATTCCCCTCCGGACTCGGCAGCTGCACGCCCACCGGCAGCGCCACGCGCGTATTTCCACGACTGAGCCCGCGCCCATAAATCATCCCCGGCCCCGTGATCGCCACATTCGTAAGCCCATCGCCCCAGATCAGGCTGTTCTTAAAATGCGTGTGCCCGAAGTCCTGATACCACGCCCACTCGCTCGGCTCCGGCGCATCGTACCCGCCCGGCTGCCCCTCCGGCGGCGGCTCCGCCCCCACGATCACCGCCCCCGGCCCCAGATGCAGCGTCACATGGCTCTTCAGCCGGATCGTATAACAAAGATACTCGCCTGCGCTAAACTCCACCACACCCCCGCCCGACTCCGCCGCCGCATCGATCGCGCGGTTGATCGCCACCGTATCGAGTGTCTTCCCATCCCCCGTCGCCCCAAAGCTCCTCACCGCAAACACGCCCGTCTTCACCAGCCCGACCGCCTGGCTCTGGAGCGGAAAAAAGCCGCAGGCGATCAACGCGAGAAAACCAAGCAGACGACGGGACATCATAAATCAGGAGCGGGGTTTGAAAGACGCTCGCATGTTGCTCTCTCACCGCCGCCCCACAACCCCGAACATCACTCAATCACCCTTCCGCCCCGCACAGTCCCTCCCGCCTCTGTAATCCTGTCCAAAACTCCTCGCCGCCTTCTCTACCCGCTATCCCCACTCTCTACCCTCTTCCACCTGCGCGGACACTCCTCCCCAGCCACATCACCAGCGGCATCATCACCAGCGGCGCCACCGCCGAGATCGCCAGCCCCCAGTGCAGATCGCTCCGGTCCGCGATGAAGCCCACCAGCCACGGCATGAAAATCCCGCCCGCATTCCCCAGCGCCGCCAGCGCGCCAAACATGCTGGCTCCACCATCCGGATACCGGTCCGCCGTCACCGCCAGCATCGTCGGCCACAGACAGCTCCCCGTGAAACCCGCCGCCACGCACGCCACCAGCGCCCACACCGGCGACGGCAAAAACGATCCCGCGATGAACAACACCACCGTCAGCCCGCACCCCCACGCCATGATCTGAAACGAATTCCATTTTCCGCCGATCGCCCCGATCACCATCCGCCCCAGCGCCATCGCCACCGAAAACGCCAGCAACGCCATGCTCGCCGTCCACTGCGAAAACCCGAGCGACCGCTCCGCATAAGCCGGCAGCCACTGCGCCATCCCCAGCTCAGTCGCCCCACCCAGAAAAATCGCCACCAGCGCCGCCACGAACCATCCGCGCTTCATCAGCGCGCTCATCGGCGTCCGCCCGCCCTCGCTCGTCATCGCCGGGAAACGCTGCGACGCAAACACCACCAGCAACCCCACCGGCAGCGGCAGCAGCACCAGACACGACCCGCGCCAGCCCAGCCCCGCACGCAGCGCGAGCGACCCCGCCAGGATCGTCACCACCGCTCCCACGCAATAAAACGAGTGTAACCAATTCATGGCGACCGCCCGCCGCTCCGGATTCAGCGCAGCCACCACCGGACTCAACACCATGTCCAGAATCCCCGCCCCCAGCCCCAGCGTGAACATCCAGATCCCCAGCGTCGTGTACGTCGGCGCGAACGCCATCCCCGTCAGGCTCCCCGCGATCATCGCATTCCCCAGCTGCGCAAACGGCTTCGCCCCCCACCGGTCCGCCAGCGGCCCCGTCAGCACGATCCCCACCGCCAACCCGAGAAACGCAATCGCACCCAGCCGCCCGAGTTGCTCCTGCGTAAGCCCGTCCGCCCCACCAAAAAGTTCGCTGAGCGTCGTCAAAAACACCGGCAGCAGATTCAACCCGATCGCCAGACTCATCATCGCCCCGTAGCACAGATACGTGAGCAACCGTGGATGAATTATCGCTTCCTTCTTCAAAGACATCCGCCACTCGACCCCGCGCCGCTCCCAAACGCAACGCCCCGCACGCCGTGACAGTCCCCTTTTCCATTCCAACACTAAGGACGCAAAAAAGCCGGTGCCCGCGCACCGGCTCGAAACTCACTCAATCCAGGCTCCGGGTTAGAAACTGAACTTCGCTCCCGCCTGTGCGACGCCCACCGTGCCGCTCGTGGTGAAACGCGTCGCCGCCTGCCCGATCATTTTGATGCCTCCGACGAAAGAAATGTGCGGCGTGAACTGGTACTCCACAGTCCCGGACAAGCCTCCCGCAAAATCGTCGTCCGGCTGCGGGTTGTAATACCACGTGCCATATTCGGCCGGGGACATCTTTTGTTCAAAGCGACCAAGAAACACCCCCGCCTGAACGGAGAACTTCTCTGTGATCGCGAAGCGGTACTTGTACGCAGCGAACAAATACTCGAACTCAAGCTCGTATTCCGACCAGCGCCTCCTGCGCTCCGTTTCGAAGCCGAGATACTCAAGTTCGACACTGTGATTGCGCGCAAACGTGACTCCCGCCGCCACAGACACGCCGCCCACGGTGTCGAAATCGTCTCCCGGATAGGCCACGATGGCGGAAGGCTGCACATAGAATCGCACGCGGTCCGAATCGGGATTTTGAGCGCTAACCCATGGGGTCGCGAAAATAAGAACGCACAGAAGCTGAAGGAATTTTTTCATAAGCATTGAAGATGCGCCAGCCCATGGACGGCCCTCGCACCAACTCCGGCAAAATAGCCCCGCCCGTGAAATGGCAAGCACTCAGCCCGTTGCGAGTTTTTGCCCCGCCTCCACGCGCGCATCGCAAACAACGCACCGGCAACCACAGCCGCCATTCCCGAAAATAAAAAAGCCGGCGCATTCCGCACCGGCTCACAAAACCTGCCGCGATCCTCGTCGCGCAGTCTGGCTCAAAACTGAAACTTCACCGACGCCTGCACCAACAGCACCGAGCCGCTCGTCGTGAACCGCGTGTCATCCTGCCCGAGCACTTTCAGCCCGCCGTCGAACACGATGTTATCTTCAAACTGGTACTGCACGCCGCCCACGAGCCCCACGCTGATCGAGTCATCCGTGTCATCACCGATGATGTAGAACCCCTGGCTCGCCGAAATCTTCTGCGAGACCCGCCCGATCGAGCCGCCCACGTACGACGAGAATTTCGGCGTGAACGGAATCCGGTATTTGTACGTCACCAGGATGTGCGTGAAATCTATGTCGAACGGCGCATAACCAGCGTCCGGCTCCGTCTCAAACTGCACATACTCCAGCTCCACGCTGTGCCGGCTCTTGAACGAAACCCCCACCGCCGCGCCCAGCCCCATCGCCGTGTCGAAATCGCTGCCCGGTATCGCCAGCACGAGCGACGGCTGCACATAAAAACGCGTCGCCGCAGGTGTGCTCACAGTGGGCGTCTGCGCCGTCGCGACCGTCGCTGCGCACGCGCTCAAAAGAAAGAGAAGGGTGTTTTTCATGGTAGGTTTTTAGGAAACGCGTGCCTCTGGAAGTGCCCGCGCATTTCTTGAAAAACCCATTCCCCTACACGTGGCAAGCCGCCCGCCCATCTCCCACTCCCGCTCAGCCCGCCGTCTCAATCGAAAATCCACTCACGCCGCCGGCACCGCGCTGCTCTCTGCCTCAGGCGCACCGCCCACCGGCACGAACTCGCACCGCACCTTCACCGCCCCGTTGATCACCCGCCCGAATATCGTCGTCAGCGGCGCGTTCGCCGCATCCCGCCCGCGCGAGATCACCGCGATACGATCCGCCGCCAGCTGATCCGTCGGATCGAAAAGATACCAGTGCCCGCCGATATACGCCTCGAAGCACGCGTGAAAATCCATCGGCTCCAACCCCGCCGCATACCCGCTCACATAACGCGCCGGGATGTTCAGCGCCCGGCACAGCGCGATCGCGAGGTGCGTGTAATCGCGGCACACGCCCTTCCTCAACTGCCACACATCCCACGCCGATGTCCGCGAATCCGTCGCCCCCGGCGCGTATTCGAGATGCTCATCCACCCAGCGGCAGATCTCCCGCACCTGCTCCGCCCGGTTCTCGATCTTCCCAAAAAGCTCCCACGCCTGCGAAGCCAGCCGGTCGCTTTCGCAGTAGCGGCTCGGAAGCAGATAGGTCAGCACATGCAAGGGCACTCGACCAAAGTCATCAGCGACTACTTGTATCGGCAAAACTGGCCGCGACACATCCAGCGTCGCCGCGTATTTTAGCTCAAACATTCCAGCCTCCACGGCCGCGCGCATCACGCGATTCCCCTTGGACGTCGTTACATGTTCGAGCGGTACGCCGGGCCGCAGCTCCAGATGCTCGCTCTCAGTCCGTTGATGGGCATCGACTGCCGCCAGAATATTGAACGTGAAATGCGCCGCCGGCGAAAGAACCTGGTAGGAAAGTGAACATTCGACAGACAGCGGCATGGAGCAAAAACGCTAGCTCGCCCCATGCCGCCCGCAACGCGAAGTTACAGTAGCCATGGGCGCCAGCGAGGGTCACCGCTACCCTGGAGGGACTACCTCCGTGTCGCCCGCTCTTCTCCGATGGAGGCGCGAGCCCCGTCGCGCATAACCACAGTCAATCCCATCGTCACACGCTCAACCCACCGCACATTTCACCGCGTCAGCTTCCGATACTTGATCCGATGCGGCTGCTCCGCCTCCTTGCCCTTCCGACGGCGGTAATCCTCGAGATAACTCGAATAATTTCCCGACCACCACTGCACCGCGCTGTCGCCTTCAAACGCCAGGATGTGCGTCGCCACGCGGTCGAGAAACCAGCGGTCGTGCGAAACCACCACCGCGCAACCCGCGAAATTCTCCAGCCCTTCCTCCAGCGAGCGGATCGAGTTCACATCCAGATCGTTCGTCGGTTCGTCGAGCAGGATCAGGTTCGCGCCGCTCTTCAGCAGCCGCGCCAAGTGAACGCGATTGCGTTCACCACCCGAAAGCACGCCGACCTTCTTCTGCTGATCCGCACCCGTGAAACCAAACTGCGCACAATAAGCCCGCGCATTCACTTCACGATTTCCCAGCCGCAGAATTTCTTCGCCGTCGCTGATCGCCTGAAAAATCGTCTGCCCATCCGGCAACGAGTCACGCGACTGATCCACGTGCGCGATCTTTACCGACGGCCCGACCCGCAGCTCACCTGAGTCCGGTTTCTCCGCGTCCGTGATGAGGCGGAACATCGTCGTCTTGCCCGCACCGTTCGGCCCGATCACGCCAACAATGCCGCCCGGCGGCAGCGAAAACGTCACGCCTTCAAACAGCACGCGATCACCGTAACTCTTCGAAATATTATTCGCCTCAACCACGAGCGATCCCAGCCGCGGCCCCGGTGGAATGAGCAACTCAAACTCCTTCTCCTTCTCAGGATTGTTTTCTTTGACCATCGCCTCGTACGCGCTGATGCGCGCCTGCGATTTCGCCACACGCGCCTTCGCTGACTGACGAATCCAAGCGAGCTCACGCGCCATCGCCTTCTGCCGCCGATCCTCCGTGCGCTGATCCACCGCGAGCCGCGCCTGCTTCTGCTCCAGCCACGACGAATAATTCCCCTTCCACGGTGTTCCATGTCCATGCGCCAGCTCCAGAATCCACTGCGCCACGTTATCCAGAAAATACCGGTCATGCGTCACCGCGATCACCGTGCCTTCATAACGCGCCAGATGTTGCTCCAGCCAGTGAACGCTCTCCGCATCGAGATGATTCGTCGGCTCGTCGAGCAACAGGATCGCCGGCTTCTGCAACAACAGCCGCGCCAGCGCCACCCGCCTCCGCTCACCGCCGGAAAGATTGTCCACGATCTGATCGCCCGGCGGGCACCGCAGCGCATCCATCGCCATCTCCACTTGCGGCCCCACGTCCCACGCGCCCGCCGCATCGATCTTCTCCTGCAGCTCGCCCTGCTTGTTGGTGATCGCATCGCGCTCCTCATCTGTCTTCGCCGCATCGATCTCATCCCAAGTCGCATCGTAAGCCGCCGTGAGATCGGTCAAATGCTTCACACCTTCCTCGACACACGCTCGTACCGTCGCGCCCGTCGTCAGCTGAGGCTCCTGCTCAAGAAACCCGATCGCGTATCCGGGTTCAAAATGCACATGCCCGTCGATCTCCTTGTCGCGCCCGGCAAGGATGCGCAGCAGCGAGGATTTTCCCGAGCCGTTGAAACCAAGCACGCCGATCTTCGCGCCGTAGTAAAACGACAGCGAGATGTCGCGGAGGATTTCCTTGCGCTCGATTTTCTTCGAGACGCGGATCATCGAAAAAATCACCTTGGGCTCATCGGGTTTTGCCATGAGACGAAGAGGTGAAACCCCGCGGCGACAGCCGTCAAACGAGATGCACGTCACTCGCTTATCCCGCTACGGCGCCGCTGAAAGATCGGTGGCACGACTTTTCCCGATTGCCTGCGGACTGAAATGCGCCGAAATCCGCGGCCACCTCCCTTGGCGGCGAGAATACGGTGGACCGCCCTATCCAACCTCAACCCATCCCATGTCTACGATTCGCACATCCCCTCGAGTCTTCCGCATCCGCACACTAGGACTCCTCGCCATCCTCAGCTCGATCTTCTTTTCCGGCTGCGCCTCATCTCCCGGCGTGAAGGCCGACAACCCCGCCGTCATCGCAAAACTCGATGCGGTCCCGCGTGATCAGAAAGCTCTATTGGTTATCTACCGCGAAAGTAATTTCGTAGGCGGAGCTCTCCGCCCAACCGTCATGATTGATGGCAAAGACCTGGTAAACATCGGCAATGGCCGCGTGTTTATTGCTGCCCTAAATCCCGGCAAATATGCGATCGAGATGGACGACAAAAAGAGCGGAGCGGAACTCGACCTCAAAGCCGGCGACTCCGCCTTCTTCAAAACAGAGATCGTTCCCGGCATGTGGAAGGGCGGTGGCCGCCTGCTGAAGGTCCTTCCCGAGCAAGGACTTTTCGAAGCGAAGAAACTCAATCTTGTCCCTGTCGACGAAATTGAGGCGCCTGAATATCGCTGATCAAGAAATTATCTTTAGCTGAAAAGCGCAGGCCCGACGCCTGCGCTTTTTTTGGGCCCGTTGAACACATTCGCGCCGGCGGCTTTATACGCATCAGCGTTTTTTCTACGCAGCGAGTTCCGTCTCCACATCCGCGCCGCACGCGCTACGGTCCGTCCCATCGCGGCCAACTCCGCCAGCTTTTGCTGACGTTCTCTCACTCGCGCCGCTCACTTCAGAAAATACTCAGACGCACATGGGCCTGTTCGACTACCTCAAGACGCAGTTCCTCGAAATCATCCAGTGGGAAGACGACTCCCGCGACACGCTCTCCTGGCGCTTCCCCGACGAGGACAAGGAAATCAAACGCAACGCGCAGCTCATCGTGCGCGAATCGCAGACCGCCCAGTTCATCTACCTCGGCCAGTTCGGCGACACCTTCGGCCCCGGCAAACACACGCTCACGACCGACAACATCCCCGTCCTCTCCACGCTCAAAGGCTGGAAGTACGGCTTCGAGAGCCCCTTCAAAGCCGACGTCTACTACGTCAACACGCGCCTCTTCACCGGCAACAAGTGGGGCACCTCCAACCCGATCATGATGCGCGACGCCGATTTCGGCATCGTCCGCGCCCGCGCCTTCGGCACCTACGATTTCAAAATCGTCGACGTGAAAACCTTCCTCAAGGAAGTCGCCGGCACCGACCACCAGTTCCGCCTCGACGAGTTCAACGACACGATGCGCTCACGCGTCGTCAGTGTTTTCACCGATGCACTCGCCACCGCCAAAGTCCCCGTCCTCGACGTCGCCTCCCGCTACGGCGAACTCGGCGAAGCGCTCCGCCCGCTCATCAATCCTACGATCATCGCAAAGTACGGCATCGAGATCGTCAGCTTCATCGTCGAAAACGTCTCCCTCCCGCCCGAGGTCGAGCAAGCCATCGACAAACGCTCGAGCATGGCCGCCATCGGCAACCTCAACGACTACGTGAAACTCCAAATGGCCGAAGGCCTCGGCAAAGGTAACGGCGGAGGCGCCGCCGGTTCCGCCGCCGAGATCGCCATGGGCTTCGGCCTCGCGAATCAGATGATGAACCAGCCCGGCGGCATGTTCGCGCCCCAAGGCACTCCACCCGCCGGCGGCACTCCCGTCACCGTCGCCTCGACGCCCGGTAGCGTCACCAACATCCCCTCCGCCACCGCGTCCGCCAATAATGGCCTTCCCGAACTCCTCAGCCCCGCCGCCGTCGCGCAAATCCTGAAAGTCGAAGAAACCGACGTCATCGCCACGCTCACCGACGGCTCCTTGAAGGGCAAAAAAATCGGCTCCACCTGGCGCATCACCCGCGCCGCGCTGGATGAGTTTCTGCGGAGCTGATTTTTGGAACTAATTCTAAAAAATTCCGCTCTGACAAAACCATGCTAATTGCGTGGAGATGGGGCATCATTGTCACACTCGCTGCCCTTTTTTTGGTCGGCTGCACAGGCACGATGTCATATCCGCCAGACACGGAGATAACGATCGAAGGCATCGTATGTGACTACGATTCCAACCAGCCTGTTGCAGGGGTAAAAGTGACCGCTCGCAGCGATCATTCAGATGACTCCGCTTTAATCCAAGAGACATACACAGACCAGCAAGGACGTTATCGGATTTCAGGAAAAGCAAGGTACAGGTTCCGAATGACCCTTGAGTTGAAAATCGATAAAGATCCCCTGCAGACGGCTGCTGTTTTAAGCTTCGAACACCCTGAATATTTCAAGGCAACCAACGCATTCGTTGTCGCAGAATCTCGATTCGGCCGTCCAGAGAGCTGGGCTCATGAGTACCAGCGCATAAAAAAATCCGCTTCAGGAAAAGACATCCCCCAATTTTCGCCCGATTACCGTGAGCCCAAACACGCGGAACTCTTTGCAACAATAGCGACGTTACAGCAGGAACCACCGGCCAAAAATACGGCCTTTCTCAAAGATAAAACCCCCAAGATCCGCATATCCCAGATAAACGATGAAGACGTGCACTACGGCTGGAAATCGACCTCAACCCCTTTGAATATACCGGTTGGAACGATCAAAACATTTATCACAATGGCACTGCCTGCCACAGGCGCTTCAAATTTATCTGCAGTTCTTCACTTCGAATCAAAAGCCGGACAAGCCTACCGCATAACATATGATCAGATACCAAGCGGCTACACTGCCCGGATCTCGGACCGTGAAGGCAATTTTGTAGCGCAGTCTGAGTTTCACTGACCCGCTCTTTGGCTAGCCAGCCATTCACCTCCTCCGCAATTCTTTGGTTCATGCCCGAAGCCGTCGCCCACAATAAATTCTCCTGTCCCGCCTGCGGCGCCGAGGCCACGCGGAATCCCGCAAAAAAAGCCCTCGTCTGCGGCTTTTGCGGCACGATCCTCCCAAAGGAATCGTCGGAGAATGCGACCCCATCATCGTTCCAGACACTCACGCATCCGGCCAGCTTCGACCAATCGCTCATCGGCAAACTCGCCGGTCGCCTCGCCGACCGACAACAAGATCCCGGTTCCTTCGTGCGCGGTCTGCGCGATATCTCGTCCGACGCAAAAAAATCCGGCGTGTTCTCCACCCTCGGTTCGATCGCTAGGGCAGTCTGGTGGCTGCTCCTGCTCGGCTTCGCCGGCCTTGCCGTGCTGTGCGTAGTCGGCGTTTTCAAAGGCCGCGACGCCGGCATACTTTGGCTTCCCGCAGGGATTTTTGCGCTGATCGCATGGCTCATGTTTTCCGCGTCAGCGAAGAAATAGTCCGGCACGCTTTCTCCAAACACCACCTCTCAGCGCAGCCTGTTCCGCGTCTCTACTCATCTTTTCGACCATGCCCGAAGCCGTCGCCCACAATAAATTCTCCTGCCCCGCCTGCGGCGCCGAGGCCACGTGGAATCCCGCGAAAAAAGCCCTCGTCTGCGGCTTCTGCGGCACCACCTCTCCCGCCGACATCGAGCTCTCCGCCTCCGGCACCGAGGTCATCAAAGAACACGATCTCCTCGCCGCTCTTCGCTCGCTCCCCGGCTCCGCGCGCGGCTGGCAGGCCGAGAAAACCCAGGTCCGCTGCCAGAGCTGCCAGGCCATCTCCGTCTTCGACGCCGGCCGCGTCGGCCAGAACTGTGACTTCTGCGGCTCCTCCTCCCTCGTCCCGTACGACGAAATCAAAGAGTCCATCCGCCCCGAAAGCCTGCTTGAGTTTCGCATCAGCGAAACCCAGGTCCGCGAATCCATCCGCAAATGGTACGGCTCACACTGGTTCGCCCCCAACGCGCTGAAAACGCGCGCCATGACCGACACCCTTCACGGCCTCTACATCCCCTACTGGACCTTCGACGCCGCCGTTTACGCCGAGTGGACCGCCGAGAGCGGTTACTACTATTACGTCTCCGAGTCGTACACCGACAGCAAAGGCAACCGCCAGACCCGCCAGGTCCGCAAAGTCCGCTGGCAACCGAGCGCGGGTAATCTCCGCCACGCCTTCGACGACACCCTCGTCGCCGCCTCCCGCGGCATCGATACCGAACTCCTCCCGCAGGTAGAGCCCTTCCCCACCAAAGATCTCAAACCCTACAACGCCGGCTTCCTCTCCGGCTGGGTCGTCGAACGCTACCAGCTCGACCTCGGCAACGCCGCCCACCTCGCCCGCAAGAAAATGGACGCCGAGACCGAGCGCCGCTGCGCCGGCCAGGTCCCCGGCGACACCCACCGCAACCTGTACGTCCGTTCCGACTACAGCGCCCAGACCTTCAAGCACATCCTCGTCCCGGTCTGGCTGCTCACCTACACCTTTCACGGCAAACCCTTCCAAGTCGTGATCAACGGCTACACCGGCACCATCGCCGGCCGCTACCCCAAGAGCTGGCTCAAAATCGCCCTCGTCGTCGGCGCAGTCCTCGCCGCCATCGCCGCCTTCCTCTGGCTCCGCAGCCGCTGAAACATCTCTGAGGTGGAACACGCACTCCGTGCGCGTTGTTCGGCAGCGATCCACGCTCGACCTCCTGCGGCTCCCGCCCTCCCCCGGACCGGGACTTATCAAGTACCGCCCCCATCGCCCAACGTACCGCCACGCCCTCTCCTCCTCGTCGCGCCACGATCCTCCTATCAAAAAAATTCACCCGTCCCCTCACCACCAACGCCCGTCTCTCCACCTCCCCACCGCTCCGCGCTCTCCGCGCCTCCGCGGTTAATCCTTCCCCATCGCGCATCCTCTCCGTCCGTCCTCCCGCCCTCACGCCCTCCTTAACCCCCGGCCTTGACGCATCCCCTCTCCGCAGTTTGCCTCGCCTGCGTTCCGTCAATGATCCGCTCCTCCGCCAAATCCGCCATCGCCTCCGCCCACGTCTCCGTGGTCGTCGCAGTCGTACGCACGGGCTCGCCGAGCGGATCTTGATTCAAACCAAAATCAATTTCCCCCTCTGGCGCCGCGCCGAGGGGGTTTTTTTTTCGCCCCAGCAGCGCAACGCGAGAGCGGGCCTCGTACCATGCCTAATCCGCCCACTCCTCCCACCGACCGCAAAGCACCCACGCCCACCATCGTGCTCGAGCTGCGCGTCCAGAATCATCCCGGCGCCATGGCGCGCATCACCGCGCTCTTCGCCGACGGCGGCTTCAACCTCGAAGCCATCCTCTGCGTGCCCCTCCCCGGCGGCATCGAGAGCCGCATGTTGCTCCTCGTCTCCGACGCCGACCGCCTCACCCACGTCGAGGGCGAACTCGCCCGCCTGCCCGACGTTCTCGCCGTAAGACGCCGCGCAGACCTCGGCCCCGAATACTTCGAGTGGATGGCCGAGATGGGCGCCGGCGCTCACGGCCATCATCGCTGACCCGCGTACTCCTCTTCGTGTAGGGCTCGCGCTTGCGCGACGCCCGTACCTCCACCCGTAGGCGGCGCATTCGCACGCGCTCCGTTCTCAAAACACAAAATAGCCCCCGGTCGCTAAACCGGGGGCCACACACAGGACACCTGCGCCGCCGGGCTTTTGTCCCTACCCCAAGAACGGAGCAGACCCGGCGGCGCTTCTGTGTGTTTCCAGATCAAACACCGCCGTCCGCAAAACCCCTTCACCTATTTCCACCCGCTCACTCCGGCTTGGTCAACCGCTCCAGCTCCTCCAGATACGCCAGCGCCTCCTCGCGATTCGCGCCGCACATCGAATCCACCGGCCGCAGACTCGCGCAAAACCCGGGTCGCTCTGGCTTCCCGAAAAGCCCGCACCGATAGTCTTCCAGTAAATGGATACAAGGCACGCCCGCCGGCTTGAACCCCATCTCCGGGATCGAGCCGATACTCGGCGCGATGCAACACGCCCCGCACCCCGCCCGGCACGCGATCACTGTTTCCTTTGTGCTCATCTGCGCACGCGTGCGATGCCTCCCGCCATCACCACTCACTTGAGCTGCAAATCCACGCGCGCGCCTTTCGCCGTTTCGCCCGTCAGCGAAATCCGCTCCGCGTCGATGTGCCCGTCGTCAATCAGGTAACTGCGCACACGCCTCGCTCGCTCACCCGCGAGTTCGCGCAGCGTGTTCTCATCCACCGTGATCGCCGCCAGCAGCTTCGCGCGCATCTCCTCCGTCGTCGGCCCCGCCGGCACGGCCTCAGCCTGCGCGCCCACCGTCGCCGCACCCGTCGGATCAGTCGTCATCGCACGCGGCGGCGGAGCCTTGGGCGTCGCCACCTTCGTCGAACCCACCGGCGCAGGCGCGCCGCCCCGGCGAAACATCCGCACCACCGGCGTCCAGATACGTTTCTTCTCCTCAGCTTCATCCGACGACTCCGCCTCGGCACTCTTCGCCCCCGGGCCCGCTTCCGACCCAGACAGCTCTCTCGGCTCAAACGCCGCCCGATAAAACACGCCCGTCAACCGTGCCGTCGCTTCCGGCGAGAGCGTGATCTGCTCCGGCGGCGGCACCACCGCACCCGGCCCCGCGATCCTGCGCTGCTCTTCCCAGAGCGCCACGCGCATCCCCTTTTCCAACGCCTGCTCGCGCAGCATCGGCGCATCCGCCGCCGCGCCAAACGCCCCCGCGATATCCAGCCGCAGCGCAGGCCGCTCGGTCAGCGCCTTCGCGATCACATCCAGTTTCCTCCGACTGTCATCCGTCAGCTCAGCCGAGCCCGCGACGAACTCCTGAAACGCCAGCTCTTCGCTCTTCGCCCCGCCGCCAAACATCGAGCCCAGCAGCGCGAACGGCGAGGTCGCCGCCTTCGTCAAAATATTCCCGAGCACGCGCCACACGACGCGCCCCACCCGGAACTCCGGATCGTCCATGCTGCCCTGTACCGGCACATCCAGTACGATCTTCCCCTGCCGGTCTCGCAGCAACGCCAGCGCCAGCCCCACCGGCAGCTTCGTCGCCTCCGGGCTGTCCGTCTTCGCCCCGAGCGTGAACTGATCCAGCGTCACCACATTGCTCGTATCGAGCCGCCGCTGCGAGAGCTTCGCCCGCACATCCAGCGTCAACGCGCCTTTCGCCAGCTCGTACCCGGCGAATTTCCCCACGTACGGCCCCGTCGGCTGCAAATCGATCCCGCGAAAATCCACCTTCAAATCCGTGAACGCCTCCGCCGCCAGCGGATTGATCTGCCCGCGTATCGAAACCGGGGCGACGCCATCCACCTTCCCCTTCAGATCCACATCCGCCCGCGCCAGCGTCGCCGACGACAATCCGCTCACCGTTCCGCTCAGCTGGTTGAGCGCGATCTTCACATCCGGCTCCATCGAGCGATCCGCGAACGTAAATGCCGCGTTGTTCAGCGTGAACCGGTCGATCGCGATGAACGTCGTCGATTGCTCCGCCGCAGCCGCAACAGGCGCACCTCCCGTCTTCGCCTTGTTGAACGTCACCGCCGGACTCTGCGCCGCCGCGGCCTTCACCTGCCCCGCGCCCGCAGGCGTCACCATCAAATCCAGCAGATTGATCGCGCCGTTCTCGCCCACCACCACGCGCCCCACCGGCTCCGTCCACTCGATGTCCGCCACCAGCAGCTTCAGCGACGGCGAAGTGGCCGCCTCGATACCGCGCAACGAGAGTGCCTTCCAATGCGCCAGCTCCTCATCGCCCTCGCCTTCCATCACCTGAAAATCCTCCACGCCCGCATCCGCTTGCGCCGTGATCGCCGGCAACCCGCCGCCCACGCCAGCCGCCACCGCCACGCGCGCCTTCGCCGACACCGAGCCTCGCGCGATCCGCGCCTTCACGAACATCTCCGCATACGGACTCACCGACGCCAGCGGCACTTTATCCACCGTCACCGTCAGATCTCCCTTGAGCGGCTGCGGCGCCACCGCGCCCGACACCGCCACCGATCCGCCACCCGCGATCTTCGCGCTGAATTCCACCGGCGAACTCTTCGCCAGCTGCGCCAGCGAAACGTCCTTCACGTTCAGCGTCACCTCCGTCAGCTCCTGCCGCGCCGCCCTCGGCGTGGTCGTGTCGTTAACCACCACCGCAAGCCCCGCCACCGCCAGCTCGCCCAGCACCGCATTCAGCAAACTCGTTCCCTCTTCACCGCTTCCCGCCGCTCCGCCGCCCACCGGCAACGCGCCCGCCTTCGGCGTCGCCAGCCGCATCAAATCGATGCCGTCCGCATCCCGCGTCACCACCACGCGACCGCCGTTGAGCGCCACCTTCGCGACCGACGCGGAGTTCACCGCCGAGTCCGCCGATAATCCCGTCAGCTCCAGCGACTCCAGCGCCACCGCCGGCTCCGCCGCACCCGGCGCGCCCAGCTTGAAATTCTTCAAACTCACCACGCCTTCGCTCAACCGCACCGCCGGTTTGTCCTGCGCGAGCACCAGCTCGTAACGCCCGCTCACCGCGAGCAACCCATCCGTGATCGCGAACTTCGCATAACGCCCCACGTACGGTTTGTACTTTTTCAGCACGATGCTCCCGAGCGAAAACTCGCCCGCCGAGCGCAACGGCGCCACCGCCACCGTTCCCTTCCACCCGATCGTCTCCCCCGATTCCGTCACCGCCGCGAACTCACCCGGCGCCTGGTTTTTCCCGCCCGTATTAAACTCCCGCACCGAAAAACTCACTGGCCCCACCGTCGTCGCGAACGGCTCCGCCTCCGTCTCCTCCCGATAGTCCAGACTCGCCCCGCTCACCGTCAGCCGCCGCACCAACAGCGCCTTCGGCTCACTCGTCTTCGGCGCGCCCGCGCTCATCGCTTCCAACCGCTTCACGATGTCCGCGAAATTCAATTTCCCTTCGCGGTCCGTCCTCACCCGCGCTGCCGCACCTTCAAGCGTCACTTCATCGAAACGCCACTCGCCCGCGAACAACGACCACGAATCGAAATTCGCGAATGCCCGCTTCCACGCCACGAAGTCGCTCTTCCCATCCAACTCGCGAATCGCAAACCCCTCGATCGCGCCCGAGAGCTTCAGCGGATTCAGCGACACCTTCGCCACCGTCACCTCGCGACCGATCTCGGCCGACAACCGCTTCGCCAGCTGCGCCCGCACGATCGGCGGCGCCACGAAAAATCCCACCACGACATAGAGAACAAAAAGCCCCGCCACGATGAACAGCAGGCGCAGCCATTGGGGAGAACGCTGGCCATCACGAGCCCGCGCCTGACGAAGTTCCTTGATACTGGGGTTGCTCACGCGCGCACCGTACGCGCGCCGCCAATGCAGGCAAGCCGCTCGAATTCACCCCGCACCGGACGCTCCCCGCAAATACCCGTTGTCCACTTCGCCCTGCGCCGCTTTCTGAAACCCGCTTCAACTCATCCCGCCACATTTCGTCTCCACGAAATCCTCCAGCCGCTTCATGCCCCTCCCCGCCGCGCTTCCAGAAAAACCTTCCCGCATCGACCTCATCGACGCCCTCCGCGGCTCCGCCCTGCTCGGCATTTTCCTGCTCCACTGCATCGAGCACTTCGAGTTCAGCCAGTACCCGCCCGATCCTCCCGCCTGGCTCGCCTCGCTCAACCAGCAGACCAAAGACACGCTCTTCTTCCTCTTCGGCGGAAAGGCCTACGCCATCTTCGCGATGATGTTTGGCGTCAGCTTCTCTCTCATCATCGACAGCGCCGCCCGCAAAGGCCTCGATTTCCGCGCCCGCTTCGTCTGGCGCCTCTTCCTCCTCGGCGCCGGCGGCTACCTCTTCGGCCTGCTCTACTGCGGCGAAATCCTCACCATGCTCGCCGTCCTCGGCCTGCCGCTCGTCTTCCTCCACAAAGCCCCCGACCGCCTCCTCCTCTGGCTCTCCGCCCTCCTCCTGCTCCAACTCCCTTTCCTCTACCAACTCCTCCGCAGCTTCGCCGACCCCGCCTACCAACCGCTCCGCCTCGGCGTCGGCGCCTACTACCGCGAGATGTATCAGGTTTTCGGCCACGAGGGCTTCCTCGAAGTCGTGAAGGTCAACGCCTGGACCAGCATCCTCGGCCGCTCCGCCTGGGCCATCGAAAACGGCCGCTACCTCCAGATGTTCGGCCTTTTCCTCTGGGGCATCGTTCTCGCCCGCGCCCGCTTCTTCGAAAACCCCGACGCCTCCTCCCGCCTCGCCCGCCGTGCCTTGATCGTCGCCCTCATCGCCGCCGTCGCCCTGTACGTCGCTCGCGCCGGACTTCCCTCGCTGGACGCCTCCAAAGTCCAGCAAGGCATCCTCAAAAAACTCCTCACCTCCTGGCTAGCCCTCGCCCAGATGGTCGTCTGGGCCGCCGGCTTCATCCTGCTCTACCAACTCCCTCGCGTCCAAAAACTCCTCCGCCTGCTCATCCCCTTCGGCCGCACCAGCCTCACCTGCTACGTCCTCCAAAACGCCCTGGGCGTTCTCCTCTTCTACCACTTCGGCGCCGGACTCTTCCGCCACTGGGGCCAGTTCTACAGCCTCCTCTTCGGCCTCGCTGTCTTCGCCGTTCAACTCCCACTTATGCACGTCTGGCTCCGCCATTTTCACTACGGCCCGCTCGAATGGCTCTGGCGCTGCCTCACCCAGCTCTCCTTCAAGACGCCTTTCCGAAAACGCGACCAGCCGTCATCCGTCCCCGCATAATCCCGGAAGCGCCAACGTCCACGTCGGCTTCACCCCGTCACCCGCGTCCACGCCGCCACGACCGACGGCAGCTCACGCACACTCTTCAACTCGAAGAAACGCCCCGCCGCCGCCGGCACGTTCTCCACGCGCTCATGCTCCCACGTGATGTGATAAGGCACATGCGCGCCCGATCCTCCCAACGCCAGCACCGGCACGATATCCGACTTCAACGAATTCCCCACCATCAAAAAATTCTCCGCCGCGATCCCATGCCTCCGGAAAATCCCCGCGTACGTCCGCTCATCCTTCTCCGACACGATCTCCACATGGCGAAACCGCTCCGCCAGTCCTGACTTCCTCAGCTTCCGCTCCTGATCGCGCAAATCCCCCTTCGTGATCACCAGCAACCGATGCGCCGGCGCCAGCACCTCAAGGGTCTCCGCCACGCCATCCAGCAACTCCACCGGATGCGCCAGCATCTCCCGCCCGAGCTCCAGCAACTGCCGGATTTCCTCCGCCGAGATTTTTCCCTCCGTCAGCTGAATCGCCGTCTCGATCGCAGACAGCGTGAACCCTTTCACGCCATAGCCGTACAGCTCAAGATTCCGCATCTCCGTCGCGAACTGCGTCCGATCCACGGTCGCCGCATCATGATACCGCGCCAGCAACGCCCGGAAGCGCACATGGACGTTTTCGAAAATCGTCTCGTTATGCCACAGCGTGTCATCCGCATCGAACCCGATCACATACTCACGTTCACTCATGCCCGCGAAGAATCACAATCCCCCGCCCCAGCGAAAGCCCGGAATCTCTCTTCATGAAAATCCTCCTCCGATCCCTCCGAAATCCTGTTCATCCTCTTAATCCTGTCCAAAACCTCCGCCCTTCCCTTCCACCTCCGCCCTCCGTGCCCATCCGTGTCATCTGTCGTCAAAAAATTCCCCGTCATTCGCATCCCTTCGCGTCCATCCGCGCTTAAAACAAACTCATCTGCACCCCGCCCGGCCTGCGAAAAAACTCCGTCGAGATATGCCCCGGCTCCTTGTTGAGCCCTGCCCGCCGCGCCGCCACCGCGAACAAATCATGGATCTGCTCCGCGAAAATCCCCTCGCCCCGCATCCGCTTTCCCCACTCGGCCACATTTAGCTCCCCGCCTCTTAACTCCCGCACCCGATCCAGCACCCGCGCCTTCTTCGACGGCGCATGCACATCCAGCCAGTGCGAAAAAATCCCTTTCACCGCATACGGCAGCCGGAGCACCACATAACCCGCCCGCCGCGCCCCCGCCTTCGCCGCCGCATCGAGGATCGCCGGCATCTCATGCTCCGTCAGGCCCGGGATGATCGGCGCCGTCATCACCCCCACCGGCACACCTGCCTCCGCCAGCATCCGGATCGCCCGCAACCGATGCTCCGGCCGCGCCGCCCTCGGCTCCAGTTTCCCCGCCAGCTCCGCGTCCAGCGTCGTGATCGTCACGTACACCACCGCGCACTTCCACTTCGCCAGCTCGCCCAGCAGATCCCGGTCGCGCGTCACCAAAAAATTCTTCGTCACGATCCCCACCGGATTCCGAAACTCCGCAAACACCTCCAGGCACTTCCGCGTCAGCCCGAAATGCCGCTCCGCCGGCTGATAACAATCCGTCACCCCGTTCATCGACACCACCTGCGGCTCCCACTTCGGCCGCGCCAGCTCCTTCCGCAACAACTCCGGCGCTTTCAACTTCACCAAAATCTTCGTCTCGAAATCCAGCCCGCTGCTCCACCCCAGATACTCGTGAAACGGCCGCGCATAACAGTACGCGCATCCGTGCTCGCAACCCCGATACACATTCATTCCGTACGCGAACGGGATGTCCGGACTGTCGTTGCGCGTGAGCAGCGACTCCGTCGCATCGTGAAAAAACTCCGTGCGCGGGTCCGGCCGCTCGTCCGGCAAGCCCTCCACATCGCACTGCCACGTCTCCACATCGCACGCCACGTGCAGCCGCTCGAACCGGTTCGGCGGATTGATCGCCGGCCCTCTCCCGAGAAACGCCACTGAAGGCTGAGCAACTGGATCGGGTTCAGACATAAATTCGGCTACGTTCGGATGAACATGCAAAACCCCACTCCGCAACCTTCCTCCTCAAAATTTTCCCCAACCTCCGCCCCCCCTCCCGTTTGTCATCCATGAGATGACACCCCTCCCCTCCGAAATCCTGTTCATCCTGTTAATCCTGTCCAAAAACTCCGCCCTCCCGTCCGCCCTCCGCCATCCGTGCCCATCCGTGTCATCCGTGGTTAAAAACCCTCCGAACAGTCGCCTCCATCAGCGTCCATTCGCGATTAAAATAAACCACCCGCCCCGCGCTCGCCTTCTTCCGCCCCTTTCTCCCTTCGCTCTTCACCATTCACTCCTCCCCCTTCCCTCACTCCCGCGCTTTACCCCCGGCACCTCCCTCGATTTCATGGGTCGCACTCCCCTCCATGAAGCCCGCCCGCGTCCTCAGCCGCCTCTTCCTTCTCATCCTCGCCCTGGCCACCGCCTTCGCGCCGCTCTCCCACGCCGCCCTCCCCGTCGAAGACGCCACCGCGCGGCTCAAAGAGATCGTCGAGGCCCAGAAGAAAATCTTCGCCAAGGCCGAGGCCGCCGGCGACGACGCCAATACCGACGACCTCCGCGTCCAGCTCCAGCAAATCGCCCAGGACTACGACCGCCTCCTCGCCGTCCATAAAGACTTCGTCCCCGCCTACGTCGCCTACGGCCTCATGCTCGGCAAAATCGGCATGAGCAAAGAATCCGTCGTCATGCTCCTGCGCGCCAACCAGCTCGATAAAGACCTCCCCATCGTCAAAAACCAGCTCGGCAACCACCTCGCCGAGGACGGCAAACCTCTCGAGGCCATCAACTACTTCCTCGCCGCCATCAAACTCGCCCCCGACGAACCTCTCTACCACTACCAGCTCGGCATGTTGCTCACCGAAGCACGCGACGACTTTCTCAAAACCGATCAGTGGACCCGCGCCACCCTCGACGAAACCCTCCACAAAGCCTTCGAGCGCGCCATGACCCTCGCCCCCGACGACTGGCGCTACTCCTACCAATACGGCCTCTCCTTCTACGAACTCGAAACCGGCGAATGGGAAGCCGCCCTCCAGTTCTGGCGCGCCTTCGAGAAAAAATTGAAGCCCGGCGTCGAACAGGAAGTCTGCCGCCTCCACCAGGCCAAAGTCCTCCACGAACTCCGCCGCACCGACGAAGCCCGCACCCTCCTCGCCTCCGTCAACGAACCCGCCCTCTCCCGCCAGAAGGAAAAAATCGCCGCCACCCTCGACACACCCGTCGCTGCACCAGCCGCATCCACCCCCGCGCCCGATACGGTGAAGTGACGCCACGCCTGCCCCCGCCTGGCGCGCCCGGCAGAAAAAATCCGCAACAAACGCCCCCGCCTCCCCGTCAGGCCGGGCGGATAAACCGATTCCCTCCACGTCCAGCCGCAGCATGTCCCGCCTCGTCCTCCGTCTCGCCGCCACCCTCGCCACCGTCTGCGCCCTCCTCCCGCACACACTCCCGGCCGCGACCGAGCTGCATTTGAAAAATGGAGACACCCTCCGCGGCGAACACCTCAAAACTGAAAACGGCCTCATCCACTTCAAATCCCCCGTCCTCGGCACGATCCTCATTCCCGCGATCGACGCCAAAATCATCAACGTCCCCGACACCCCAGTCGAAAGCCTGGTCGGCCTCCCTCCCGCCAAGTCCGCCGCCCCTGCCGAAAAACCCTCCGGCTCCGCGCCCACCGCCGGCACCACCCAGTCCGCCGCCGCTAAAAACGCCCCGCCCGCCCCGAAACCAAAATGGAAGGGTAAGATCGAGTTCGGCTACCAGCAGCAATCCGGACGCCGCGACATGATCACCGGCTCCCTCCGCGTCGATGCTGAGAGCGCCGCCAAGACTGCCAACCTCCTCAAAGCCAGTGGCCGCGTCCTCTACGGAAAGCAAAATAACCAGGTCAACTCCGAGCGCTACGAAGCCTCCTTCCGCTGGCGCCACGAACTCAGCGAGCGCACCTTCACGCAGACGCTCACCAGCTACTTCATCGATCGCGTAAAACACATCGACCACAACTTCGAGCAAAACGCCGGCCTCGGCTACCGCTTCCTCCAGCGCGGCCGCCACATCCTCAACGCCGGCCTCGGCGGCACCGGCCAGTACCGCGAAACCAATGGCCTGCCCGAAGACTGGATCTACCTCAGCGAATTCTTCCAGGACTACTCCTACAAGATCAGCGGCCGCCTCACCCTCCTCCAGGAATCCGGTGTGCTCTACTCCACCAAGCCGATCCTCCACGGCAACGTGCCCGCGGAAAACTACCGCTTCCGCTTCAACACCTCCCTCCAGGGCCGCGTCAGCGAACGCGTGTCGTTGAATCTTCGCTACGAGTACGAGTACGACAACAGCATCGCCAATAAAACCCTCCGCGCCGATCAGCGCGTGACGAGCTCCATCGGCTACGCCCTCTGACCGCTTTCCCCTGGAGGGACGACCTCCCTGTCGTCCGTTCGCTCTCCGCGTACCCGGTGCCCCTCACCCGCCTTTCCGCATTCGCAGGTTGAACATCCCCGCCCGCGCCTAAACCGTCTTCCCATGTCTCTGTTGCAACGCCTGGAGCGCCGCCTCGAACCCTTCGCCATCACCAACCTCACGCTCTTCATCGTGATCGGCCAGGTCTTCGTGCTGCTCACATCGATGATGAACCTCATCGACGTGAACCTGCTCACACTCGTTCCCGCCCTCGTCCAGGCCGGCGAATGGTGGCGCCTCTTCACCTTCGTCTTCATCCCGCCCGCCTCCGGCTACCTCTTCATCGCCTTCGCCCTTTACCTGCTCTACCTCTACGGCAGCGCGCTCGAACACTTCTGGGGCCCCCTGCGCTACAACCTCTTCCTCCTAACCGGCTGGGCCCTCACCGTCGGCCTCTCCTTCATCACCCCCTACTCGATCGCCACCAACATCTTCATCGGCGGCGCCGTCTTCCTCGCCTTCGCCTGGGTGCATCCCAACTTTGAACTCCTGCTGTTCTTCGTCCTCCCCGTGAAAATCAAGTGGCTGGCCCTGCTCGCCTGGGCGGGCTACGCGTTCCAGTTTTTCAGCGGCGGCCTCTCCGCCAAACTCGCCGTCGCCGCCGCCGTCGGCAATTTCCTGATCTTCTTCGGCGCCGACCTCCTCCGCGCCCTCCGCCAGCAAGGCCGCCGCAACCCCGCCGCCTCCCTGCGCCGCGATGACGAAAAGGCCTCCGCCACCGACGCCCGCCACACCTGCTCCGTCTGTAACCGCACCGACCGCACCAATCCCGAACTCGATTTCCGCTACGCCTCCGACGACCGCTGCTACTGCACCGACCACCTGCCCAGCCGGCAACCAACCGCCACCAGCGACAAAGCCGCCTCCTGATCGCGCTACGCGTTCGCACTTTCACACGTCCATGGCCCGCGCGAAAAAATCTCCCGCCCCGCTCACCGCCCTTCCGCCCACGTCCCAACTCGCGACTCTCCGCGACTGGCTCGCCTTCGCCGAAGACGTTTACGCCCGCGCCTCCCTCGCCCTCGGCCAGGTTGCCACAACCGCCCACGACGAAGCCCTCTACCTTTTCCTCCGCACCCTCGACTGGCCGCTCGACAGCGACCCGCGCGTCCTCGACCAAAAACTCTCCCCCGCCCAGCGCATCGCCCTCCGCGAAATCCTCGCCCGCCGCGCCATCGAACGCATCCCCGCCGGCTACCTCACCCGCGAAGCCTTCCTCGGCGAACACCGTTTCTACGTAGACGAACGCGTCATCATCCCCCGCTCCTACTTCCTCGAACTCATCCCCACCCTCGCCACGTATCTGCCATCCAACGTCACCGTCAAAAACGCCGTCGATGTCTGCACCGGCTCCGGCTGCCTCGCCCTCCTCCTCGCCCACGAATTCCCCAAGGCTAAAGTGGACGCCATCGACCTCTCCCCCGCCGCCCTCGAAGTCGCCGCCATCAACGTCAAAGCCCACCAGCTCACCCGCCGCGTCACCCTCCACAAGAGCGACGTCTTCACCTCAGTTCCTCCGGTGAAGTACGACATCCTCCTCAGCAACCCGCCCTACGAACCCAGCGCCCTCTGCGACAACCTCCCCGTCGAGTTCCAGAAAGAACCCCGCATGGCTCTCGACGGCGGCAAAGACGGCCTCGACATCATCCGCCGCCTCCTCATCCAGGCCCGCGACCGCCTTCAACCCCACGGCATCGTCGTCCTCGAAGTCGGCGCCCTCCAGCCCGCGATGAACAAAGAATTCAAATCCCTCCGTCTCCAATGGCTGGAGACACAAGATGGCAGCAACTGCGTCTGCCTCATCCACGCCGCCCGCCTAAGGTAGGGTCTCCCCAGGTAGGGCCGGCACGCCGTGCCCGGCCTCCCCACCGCGCATCCCCCACCCACCGGCTCCCCCCCGCCCAGCGTCCATCCTCCGTTTTGCGCCCCCCTTGCGCCTTTTTGCGGCCACGCCTTCTGCTCCTTCCCCGCTAGACGCCCATCCGCAGCGCCGACAGCCGCGCCTCGCTCGACTCACCGCAGCCTCCGCCCTCCGACAGCGACCACCACGCCGCACCCGCACGCAACACCCGGCAGGCCGCGCCACCCTCGAGCTCCACGCGGAAATCCGCTCCGCGCCCCGCGTCAGCATTCTCCGCTCCGCCACCCGCCACACACGCCACCCAGAACTCTTCCGCCACATGTTCGCCGCGGAGCCCTGGCATCACCGACAACGAAAACAACACATGACTGCTCACGCCGAGATCCACGCACACCGCCTTGCGAACTCCGCCGGCACCACCCGCGACTAGATCGCGCATCCACGAACGCCCAAACGGAGTCATCACCACCGCCACCCCATCCTCCCGCGCCTCCCGCTTCGAGTCCGCCCGCCCCACATACCCCGCCGCGAATCCTCCCTCAAAACTCCACAGCTTCCGCGCGCTCCGCACCCGGTGTACGCGCACATGACTGCTCTCCGCCGCGATCAACCACGTCTGCACCTCCACATCCGCCCACGGCAGCCACCGCGAATAAGCCACCCCGTCCTTCACCTGCGCGTCGAAACACTGCTCGCGCACACGAAACCGCCGCCCGTCATCGCTCAACGCCAGCATCGAGTCGAACCCGCCTTCCTGCGGCGTCGCCGAACTCACAGGCACGCTGAAACCAAACCGCGTCGAGTACGCGAACTTCGAATACTTCTGCGGCGCATGCCTCGGCCAGTCGCCCACTTCCTGCCCCGGGTTGATCGCCGTCACTTCCCGAGTTTGCGGATCGGTCACCGCCACCAGCCGCGCCCCGAGGAGGGTCTTCACCACCGGCCGCAGCGGCAGCGGCGCTTCCTCCGCCCGCCAGAACGGATGACTCTCCGGCAGCGCCAGCGGCAAAAACGCCTTCATCGCCCAGTACGGCGACCCCGACGAGTTGTAGCTCTCTGCCATCGCCAGATTCGGATAAGCATACCCAATCGTGAGCAGCCCCGTCTCCGAAAAAATCGGCTGCCGCATCCACCAGCGCAGATGCCGCAGATAAAGCCCCTTCACCACCGGCCACGGCATCGCTTCCACCGGAGCAAACGCCAGCGCGCCCCAAAACGCTCCCTGCGCAAACCGGTACGTCAGGCTCCGCCCAAACGGCAGCGCCGCTCCGTCCGCCGAAAAATAATGCACGAAGTCCCCCGCGAAGAGCCGCGCCCGCTCCAGATAACGCGACGCCCGCACCGGGTCCGACGCCCCCGCGACCCTTGCATAGATCAGCGCGTAGAAATGAAACGCCATCGGCACGTAATAATCCCCCGTCCGCCCATCGCGCAGATGCGCCGCCCGCGCTCCGTCCTCGTACCAACCATTGCCCAGGTAAAACGTGTCCAGCTTCGCCAGATCCGCCTCCACCCGCTCCGCGCTCCACGGCTGCCCGCGCGTCCGCAGTCCCAGATTCACCAATACGCGAAAAAATAGCCAGTTGCTCTGCACCAGCTGCACGCCGTTGATCCGCGAGATCCACGCCACCAGCCGCGCCTGCGTCGTCTTCGATAACTTCTCCCACAGCTCCTTCGGCGCAAGCGCCAGCCCCGCGCCAAACGCCCCCATCTCCACGCTTCGTTGATCGTAATCGCCCGGTTCACCCCAGTATTCCGGATGCGCCGGATTTGTCCCGTTCTCGATCCCCGTCCGCCACAAATCCCAGTGCTTGAACTTCCCCCCGCCCGCCGCCAGCGACGCGAGTCCCCACAGCGGACGCGCAAACCCTTCCAGCAATCCCGCCGGATCTCCGTACAGCGCCCGGTTCGGCCCCAGCATCACCTGCGCGCGCCCCGGCGAAAAATGCGCCGTCACAGGCTCGATCAGCTCATGCACCAAACGCTGCACATCATCTCGGGTTTTCAGGGGATTTCGGGCGAAGGTAGACATGGGGAATTTCGAGTACCGCGAGTGCGAAACCGCCAGGACACTCCAACGGTCGCTGCCCTAGAACAAACAATTCCCGACCTCGCACAATACTCCCTGCAAAATCCCCGCGCCTCTCCCTCTTCCAACGACGACGTTGCGATCACACCTCCTCGCCAGCGCGAAAAATTCGCTCACGCCATGCGCATGAACTCCTCGCGCGTGACTCCATGCCGCAACGGCTCGCCCCGCAAAAACCGGCCAAACTCATCGACCATCGCCCGTCCCATGCGCCGGCACTCCGGACCTAGAGAGCCCGCGAGATGAGGAGTGAGAAACACGTTCGGCAAATCATAGAGCGGCGACATCGCCTCCGGAGGCTCTGGATCGGTGACATCCAGAATCGCCTGCAAATCGGGCCGATCTCGCAACGCCGCCACGAGGTCGCGCTCATTCACCAGTCCACCGCGCGCGGTGTTGATGAGCGTCGCGCCAGGCTTCATCCGCGCGAGCAACCGGGCATTCACCATGCCAGCCGTCGCCGGCAGCAGCGGGGTATGCAGCGATACGATGTCAGCTTCCGCGAAGAGCTGATCCAGCGAAACGGGCCTGATTTTCAGTCGGGCAAAGGTTTCTGCCGACGCAAAGGGGTCGTGCGCGATGATCTTCACGTCCAGTTGCCCCAGCCATTCAGCTACTCGACGTCCCACCTGCCCAAGAGAAGCCAGCCCGACTGTGGAATCGACCCCTCCGGGCAACGGGAGCGGACTCACGGATGGAACAACTGAATACGCCCGCCGCTGCCGCACGACCGCTGCTTGCTGCCACGCCCGCTTCAACGAAAGCAGGATCGAGCCGAAGGCATACTCCGCCGTGGGGATCGCGTTCAACGCCGCGGCATTCGCAAAAACGATTCCTCGCGCCCAGCTTTCTTCCGTCAAAATCCCCCGCAGCGAACCCGCTCCATGAAAAACCACCCGCAGTCTTGGCATGCGCGTCAGTAGTGCCGTATCGAGCCGCGGACAGAGCCATCCGGTGAACAGCACCTCGACTTCACCCAGCCAAGGCGGCGGTGAATCAGCCAGTTCCTCCGCTGTCAGCGGCGCGCCCAGCACACGGCCCAAAGCGGAAGCCGCGTTGAAACACTCATCACCGTACGTGTCGCGAAACACGTCGGCCCCCATTAAAAACGCGATGTTCATGATGATTGGGCTCCTGGAGGGATCTCAGCCGCCGCTGCGGCCCGCCGACGGGCCAGTTCTTCTTTGATCTGATAGGCACCCGTTTCCGTGAGCTCGTACCGCCGGATAAAATACAGCGCCAGCAGCGCGCCGATCAGCGGCGCCAGCACGTAGCTATACTTCATGAACAGGAGCGTCTGCGCCGACTGCGCGCCCAGCTTCGCATTGAACCCAATCCAGACCAGAATGAAGCCGGCAATGAGCGACCCGAGCGAGTTGCCCGCTTTCTCAAACCAGCTGAGCAGCGACGAAAATAATGCCTCCCGCCTCAGACCCGTGCGCCATTCATCTTGATCGGCCACATCGCCCAGCATCGCGTTCGTCATCAGCGAAAGCCCTGCGATCGCCGCCCCGTTTGTGCCCAGCACGATAAACTGCAGCCAGGGATTACCGGGCTGGTAAACGATGATCTTGCTCAGACAGCCAGCGATCAAAACGCCCGCCGCAACTTGCAGCGTCCGCTTTTTCCCAAGACGCCGCGCGATCGCCGGATAAACCAGCAGCGACATCACGATGGCCGCCACATGGAAGGCCGATCCGAGAAACCCGTAGGCAAACGCCGCGCCCTTCAAGTCGCCGCCAAACACGTAATACGTGTTCATGTAGATCCCGAGCATGCCCACGATGTTATACCCGAAGCTTGAAACGAAACGCGCGCCGAGGAGCGCTTTGAACGAGCGGTTGTCACCGATCATCTTGAGATTTTTACGCAGCGACGTGCGCGGCTGCTTCACCGCGATCCGTTTGTAGTGCCTTTCCCGGCACATGAAAACGGGCAGCAACCCTGCGATAAGAAACAGGACAACGCATCCGCCCGTCACCCAGCGCAGCCCGGAGATCTGATCGGAAAACACGTCCAGCTGCGTCAGCTTGAACAGCCACTGGCTGCCGATCTGGAACGCAAAGCCGAACGCCAGCGTGAGTCCCGCGAGCCGCGTACGCTCGTGATAATCGTCCGTCGCCTCCACCATCAGCCCGCCCAGCGGCATCGCGTAGAGCGAGTGCGCCGCATAAAAAACCAGCGACACCAGCAGCAGGTGCCAGAAGAGCATCGACTCACTCGCTCCCGCCGGAAACCACCAGAGCGCCCCGAACAACAACGCCAGCGGCACAGCACTGGCCAGCAACAACGGACGCCGGCGCCCCCAGCGGGAACGAAAATTATCCGAGAACTGCCCGACAATCGGATCCAGCATCGCATCCCAGAAACGTTGGATAAAAACGACCAGGCTGATGAGCGCGGGATTGAGCCCGAGCGTCATGTTGAAGATCGGATTCACCAGCACGTGCAGCGTTCCATGCGTGCCGTCCGCCACGACTTTGCCCAGGCCAAGACCAATTTTCTCGCGCAGCGGCACACGATCCACCGATTCGGTTTTATGAGGAGCAGCAGAAGGTGACGTAGACATGCGCGAGAGTAAGTGACCGCGGAAGCACATCGACCGATGAGCTTCCGCAAAAGTTGATTAGGATTTGCTGATGCCGGTGCGTTTCGTCTGGAGACTCACTCCGGGCCAGACGCTGGCACCTCCGCGAAAACAGCCGCCGGCAAAAGATTCACAGAGGAATGCGCGACGAGATTCTTGAGCGCTCATGGGTTGGGTGTTGGGCATCGCCGCTTCGTCATCCAAGAAACGAAGCCCGGTCGATGCGCTCAACAAATGGCCTTTCTTCGTCAACGAAACCACGCCACATCTTTAGCGTACAGTGATGAACGACATTTCACCCTTCCGCTCGCGGCAAGCCCACGCCTGCTAAAACTCATCCGTGAACGCTTCGTCTTCCGAGTCCGATAAACGCCGTGTCTCCCTGCGCGCGATCGCCAGTGCCGCGCGCGTGAGTCTGATGACTGTTTCCTACGCACTGAGAAACAGCCCGCAGGTTTCAGCCGACGAACGCAGCCGCATCCAGGCGCTCGCGGAAAAAATGGGCTATCGGCCCGATCCCCTGCTCACCCATCTAATGCAGCATCTGCGCTCCCAGCGCGTGCTGAAGTCCGCCGGAAATCTCGGCGTCCTCCAAACGCGCACCGCCCCGTTCGTGAAGCACCTCGTGCATGGAGCCACCGCCCGCGCCACCCGTCTCGGGTACACGCTCGATCACATCGATTTGCGCACATACCAAGGCCACCCCCAAGCGCTCACGCGCATGCTGCTCGCTCGCGGGATCAGCGGACTGTTGCTCGCGCCGACTCCCGATCCCGCGAACTACGAACAGTTGCTCGACTGGAGCAAATTCACCGCTGTCGCCATGACGTACTCCGTCGTAACGCCTCACGTGCATCGCGTCGTCACTCATCACTTCGATAATGCGGTGCGCACCTTCGCATTACTTGCCGAACGCGGCTGCAAACGCGTCGCCCTCGCGATGGCCCGCGACATGGAGTTTCGCGCGAACCACTCTTACAGCGGCGCCTATCTTCGCACGGCTTTCGCCACGGGAAACCACGTCTCCCCGATACTTTTCCTCGACGAAGTCAGTCGGCGCGATCTGCGCAGCTGGTTCGATCAACATTCCCCCGATGCGATCGTCGCCGCCAACGCCCGCCAGGTCCACGAAAGCCTGCTCCCCGGCCTGGGCGCGCGCGCCTGCGCCAACCTCGCTTTCGCCACGCTCGATCACGAACGCGGCGAAAGAATCGCCGGCATCGACCAACGCTTCGAAATCATCGGCAGTCACGCCGTGGATGCCGTGGTCGCCCAAATCCACCGCAGCGAAAAAGGCCTCCCGGAAAATCCGACCATCGCCATGGTCGAAGGCCATTGGGTCGAAGAAAACGGACTTTATCCGTTTCAAAAAACGAGAGCGTAAACGACCGGCCCGATACCGCCCTCGCCTCAGATCAGCGCATTGCGCCGGATCACCTCGCTATACCACCGCGCGCTCAGCTTTGGCGTGCGCCGCTGCGTCTTGAAATCCGTGTGCACGATTCCAAAACGCCGCTCATAGCCGTCCTCCCACTCGTAATTATCCATGAACGACCAGAGGAAATATCCCTTCACATTCGCGCCGTCCTTCATCGCCGCGCGCAGTTGGTGCAGGTAACTCCGTACGCACTCGCGCCGGTGCAGATCGGTAAACTCCACGCCAGGCGTCGCCTCCTCGTTGTAGCCCGCGCCGTGCTCCGTGACATAAATCGGGATCTTCCCATAAAGCTCCGCCACAAACTTAGGCCCCCAATAAAGCACCTGCGGCATCAGATACAGCCACGTGCAATCGCTCCGTGGATAACTCGACGGAAACGCCACGCGCTCAAACGCGCCTTCCGCCGCATTCGTCCCGCCTGCCCTTCCTTTCGTCTTCACCGCGCGCGCGAAATACCCCGTGTAGATATTCAGCCCGAGAAAATCCGTCGTCTGCGCGATCAGTTTGAAATCGCCCTTCTCCACCTTCGGCGCCGCCGCACCCGCCGACTTCAGATAACTCTTCGCGTACCGCCCGTTGAAGATCGGATCGAGCACGCGGATGTTATCCTCCACAAACGCCGCCCGCGCCGCCGCGATGTTCTCCGGCCGCAAATCCACCGGCACCGGAATCGTTGCGTTGTCCGTGAGCCCGACTCGCGCCCCGCGCCCGCCATGCTCACGCACCGCCCGCACGCCATGCCCGTGGCAAAGCAGCGCGTGGTGATACGTCTGGTTCACCACCGCGTCCGACTCCTTTAAGCCCGGCGCCTTGCTGCCCACACCGTACCCCAGCTTCGTGAAACAAAAAATCTCGTTCAGCGTGATCCAGTTTTTCACGCGATCACTGAATGCCTGCACGATCGTGTCGGCATAAACTGCAAACGCGTCCACCACGCTTCGGTTCCTCCACCCGCCTTCGTCTTCGAGCGCCTGCGGCAGATCCCAATGAAACATCGTCACCCACGGCGTGATCCCGTGCTTCTTGAGCGAATCGAAAAGCCGGTGATAAAACGCCAGCCCCGCCGCACTCACCTCGCCGCGTCCTTTCGGAAAAATCCGCGGCCACGCGATCGAGAGCCGGTAATGCCGGATGCCCAGCGAACGCATCAGCGCGAAATCCTCGTCGAACCGGTGATAGTGATCGCACGCCACATCGAGCGTGTCGCCATTCGCCACCGCGCCCGGCTTCCGCGCGAACGTGTCCCAAATCGACGCCCCCTTGCCGCCAGCAAAGGCCGCGCCCTCGATTTGCGCCGCCGCCGTGGCGGTGCCCCAGACAAAGTTGGATGGAAAACGAACAGGTTTCATGGAGTAGTGGGTAATCGGTGACGCCACGACGGAGCCGTGAAATCGACTGGAGCAAAGGGCGGGGCGGCCTTCTTCACGCTGCGACGCGCGTCATCACAGACAACGCGCGCCACACTCTATCGGTTGCGTGCCACCCGCTCGCTCACGGCAGCATCTTCGCGCCGAAATACAGCACCGCCACGCTCAGCGCGCCGCACACCAGCGTCGCCACAATCGCCCCGCGCGCATTGCCGCGATAGGCCTTCTCCCCACGCGCATCCGCCTCGGCGATGGCCGCGCGCGCCGTCGAGACCGCTTTCCAGGAAAGCCACGCCTTCAACAACGCGCATCCGATGATCACGCCATACAAAATCCGTCCCGAGTTCGCGGCGATATTTGCGCCATGCAACCGCCCCAAGAACATCGCGTCCAACACGAGAAGACAGAGCACGTTCAAGATCGCGAACATCGACGCTCGCCCTGCGATTTTTTGCACCAGCAGTTCGCCCGCACTGAGCCTCGTCGGATCATCCACCGTGATCACTTCATTCGCGTTGCCCGATTCACCGCTCGAAATTTTCTCCTCCTCCGCCTTGAGCGGAAACGGAGCCTTGAACGCCGCCCAGACCGACGGCACCGACGCCACCATCACCACGATGAAAAAGGTCGAGAACCCCAGCAGCTCCGCCAGCGGCCCCGAGATCATGTTCGTCGGCACCAGCATCAAATTCATCAGCGCCGTCGCGAACGCATAGTGCGTCATCGTCCGCCGCCCCGGTGCCAGCTGCTGCATCATATAGATCATGTTGCCGACCATCCCGAAGCCGTAGCCAAATTTCTCGATGCTCACCATCGACGCGATGAACGCATAGCTCGCCCCTCCCCCCCCCGCCGCCACATGGCTCAGCGCCACATAGGTGAAATGCGGCACGTTCAAACATAGCCCCATGATCCACAACGCGCGCGACAGCCCCATCTTTCCCGCGAACCACCCGCCCAAAAGCCCGCCGCAAATCGACGCACCCGTCCCAAACATCGCATCGATCTGGCTCACCTGACCCGCAGAAAGTCCTAGTCCCCCTTCCGCCGTCGCCGAGCGAAGAAACAACTGCCCTTCCATCAAGATCAGCCCCTCGCCCAACCGGTACAGACACACAAACGCCATCATCCCCCAGAACGCCCGCTTGTGAAAAAACGTTACAGCCGTGTGTCCGAAGTCCTCAAATACAGCCGCGAAATTCTTCGGCCGCTCCGTCACCGACCCCGTCGGCAGATACCAATAATGCCACGCAAACAACAGCAGCATCGCCGCCCCGCACGAGCACATCACACCCTGCCACATTTGCTGCTCCGACCAGCCAAACACCGGCTGCAGCCGCGTCATCGCGTAGATGAATCCTCCCGTCGCCAGCACCTTCCCGCTCACCCAGCACATGCCTTGCACTCCGGCGAATTTCGCCTGCGCCGGCTTGTCCAGGGAGGTCAGATAAACGCCATCCGCACAAATATCCTGCGTCGATGACGCGAACGCCGCCACCCAGAGCAGCGCGAGGCTCACTTGGAAAAATCCGCTCCCCGGGATCGACATCGCCACGCCCACGAAGAGCGCCGCCAGCACCAGCTCCATCAGCAGCACGAAAAATTTCTTCGTGCGGTACATGTCGAGAAACGCCGCCCAAAACGGCTTCGCCGACCACGCCAGCCCGATGCTCCCCAGAGCGATCGTGATCTCGGAGTTCGAGTACCCCATCGACTTGTACATATTCGCGGCCGTGCCGCTCATGATGACATTGAATGGAATGCCCATCGCCAGATACAGCGTGGGCACCCACAGGAATGGGTGGCGGCGGAATTTATCCATGGAGGTAGTAAGAAGCAGAAACTGAAACGAACAGTCGCGGGGTCAGGCCCTCATCTCTCGCACACCGGCGCAGAGCGGCCACCGCAAAAAAGAAAACCCGCCAGACATCGGCAGCTTCCGAAGGCCTACCCCTAGACTTTTCGATCTGCCCGATATCTGGCGGAAAATAAACCGACCCGATTTCAAAACCACACGCCTATCGGGCGCACGTCCGCCGTCAGTCTCACAAGAGACCAGCGCGAAAACAGCCACAGCGATAACGGGGTGAAACATCGGAACGGGGGTATGCCGTCACAACGCAGCATCCCCTCCTCTAAGAAAACCCCGCACCCACTCTATCGGTAGAACAACCGCCTTCGCATCCGCCCGTCTCACACCCCGCTTTTCCCTCGTAAAACCGCCCGTGCGCCCACCCGATTTCGGGTTCGCACTAAACGTTAGAGTGACCCTCATCTTGTGCGTAGAGCCACCGGCTTTTCTAACTCTCCCCGCTTTCGTCACCCCACGCCTTCGTCCTCCCCCGCGCCGCCCCTCTGCCCATCCACGTCCCCATGAGCCCGTCCATCGATGCCACCCCCGCCAGTGGAGCACACCGCCCCACGCTGAAGGACATCGCCCGCGAATCCGGCTACCACATCACCACTGTCTCCCTCGCCCTACGCGACCACAGCAGCATCCCCGACTCCACCCGCCAGCGCATTAAAGAGATCGCCACCCGCCTCGGCTACGAGCGCAACCCCGTCTTCCACGCCCTCAGCCGCTTCCGCCAGCAAGGCTCCGTCTGCGCCCCGTCCCCTCGCATCGCGTATTTGGAAAATTACAACATCGGCTACGGCCGCGAGCGCCCGCCGTACATGCGAGAGATCCACGAGGGCGCCCAGCGCCAGGCCGGCCTCCTCGGCTACCAGCTCGAAGTCCTCGCCGTCGGCGAAGACAATCACGATTCCCGCAGCCTCACCAAACACCTCCGCGAAAATCAGATCACCGGCATCGTCATCGGCGGCTTCGTCCCGGGCTTCGCCGAGATCGCTCTCAACTGGGACGACTACGCCGTCGCGAAAATCCACTCCCGCCACACCGAGCCCGACGCCCCCACCATCGGCAACGATCACATCCGCGAGGTCCGCCTCGCCTTCCGCCGCCTCGCCGCCCTCGGCTATAAACGCATCGGCATGGCCGTCGGTCGCGCCGACGAAGACGCCTGCGGCCACCGCCATTCCGCCGGTTACCTCATGGAAGAGACCTCCCTCCCTCCCGAGCGCCGCGTCCCCCCGCTCCTCTTTCCCTACAATAGCGACGCCACCACCCTCGGCGGCATCATCGCCCGCTGGGTCCGCCGCCACAACATCGACGCCGTCCTCTGCAACTGGTCCAACATCCACGAACTCCTCGCGACCGACGGCCTCCGCGTCCCCCAACAAGTCGCCTGCGCCTGCCTCTGCCTCTGCGATCCCGCCCCCGCCGGTCTCGCCGGCATCCGCCCCCATCTCCATCTCCTCGGCGAACGCGCCGTATCCACCGTCGTGGCACAACTCAAATCCGGCGAACGCGGCGTCCCCGAATTCGCCTCATCCCTCTATGTCCAAAGCGTCTGGCAGGACGGCGAAAGCGCCCCGGCCCGCGGCTGATTCAGCCACGACTCCGGCTCCGAAGAAAAAATACCACACCCTGGCCGACATCGCGGCCAAGGCGGGCGTCCACGTGACCACCGTCTCTCTGGCGCTGCGCGAGCACCCGAGCATCCCGCCCGCCACCCGTGCCCGCATCCGCGCCGTCGCCAACGAATTCGGCTACCAGCGCGACCCTCTGCTCGACGCCCTCAACTTCCACCGCGCCCGCCAGACCCAGCAGGCCCGCTCTGTCAGCTCCGCCTTCGTCGTCCACGCCGGCGCCTCCCGTCTCTTCGGCGGCTTTGGCGGCAATCACTATCAACCCCTCGTGTACGAAGGCGCCAAAGCCGCCGCCGAAGCCCGCGGCCACACGCTCGATATCTTCGTCGTCGGCCACGGCCACCTCGCCCCCGCCCGCCTCAACACCATCCTCGCCGCCCGCGGCATCACCGGCGTCCTCCTCTCCACCTTCGAGATCGACATCGAGCAGCTCGACCTCGACTGGGGCCAGTTCTGCGCCGTCAAAATCGAGTGCACCCACCTCAGCCCTCACCTCGACGCCGTATCCAACGACCAACTCCAGGTCGCCCGTCTCGCCATGCGCCGCCTCCGCAAGCTCGGCTACCGCCGCATCGGCCTCGCCACCGCCCGCGAAGACCAGACCCGCCTCGCCGAATCCTTCGGCATGGGCGTCCTCCTCGAACAAGCCTCCCTCCCCGAAGCCGAGTGCGTCCCCCCGCTCATCTTCAACCTCGCCGACGTCCCCATGCTCCCGCGTCTCATCGCCGAGTGGATGCGCGAGCACCGCGTCGATGTCATCATCTCCAACTGGAACGAACTCTTCGACATGTTCGCCACCGCCGGCATCCGCCTCCCGCAGGATGTCGCCTTCGCCTGCCTCGACGTTCCCCCAAGCATGTCGCACGTCGCCGGCGTCGTTCAAAATCACCGCCTCGTCGGCAAGCGCGCCATGGAGCAACTCGCCATCATGACCGACGCCTACCAGCGCGGCGTGCCCGAGGCGCAAACCATCACGTACATCCCCGGCTACTGGCAGGACGGCGTCACCGCCCCCGGCCGCCCCCACCACCAGTCCACTTGGGCCTGACTGGTCCGAGGTGGAACGCGCCGTCTCGGCGCGTTATCGACTCCGCCCCTCTTGAATCCGTCGTGCCTCAGCGCCACATCCGCGCTCCGGCGTTGATAAACGGATACACCCGCCATTGGCTTCACGCGCACATCTCCCAGCGACGCCCGCCGCTCTGCATACTAAACACTGTGCCGCACTATACCGATAGAGCCCCGCCGGCTTTGTCTCCACGCCCCGCGCCGGTCCTTCATCCATCACACGCAGCATCACCGCGTCGTCAGCCGGAGCCCACACACCCCACGTCAGCCCCACCGATTTTTTCGCGTACACTTTTGCCTACCCCAACTGTCGCCGCACCACACGTGCGGCGACGTCAGCAAATGCCAGAGCACATGAAAACACCAACACCCGCATCAGCCCCCCTCGGCCGGCCCTCCTTCTCACGGGCCAGCCTGCTCCTCCTCCTGCCCGCGCTCGGCCTCACCGCCATCGCCCAGGAAACCCCCACCCCCGTCACGCCTCCGACCGAGGACGACGTCGTTAACCTCTCCGCCTTCCGCGTCTCCGAGGATAAAGACTCCGGCTACAAAGCCTCCAACTCCATCGGCGGCACCCGCTCCAACACCCCGATCAAAGACATCCCGCTGAACATCCAGGTGTTCACCAAGGATCTCTACGACGACCTCGTCATCACCAACCAGATCGACCTCGAGCGCTACAACGCCGCTCTCGTCAACGGCGGTGCCGACGGCCGCTCCAGCAATCCCATTCAACAAGCCTACAACGCCTTTCTCTTCCGCGGCTTCGTTCAAAACTGGGGCCTTCGCGACGGCATCCGCCAGTACGATCCCATCGACACCCAGGGCCTCTCCCGCGTCGAAATCGTCAAAGGCCCCGCAGGGCCGCTCTACGGTCTGTCCTACGCCGGCGGCGTCATGAACAGCGTCACCAAAGACGTCGATTTCCTCAAAGACTTCACCTCCCTGCGCTTCACCGTGCAAAGCGAAGGCGAATATCGCGCTGCGATCGACGCCAACTATTCCGGCGACACCAAGCACGGCAAATTCGGTGTCCGCTTCAATGGCGCCCACGCCGAAACGGTGGACGAACGTGAAAACTCCGACGGCTCCCTCCGTTACTCGCAGGTCAATCTCGCCTGGCAGCCCTACGCTGGCACCGAGGTGAAATTCCTCATGGAAAACGGCTACCGCGGCAAAGCCAACGGCCTCGGCTATTTCACCCGCAACGGCGCCGACGGCGCCCAGATCCCACTCCAGATCGATCACCCCGAAATTCCGTGGGAGTGGAACTGGTCCACCGGCGGCAATATCCGCTCGATCGATACCGATCTTTATCGCGGTACCATCAATCAAACCTTCAACGAAAACTTCAGCGCCACCGCCTACGTTCAGTATGCCACGCGCCTGAACATCGACTCCAACGGCTGGGAAGCTCAGGGCTCCGGCGGCGGCGCCAACTGGGATACCAATGGCGACACCGGCTGGCAGCTCGGCGGCACTCCCGCCGAGTTCATCCGCCTCGGCTATCACTACCGCGACTGGGGCAACCGCATGCATGGCTACGGCGCGACCGGTATCTATAAAGTGGATCTCGGCGCTATCAAAAACGTCGTCACCTTCGGCGCCAACGTCTGGGCGGAAAAATTCCTCACCCGCCGCTTTGCCCAGCCTTCCACCACCACCAACACGCTGATCCTTCCCGTTCGCGCCGGCATCAGCATCAACACCCCGCTCGTGCCTCCCGCCGATTGGGCCGCCAACACCGGCAACGGCGGCTGGAATCGCGAGAACAACTCCAACGACTACTACTTCGTCGCCTGGCAGGGCTCGCTCTTCGAAAACCGCCTCAAGCTCAACGCCGCCGCCAACCGCACCAACATCAAACTCGTGCAGTACGACGCCACCGCCAACACCAGCAAGACCACCGAGGTCTCCAAGACCTCGCCCATGTTTGGTGCCATGTTCGACATCACCAAACAGGTCTCCGTCTTCGGCGTTTACTCCTCATCCCTGTTCCCCTCGACCGACAAAAATAGCTTCTCCCAGCAAATGCCGCCCGAAACCGGCAAGAGCTACGAAGCCGGCGTGAAGGTGGAGCTCCTCAACGGCAAAATCAGCGGCACCGTCAGCGTTTACCAGATCACCAAGGAAGGCGGCGGCAAACAAGTCACCCCGGCCTTCAATCTGGAAGTCCAGCGCTTCGATGCGTTGTCGCTCGCCCAGCAAGCCATCCAGTTCCCCGGCCAAACTCGCGCGACGCTTCTCGCAAAAGGTGATTTCTATCCCGCCGGCGAACAGGAATCCACCGGCTTCGAGGCTGACCTGATTTTCCAGCCGACCAAGAGCTGGCAGATCCTTCTCAGCTACGCCAACAACGACACCGAAGTCACCTCCTCGCCCATCGCGACCGAGCTCGGCCGCACCACCAGCGGCCACATCGACCAGCAGCTCGCCATGCTCACCAAATACTCGTTCACCGACGGCGCCGCCAAAGGCCTCAGCATCGGCGCGGGCATTCAGTACGCAGACGAAGCCCTTCAGGACTACAACGGGCCCGGCAACACCGGTCGCTACAATCCCGCTACGTTCTACGGCGAACTCTTCGCTGGCTATCGCCTCAAACTCCTCGGCTACGACACCCTCATTCAGCTCAACCTGAAGAACATTACCGAGCAGGAAGAGTTTGTCGGCTGGAAACCCACCGGAGTCGCCGGCCGCGTCGCCACCGACCGCTACGAAGTCTCCACCCCCATGGTCTACAGCCTGACCGTCGGCATCGACTTCTAACCTCACCGACGGGAATCCCGACATCGGACTTCCCGTTGTTCCCTTTCAGTTGTTGTTCAGGTTTGGTTCAAAAAAGGCGGGCGAGTTCAACTCGCCCGCCTTTTTCATTCTCTAAATTCTGCCCTCCCACTAATTCACCTGCAATTCCTCCCATGCCCCGCCCCCGTCTTCAGGCAACCATCGCGCTCGCAGTCACCAGCAGCCTCTGGCTCTGGCGCGGCGGCATCTTTCCCGCCGCTCTCGCACTGACCGCCGCCACCCTCGCCCTCCTCGCCTGGGTCTCGCCCCGCGCCTACGCCCCCTTCTCCCGAGCCTTCGAAAAACTCGGCCACCTCATTCTCATCGCCTTCACCTGGCTCTCTCTCGGCCTGATCTACTTCGGCGTATTCACACCCCTGCGACTCTGGCGCACCCTCCGCCGCCACGACCCCCTCGCCCGCCGCTTCGATTCCACCGCCCCGACCTACCTCCGCCCGCTCCCCTCAACTCCCCCCAACTTCACCCGCCATTTCTAATCCCCACATCGTTCTCTTACTCGTACTCGTTCTCCTTCCGCACTCCGACATCCGTGCCCTCTGTGCAATCCGTGGTTAAAAAAATCCACCCTCCCGCCCGCAGGCTCTGCTACACCCTAGCCCTCCAACCATTGGTCCCTGATCATTGATCATTGGTCACTCGCGCGCTCCGCGTGCTTTTCCCATGCGCCTCCTCGGCCTCAGCGCCTACTACCACGACTCCGCCGCCGTCCTCCTCGAAGACGGCGTCATCGTGGCCGCCGCCCAGGAAGAACGTTTCACCCGCATCAAACACGACCCCGCCTTCCCCCGCGCCGCCGCCGCGTATTGCCTTTCCCAATCCACCGGCCCGCTCGACGCCGTGGTCTACTACGAAAAACCCCTCCTCAAATTCGAGCGCATCCTCACCACCGCGCTCGCCGTCGCCCCGCGCGGCTTCCGCACCTTCGCCGCCGCCATGCCCACCTGGCTCCGCGAAAAACTCTGGCTCCCCTCCGTCATCGCCGACGAACTCGCCGCCCTCGGCCACCCCAATGTCCCCGTCCACTTCGCCGCCCACCACCAGGCCCACGCCGCCAGCGCCTTCTTCCCCTCGCCCTTCGACCGCGCCGCCATCCTCACCCTCGACGGCGTTGGCGAATGGTCCACCACCACCCTCGGCCGCGGCCACGGCTCGCAACTCGATCTTCTCCACGACCTCCGCTTCCCCCACTCCCTCGGCCTCCTGTATTCAGCGTTCACCCACCACTGCGGCTTCCGCGTCAACTCCGGCGAGTACAAACTCATGGGCCTCGCCCCCTACGGCCACCCCCGCTTCGCGAAACGCATCCGCGAGCACTTCCTCGACCTCAAAGCCGACGGCTCCTTCCGCCTCAACCTCGACCTCTTTGGCCACCTCCACGGCCAGGCCATGACCAACGCCCGCTTCGCCGAAAAACTCGGCATCCCCGCCCGCCCGCCCGAAGCCCCGCTCGAACAAGTCCACTGCGACCTCGCCCGCTCCATTCAAGACGTCGCCGAAGAAATCATCCTCCGCCTCGCCCGCACACTCCACGCGATGACCGGAGAAGAAAACCTCTGCATGGCCGGCGGCGTCGCCCTCAACTGCGTCGCCAACGCCCGCCTCCTCCGCGAAGGCCCCTTCAAAAATATCTGGGTCCAACCCGCCGCCGGCGACGCCGGTGGCGCCCTCGGCGCCGCCCTCGCCTACCACCACGCATCCTTCAACCCCTCCACAAATCCGCCCCTCAACTCTCAACCCTCAACTCTCAACTCCTCCGCTCCTCCTTCCGCATCCGTGTCATCTGTGGTTCACTCCGCCCCCACCGACGCCATGCGCGGCGCCTTCCTCGGCCCGTCCTACACCGACACCGAAATCGCCTCCGCCCTCGCCACCTCCGGCCTCCTCCCCCACGCCGAAAATTTCTCCAACAACACGTCAGCCCTCCACGCCCGTCTCGCCACCCTCCTCGCTTCCGGCCAAGTCCTCGGCTTCTGCCAGGGCCGCGCCGAATTCGGCCCCCGCGCCCTCGGCGCCCGTTCCATCCTCGCCGATCCGCGCTCCCCCGACATGCAACGCCGCCTGAACCTCAAAATCAAAGCCCGCGAATCCTTCCGCCCCTTCGCCCCCATCGTCCTCGCCGAACGCGCCTCCAACTTCTTCGACCTCCCCGCGCCTTCGCCCTACATGCTCTTCACCGCGCCCGTATCCGCTTCTCAACGTCTCCCGTCCCCCGCCTCTGACGCCCTCGACGCCGCCTGGCAGCAACGCCTCGCCACCCCGCGCTCCACTATCCCCGCAGTCACCCACGTCGATTACTCCGCCCGCGTCCAGACCGTCGCCGCCTCCGAAAACCCCGCGCTCCACTCCCTCCTCTCCGCCTTCGAAAAACTCACAAGCTGCCCCGTCCTCGTGAACACTTCCTTCAACGTGCGCGGCGAGCCCCCCGTCTGCCACCCCCGCGAAGCCATCGCCGGCTTCCTCGCCACCGACATGGACGCCCTCGCCTTCGGCCCCTACCTCCTCGAAAAGAAAAACCTCCCCGACGCCCTCCTCCGCCCCGCCCAGCCCCGCCACTTCTCCCCCGACTAACCCACTCCGAATCCTTCCGCATCTCCGACATCCGTGCTCTCTGTGTAATCTGTGGTTAAAAATTTCCCGCCTTCGCCCCTTCCCTCCCTTCGCGAGACGCCCTCCGAATCCTGTCCATCCCGTTAATCCTGTCCAAAACTCCGCGCCGTCCCCCATCGCCCCATGAGAGCGCTCAAAAACCTCCTCGCCCTCCTCCGCGAACTCGTCGCCTTCGCCCGCGAGCACAAGGCCTGGTGGATCGTCCCCGTCGTCTGCCTCCTGCTCCTCGTCGGCGTCCTCATCGTCGGCGTCTCCACTATCTCTCCCTTCATCTACTCTCTCTTCTGACATGGAGGAGAATCACCAAAACTTTCCGCTTTCCTCCGAGCCTGCAGCTCTCCAGCCCGTCCGCGCGCCACTCTCGCTCGGGCGCAAACTTCTCTTCTCCGCCGTTCTCACCGCCGTCATCTTCGCCCTCCTCCTCGGCGCCCTCGAACTCTCCCTCCGCCTCGCCGGCTACGGCCACTCCACCGATTTCGTCCGACGCGAGAAACTCCCCGACGGCTCCGTCATCCTCCGCGAAAATCGCGACTGCACCGTCCCGTTTTTCTCCGAGCAACTCGTCCGCCGCCCGCAACCCTTTCGCCTCTCCGCACACAAAAACCCCGGCGCCATCCGCATCGTTGTCCTCGGCAGCTCCGCCGCCATGGGCGACCCCGAGGCGTCCTTCTCCATCGCCCGCCTCCTCGAAACTCGGCTCCGCGCCGCGTATCCGGATAAAACCTTCGAGGTCGTCAACGCCGCCATCACCGCCATCAACTCCCACGTCGTCCGCGGCATCGCCGACGACTGCGCGCGCGAACTCCAGCCCGACCTCTTCATCGTTTACGAGGGGCACAACGAGGTCATCGGCCCCTTCGGCCCCACCGGCGTCTTCACCGGCTTCCTCCGCTCCGAACGCGCCGTCCGCCTCGCCATCTGGCTGAAATCCACGCGCACAGGGCAACTCCTCGCCTCTCTCTCACGTTCTTCCTCCTCGCCTGAAAAATGGGGCGGCATGGAGATGTTCCTCCAGCACCAGATCGCCGCCGACGATCCTCGTCTCGACACCGTCCGTGCCCACTTCCGCGAAAACCTCCGCGCCATCGCCGCCTCCGCCGACCGCGCCGGCGCCACCACCCTCCTCTGCACAACCCTCGCCAACCAGCGCGACTTCGCGCCCTTTCTGTCCCTCCACCGCCCCGGCCTCACTGCCGCCCAACTCGCCGAGTGGGAAAAATACTACGCTACCGCCAACGAAGCCGCCCTCCTCAAACACACCGGCCGCGCCGAAGCCGCCTACCGCGCCGCCCTCGAAATCGACGACCAGTACGCCGAGCTCTCCTTCCGTCTCGCCCGCCTTCTTCTCCCCACTGGCCAGCACGCCGATGTGCCCGCGCTCTTTCAACGCGCCCTCGACCTCGACGCCCTCCGCTTCCGCGCCGACTCCTCGCTCAACGAAGTCATCCGCTCACTCCCCGCCTCCCTCCCCCAAAGCCACGTCCGCATCGTCGACCTCACCTCGCCGCTCGCCGCCCCCGCCCGCCAGGGCCCTTACATCGGCAACACCCATCTCTACGAACACGTCCACCTCACCTTTCTCGGCACACACTCCGTCGTCGAAGAACTTTTCCCCGCCGTCGTATCCGAACTCCAGGCACAGGAACTCCTCCCGACGGGCCCCATCAACCTGCCGTTCGATTATGGCGAACTCCGCCGCCGCCTCGCCTTCACCGCCTATGAGCAGGCCATGATCTTCGCCGAGCTCCAGAACCGCTACCAACGCCCCCCCTTCACCGCCCAGTCCGACCACGCCCTCCGCCTCGAAACCACCGCGAAACAACTCGCCTCCGCCCAGTCCCTCCTCGCGCGCCCCGACGCCACCGCCGCCCTCCGCGCGTCGTACGACTACGCGATCGCCTCGGCACCCGAAGACTGGATACTCCACCGCAACACCGGCATGATGCTCCTCGCCCGCAGCGAACCCGCCGCCGCCCTCCCCTACCTCGAAAAAGCCGCCGCCTGGATCGACGACGACATCGACACGCTCCTCGCCCTCGCCAACGCGCACCGCGCCCTCGGCCACCCCACCGACGCCGACCGCCTCTTCACCCGCGCCCGCACCTTGGAGCCACGACACCCTTCCCTTCCGTAGGCCAGTGTGCTTGCACGCGCACCGTCCCTCCGAGGTAGGGCGGGGTTAGCGCTAACCCCGCCGGCTGGCCCCCGCCCGCTTCCTGCTACTCGCGCCAGCGCATTGGTCATTGGTCATTGGTCATTGGTCATTGGTCATTGGTCATTCGCGCGAATACCCCCGGCATTCGCGCTTTAAGACTCCCCTAAATCCCCCCGCTCCCGTACCGATACACCCATGGTGCCCTCCGCATTCAGGCGTCACTCCCTGGCTCTGCGCCACTGGGTCGCGGGAGCGCTCCTCATCTTGGGCTGCGCCGCGACCAGCTTCGCGCTGGACCCCTCCCGCCCCGTTAACCAGTTCACCGCCACCACCTGGGACGTCTCCACCGGCCTCCCCCAAAACTCCGTTCAGGTCATCACCCAGACTTCCGACGGCTACCTCTGGGTTGGCACCGGCGACGGCCTCGCCCGCTTCGACGCCAACAGCTTCACCGTCTTCACCCACGCCACCGTCCCCGAACTCGCCAGCGACACCATCACCTCGCTCCATGAAGCGCCCGACGGCCGCCTCTGGATCGGCACCGACGGCGGCGGTTTTCTCTATTATGAAAACGGTCAATTCATCCGCCCTCCCGCCGCCCCCGGCCTTGAGCGCATCACCATCCGCTCCATCCTCTCCACCCCCGACGGCCACGTCCGCGTCCTCCTGAGCAACCGCCTCGTCCACTTCGATCAGGACCGCTACAAAGTCGCCCCCGCTCCCGACGGCGCTCCACCGCTCACCGGCCTCCGCAACTGGGTCCACCGCAAAAATGGCGAATGGTGGATCGGCGGCGAATCCGTCTTCTTCCGCCTCGCCCCCGACAGCACTTACCTCGGCGGTTTCCCCGAAAACTTCCCCGACTCCTACATCCGCGACCTCGCCGAAGACCCTCACGGCGATCTCTGGGCCGCCACCAGCACCGGCCTCGTCCATTGGCAGGGCGGCACCGCCCGCACCTACACCACCGCCGACGGCCTCGCCGTGGACATCGTCCGCCTCATCCACTTCGACCGCCACGGCGTCCTCTGGGTCGGCACCACTCAGGGACTCCAACGCTTCCAAGACGGCAAATTCGAGGAAGTCCTCACCCGCACCGGCGAATCCCTCGGTACCATCCTCTCCGTTTACGAAGACCGCGAAGGATCCCTCTGGATCGGCACCCACAGCGGCCTCACCCGCCTCCGCGACGTTAAATTCCACACCCTCACCCGCCGCGACGGCCTCTACCAAAACTCCTCCATCTGCGTCCTCGAAACCCGCGACTCCACCCGCTGGGTGGGCACCGTCGGCGGCGGCGCCATCCTCTTCCGCGACGGCAAACTTCACGCCACCCTCACCCGCGCCGATGGCCTCCTCGACGAATCCGTCAACGCCCTCGCCGAGGACTCCGCCGGCGGCGTCTGGATCGGCTATCAGGCCGCCGGCCTCTCCCGCTGGCACCAGGGTAAACTCGAACACTTCGGCCCCGCCCAAGGCATTAAAAACTCCCGCGTCCGCGCCATCGCCATCTCCCCCGACGACACCGTCTGGGTCGCCACCGACCGCGAAGGCCTCTTCCGCCGCGACCCCGTCACTCAAAAATTCACCCCCGTTCCCCCCGGCCCCGCCGGCGACCGCCTCAGCAACCTCCTCATCGACCGCACCGGCCGCCTCTGGCTCGGCGGCATCACCGGCATCGCCCGTCTCGATAAAGACGGCTGGCGCGGCTGGAAAGTCACCGACGGCCTCAAAGGCACCGCCACGTATTCATTCGTCGAAGACAACCGCGGCTCCCTCTGGATCGCGCGCAAAGACGGCGGCCTCCAGCGCGTGCGTGACGACAAACTCGAATCCTTCCCCATTCTCGGCGACACCGGCGCCAGCCTCTACGGCATGGTCATCCACCGCGGCAAACTCTGGCTCAACTCCCGCCAGGGCGTCCTCCGCGCATCACTGGACGAATTCGACGCCGTCGCCTCCGGTCGCAAACCCGAGCCCGCCTTCATCCAATACGGCGAAAGCGATGGCATGAAACCCTCCGGCCCCGTCTACGGCAGCCAGCCCACCGCCATCGCCACCCACGACGGCGAGCTCTGGTTCTGCACCAACTTCGGCATCTCCATCGTCAATCCCACGAAAATCCAGCTCAACACCCGGCCGCCCCCCGTCCTCATCGAATCCGTCATCGCCGATCAGATTCCCATTCCAGCAACCAGCCCGCTCATCCTCCCCCCCGGCCGCGGCGAAATCGAGCTCCGCTACACCGCCCTCAGCCTCATCGACGCCGGCCAGGTCCGCTTCCGCCACCGTCTCCAAGGCGTCGATACCCACTGGATCGAGACTGGTAACATCCGCTCCACCCTCTACGCCGGCCTCAAGCCCGGCCGCTACACCTTCGAAGTCACCGCCTCCAATAACGACAGCCTTTGGGCCCCCCAGCCCGCCACCCTTACCTTCGAACTCCGCCCTCACTTCCGCCAGACCGCCGCCTTCTGGATACTCTGCGGACTCGCCGCCTCAGGCCTCCTCGCCTTCGGCATCTCCCTGCGCACCCGCGTCCTCCGCCGCCGCCAGCGTGAACTCGAAGCCCTCATCGAAACACGCACCCGCGACCTCAAAACTGCCAAGGACGCCGCCGAGTCCGCCAGCCGCGCCAAAAGCGAATTCCTCGCCAACATGTCCCACGAGGTCCGCACCCCCATGAACGGCGTCCTTGGCATGACCGAGCTCGCCCTCGCCCACGCCACCAACCCCGAGCAACGCGGCTACCTCGAAGCCGTCCAATCCTCCGGCGAAGCCCTCCTCTCCGTCATCAACGACATCCTCGACTTCTCCAAAATCGAATCCGGCAAACTCGCCCTCGACCCCATCGATTTCAGCCTCGCCCAGTGCCTTAAAAAAACCCTCGAAACCCTCGCCACCCGCGCCCGCGAGAAAAACCTCCCCCTCCGCCTCGACATCGCCCCCGGCACCCCCGACCTCCTCACCGGCGACGCCGGCCGCCTCCGCCAGATCCTCCTCAACCTCATCGGCAACGCCCTTAAATTCACCGAACGCGGCGAAATCGTCATCGCCGTCTCTCCCGCCCCCGAGACCGACTCTGCCTCACCCTCCACCATCCTCCTTCACTTCACCGTCACTGACACCGGCATCGGCATCCCTCCCGAAAAACTCGAAACCATCTTCGACTCCTTCGTCCAGGCCGACACCTCCACCTCCCGTCGCTACGGCGGCACCGGCCTCGGCCTCACCATCTCCCGCATGCTGGCCACCCTCATGGGCGGCCGCATCTGGGCCGAAAGCGAACCGGGCAAAGGCAGCCGCTTCCACGTCACCGCCCGCTTCGGCATCGCCGCCTCGTCCTCCGCCGCACCGATCGAGAAAACCTCCGCGCAACTTTCCCCCGCTCCCTCGCGTCAACTCCGGGTGCTGCTCGCCGAAGACAACCCCGTGAACCAAAAAATTTCCCGCACCATGCTCGAGAAAGCCGGCCACACCGTCGTCTCCGCCCTCAACGGCGTCGAGGCCGTCGCCCGCTACCAGCAGGAGCGCTTCGATCTCATCCTCATGGATGTCCAGATGCCCGACATGGACGGCATCGAGGCCACCCGCCGCATCCGCATGCTCGAACAAATCTCCGGCCAGTACACCCTCATCATCGCCCTCACCGCCCACGCCATGAAAGGCGACCAGGAGCGCTTCCTCGAAGCCGGCATGGATGCCTACCTCGGCAAACCCGTCCGCTCCCCCGTCCTCCTCGAAACCATCGCGCGCTTTTTCCCAGCCCCGCCCGCCGTCGGCCCTCAATTCAGCTCCGACCACTCTCCGTGACCGCCCGCCTCCGCCTCGCTCTTTCCCTGCTCCTCGTCGTCTGCGCCTACTTCACCGCCCACGCGCAAACCAAGGACGAGACCGACGATCTCACCCTCCTCGATCCCCTCACCATCGGCGCGGAAACCGATGATGGCTTCGACGCCACCGGCATGGGCGGCCCCGAAGCCGAGATGAACGAGCCCCCCTTCTCCAACGACCTCCTCGTCGGCCCCCAGACCGAGGAAGACTTCGCCCCCGAACTCAACGCCGAGCTCTCCGCCATCGTCACCGGCGCCAGCCCCGTGGACCTCGCCACCGGCGTCAACCGCGTCAACCTCCGCGGCTTCCCCACCCCCCGTCTTCGCAACGGCTTTTCCCAGATCGGCATCCCCGAGATCCTCTCCGTCGAACGCGTCGAACTCATCCAGGGCCCGCTCACGCCCGTCGCCGGCCGTGCCGCCCCAGGCGGTATCCAGAACTTCGTCACCGCCCGCCCCCGAGCCAGAAACGCCACCCGCCTCTCCTTCTCGGCCGACACCCAGGACTCCCAGCAGGCCCGCGTCGAAAACTCCCTCACGCTGAAGCCCAAAAAAATCTGGCACCGCCTCTCCGCCGGCTGGCAGCACCGTGGCGGCCCTCAGGACTTCGCCCGCATCGACACCAAGTTTGCCAGCAGCGCTCTCACCTTCCGCCACAGCCGCTCCGCCAGCACCATGGTCACGCTCGACTACTCCGAACTCTCCGGCAACCCCGCCCCCGGCCTCCCCGAATACCGCGCCACCGCCTCCTCCAAAATCACCGGCCCCTACCGCCCGCTCGCCGACTTTCACACCTACGGTCCCAACGCCGGCCTCGATAAAAAAATCGCCAGCGCCGCCCTCCAGTTCGAAGGCCAGCTCGGCCGCCGCGTCAGCCTCCGCGCCGTCCTCCAAGGCTGGCTCCGCGAACTCACCGAAGACCGCTTCACCACCAGCCAATACCTCCTCGACCTCGGCCGCTTCGGCGGCACCCGCGAACCCCAGCGCATCGAGCAACCCCTCAAAGCCATCACCGCCGGCGTCGAAGCCACCGCCCGCCTCCTCACCTTCAAGATCGATCACAAGGTCACCCTCCTCCTCGAATCCAACCACCTCTGGTACGACCGCGAACAACGCGCCTTGCCCACCGCCGCCCGCAACGCCCTCCCGCAGGACGTCCGCGAATTCGACCCCGATTCCCCCAACTATTTCCGTCCCGAATACTCCCCCGAACTCTACAGCCGCCTCCTCACCGACCGCCACGAAGCCACCAGCTACAACTCCATTTCTCTCAGCGAACGCGCCGCCTTCTGGGAAGGAAAACTCGTCGCCACCGCCGGCCTCCGCGCCGACTTCGTCCTCATCGAAATCGACGACGAGCGCCCCGCCGCCCCCCGCCCCCACGTCACCGACCGCGTCCGCGAACTCACCTATCACGCCGGCGGCAACTACCAGCTCATCCCCGGCCGCCTCCTCGTCTTCGCCAACACCAGCTCCGCCTTCGAACCCTCCACCCGCGTCGACGCCCGCACCGGCCGTATCCAGGGCAATGAGACCACCCTCGGCTACGAAGCCGGCGTCAAAGGCCTCTTCTTCAACAAACGCGTCAGCGCCACCGCCCTCCTCTTCCAATACTTCAACCAGAACATCTCCCGCCGTAACCCGCTCTACGAAGACCCCATCCTCGACGCCGCCCAGACCCAGCCCCAGCTCGTCTCCTCCGGCGAAGAACGTTTCACCGGCGGCACCCTCGACCTCAAAACCGCCTTCGGCCCCCGCTGGACCCTCTCCGGCCGCGCCACCGTCACGCAGGCCCTCACGACCGCCTCGCCCGATCTCCCCGAAGAAATCGGCCGCCCCATCACCCGCCTCCCCCGCACCACCCTCGGCCTCTCCACCCGCCGCACCTTCACCGGCAAACTCACCGGCTTCTCCGTCGGCAGCACGCTCACCTACGTCAGCGGTTTCGTCGCCTACTACGAAAGTGCGAGCCGCGAATACCTCGCCTATTCCGACAACACCCTCGTCAGCCTCAACGCCGGCTACTCCTGGAAACGCGGCACCAAGCAAAAGCCCATCTCCCACTACGCCGGCCTCGGCCTCCGCAACCTCTTCGACCGCGACCTCCTCGAATCCCACGCCCGCATAGGCCAAGAGCGCTCCCTCAACGCCTCCTACACCCTCAGCTTCTGACCTCCGCGCCTCCGCGGTGAAATCACCGCTTGGTCACTGCCCGCAAAAACCACTCCACCGCAAACGCGCTGATCTGCCCGCCCGGCCCTCGCCGATTAAAATCGAACGCGTGCGTCCCCCACGGCAGCTCCACAAAAACGTTCGGCACACCCTCCGCCGTTAACTTCTCCGCCAGCCGCTCGCTCTGCCGCCGCCACACCAGCGAGTCGATCGTCCCGTGCATCAGCAACGTCGGCACCGCCCCGCGCTTCGCCGCGAGATAAGGCGACGCGCTCACGAAATTCTCCGCCGCCGTCTCCGGCGTCCCGCCCGTCAGCTGGCGGATCAGCTTCTTCGAATCCAGCACATCGCGCTCGCTGGTAAACTTCCACGCGAACTCCATGTCCGCTGGCGCGTACAACGCGATCACCCCGCGCACCGCCGCATCCGGCTCATCGTACGCCACCGCCTCCGCAATCTGCCCGCCCGCCGACCGTCCGAGCAAAACCAGCCGCTCCGCATCCACGCCCAACTCTGCGGCATGGCTTTTCAAATACGCCACCGCCGTCCGAACATCGTCCCGCTGCGCCGGCCACACATGCGCCGGTGCCAGCCGGTAGCTCACCGCAGCCACCGCGAATCCCCGCCCCGCCAGCCACGCATTCCACCCCGCCAGCTGCGTCCGGTCCCCGCTGTCCCACCCGCCGCCATGCACCACAATCACGCACGGCGCCTTCGCCACTCCCTGCGCCCGATAAAAATCCAACGTCAACGCTTCCGCCGTCCCCGCCTGCGCAAACACCCGCGCCTCCGCCTTCACCTCCGCTCCACCCGACGCAAAAAACCCCGCCACCGAAAACGCCTCCCTCTCCACCTCCACTTTCCCAAACGCCCTCTCCAGCCGCCCCGGCAGCTCAGCCGCCACCCGCCCAGCCTGCACCGACGGCTTCAGCAAAAAAATCCCCGCCACCGCACACGCCACCAACGTCGCCCCAAAAACCCACGCGCTCCCACCCACTCCTCGCGCCACTGTCCACACCGCGAGCCCCAACGGCAGCACCACCAAAAAATGCCCGAACTCCCCCACGAGAATCCCCAGCATCCACGTCCCCACCGTCGGCGCCTTCACCGCCGTCAACACAGCCGACCCCGCCAATAAAACCGAAACTCCAAGCAACACATAACGCATCATTCCCTTCCACTACGCACAACTTCCCCTCTCAGGTGCAACCCATCCAAACGCCCCTCGCCCAGGCGTGGACAGTTCACGTCTGCCCAAAAACTGCCCCCGCCTCCCCCATCCTGTCCCTCCTGTTCATCCTGTCTAAAAACTCTTGCCCCCTCCGACTCTCCGCGCCCTCCGCGCCTCCGCGGTGAATTCTCCCCCGTCTTTCCCCTTTCACCCTTCACCCTTCCCTCTTCACTCTTCCTCACATGCGCCGCCTCGACCAACTCCTCGCCAACCTCGGCTACTGCTCCCGCCGCGAAGCCCGCGACTGGATCGAATCCGGCCGCGTCTCCGTAAAAGGAAAAATCGCCACCGACTTCGGCGCCAAAGCCCACCCCGCCGACGTCCTCATCGACGGCCAGCCCCCCGATCACCCCGACGAGTTGCTCCTCCTCCTCCACAAACCCCTCGGCCTCGTCTGCTCCCACGACGAACGCGAAGGCCCCAACGTCTACAGCCTCCTCCCGCCCCGCTGGCGCGCCCGCAATCCCCAGATCACCAGCATCGGCCGCCTCGATAAAGACACCAGCGGCCTCCTCCTCCTCACCGACCAAAGCGCCCTCGTCCACCGCCTCACCTCGCCCAAGCACAAAGTCCCCAAACTCTACCGCGCCACCCTCGACCGCGATCTCCCCCCCGGCCTCACCGAACTCTTCGCCAGCGGCACGCTCCTCCTCGCCGGCGAAAAAGATCCCTGCCTCCCCGCCCAGCTCCGTATCCTGGATTCACGCACAGCCGAGCTGACTCTCACCGAAGGCCGCTACCACCAAGTCCGCCGCATGTTCGCCAGCCAGGGCTGCGAAGTCCTCACCCTCCACCGCGCCGCCTTCGGCCACCTCACCCTCGGTGACTTGGCCCCCGGCCACTACCGCGAATTCCCCCTCAACACCTTCGGCTGACCCTGCCCCTTCCGCCCCGACCGCGCCACTGATTTTCCTACTCGCTACTCACTACCCGCTACTCGCTACTCTCCGCCCTCATGTACGACTTCCCACTCACCGGCGCGCAAAAAACCTATCTCCGCGGCCAGGGCCAGACCCTCGATCCCCTCATTAAAATCGGCAAAGCCGGCCTCACGCCCGAGTTCTTCAACGAACTCCAGAAACAGCTCAACAACCACGAGCTCATCAAACTCCGCTTCGTCGGCATCGAGCGCGACGCCCGCGCCGAATTGATCGAAAAAATCGCCGACGAAGGCCGCTGCGTGAACGTCGGCTCCGTCGGCCACACCGCCCTCTTCTACCGCCGCAACCCCGACCCCGCCCGCCGCCAGATCGAGCTGCCATAAAAATTTCGTGGCTGCGCGGTACCCCACCACATAGCCGCGCCTTCCTCATACCTCCGCCTGCGTCAGCTTCGGCGCGAGCAACTGCAGCGCGACGAAGCCCGCACCGTACGCGGCGACACAGATCGTGAAGAGAAGCGCATAGTTGCCACTGCTCTCCAGAATCCGCCCCGCAATCTGGAAGAAAATCATCCCGCCCACGGATCCGGCCATTCCGCCAATCCCCACGACCGATCCCACCGCCCGCTTCGGAAACATATCCGAAACCGTCGTGAACAAATTCGCCGACCAGCCCTGATGAGCCGCGAGCGCGATCCCCATCAACGTCGCGCCCACCCACAAGTTCTCCACGCGCGACACGAACAGCACCGGCAGCACGAACAGCGCAAACAACGCCATCGTCGTCTTCCTCGCCACATTCACGGTCAGCCCGCGTTTCTGGAAAACCCCAAAGACTACGCCGCCACCCACACTGCCGACCGTCGCGATCGCATAGATATACACCAGCGGCATCACCACGCCCTTCGGATCCACGCCCCGCGCCGTCAGCCACTTCGGCAGCCATAAAAGATAAAACCACCACACTGGATCGGTAAGGAACTTCGCCAGCGTAAACGCCCACGTCTGCCGCCGCTGAAGCAACAGCCCCCAACTCGTCTTCTGCTCCACCTCGGTTCCCGCGCCTTCCGCGATCAACGCTCTTTCCTCCGCGCTGGTGAATCGCGAATTCTGCGGCCGTCCGAAAAACGGAAACCACAACAGTAGCCACACGAACCCCAGCGATCCGATAATCACAAACGTCCACCGCCAGTCCGTCGCCGCTGCCAGCGGCAAAATCACGATCGGAGCCAGCACCGCACCCACATTGCTCCCTGAATTAAAAATCCCCGTCGCCAGCGCCCGCTCCTTTTTCGGAAACCACTCCGTCACCGCCTTGATGGCCGCCGGAAAATTTCCTGATTCGCCCAGCCCGAGGAAAAACCGCGCCACACCAAATCCCATCACCGTATGCGTCGCCGCATGAGCGATCGCCGCCACGCTCCAGAAAATCATCGCCACTGCATAGCTCAGCTTCGTTCCAAAAATATCGATCACGCGCCCGGCGAACAATAGCCCGATCGCGTATGCCCCCTGAAACGCCGTGTTCAGATTCGCATAGTCGATCTCCGTCCAGCCGATGTCCTTTTGAATCATCGGCGCAAGCAGGCCAATGATCGAGCGGTCCATGTAGTTGATCGTGGTCGCCGCAAAAAGCAGACCGCAGATGGTCCAGCGAAATCCACTTTTCGCCGGTGGGGTGACAGATGGAGACGACATAAGCGCCTCACTCTGCACAGCTCGCCATGACTCGCAGGCAACACTCCACCAACGGTCAATCCGCGTGATGGACGCGTGCCTTAGCTCCACGAACGCAACCGCTCACAAACTCATCCGCTCACGAAAAATCTGCGCCTGCCTCCGCGAAAATTCCACCTCCGGCCCGCCGCGCAGCGCCACCTTCATGCTCCCGCTAAACCACGCACCCGCCGTCTCGATGAAGTTCACGTTCACCAGCTGCGACCGGTTCGCCCGCAAGAAAATCTTCTCCGGCAGCCGCGCCTCCATCGCCGTCAGCGTCCGGTACAGCAGCGGCCGCTCATTTTGAAAATGAACCCGCGTGTGATTCCCTTCCGCCTCCAGCAACCGTATCGATTTCACGGGCACAAACCAGCAACGCTCCCCTTCGCGCACCAACACGCGGTCATCCTCGGCCAGCACCCCCTCGCCCCTCCCATTCATATCAGTTCCCTCCTCTTCGACTTTCTCACGCTTCTCCACGTTCCGCAGCTTCGCCAGCGCCGCCGCCAGCCGCTTCGGATGCACCGGCTTGAGCAGATAATCCACCGCCTCCACCTCGAACGCCTTCACCGCAAACTGATCGTGCGCCGTCGTGAAAATCACCCGCGGCCTCGGCTCCGGCAGCGCTCCCAGCAGTGAAAACCCATCGCGCCCCGGCATCTCGACATCGAGAAACAACAACTCCGGCTTCAGCTCCTCCACCAGCTTCAACGCCTGCGTCGCGTTCCCCGCCTCGCCGACAACCTCGATCCACGGGAACACCTTCAACAACGCCGCCAGCTCCTGCCGCGCGAGCCGCTCATCATCGATCAATAATGCTCTAAGAGTCTTCATGCGCGCGCAGCCATCAGCCTGCCCGGGATCACCGCCTTCGCAACGACCTGATCATCGCCCGCCTGAGTCAGCGTCACCCCCGCCTCCGGTCCAAACAAATGCCGCAGCCGCGTCCGCACATTAGTCAGCCCCAGTCCCGTCGAATCCGTGGACACCGCTATCCGCCCTGGATTACTCACCCGCACGTGCAGTAACTCACCGCGCACCTCCGCGCTGATCTCCACGACGCCGCCCGCTTCACGCACCGCGATGCCATGCTTCACCGCATTCTCCACTAGCATCTGCACGAGAAACGGCGGCACCTCCCGCTCGCGCGCCTCCGGCGTGATTTCACACGTCACCCGCAGCCGGTCCTCGAAGCGTATCCTCTCCAGTGCGAGATAAGTCCCCACTGTCTCCATCTCTTCACGCAGCGTTATCGCGACCCGCTCGTTCACCGTCAGCGCCGCGCGCAGCAGATCCGCCAGCAACGTGATCGCCTCCCGCGGCCGCGTTTGCTCGATCGGCACCAGCGCCCGTAACGAGTTCAGGCAGTTAAATAAAAAATGCGGATTCAGCTGCGCCTTCAGCGCCCGCACTTCCGCCTCCTTGAGCGCCGCGTCCAGCCGCACCCGCGCAAATTGCTCCCGCTGCGCGTTCCGCAGATTCGTCAGCGCAAAATAAAATCCCACCCACGGCATCAGAAACGTCGCCACCTGGATGAACCGCATCAGGTACGTCCCCGGATTATTAAACGGCGGCACCAGCCACGCCACCACCGCGCCCATCCCCAGCATCGCCGCCGACGCCCCCGCCAGAGCCACCGCCACGCCCAGCCCCCGGCTCCACCACGTATGAAACCGCTCGCGCACGATCCATATCCCGATGCGCAACAAGTGCGACGCCATCACCCCCGCCAGCCCGAAACCGAGATGCCGGATGATCATCGCCTTCACGTGGACCACCCCAAAATCAAAACTGATCACCGTCCACGTCGCCACCAACGTTCCCCAGCCAGCCAGCTGACACAGCCAGTAAACACGCCCCCCGATCCACCGCTCGCTCCACGTCGCGCGCTTGCCCGCGCTCTCCTCAAAACCACCCAACAACCCATTCGCCGAGGCCGTCGTGCTCATGCGCCCTCAGATCACCCGGTCCGCAAACTCCCCCGCGCCCGCCCCAGTTTCAAACGCTGCCAGGTTCTTCAGAAAATGCCTCACCAGCGTCTCATCCTGATCGCTCCGCCCGCCCGCCGTATGCGGCGTGATGTGACAATTCCTCGTCGTCCACAGCGGATGCGACGGCGGCAACGGCTCCGGCTCCATCACATCCAGATACGCCGCGCCGAGTTTTCCCGACTCCAGCGCCTCGATCAGCGCCCCCTGGTCCACCGTCGTCCCGCGACCGATGTTATAAAATTTCGCCCCGCGCTTGCACCAGCTCAGCCGCCGCGCGTTCACATAGTTCCGCGTGCTCTCATTGTCCGGCAGGATGTTGATCACATGATCCGCCTCCGCGATCACCGAGCTCACCCGCTCCTCCGAGATGACATGCACGCCGGCTTCACTGTAAGCCTTCCGCCGCACCGCAAAAATCTTCATCCGAAAAGGCGCCAGCAACTCCGCCAGCCGCCGCCCGATCGCCCCGAATCCCAGCATCAACACCGTCTCGCCAGCCATGAGCCGCGATTCGCTCCGCAGCTCCGAAAAAAGCCACCGCCGCTCGCCGCGCTGCTCATCGAGCGCCCCGGGCAATCGCCGCCCCAGCGCCAGCATCATCGCCAGCGCATGCTGCGCGCACGGCTCAGAAAACACCGACGACGCATTCGTGAAAACCGCCCCGCGCCGCCGCAACTCCTCGCGAAACGGCTCGTTGTCGTAGCGCGTGTACCCCGCACTCGTCACCTCGATCCATTTCAAATTCTCGCTCCGCACGCACTGCCCCGCATCCGGCTGCCCGAACGCGATGTCAGCCGATTCCAGCGCCGAGTCCTCGCCGCCCGCCGTCAGCACCGACGCCGCACCCGCGGCACGCACCAACCGGTGCTTCCGCGTGCCCTCTTTCAGGATACGCTCCGCATCCGCCGAAAACTGCGCGTTGCACCAAATCGTCAGCGATTTTCCGGCCATAAAATCACTCCGTCTCCGAATACTCGCACAACGCGTGAACCTTCAGCCCGACGTCGCGTAGCCTCTTCGATCCACCCAGCTCCGGCAGATCGATCACCGCCGCCACGCCAATCACCTCGCCGTGCAAAACCCGGAACAGCTTCGTCGCCGCCAGCAGCGTTCCCCCCGTCGCTATCAGATCATCGACAATCAAAACACGATCACCCGCCTTGCACGCATCCGCGTGGATCTCCACCGCCGCCGTCCCGTACTCGAGGTGATAATCTTCCGAGACGGTCTTGTAAGGCAGCTTCCCTTTTTTGCGCACCAGCGCGAACGGCTTGCCCAGCTTGTACGCGAGCGCACCGCCGAGAATGAACCCCCGCGCATCCACCGCCGCGATGATGTCGATCTCCTGCTTCGCGCAGTCCTCGGCAAACGCGTCGATCGTCGCACGGAAAGCCTCAGGATCGTGGAAGAGAGTGGTCGCATCGCGAAAATTCACGCCTGGCTTCGGCCAGTCGCGCACAGTGCGGATGCGGGATTTGAGAAGAGCGGAAACAGACACAGGAGCCGAAGACATTCCATCACCCGCCGCTCCGCCAACCTATTTTTCCGCCCGCCCCAGCGCCTGCGTATTTTGGAGGGACGACCTCCGTGTTCGTCCACGGTCGGCACGATGTCCGGCGCTCCATCCGGGCAGTCACCACTTTTCTAAAAAGGCTTCAGTCATCACGTCCCCACGCCGTCCCGCACGCGCACAAAAAAGGACGAAGCCCGCAAAGGCTTCGTCCCTGGAAATTCAGTTCGTTTAGAGGCGAAACTGACAGTTTGTCGGCTGAGCTGTGAGCTTAGCGACGGTCACGACCGCCACCGAAGCCACCGCGATCACCGCGATCGCCACCGCGACCGCCGCCACCGCCGAAGCCGCGGCCACCGCCGCCACCACCGAAGCCACGGCCACCGCCGCCGCCACCACCGAAGGAACGGCCAGCGCCTTCCTCCTTGGGACGAGCTTCGTTAACCGTCAGCGTGCGACCACCGAGGTCGATGCCGTTGAGCTTTTCAGCTGCGATCTTGGCTTCTTCTTCAGAACCCATGGTGACGAACGCAAAACCGCGTGGGCGGCCGGTCATCTTGTCCATGGCGACGTACACATCAGCGACGGTACCGAACTGGCTGAATGCCGAGCGGAGCTCTTCTTCAGAGGTCTTGAACGACATGTTACCGACGTAGAGTTTGGAGTTACCCATGTTTGATTTCGTAGATCCACCGTCCGCTGCCAGTCCGTTCCCGACCATCGGGTTTCGAAATCATCACTTGAACCTTGTGGCTCCTGACGACTCACCAGTTCCTGTCATCTAACGCTTTCTCTAACGAGGACGGCGACAAAGACTCTTATGCCTGCTAAAAGCAAGGGCTTTCTAGCCACACGCATGCGAGCGCGCCAGCGCCCCCATTCACCTAAACCCCCGGTTTCCACCGCGATTGGGGCGTCACCGTTGCCCCTCTGGCAATCCTTAGCCCCCGAAGAACTCATCCATCGCCCGCCGATCCCGTTTCGTCGGCCGCCCCGTTCCCTTATCGCGCGCCAACACCTGCTGCACCCGCTGCTCCCGGAGCTTCGCAAACTCTTCCGGCGGCGTCAGATCCTCGCAAAACTCCCCCACCCGCTTCGCCCCGATCCGCGCCACCGGCAACCCGCGCACCCCCAACGTCCGCACCATCACCCCCTGCCTCACACCCACCACCTCGCTCACACGCACTTCCCTCGCCGCCTTGGCCACCTGCCCACCTACCTCAACCTCCCCTGCCCGACACGCCTCCGTCGCCAGCCCCCGCGTCTTGAAAATCCGCACACACCACAACCACTTATCGATGCGGCAGCCCGAAGTCCTTTCGTCCAGTATCATGATCACCACTCTCTGAGGCATTTTCCCTCGCGTGCGAGCGGCGAATCCCTCCTCCGTCCACTCAAATCACCCCGGCCTGTTAACAATTAAATTTTCTCGCCGATAACAGTGATGCGCCCGCATCTTGCCCGTTCGCCCGGACGTCAGGCAGCCAAGCTAGGAGCCCCCTCGCCCTCTTTCACGCAAAGCCGCCAGATCCACCAAGCCGTTCACCGTTTTGCCGCCATGAAAACTTTCCGCCTCTGGATTCTCCCCGCGCTTGCACTGGCCTTTGCCACCAGCCCCCTCCCGCTCCCCGCGCAAACCCCCGCCGAGACCGTCTACGACCTCACCGTCGTCGATAAAGCCCCCGCGCCGAAAAAACGCATCAAGCCCGACTACCCGTCCTCGCTCAAAAAACGCGACACCCCCGCCGAGATCACCCTCCGCTTCATCGTCACCGCCGAAGGCACCGTCACCGACATCAACATCGTCAAATTCAACGACCCCGACATGGTCGATCCCGTTTACGCCGCCTACGAAGCAGCCAAATTCGAGCCCGGCCAGAAAGCCGGCAAACCGGTCAACACCCGCATGGAAATCACCGCCCTCTTCCCCGAGCCCAAGCCCGCGAAAAAGGAAAAAGAAAAGAAGTAACCGCGCCCGCCCTCACGCTCCGCACACACTTCTCCCATCACGCCACTCCTCCCCAAGCCGCGCCCCGTCAAGGACGCGGCTTCTTCATGTCCCCGCACATCGCCGACCACCCCTCACCGAACTCGTCATCTAATGGATGACAACACCTCCGCCCGCCTACCCCCAATCCTGTTAATCCTCTTAATCCTGTCCAAAATTCCGCCCCCACCTCCGCTCCTCCATCGCCGCATCTTCCCCGCATTTCCTCCCGCCTCCTTCTCGCTCCCGGCAAGCCAACCTCATCATTGACCCACCCCGTGCCCTCCGCCTAATTCTGCCGCCTTATGTCCACGCCCGCGCCCTCCGCCGAAGTCTCCATGGAAACCATCGTCGCGCTCTGCAAACGCCGCGGCTTCATTTTCCAATCCTCCGAAATCTACGGCGGCTTCAACGGCTTCTTCGACTACGGCCCCCTCGGCGTGGAGCTCAAAAAGAACATCCGCGACTGCTGGTGGAACGACATGGTCCGCCGCCGCGACGACGTCGTCGGCCTCGAATCGTCGATCATCATGCACCCGAAAGTCTGGGAGGCCTCCGGCCACGTCGCCGGCTTCAGCGACCCGCTCGTCGACTGCAAAACCTCCAAGCAACGCTTCCGCGCCGACCAGCTCTTCTTCTCGCCCGTCGTGATCGACGGCAAAACTGTCGGCTACGTTTCCGCCCTCGAAAGCGAGCGCACCACCGAGGAGCTCCAGGCCGCCGCCGAATCCTTTAAGCGCAAGAAAGCCCTCCAAGGCACGCTCGCTCCCGTCACGCCCAAAGACTTCACCGAAGCCCGCGAAGACGAACACGCCCTCATCCCGTCGCCCGCCACCGGCGAGCCCGGCAGCCTCACCGCCCCACGCGCCTTCAACATGATGTTCCAGACGAACGTCGGCGCCATGACCGACGGCTCGTCCGTCGCCTACCTCCGCCCCGAGACCGCCCAAGGCATGTTCGTCGACTTCAAGAACGTCGTGGACACCGGCCGCGTGAAACTCCCCTTCGGCATCGCCCAAATCGGCAAGTCCTTCCGCAACGAAATCACCCCGCGCAACTTCATCTTCCGCTCCCGCGAATTCGAGCAGATGGAGATGGAATACTTCATCCACGAAGACGCCGACTGGAAAAAATCCCACGACGAATGGATCGAGTGGTGCCGCTCCTGGCTCCTCTCCATCGGCCTTCCCGAGTCGCACCTCTCCCTCTACACGCATCCGAAAGAGAAACTCTCGTTCTACTCCCGCGGCACCGTGGACATCATGTTCAAATACCCCTTCGGCGTGCAGGAACTCTGGGGCATCGCCGCCCGCGGCAACTACGACCTCACCCAACACGCCAACGCCTCCGGCAAGCCGCAGGAAATCTTCGACGAAGCCACCAAGAAAAAATTCGTCCCGCACGTCATCGAGCCCGCCGTCGGCACCGACCGCATCTTCCTCGCGACCTTGTGCGCCGGATACGCCGAAGAAGACGTCACCGATGAAAAAGGTAACACCGAGAAACGCGTCGTCCTCCGCCTCAGCCCGCGCATCGCTCCGGTCAAAGTCGCCGTCCTTCCGCTCCTCAAGAACAAGGAAGCACTCACCCAACGCGCGCAGGCCCTCTACAAAAAACTCCAGCGCCGCTACGCCGTCTTCTACGACGAGTCCGGCGCGATCGGAAAACGCTACCGCCGCCAGGACGAAATCGGCACCCCGTGGTGCGTGACCATCGACTTCGACACCATCGAAAAACCCGGCGACACCTTCACCCTCCGCGAACGCGACTCGATGACCCAAAAACGCATCACCGAGTCCGACCTCTTCGCCCTCCTCGAAGAGCAGGTGTATTAAGGAAAGCCAAAGGCGCGTTCTCCAAGACGCGCCTTTCTTCGTCTCAAAATGGAGCCACTGCTTTCAAATCTAGTTCGTGAGAACTTCCGTAACGGACTTTCGGCTAGAGACGCCGAACAGCTCGCTTTCTTAATTTTCTGTATACTCGACCACCTGCCACCAGAGCTGAGAAAGCATCAGTGGGATCGCGATAAAATTGCTTCCGAGTTTGTCGCACTGAAAACCGTTGGACTCATACGCGACGCCAACCCTGCGCACGGAGAGTCCAACTATTGGAATGCGGTGATCGACCGCTTCCTGCTAAATCCAAAGGAAGTAGACCGTAACTTCGGATCCCGTCTTCCTACATATCCTCGCTGATCTCTCTCGGTAAAGGCAGCCCGCTCACTTCCACGAGCTGAATCCTATTCCGGCACCTCCGCGTCCTCCGCGCCTCCGCGGTGAAAACATCCGCCACTTCCGCCTTCGCTCCGACCTTTGCGTCGTTGCGTCTTCGCGCTTCACCTAACCCCGCGCCCGCTTTCAGCTCCTATCGCACCTGCGCCCCGCATACCACCTATCGCATTACGACGCCGCCACCATGCCGCTGATCACCCCCGCCGAAGCCGAGCGCCTCATCCTCGCCAGCGTCCCCACGCTCCCCGTGGAAGACTGCCCGCTCGCTTCCGCCCACGGCCGCATCCTCCGCGCACCGATCCGCGCCGACCGCGATTTCCCTCCCTTCGACCGCGTCACGATGGACGGCTTTGCCCTCCGCCACAGCGCCGTCGCCGCCGGCCGCCGCGCCTTCCGCATCCAAGGTTTCCAACCCGCCGGCACGATCCCACTGGCCCTCGAATCCGACGAAACCTGCATCGAAATCGCCACCGGTGCCGTCCTCCCCAACGGCTGCGACTGCGTCGTCCCCTACGAAGACACCGACCGCTCCGCCAACTCCTCCGCCTCCGCCTCTCAACCCTCAACTCTCAACTCTCAACTCCCCACTTCCGCCTCCGTCACCCTCTCCGACTCCATCGCCACCGCACTCACCCCTGGCCAAAGCATCCACCACCGCGGCTCCGACGCCTCCACTGCCACCGAACTCATCCCCTCAGGCACCCGCCTAACCTCCCGCGAAATCGCCGTCGCCGCCTCCTGCGGCTCCGCCACCCTCCGCGTTTCCCTCCTCCCGCGCATCGCTGTCATCGCCACCGGCGACGAACTCGTCGAAGTCGAAAACCCGTCGCCCGCCCCGCACCAGATCCGCCGCTCCAACGACCACGCCCTCCGCGCCGCCCTGCTCTCCTCTGGCTATGGGCGCGTCGAGCGCTTCCACCTCCGCGACCTGAAGTACGAACTCGAGACGCAGCTCAAACGCTTCCTCTCCGAGTTCGACGTCCTCCTCCTCACCGGCGGCGTCTCCAAAGGAAAATACGATTTCCTCCCCACCGTCCTCGCCGAACTCGGCGTCGAAAAAAAATTCCACGGCGTCGCCCAGCGCCCCGGCAAACCGTTCTGGTTCGGCCTCACCTCCCGCCGCGTCCCCGTCTTTGCCCTCCCGGGCAATCCCGTCTCCACACTCACCTGCTTCCACCGCTACGTCATTCCCGCACTCTCCTCCATGAGCGCCGACGCGTGCCCACGACCCGAATACGCCGCACTCGCCGCGCCCTTCACCTTCAAGCCCGCCCTCGCCCCTCTCGTCCCCGTCCGCCTCGAATCCACTCCCGACGCCCGCCTCCTCGCCCACATCTCGCCGACCAACACCTCCGGCGACTTCGCCGGCCTCCTCGGCACCGACGGCTTCCTCGAACTCCCCTGCGGCCCCCTCTCTCTCCCTGCCGGCCATACCGCCCGCGTCCACCGCTGGTCCTGAGTCCGATTCCCCCAGCCCGGCGAAACTCCGGCCCGCCCAGCACGCACTCTCTCCGGCCTCCACGCCGACACCGCACAGTGCAGTGCGTATAGAAATCGTATAACCCCGCAGCCCGCCGTTATCGCGATTGTCCGCTGAGCACTTTCCCCAATCCTCGGGGTCGTAATCCGTCGCTCCGCATTCCGCCGCTCGATCCCTCCGATCCAGCATCGGCCGGAACCGCTGCCTCATCACCGTCACCATGCGCAAATTCCTGACCGCCTCCGTTCTCATCGCCACGCTCCTCGCGCTGGCCCTCATCGCCTGGCACCCCAGTGCCCAAAAGCAGGATACCGCGCCCCGCCCAATCCTCACGTCCACGCACACCCCGGCTCCCGCACCCACCACTCCCGCTTCACCCTCTCAATCCGCCTTCACGCCCCGGCCTTCCTCGGCCCCCTCAGCTCCTCGCTCCTCCGTCCGCCCACCCGGCCTCCTCGGCGGCGGTCAACCCGTCCGCCTTCACGACATCCCCGTCGGTACGCCTCTGCGCGAATCCCTCGACCGCCTCCCGCCAGCAACGCTCACCGTCGCCCTCGCCCGCCTCAGCGCCCTCACCTTCAACGTCCTCGACGCCCAGTCCTTCCGCGCCGACTCCACCGGCTTCATCTTCGCCAGCTGCCCCGCCCCCTCCGCCGCCGCCCTCGAATCCCTCGACAACGCCTCCACACCCCCCGTCACCACCGCCGCTGCCGTCCCCATCGCCTCCGTCCCCGTTTACCACAGCCGCCCCGGCGCCACCCGCGTCATCTACCTCGATTTCAACGGCCACATCGTCACCGGCACCCAGTGGAACACCGGCACCGACTCCTCCCCTTCCTACGACTGCCTGCCGTATGACATCGATGGAGACATCACCACCTTCTCCGATGACGAGCAGACCCGCATTCAACGCATCTGGGCCCGCGTCGCCGAGGATTACGCCCCCTTCGAAGTCGATGTCACCACCGAGCAGCCCGCTCTCTTCACCCGCCACACCGCCCGCGCCCTCATCACCCGCAACACCGACCGCAACGGCATCGCCCTCCCCTCCTCCACCGGCGGCGGCGTTGCCTACCTCAATGTTTTCTCCCGGGCCGACTACGTCGGCTCCTACTCACCCGCCTTCATCTACGCCAACAACCTCGGCTCCGGCAGCGGCGCCTACACCGCCGAGGCCGTCTCCCACGAGGTCGGCCACAACTTCGGCCTCTCTCACGACGGTGTAGCCGGCGACTCCTCCGGCTACTACGACGGCCACGGCGCCGGCGAAATCTCCTGGGGCCCCATCATGGGCAGCCCCTTCGGCATGGCCGTCACCCAGTGGTCGAAAGGCGAATACACCGGCGCCACCAACACGGAGGACGACTTTGCCATTCTCAACGGTTACCTCAGCTACCGCACCGACGACACCGGCAATACCACCGCCGACGCCCGCGCCGCCACTATCTCAGGCACCAGCCTTTCCGCCACCGGCCTGATCGAGACCCAGGGCGATACCGACGTCTTCAGCTTCACCTCCACCGGCTCCGGAGCCTTCTCCCTCACCGCCCTCCCCTACATCGACACCGCCACCAGTCACACCGGCAACCTCGACATCCAGCTAGAGCTCCTGTCCTCCACCGGCACCGTCCTCGCGCTCAACAACCCCGCCACCTCCCCCCGCGCCAGCCTCGCCACCACCATCACCCCCGGCACCTATTACCTCCGCATCACCCCCTCCGCCGCCGGTACTCCGCTCGCCACTCCACCCACCGGATACACGATCTACGGCACCCGCGGCCAGTTCACCCTCGCCGGCACCATCCCCGCCCCCGCCTCCGTCACCTACGCCACTTTCCTCACCCAATACTTCACCTCCGGCGAACAACTCGATACCGCCATCTCCGGCCCCGCCGCCGACCCCGACGGCGACGGCCTCAACAACCTCCTCGAGTACGCGACCGCCCGCCACCCCCGCCAGCCCGACGCCCCGTCTACCGCCACCGCCGGCCTCTCCGGTTCGTATCTGACACTCACCTACGACCGCCGCACTGACACCGCCGATCTCACCTACACCGTCCAGGCCAGCGACGACCTCCTCGTCTGGTCAACGCCTTCCAGCATCGAGCAGCTCAGCGTCACGCCGCTCACCGCCACCCTCGAACGCGTCACCGTCCGCAACACCGCCGCCACCGCGCCCCGTCGCTTCCTGCGCCTGCAAGTCACCACGCCGTAAAATCACGCGCGCCCCTCCTTCGGTCTGCAACCCCGGCGCGTATATCCGTGCATTTGGCACCCGCGCGCCGCCCTACGCACTGCAAAATCCCACGGCCAGCACCCCCCCCCTGTTCCGTGCCACCTTCATGCCCACGCACTTAGGCATTCACCGGGTTTCTGGCATCCCGGGAGCTAACGACCACCCACGGCCTCCCGGCCATAACCAACTAGAAAACAACTACACCCTCATGAAACCCTCCCTCCTCAAACCCGCTGCCACCACCGCCGCCCTCCTCGTCGGCCTTGCCTGCGTTACAGCTCACGCCCAGGAAATTCCCGCGCCCACCTCCGCCACCGAACCCTCCCGTTTCGCCCTCGTCGTCGAAGGCGGCACCGTCGGCTTCGGCCCTTCGGTCATCTATACCATCAATCCCAAGTGGACCGTCACCGTCGGCTACACCTGGCTTGATCACAATTACGACGTCGAGTCGGACGATAACAAATACGACGGCAAGCTGAAGCTCTCCAACTTCAAAGCCCTCGCCAACTACCACCCCTGGGGCGGCTCATTCCACTTCTCCGGCGGCGTCTTTGCTACCGACAACAAAATCGACGTCACCCTTCGCCCCACCGAGCGCCAAACCTACAAGATCAACGGTAACGAATACAGCAGCACCTTCATCAACTCCCTCGGCGGCAGCGCCACCTTCGAGGACGACATCGCTCCTTATGTCGGCATCGGCTGGGCCAAAAATCCCGCCAACAGCGGCTTCTCCTTCTACGCCACCCTCGGCGTATTCTTCGCCGGCGACGCCAGCGCCAACCTCACTGCCACCGGCCCCATCACACTCAATCCGCAGTTCCAGTCCGACCTGCGCGCCGAAGAACGCGACATCAACGACGACCTCGAAGACCTCGGCGCCTATCCCGTCGCCCAGCTCGGCGTTCTCTACCGCTTCTAAAGCAGCTTAAAGAAATCACCGTATTTTTGGGGGCCGAGACCGCGCGCCTCCACGGTTGGCGCTTTTAGCCTCCCTCATCCAAGCCGCTTCCTCTGGAAGCGGCTTTTTCATTTCCCTGCTTGGACAACCGGCCCGCCCCCGCCGATAGTCCGCTCTCATGCTCACGCACCTCGACGCCCGCAACCAACCGCAGATGGTCGATGTCGGCGCCAAAGCCATCACCCGCCGCACCGCCCACGCCGTCGCCACTGTTTCACTACCACCCGAACTCGCCCGCCTCATCGCCGGCGACGAGATCCAATCGAAAAAAGGCCCCGTCTTCCAGACCGCCATCCTCGCCGGCATCATGGGCGCCAAAAAAACCAGCGACCTCATCCCCCTCTGTCACCCGCTCCCGCTCGACGACTGCAAAATCCAAATAGAAACCCGCCCCCCCGCCTCCGACGGCTCGGCCGACGTCCTCATCCACGCCCGCGCCACCACCCACGGCAAAACCGGCGTCGAGATGGAGGCCCTCACCGCCGCCAGCATCGCCGCCCTCACCCTCTACGACATGGGCAAAGCAGTCTCCCACGGCATCGTCATCCGCGACCTCCGCCTCCTCGAAAAAACCGGCGGCAAATCCGACTACCACGCCCCCTGATCTCACAGTGAAAACCGTCCACCTCCAGTACTTCGCCCTCCTCCGCGAACAACGCGGCCTCACCTCCGAAACCCTCGCGACCTCCGCCGCCACCGCCGCCGGGCTCTACGCCGAACTCCGCGCCCGCCACGCTTTCACGCTCCCGTCTGAACGCCTCCGCGTCGCCATCGACAACGAGTTCGCCCCCTGGTCCACCCCGCTCGCCGACGGCGCCCACATCGTCTTCATTCCCCCCGTCGCCGGCGGCTGAACGAGCACGACCCGGTTTGAATTGGGAACTCAGGAACACTGGAAAAACCCGATCTCAGAACTTTGCCTCCTCCGTTTCCAGAGTTCCTGAGTTCCAGATTAGTTTCCCATCACCGCCGTCCCTTCCGTTTCTGCTCTCCTGATTTCCACATCCCATCCTCGCCAGCTTCACTTCACGCCTAGCGCCCGCGCGATCGCATCAGCCAGCGTCTGAATCGCAAACGGCTTTGCCACGAATTCCTTAAACCCGTGCGCCTTCGCCTTCGTCGCGTCGAGCTGCCCGCCAAACCCCACCGCCAGGATCATCGGCAGCTCCGGCCGCACCGCCCACACCGCGCGCGACAAATCCAGCCCCGTCACCCGCGGCATGAGATAGTCCGTGATCACCAGGTCGAACTCGTGCGGATTGTTTACCAGCCGGTCCCGCGCCGCCACCGGATCGGTCAGCGCCACCGCCTTGTATCCAAGACGCTCCAACAACCGCGCCCCGATCTTCGCCACGCTCGGCTCGTCATCCACGAATAAAATCTTCTGCCCCGCCCCGCTCACCGGCGCCGCCACCGTGCCCGCTTTCCCCGTCGCCACGCCCTTCAGCGCAGGCAGATAAACCGAAAACACCGTCCCCTTGCCCGGCGTGCTCTCGACGAAGATCGCGCCGTCATGCGCCTGCACCGCGCCATGCACCACCGCGAGTCCCAGCCCGGTTCCATGGCCCACGCCCTTCGTCGTGAAAAACGGCTCGAAAATCCGCTCCACCGTCGCCGCGTCCATCCCGCACCCGTTGTCCCGGACCTCCAGCAACACGTACTCTCCCGTCCTCAGCGGCGGCCGTGAACGCGCGCGCGCATCGTCCATCTCCGCCGCCGCCAGCGTCACCGTCACCAGCCCGCCCATCGTCCCCATCGCCTGCGCCGCGTTTGTGCAAAGATTCAGCACGATCTGATGGATCTGCGACTCGTTCCCCAACACCGCCCGCTGCGCCCCCAGCTCCGCGCGCAACTCCACCGACGGCGGCAGCGTCACCGTCACCAGCTTCAACGCCTCCTGCACCACCGCGTCGATCTCCACGCGCTTGCGCTCCACCGGCTGCTTCCGGCTGAACGTCAGAATCTGCCGCACCATGTCCCGCGCCCGACCCGACGCCGTGAGGATTTCGTTCACACTGTCCCGCAGATGCGGCCCCGTCGTCTCGCGCGGCAACTCCAGCTCCAGCAACTCTGCATGAGCCATGATCGCGGTGAGGATGTTATTAAAATCATGCGCGATCCCGCCCGCCAGATTCCCGATCGCCTCCATCTTCTGCGCCTGCCGCAGCTGCGTCTCCAGCCGCGCACGCTGCACCTCCGCCAGACGCCGGTCGGTCACATCCTGGATGATCCCGATCGCCCGCCGCGGACTCCCATCGGCATCGCGATAGATGTGCCTCCGCACAAACACATGCCTCACCCCGCCATCCGGCCTCAGTATCCGGTGTTCCACTTCCAACCCCGTCCGGTCCCTGTCCGCCACCCGTAAGGTCGCCAGCACCCGCTCGCGATCCTCCGGGTGAATCCGCTCCGCCATCCACTCCCGCGAGACCGGCCCCGCGATCGGCTCGAATCCGCAGATGCGAAACGCTTCGTCCGACCACACCATGTCCATCGTCTCCAGATCCCGCAGATAACTCCCCGTCTGTCCGAGATTCTGCGCGTACCGCAGTACTTCCTCGCGAATGCGCAGCGCCGCCTCCGCTTCCTGCCTCACCGCCACTTCCTTTTCCAGCGCCTGCACCATCTCCGTCAGCTGGTCGTTGAGCTGCCGGATCGCCTGCTCCGACGCCTTCAAATCTTCATTCGCGCCCTCCAGCTCCACCACCTTCAACTCCAGCTTCAGCGACAGCCGGTGCGTGTACTCCTCCATCACCGTCGCGTCCGCATCCAGCGGCTGCGGCTCGCGCGGTGGCGCCGACTTCACCTTCGCCACCACGTCCGTGATGATCGCCATCAACTGATCCGGCTCCACCGGCTTCACCACGAAACGATCCGCCCCCAGCCGCACCGCGAACTGCTCGTCCGCCCGGTCCGTGTACGTCGCCGTATAAAAAATAAACGGCAGCCGGCACCACCGCGGATGCTGCCGCAACGCCCGGCACAGCTGGAACCCGTCCATCCGCGGCATCAACGCATCGGATACCACCACGTCCGGCGGAGCCAGCTTCGTGTTCCCCAGCAGCTCCAGCACCTCCAGCCCGTCCGCCACCGCCGACACCTCGTGCCCCAACCCTGCGAACAACTGCTGCAACAGGTAACGGCTCTCGGGATGATCTTCTGCGACGAGGATTTTCATGAGGGATCGGATGAAGCGGGAGGAAGCAACCGGATGACTCGGCGGACAAACTCGTCCACGTCGAAAGGTTTTTCGAGATAATCAGAGAATCCTTTCTCCAGCGCCCGCTCCCGATCCGCCGGATGCGCATACGAGGTGAATGCCATGATCGGCACCCCCGCCGTCGCCGGAGCCGCCCGCAACCTCCCCGCCGCCTCGTACCCGTCCATCTCCGGCATTTCTATGTCCATCAGCACCAGATCCGGCGTCCGCTCCCGCGCCATCCGCACCCCCTCCGCGCCATTCGCCGCCGCAACCACCTCGAACCCGTTTTTCTCCAGGATGAACCGCGCCAGATACCGGTTGGCGTCATTGTCTTCGATGATGAGGACGAGGCGTTTCATCGCTGGATCACTATTCATACCGGTTTCGCTCCTCCCGGTTTCAGAGTCTTGCGCGGCAACGTCACCGTGAAACACGAACCCTCCCGATAAACGCTCTCCACCACGATCCTCCCGCCCAGCAGATCCAGCAGCTTCCGGCACAAATGCAGCCCCAGCCCCGTGCCTTCATACACCCGCCGCGCCGACCCATCCACCTGCCGGAACGCCTCGAACAACAACGGCAGATGCTCCGCCTTGATCCCGATGCCCGTGTCGCGCACCCGCACCACCACTTCGCCCGCGACCGACTCGCACTCCACCGTCACACTCCCGCGTTCCGTGAATTTCACCGCATTATTCGCCAGATTCAAAATCACCTGAAACACCCGCTGCCGGTCCGAAAAAATCCGCACCGCTCCTCCCACGCAACGCGACCCATACGCCAGCCCCCGCTGCGTCACCATCGGCGCCAGCACCGCCTCCACTTCAGATAACACTCCTGCCAGTTCGAACTCCTCCACCGACACCTCCATGTGCCCGGACTCGATCCGCGACAGATCCAGCAGATCGTTGATCAACGACAACAAATGCCGCGCCGACCCGCGCACCATATCGATCTGCTTCTCCTGCTCCCCATTGAGCGGCCCCGCCAGCCCCTGCCGCAGGATCGAGCTAAACCCGATGATCGAGTTGAGCGGCGTCCGCAGCTCATGGCTCATCGTCGCTAAAAACTCCGACTTCAACCGGTCCAGCTCCTTGAGCTGCCCGTTCGCCGCCGCCAGCTCCGCCGTCCGCTCCTCCACCCGCCGCTCCAGACTCAGATTCAACATCAGCACCTCGTCCTCAGCGCTTTTCCGCTCGCTGATGTCCGTGATGAATCCCACCAGCGTGCTCACCGTCCCATCCCCCTCGATCTGCGCCTCGCCCCGCTCCCACACCCACCGCACCTCGCCCGAGCGATGCCGGATGCGATACTCGTAGGAAAACGCGTTCCGCCCGCTCGCGATCGCCGCCTGCGTCTCGCGCCACAACCGGTCCCGATCCTCCGGATGCACCAGGCTCGCGAAGTCCAGCACCCGGTTGTGTTCCAGCTCCGCCGGCGTGTAGCCCGTCAGCTCCTTCGCCCCGTTGCTCACGAACGTCATCGTCCACTGCTTGTCGTTGCGACAACGATACACCATCCCCGGCAGATGCCCGACCAGCGACGACAGGAAACGCTGGCTCTCCCGCAGCGCCTGCTCCGCCCGCTTCCGCTCTGTGTTGTCCACAAACGTCACCAGCAGGCACATGTCGTCCCCCAGCGACACCGCCGCCGCCGACACGATCACGTCCACCGGCTCCCCCGTCCTCGGCCGCAACCGATACTCCCGGTCCCGCAACTCCCCATCTCGATCCAGCGTCTGCAAAAATAGCGCCCGGTCCGCCGGGCTTTCCCATATCCCGGCATCCAGACTCGTCCGCCCCACCACATCCTCGCGCTTGCGATCCACCATCTGCAAAAACCGGTCGTTCGCATCCAGGATCGTCCCATCCCTCCGCCGGCTGATGATCTTCGCCACCGGACTCGCCTGGAACGCGTGCAAAAACCGCTCCTCCGACTCCCGCAGCAACGCCTCCGCATTCAACCGCTGGCTCACATCCAGCACCAGTGACGACACACCGATCACCTGCTCGTTCTCGTCCAGCAACACCGTGTTGTACCACTCGCAATCGATGATCCGCCCGTCCCGCGTCAGATTCTGATTATAGTGCCGGTACCCGCCGCGCGTCGCCAGCAAGTCCGCCCACAACGCCTTCACCTCCGCCCGCTCCGCCTCCGGCACGATGAACAACCCGTTCCGCCCCAGCGCATCCCCCGCGCTCCACCCAAACACCGCCTCCGCCGCCGGATTCCACGAGAGCACCGTCATGTCCGGGCTCCAGTCCACCACCCCCAGCGGCGTGTTCTCCAGATGCAGCCGTAACCGCTGCTGGCTCCGCCACAACGCATCCTCTGCCCGCCGCCGCTCCGTCACATCGATGCTCACCCCCAGCGCACCCGTCACCAACCCTCCGATACGGATGGGCGAAACAATCCAGTGATAATGCGCCTGCTGCCCGCCGGTCTCCTCCGTCGTCTCTCCGCGCACCGTCTCCCCGCCCAGCGCCCGCCGGTTATTCTGCGCATACGCCTCGGCCACCTCCGGCGGCAGGCTCAGCTCCTCCGGCGTCGCCCCGATCCCTTCCCCGCAACGCTCCCGCAGCCGCCGGCTCTGGAGCGTGTACCGCCCCGCCGTATCCACCGCCCAGATCTCCACCGGCGCATTCGCGAACACCGCCTCCAACTCCGCCTCCCTCAATCCCCTCTGCCGCACTTCCTCCTGCAACCGCAGATTCGCCGCCAGCAACTCCCGCCGCCGCGTCTCCACCGCCTGCGCCATCGTGTTGTACGTCTCCGCCAGTCGCGTCAGCTCACGCGGCCCCTCCACCGGCACCGTCCGCAAACCCGATTCACCCGCTAGCCCCTCGGCCGCCGCCCGCAACTGCTCCACCGGTCGCCACAACACATGCGCCAGCCACGCCGCCGTCAGCACCGCCAGCCCCGTCACCCCCAGCACCAGCAACCAGATCCACTGCCGGTTCCCCTCCAGCTTCGCCAGCGCCGCCGCCTCGTCGAAAACCACCGCCACCAACCACGGCGGCCCGCCCGCCGCCAGCCGGCGCGACGCCACCAGCCTCACGCCTTCCTCCGTCTTCACGCGAAGCGTCAACATTCCCCCGCCCGCACCCGCCCCATTTCTCAAAAACGTCGTCAGCTGCGGCAGCACCGGGTCCAGCGGCGATGCCGCGCCTTCACCCCGCCCCGCACTCATCGCCGGATGCGCGATCAACACCGCCCCCGCCTCCGCCACCTCCATCACCAGCGCGTATCCCGTCTGGTCCGACGCCCCGTTCTTCAAAAACCGCGACAGCTCCCGCATGTCGAAATCCACATCCCACACCCCCAACAACGCCCCCGCCCCGCTCCTGACCGGCAACGCATGCGTCACCCCCAGCACCTCCGGATGCCAGTCGTTCCCCACAAACGGGTACGCCCGCGTCCACACCGGCCCCGTCGCCCCCCGCGCCTGCTGATAAAACGGCCGCGTCCTCGGATCGTACCCATCCCACGGCTCCGTCTTCTCCAGCTCGAAACCCTCCCGCGTCACCCGGTGCTGCCGGATTACCCGCTCGCCCGACGGCAACAACAGGTATTCACGCAACCGGCACGCCGAGTCCTCCCGCCGCTCCAGCATCGCATACTCCCCCGTCGCCTCCACCGCATAGCCCAGATAAGTGAACTCCTCCCGCTGCGCGAAACTCGACGCCAGCCGCAAAAACACCGGCAAAAAATCTTTCGACGCCAGCCCGCCCTCCGGCGTCAGCTCCCGGCTCACCCGCCCCTGCCGCTCCGCCGCCTCGAGCAACCCGTCGATGCGCCCTTCCACATGCTGGATCTTTTGCGCCAGCAACGCCGTCGCCAGCTCCTCCGCCATCTGCCGTGACTGCCGGCTGAGCAACGCCCCCAAAAGCCCCATCGCCCCCAGCACCACCGCCGACATCCCCAGCAAAATCAGCGTCCGGAATGACCATCGATAAGAAGGAGCATGCGGCGGTAGCACGCCCCCCATCACTCACGCGCCCCGCTACCGAGTCAAGAAACCGGCCCGCTCGTGCCCGCACAATCCGCCGCCTTCACTCCCTTTTCGGCGACAGCACCGCAATCAACTCCGCCAGCACATCATCGCACGCCAGCTTCAGCCTCTGCCCCGGCGCCTCGGCCGCATCACCCGGCGCGGCCAGCCGCTTCTTCGCCTTCGCCAGCAACGCCTCCTTCACCTCATGCAACGCCCCTGCCCGCATGAACTCATCCACGGTGCCCTGCCTCCCCATGATCACGGGCAGCAGCGCGTCTCCTATCCAGATCTTCCACTCGTCGCGCTCCGCCACATACACCACCAGCACGCCATCCGCCGCCAGCCCGAGCTGACCAGCCTGCTCCTTCACGTACGCCCCAAGCTTCCGCCCTTCCGTGCCCGCCGGCGCCTTGTCGAGCAGACGAAAAAAAACCTTCCTCCCCGTCACCCGCTCAAAAGCCGCCAGCTTGAAATTAAACGCCCGCGCCCTCGGCGGCTCCGCCGGCAGCAAATGCCCCGGATCGTCGAAAAACACCCGCGGCTCCGCTCCCTCGCGCCCCGCCCGCGCCTCCAAGGCTTTCGCGCTCAGCGCAGCGAACACATCCGGATCGGCCCGGAACCCCTCCGCTTCGGTGCCCACACGCCGGATACGAACCTCCATCGCGTCCCCCGGCTGGATCGTCGGCAGCGCCTCCACCCCGCTCACCACCCGTCCGAACACCGTGTGCAGATAATCCAGCCGCACCACCGGCTCCAGCGTGAGAAAAAATTGCGACCCGTTCGAGTCCGGCCCCGTGTTCGCCATCGAGAGCACCCCCGCCGCATCGTGACTCAACCCCGGCACGAACTCATCGGGAAACGTGTATCCCGGCCCGCCCTCGCCCCGGCCCAGCGGATCGCCCCCCTGCACCACGAAACCCGGCACCACCCGGTGAAAAATCAGCCCGTCGAAAAACGGCCTCCCTTTCTGCGGCCCGAACACTCCTTCCGCCAGCCCTACAAAACTCATCACCGCCAGCGGCGTTTTCTTAAAAAATAACTCCGTCGTGATCACTCCGCGCGGAGTCGTGATGTCCGCATAAAGCCCCGCAGGCAGCCCGGCGCCAGCCGCGTCATCCGCGCGAGCCACCACGCCGCAAGCACAAAGCCATGCCATCCACCCCAGAAACAATCCCGCCGCCCGCCGCACTCGATTCATGCGCAAAAACGTGAGACGCCCCAAAAGTGCAGGCAACGTTTGTTTGACCGGGGAAAATACGCATCCGCCCCCAGGCCTTCCGCCACGCCCGCCCACTCGCCAACCAACAGTCGCTGCTTCCATCACCTGCAAAAAATCCGCGCCAGAGCGCGGATGTCACAGACTAAAACGCGCGATCTGCCGCCGCGGCCCGGCCCAAGGCGGACCACTAGCCGGCAGCGACGCCATCACGTCAAAAACGAGCAGATGTACTCCGCGACCCCCCCAGCGACCTCGATCGTGAAGCCGCTCTTGGCCGGAACATCGAAAAACTCGCCCGCCCCGTAGCTCTTCACCGCAGTCTGCCCGTCGAGCGTCACTTTGCAGGCACCCGCGACGATCTCCATGCGTTCGGCGGCGTCCGTACCGAAGTGATACGACCCGGCGTAGATGAGCCCGAGCGTCTTCTTGCTGCCATCAGCAAAGAGCACCGAGTGGCTGACGACTTTGCCGTCAAAATAAACATTGGCCTTGGTCACGACCGTGACCCCGGCGAATTGAGCAGGGAGAGTTGCCATAAGAAAACACGTCATCGCAGCGCCTGCCCCGCGCCGCAAGCCGAAGGTTGAAACAAGGGTGCGCGGTTGGAATGCGCCGTCCCGGCGCGTTGAGCGATGCTATCCGCATTTCCACGTTTTATTTTTCGCCATCGCCCAACGTGCGCAGAGCACCCGCTCACCTCAGAGCCGCGTTGTTTATGACAACCTCCAGACGCAACAAGAGCCAGTCTCTCGACCGGCTCTTGTGCCTGCGGTGCGGTGGTAAGACCGCGCCTCATGGTGTGTGGTGTTAGTCTCTGCTGGCCGGGAAAAACTTAGAGCTGGTAAGCGCCGAGGAGCTTCTCGACACGGCTCTTCTCGAACTTCGCGAAAACGGGCAGGCCGTTTTCGTAAGGAACAGGCGTCTCGCCCTGAATCAGCGGCTGGGCATAGCGCACGAACTGATGATTCATGCTGGTGCCGTCTTCGTTGATCCACTCGCGCGGGAGCTTCTTCACGCCATTCGCGATCTCGCTCAGCGGAGCGAGCCCGGTCTCGACGGTGTAGTGATCGGCGTCACCGCGGAGCAGCGTCACCATCACATCGGTCTCGCCCTTGATCGCTGCCTTGACGGCCGCCTGGCCGGCGAGGAATGCCTCATCGGCATCCGTCTTGGAACCGGCGTGAGCCGCCGCGCGCTGCGTGATGCCGAGCTTGGCAACACGGGCTTTGATCCCGGGGAGATTCTGCTCAACCAGCGACTTCAGGTACTCGCCGGCACCGCCGAGCTGAGCGTGGCCAAACGAGTCGGTCGCCTCAGCCGCCGAGACGTAATTGCCATCCGCATCGACGAGGCCTTCGCCCACGACGATCATGCAATACTTCTCGCGCTTCAGCACGCGCTGCACGTCAGCGACGAACTTCTCAGAAGAGAACGCGACCTCAGGCAAATAGATCAGATGCGGAGCATCATGTGGGTGATCGCGGCGTTTTGCGAGGGATGCGCCAGCGGCGATCCAGCCCGCATTGCGGCCCATGACTTCGAGAATGGAAACAAGATCGTTCTGGCCCATCGCCTCGTTATCGCAGGCGAGTTCGCGCACCGTGGTGCTCACGAACTTGATCACGCTGCCGTAGCCGGGGCAGTGATCGGTCGAGGGAAGATCGTTATCGATCGTCTTCGGAATGCCGATGACGCGGAGCTCGTAGTTCTGCTCCTGAGCGAGCTTGGAAATCTTGTCCGCCGTGTCCTGCGAATCGTTGCCGCCCGCGTAGAAGAAATAGCGGATGTTGTGCGCCTTGAAAACCTCGAGCACGCGCTCGAAATCCTGCTGCTTCTTGAGCTTGTAACGGCAGGTGCCGAGAGCGGCGCCGGGCGTATGGCGGAGATTACGGATCGTCTGCTGCGACTGCGCGGCGAGATCGATGAAGTCCTCGTTGAGGATGCCGAGCACGCCATTCAGCGAACCGTAGATCTCTTCGATTTCACCATGGTTCAGCGCTTCGGCGACGACACCTGCAAGGCTGGCATTGATAACGGCGGTGGGGCCTCCGGACTGGCCTACCAAGACATTTCCTACGAGTTCGGACATGGCGGTAATTGTGGATGAAAGGTTAAAAACAACGTGAACGACAAAGGAAGCGGAGCGCTCTTACCGCTGGCAAACCCAAATTTCCACCTCTGTCCCCGAAGTCCCGCATGCATCAAAAAGAGGTTGCCGCTCACCTTCGCCCTGCACACTTCCCGATCAGTAGTCTTCATCTGGCGGTGGAGTTCGGCCCGGCGAGCCCCGCCCCATTGCAGTCCGGTCACCCCACACATGCGCCTGCACCTTCCTTTCATTCTTTTGCTAATCGCCGGCGGACCACTCATGGCCTCTCCGCCCGCTTCATCCAAGCCGCCCGCCCCTTCGCAGGAAAAATCCAAATTCGTCTTTTCTCTCCTGCCTCGCTCGCTTCAAAGCCGTCCCAGCCTGGATCTGGTCGGCCTCACAGAAATGACTGAGGACGGCCGGAAAATCCCGGAGCCGAGCCCCGAAAATCCGGTTTACTACCAGGCAAATATCTCGGGCGACCACACCGAGGGCGAAAACAGCCGCACCCAGCAGAAAATCGATCCCGTCCGCCTTGAGGCCAGCGTCCGGAACGCACTTGAAAAAGCCGGCTATAAAAACACCGACGCCGCGCATCCACCGACCCAGGTCCTGTTCATCATCTGGGGATCTCACAACACCATCAGCAAAACGGACGATGAGTCATTTTTGCCACCGCCAGACTACTGGACCAACATCCTTTCCCGGGCCCGGCTCGTAGGGGGCACCAAATTCGCAGCCGACTTCGAGAAGGCGCTCTCCGATCAATTCCGTTCCACCGTAGATATGGGGATTGGCAATCCACTCTACCGCTTCACCAATCGCGATGAATTGACCCGCGAGTTGGTCGCACAGATCTACGAAGACTGCTACTACATCGTCATCACCGCCTACGACTTTGCCTCCCTGGTGAAAAAAGAGCGGAAACTGCTCTGGAGAACAAAAATCACCACCTCCTCAAACGGCATATCCCTTGAAGAAACCCTGCCGACGCTCGTCAGCACATCATCCGCTTATCTCGGACGCGACGTGCCCACGCCGATAATCAGCATCAAGCGGATCGATCGCAAAGGCGCGGTGACGCTCGGCACTTCTGAAGTCGTGGAAACAATCCAAGCAAAGCCGCCTGAGTCGCCCCCCAAGAAGCCCCAGGGGAACTCGCAGCCGGCTCCGGCGAAATAAGCGCCGCCCGCCTTACAACAGCTTCCCCGGCTGATACGCCGACGCGCCCTTAACTCCCTTCGTCACCCGCGCGACTTCGCCGACAAACGTATCCACTTGCTGCGGCGCCGCGCCGACGAACCGACTGCCTTCCGACAAAATCTTCTCCAACTTCGGCCGCCCAAGCCCCAGCCGTGCATCGCCTGCGAGACGCCCAACCAAGTCCGCATCGCCGCCGCCCGAGCGCATCGCTTTCGCCGCAGCGAGCGCGTGCTCCTTGATCGCCTCATGCGCAGTTTCACGACCTGCGCCGCCTTTGACCGCTTCCATGAGAATCGTCGTCGTCGCGAGAAACGGCAGATTGCGCGTGTTCTCCGCCGCGATCGCCGCCGTGAAAACATCCATCTGCTTCAGCACCGTGAGGAACGTCTCCAGCAATCCGTCGATCGCGTAGAACGCATCCGGCAACGCCACGCGGCGCACCACCGAGCACGAGACATCGCCCTCGTTCCACTGATGTCCCGAGAGTGCGCCCGTCATCGTCACGTAGCCGCTGAGAATCGTCGAAAACCCGCAGATGCGTTCGCAGTTACGCGCGTTCACCTTGTGCGGCATCGCCGACGACCCGACCTGCCCCGCCTGAAAACCTTCCGTGAGCAAGCCCTGCCCCGCCATCAACCGCAGCGTCGTCGCAAAACTCGCCGCCGACGCGCCCAACTGGTGCAACGCCGACACGACCTCGAAGTCCAGGGAACGCGGATACACCTGCCCCACCGCGAACAGCGCCTGCTTGAAACCCAAGTGCTTCAAAATCGCCTTCTCCAGCTTATCGACCTTCGCCGCACTGCCGCCAAAAAGCGTCAACTGATCCAGCTGCGTTCCCACCGCGCCCTTCAACCCGCGCACCGGATAACGCTCGATCAACTCCACCAGCCGCGCGTAAGCCCCCAGCACTTCCTGCCCAAACATCGCCAGCCGCTTGCCCAGCGTCGTCGGCTGCGCCGCCACGTTGTGCGTGCGCCCCGTGAGCATCACGTCACGATGCGTCTTCGCCTGCTTCGCCAATCCGATGAGCGCCGCCGCCGCCTTCATTTTAACGACGCCAAGCGAGCGATGAATCTGCAGCTGCTCCACGTTCTCCGTGAGATCTCGGCTCGTCAGCCCGAGATGGATAAATTCATGCCCCGCCAGGCCCGAAAACTCCTCGATACGCGCCTTCACATCGTGAAGCGTCTTCCGCTCCCGCGCATCGATCGCCGCTAGGTCGATCTGGCTCTTCACTTTCTCGTACGCCGTGATCGCCTCCGCCGGAATTTTCAGCCCTAGCGTGCGCTGCCCCTTCATCACTGCGATCCAGTAATCGCGCTCGATCCCGATGCGCCCCGCTGGAGACCAGATATCCTTCAACGCCGGCGAGGCGTAGCGTTCGGCAAGCACGTTGGGAATGGCAGCTGCGACAGTTTCTTGGGACATGATTGCGCGAAGCTAAGAGCCCCCGCCCATCCTCCGGCAAACCCCAAAACACCACCGCCCTACACATCGTCTCTCCCCAAACTCCCCAACACCTCCGCCCCGCCTTCTTTGCGCCTTCGCGCCTTTGCGTGCCCCACTTCGATCTCCGCCCCACCTCACTCCTCCGTCGGAAACGCCCGCTCCAACGCCGCCTGCGCGATCGCCTGCACCGCGACGAGCACCACAAGAAACAACGCCCCCCACCGCACCTCCGTCTTCATCAGATACTCTCCCTCCACAAGGAAGATCGCCAGCGCCAGGCCAAACACATCCAGCATGCTCCAACGCCGCGCGATCATCATCTGCCGGTGCGCATCGTGCGCCGGATGCCCCTTCCTCCGCAGCAACCACCAACGCCACGTCGCCAGCCAAGCGATCAGCGGCGCCACCAATAAAAACGCCCCGATGATCACCATCGGCGTGTACGCCTCTTCCTGCCACAGCGTCGGCACCAGTTGCACGATGCTGTAAGCGCGGTCCGAGAGCAGCCAGTCGCTGATCTTCAAAAACGGAAAACTCACCGCCCCGCCCAGCGCCACACCCGAAAGCATCAGCCAAAAACCGCCGCGCAACACCTCCGCCTTCGTGCCGCGATCGCGCGACGCCACCACCCCGGCCTCCGCCGTCGCCGCCAGCAACTCCCCCGCGATCATGCTCAACAAAATCGCCACGACAAACACCGGAATCCCCACCATCGGCGTCGCCCCCACCAGCATCTGCCCCGACGTCAGCGTCAGGATGATGCACACCAAAAACACATCCAGCATCGACCACTTCCCCAGCCGCTCCACCCACTCCAGCAACGGCCGGTTCCGCGCATTGATCTGCCCGGCCATGCACACGCCTGTCAGCACCGCCAGCTTCGCAAAAGGAAACACCACCGAAAACCCCACCACGAGCGCCGCCAGCACATAGAGCCCCGAACTCCAGAGCATCTTGATGGAGTTGATCAGCGAATACGGCTCGCTCGTCAGCCCCGTCCGCAGATCCATGAACGGCAAAAACAACACCGCCACATTGCACGCGAGCGACACCGCCAGCAACGCCGTCACCACGCCACGCCGCTTCGAGGAGATTTCAACATCGGCACTCATGCGGCGTTAAAACCAGCCCCGGATTCACGCGCATTCGCAACCCCGCTACCAATCAGCCTCTCCGTCCTTTGCGCCTTCGCGCCTTTGCGTGAGAAATCATTCATTGCCGCATCACGCCGACAAACACCGCACCGCCATATCGCGCAGCACTTCCTCCTGCTCGTCCGACCGCTTCACGATATCTCCAAACGCCACGATGAACTCCTGCTGATTATCGATCAGCCTGCGGAGCGTCGGCAGCTTCCCCGTGCTCGCGAGCTTTCCCACATACCACGCGTTCTGACTGAAAAGATTGTACGAACTCTTCTCCGTCGCTCCCACGAAATGCTTCCCATACGCCGCCTGCGCCTTCGGCATCCCATCGAGCCCGCGCGGCCCCAGCCGCACATCTCCCGCATCGATGAGCGCCCGCACTTGCAGCAAAATCCGGTTCCGGTTCTGCAACGCCGAGATAATCGGCCGCGCATCCCCGCCCGTGAAAAAATGCCGGTGCAACGCCGCCAGGGTCCACTTCAGATCCCCGCTGAAAAACGCCTCCGCCGCCTCGAAGAAATCCCCCTCCGCCACATTCGGCGTCAGCTCCGCGACGAACGCCTCCTCGATCGGTTTCCCTTCGCCTGCGTACGTCGCGAGTTTGTGCGTCTCCTCGATCAAGAGCCGCGTGTTCGCCCCCACTTTCGCGAGTAACAACTGCAACGCACCTTCCCCAAAATTCACGCCCAGCTCCCGCGCCTCCGCCAGCACCACACCCGCGAGCGCCTCCGCCGCACTGTCGCCATCGCCGCCGACCAGCAAAAAATCCGCCGTCTTCTCGCACCACTTCGGAAACGCCCGACGCCGGTCCACCGGCGTCGCCGTGATCAGCACCGTCACCTGCTCCGGATCGATCGTCTCCAGCAGCTCTTTCAAATCCTCCACCAGCTTCAGCGTGCTCTCCGCGCGACCCGTGACCGTGTCCGCCAGGAAGTTCACATCCTTGAACCACACGAGCCGCTTCCCTCCAAACATCGACACCGTCTGCACGCTCTCGCGGAACCGGTTGATCGCCGTCTCCACCTCGCCGACGTTCCCCGCAAATCCGCTTAGCACTTCTCGCGAAAACTCATCCGTCACCTCCAGCGCCAGTTCCTCGAAACGCGCCTTCCCCGCGCGGTTGACCAAAAAATCATCCGCGCCGCACACGAAGATAAAGGGTTTAGCGGCGGCCATCCCGGGCACGATGCGACCCGCCCCAACATGAACAAGATTTAATCCGCCGTTCACCTTCCATTCATCCCGGCCACGTACGCTCTGGGCAACTCGTCCCCCTTTCCCGCATGAAACCCAGCTCCCCCTCCGCCGCGTCAGCCGCCTCCCGCCCCGGCCCCTTGCCCACCCTTTTCCGCTCCCTCCTCGAACGCCGTCACGGCGGCGTCCTCCTCTTCATCCTGCTCTTCGCGTCCACGTCCCTCCTCATCCGCGTCGCGCTCCTCATAAAGTCCCTCCCCGCCGCCAACCTCTCCCCCGCCCTCTTCGCCTCCTTCGGCTGGGGTTTCCTTTTCGATCTCGGCACCGCCCTCCTCTTCTCGCTCCCGCTCGTGCTGCTCCTCGCGCTCCTGCCCGAAAAATTCTTCGACCGCATCTGGGCCCGCGCCTGCGCCCACCTCGGCATGTTCCTCATTCTCGCCCTCCTCGTCTTCGGCGCCGTCTCCGAATGGGTTTTCTGGGACGAATTCAGCGCCCGCTTCAACTTCATCGCCGTCGACTACCTCGTCTACACCCAGGAGGTCGTCGGCAACATCCGCGAATCCTACAACATGCCGCTCATCTTCGGCGGCATCGCCCTCATCGCCGCCGTTCTCTACGCGCTCGTCCTCCGTACCGGCCTCATGCGCCGCTGGCTCGACGACACCGCCGAGCTCCCCCGCCACCGCTGGCTCGCCGCCTCCGGCTGGATTCTCGCCGCCACCGTCGCCGCCTTCGCCCTCAACTCCGAACAGCTCCCCGCCTTCGCCAACAACTACCACCGCGAACTCGCCAAAAACGGCCTCTGGTCCTTCTTCGCCGCCTTCCGCAACAACGAGCTCGATTACGACCAGTTCTACGCCACCCGCGACATCGACCAATCCTTCGCCAACATCCGCCACGAACTCTCCGCCGACGGCTCCACCCCCCTCGGCAACAACCCGCGCGACACCCTTCGTTTCATCCGCAACCCCGGCCCCGAGCTCAACCCCAACGTCATCCAGATCACCGTCGAAAGCCTCAGCGCCGACTTCCTCTCCACCTTCAACCGCGCCTCCCACCTCACCCCCAACCTCGAAGCCCTCGCTGCCAAAAGCCTCGTCTTCGAAAACTTCTACGCCACCGGCACGCGCACCGATCGCGGCATGGAAGCCCTCACCCTCGCCATCCCGCCCACCCCCGGCCGCTCCCTCGTCAAGCGCCCCGAAAACGAAAACCTCTTCACCCTCGGCTCCGTCTTTCGTAGCCGCGGCTACGATACAGCCTTCATCTACGGCGGCTACGGCTACTTCGATAACATGAACGCCTTCTTCGGCCACAACGGCTACCGCGTCGTCGACCGCGCCTCCGTTGCGAAGAAAGACATCACCTTCGCCAACGCCTGGGGCGCCTGCGACGAAGACCTCCTCAGCTGGACCCTCCGCGAGGCCGACGAATCCGCCGCCTCCGGCAAACCGTTTCACTTCTTCGTCATGACCACGTCGAACCACCGCCCGTTCACCTACCCCGACGGCCGCATTGACCTCCCCTCGAAAGTTTCCGGCCGCGCCGGCGCCGTGAAATACACCGACTACGCCATCGGCCAGTTCCTCCGCGCCGCCGAAAACAAGCCCTGGTTCAAAAACACCGTCTTCGTCATTGTCGCCGACCACTGCGCCTCCGTCGCCGGCAAGACCGAGCTCCCCGTCCAGAACTACCACATCCCCCTCTTCATCTACGCCCCCGGCGGACAAGTCGCCCCCGGCCGTATCCGCGATCTCACGTCGCAGGTGGACTACGCGCCCACCCTCCTCGGCCTGCTCAACTGGAGCTACGCCAGTCGCTTCTACGGCTGGGATGTTCGCAAAGCCACCGGCGACCGCCGCGCCCTCATCGGCAACTACCAGCGCCTCGGCCTCTACGAACCCGGCGAACTCGTCATCCTCAACCCCCGTCGCCAGGTCGATCAATTCACCGGTACCGCCGAGTCCGGCACCTTCACCCGCGTCCCCGGCACACAAGAAGAGGAACACGAGACCATCGCCTACTACCAGACCGCCAGCTACCTCTACAAAACCCACGGCTACAAAGCCCTCACCCCCGACGAACAACACCGCGCCTCCCTCGGCGCCGAACTTTCGTCAACCGCTCCCACCTCCGACCTCCACGCCGCCCGCTGATCCCTGGGAGCGCCGACGTCCCCGTCGGCATCCGAAAACCTCACTCTAACAACACCTGCCTCATCTCTCCGTCGCTTTCCCTTTTTGCGCCCCGTGCGCCTTTTGTGGCCAAGCCAGACGCCAGGAACTTACCCGCAACCGCCCACCTTCGCTCCCTTCGCTTCTTCGCGAGACACTCTCCGATTCTCTCCGCACTCCGTGAACTCCGCCCCGCTCAATCTTGCCCGCACCCTCTGGCCCGCACTCGCCCTGCTCGCCGGCGCGCTCGCGCTCTTTGAGCTCACCTCCATCGACCTCCTCCTCCAGGACCACCTCTACAACTTCACCACCCGCCAGTGGCTCATCGACGGCACCGCCCCGCTCCCCCGCCTCTTCTTTTATCAAGCACCTAAAATTTTCCTGATCCTCTTCGCGGTCTCACTCCTCGCCCTCCTCCTCGGTCCCGCCCGCTGGCGCACCTTCTTCCACTTTCCCTCCCCCACCGACCGCCGCGCCCTGCTCGCCGTCCTTCTCACCCTCGCCTCCGGCCCCGCTCTCATCGGTATCGGCAAAGCCGTGACCAACATCTTCTGCCCCTCCGAGATTTCCAGATACGGCGGCGATGTCGCCTACATCCGCGTCTTCGAATGCTACCCGCCTGGCCAGCGCCCCGCCCGCCGCGGCCGCTGCTTCCCCGCCGGCCACGCCTCCGGCGGCTTCGCCCTCCTCAGCCTCGCCGCCCTCGCCCGCACCCGCCGCGGCCAGCTTACCGGCATATCCATCGGCCTCGCACTCGGCGGCATCATGGGTGTCTATCAAATGCTCAAAGGCGCCCACTACCTCAGCCACACCGTCATCACCGCCCTCGCCTCCTGGCTCATCTTCCTCCTCTGGCACCACCTCGCGACCCGCCTCCCACTCAAAGCCTCCCACCCCTCGACCGCCTGACCCGCCGCCCTCCTGTAAATCCTGTCCTCCTGTCCAAAAAATTCTCCGCCTTTCCCGACCGCACAAACACGCCCAAGTCCCTTCGCTCCTCCTTCGCCCCTTTGCGTCTTCGCGATTCCATTCTCCACATCCCACACCAACAGACTCTCCGCCACCGCCTCCCATGAAATCTCCGCTACTCCCCGCCCTCCTCGCCGCACTCCTTCTCACATCATTCGCCTCGCGCGCCCCCGCCGCCGAGACCCCACTCATCGCCGACAAACCCCAATCCCGCATCGAGTACGCCGTCACCGCCACGATGGATTCCTTCACCGGCAAACTCATCTCCTACACCCTAGACCTCTCCTCCGACCCCGCCACCCCCGCCAAAATCACCCGCGCCGAACTCCGCTTCCGCTTCGCCGACCTCCGCTCCGACAACGCCAAACGCGACCAGCAGATGCGCGACTGGCAGAGCACCGAGCAATTCCCCGAAGCTCTCTTCACCCTCACCACCCTCGAACCCGCCGCCACCCCCGGCCGCTTCACCGCCCGCGGCCAGTTCATCTTCCACGGCATGACCCGCGACCTCGTCTTCCCCGTATCCATTTCCTCGAGCGAAGACGGCCTCCACGTTATCGACGGCGAAGCCCGCATCGACACCCGCGACTTCGGCCTTCCCATCATCCGCAAATTCGGCCTCCTCAAAGTCGACCCCGTCGTCGTCGTGAAACTCCACCTCCAGGCCCGCCCCGCCCCCGCCAAATAACCCGCCCGACCTCTTTCCCTTCCTCTTTCGTCAGACCCTCCAATTCCGACCGCACTCCGCCCACGCCATGCCCCACCATCCCGCACCCGCCGACCCCGACGCGTCCCTTCTTCTCGAAGCCCTGCGGGAAAACTCCCCCGGCCACTCCGCCGTCGAGCCCCACCTCCGCGCCGCCCTCACCGACGCCACCGCCAACCCCGGCCGCCTCCTCCGCGCCCGCCTCGTCTTCCGCGCCGCCCTCACCCACGGCCTCGACGAAACCGACGCCCTCACCCTCGCCTGCGCCGTCGAGTACTACCACCTCGCCTCCCTCCTCCTCGACGACCTCCCCTGCATGGACAATGCGGATACACGCCGCGGCCGGGTCTGCACCCACCGCATCCACGGCGACGCCACCGCCATCCTCGCCGCCCTCGCCCTCATCAACCGCGCCTACACCCTCGCCGCCTTCTCCCTCTCCCACCTCCCCTCCGGCCTCCGCCTCCGCGCCCACGCCACGCTCGACGCCGCCCTCGGCACCGCCGGCATCCTCGGCGGCCAGGCCCGCGACCTTCGCTTCGCCACCAGCGACCGCTCCGCCCGCGAAGTCGCCGCCATCGCCGCCGGCAAAACCGGCACCCTCCTCACCCTTGCCATCTACCTCCCCGCGCTCCTCGCCGATCCTTCCTCCGCCGAGCTCCACCACCTCAAAGCCCTCTGCCTCTACTGGGGCCTCGCGTATCAGGCATCCGACGACATCCACGACCTCCTCTCCAACCCCGCCACCTCGGGAAAAACCACCGGCCGCGACCGCGCCCTCGCCCGCCCCAATCTCGCCCTCGCCCTCGGCATCCCCGCCGCCCGCCGCCGCCTCCACCGCCTCGCCCGCCAGGCCTCCGCCACCCTGGAAAAACTCTCCGCCTTCCACCCCCGCTGGCGCTACCTCGCCGATTTTCAAAACGCCTTCCTCGCCCCCATCCTAGCCCGCGAAGCCGCCGCCTGAGCCCGCACCCGCACCATGCGCTTCCTCCGCCTCGTCCCCACCAACCTCCTCCGTCACCGCCTCCGCGCGCTCATCGGCGTCGCCGGCATCGGCTTCGGCGTCGCCGCCATGCTCACGATCCTCGCCATCGTCACCGGCGCCATCGGCATGTTCGAACGCATCCTCGCCACCGACTCCCACTGCCTCGTCTTCGAGAAAAACGTCTCCGACCTCTTCTTCAGCTCCGTCACCACCGACCAGGTATCCGGAATCCGGGCACTCCCAGAAGTCGAGTCAGCAATGCCCCTCCTCTTCGGCATCGTCTCGGCCGACGACCACCCGATCATCACCTGCTTCGGCCTCGACCCCACCGACCCCCGCCTCGCCAAAGCCACCTGGCTCGCCGGCTCCGCCGCCACCTTTGGGAAAAACGACAACGACATCTACCTCGGCTCCCGCGCCGCCGAATTCCTCGACGCGAAACTCGGCGAAAAAATCGACATCGGCCGCGGCACCTTCGTCGTCGGCGGCATCTTCAAAACCGAAAACGGATTCGAAGACGGCGGCGTCTTCCTCCCCCTCAAATCCGCCCAGGCCTTCTTCCACCGCGAAGACCTCTGCTCCATCATCGCCGTCAAACTCCGCGACCGCGACGCCGCCTCCGCCTTCAAAACCGCCGTCGAAAAACTCCACCCCGGCCTCACCGCCCTCGAAAACCGCGAGTTCAACCAAAGCTACACCCAGTTCAAAATCCTCCACTTCACCGCCTGGGCCGTCGGCGTCTGCGCCTTCCTCCTCGGCGGTCTCGGCGTCGCCAATACGATGCTCCTCTCCGTCTTCTCCCGCATCCGCGAGATCGCCATCCTCCGCGTCTGCGGCTTCTCCACCGGCCAGGTCTGCGCCCTCATCTTCGGCGAAGCCGCCGCCATCGCCGCCGCCGGCCTCGTCCTCGGTTTTTCCCTCGGCCTCGGCGTCCTCACCATCCTCGAACACCTCCCCGATTTCCAAGGCTACATCCAGGCCTCGATAAAACCTTCCATCGTCCTGGGCATTGTCGCCACCGCCCTCTTCACCGCCGTCGCCGGCGCGATCTATCCCGCCCGCTATGCCGCCCGCATCCAGCCCGCCGACGCCCTGCGCTATGAATAACGCCAACGCCATCGCCTCCGCCAAGGACGTCTGGAAATCCTTCGACCAGGGCCGCGTCACCGTCCTCCAGGGCGCCAGCCTCTCCGTCCGCCCCGGCGAAATCGTCGCCCTCTGGGGCGCTTCCGGCTCCGGCAAATCCACGCTCCTCCACCTCCTCGGCGGACTCGACACCCCCGACCGCGGCGAACTCCAGGTCTGCGGACTCGACCCTCGCAACGAACGCGACCGCCTCATCCTCCGCCGCCAGCACCTCGGCTACGTCTTCCAGCTCCACAACCTCATCCCCGACCTCACCGTCGCCGAAAACCTCCGCGTCCCCGCCCTCGCCATCGGTCGCGACACTTCCGATACAGAAGCCCGCCTCCGCTCCCTCGCCGAATCCGTCGGCCTCTCCCACCGCCTCGCCCACCGCATCCAGGACCTCTCCGGCGGCGAACGCCAGCGCACCGCCATCTGCCGCGCCCTCATGAATTCGCCCAAAGTTCTCCTCGCCGACGAACCCACCGGCTCGCTCGACGAAAAGACCGGAGAAACCGTCTTCGCGCTCCTCCGCACTCTCGCCGAACGCGACAAGATCGCCGTCATCCTCGCCACCCACGAACGCCGCTTCGCCGAAGCCTGCCACCGCATCTTCCGCGTCCGCGACGGCCAGCTCAGCCCCCTGTGAAAACCTCCTCTCAACTCACGCGCCTCCCACCAGGCGCGCCTGGCACTCCATTAGCCAAAAATCCCGCCCCTCCCTCCGAAGGTAGGGACAATGCTCCGCATTGTCCGTCCGACTCCCCTTCGCTTCTTCGCGAGACATCCTCCGTTCTCCCCGCCCCCACCGCCCGCGCCCTCCAGCTCCACAGCCTCTTCTGGCTCGTCGCCGCCAACCTCGTCGGCCTCCTCCTCGCCGCCGAACTCCTGTATCCCGATCTCGGCGACGCCCTCGCCCCGCTCACGTACGGCCGCTGGATGCCCCTCCACCTCGACTGGCAACTCTACGGCTGGTGCTCCCTCCCGCTAATCGGCGCCCTCACCGCCTGGCTCACCCCCTCCGACCACTCTCAACTCTCAACAATCAACCTTCAACTCCCCCAGCGGGCCGTCCAAGGCGCGCTCTGGCTCTGGTCGCTCGCGCTCGCCCTCGGCGGCGCGTCCTGGCTCTCCGGCGAAACCAGCGGCAAACTCTTCCTCGACTGGCACGGCTGGGCCCGCCCGCTCCTCCCGCTCGCCATGACCGCGCTCTGGACCGTCCTCGCCGCCCGCCTCTGGTGGTTCCGCCAAAACTTCTCCCGCCCCGGCCTCCTCGCCCGCGCCGCCTTCCTCCTCATCCTCCTCGCCGTTCCCTCCGCGCTCTACTGGTCCGCCGGCGACGACGTCTACCCGTCCGTCAATCCCCACAGCGGCGGCGCCACCGGCGCCAGCCTCCTTGGCTCCACTCTCGGCATTGTCGCAATCTTCGGCCTCCTCCCCGCCTTCCTCGGCATCCGCCCAACCGATACACGCTCCGGCCCCCACCGCGCCTTCTGGGCCTTCTTCGCCTTCTCCTGCGCCGCTTTCGCCACGCTCGACCACGGCCACGCCAGCCACCACGCCGCCGGACAAATCATCGGCCTCTCCCTCCTCCTCGGCTGGCTCCCGATTGCCTGGCTCTACTTCCGCCGTTTCGCTTGGACTCCCGCCTCCCGCCCTTGGCTCGCAGCGGCCTTCGTCTGGTGGTCACTCCTCGTCGTCACCGGTCTCCTCACCTTCCTCCCCGGCCTCTCCGAACGCCTCAAATTCACCCACGGCCTCGTAGCACACGCCCACCTCGCCATGGCCGGCCTCGTGACAAGCGTCCACGTCGTCATCCTCAACGAACTCCGCGCCACCCGCCCGCTCCGCACCGGCTTCGTCCTCTGGCAATCCGCCTGCGCCCTCTACGTCACCACGATGATGATCCTCGGCTGGCAGGAAAACACCCACGCCTCCGAACTTTTCCGCTCCGAAACCTGGACCCAGTTCCTCCTCGCCGCCCGCCTCCTCGCCGGCCTCGCCATGACCACGGTCTCCCTCCGCTGGCTCCTCACCGCCTCCCGCTAACCCTTCCGCCCTTCGTCATTCGGCCTTCGACCTTCGGATTTCCTCCATGCCCCTTCTCCGCCTTTTCACCCTCGCCGCCGGCCTCATGGATTTCCTGACCGGCCTCGGCCTCGTCTTTTTCCCCGCGCAACTTCTCCCGCTCATGCGCGTCGCCACGCCCGCGCCAGACGCCCTCGTCTTCCTCCGCTTCGTCGGCGCTTTCGTCGGTGCCGTCGGCGCCACCTACCTCTGGGCCTTCCTCCGCAACCACCGCGCCTACCTCCGCGCCGTCTTCGAATTGACGATCCCGTTCCGCCTCGCCGCCGGCGCCTACTCCGCCACCGCCATCGCCCTCGGCTGGCTCCCGCCCGTCTGGCTCAGCGTCCCCGCCACCGACTTCGCCCTCGTCGCCGCCCAACTCTGGCTCCTCCGCCAGCCCCGCCTCTGGTCCGATGAAAACCCTCGCGCCTGATTCCTCCTCCGCGAGCCCCGCGCCCGCCGCCCGCTGGCCCGTCTTCCTCGCCAGCGTCGCCGCCATCGCCGCGACCTACACCTACTTCCTCATCTTCGCCGAATTCGCCTTCCTCGAATTCGCCGCCGCCTCGCTCAACGCCGAACAAATGAAACCGCTCATGACCGCCCTCGGTCTCGGCGGCATCGTCGGCAGCCTCTTCGCCGCCGCGCGTTTCTCCCTCGCCCGCATCCGCCCCCACCTCGCTCTCGGCTTCCTCGCCTCCGCGCTCGTCGCCCTGCTCACCCTCGCCTCCCGTTCACCCGCCACGCTCATCGCCTCCGCCGCGCTCATCGGCCTCTTCCTCGGCTGGGCCACCGTCACCCTCGCCCTCTCGCTGCTCCCACTTCTAGGCACCCGCGCCCTCGCCCCCGCCTGCGGCCTCGGCACCGGCCTCGCCTACGCACTCTGCAACCAACCCGCCCTCTTCACCGCACCACCCGCCACTCAAATCCTCACCTCCTCCTTCGCCGCCCTCACCGGCCTAGTCGCCACAATCTGGCTACGCTCATCCACTCCCTCCTTCTCCACCGAGTCCCTCTCATCAACCACCGCCACCCTCCGCCATTCCGACGCCACCCGCTGGATCACCGCCTTCTTCGCCCTGGTCTTTCTCGACTCCCTCGCCTTCTACCTCATCCAGCACAACCCCGCCTTCAAAACCGCCACCTGGTCCTCCTCCTTCACCCTCCAGACCAACGCCCTCGTCCACCTCGCCGCCGCCGTCCTCGCCGGTTTCGCCCTCCGCCGCTTCCGCCCCGCGCCCGTCGTCCTCGCCGCGCTCGCCCTGCTCGTCACCGCCTGCGCCCTCCTCAATTCCCCTGCCCCGCCCTTCGCCCTCGCCCGCACCCTCTATGTCGCCGGCGTCTCGATCTACTCCACCGCCCTCGTCGTCATCCCCGCCCGCGCCGCCCGCCCCTGGTTCGCCGCCGCCTTCATGGCCATCGCTGGCTGGATCGGCTCCGGCGCCGCCATCGGCCTCGCCCAACACCAAACCTCCCCCCACGTCCCCGCCTGGACACTCCTCCTCGCCCTCCTCATCGCGCTCACCGCCCTCGCCCGCCCGCTCTTCTCAACAACAAACTCCTCCGCTTCCTCCGTACGCACGCCCCGCACCTCGCCACCCGCCGCCTCCAACTTCACCGTCCTCCTCCTCGCCTTCGCTACCGTATCGATTTTCTGGGCACCACCCGCCCATGCCGACACCGCCGATCCCCTCGTCGCCGCCGGCCGCCGTGTCTACATCGCCGAGGGCTGCATCCACTGCCATTCCCAGTACATCCGCCCCGGCACCCCCGACGTCCTCCTCTGGGGCCCCGCCCACCCGCTCTCCGAAGTTCTCGCCGACTCTCCGCCGCTCCTCGGCAACCGCCGCCAGGGCCCCGACCTCGCCAACGTCGCCAACCGCCGCTCCCCCGATTGGAACCGCCTCCACCTCCTCGCCCCGCGCACCGTCTCCCCCGGCTCCCGCATGCCCTCCTACGCCCACCTCTTCGCCGACGGCGACCCCCGCGGCGAAGCCCTCCTCGCCTACCTCGCCTACCTCGGCGCCGACACCCTCCCCGACCGCCTCGAAACCATCGCCCGCTGGCAGCCGTCCGCATCTCCGCCTCCCTCCGCCAGCCCCACGCACACCCAAAAACTTTTCCAACAACTCTGCGCCGCCTGCCACGGCCCCACCGGCCGCGCCGACGGCCCCCTCTCCTCACAACTCAGCATCCGCCCGCCCGACTTCACCGCCCCCACCTGGCGCCGCTTCCCCGCCACACCCGACGACGCCACCCTCGCCCGCCTCATCAAATTCGGTCTCCCCGGCTCTCCCATGGCCGGCCACGAAACTCTCCCCGACCCCGACATCCTTTCCCTCGCCGCGTACGTGAAGTCCCTGCACGCTCCACCCGCCGCTCCATGAAAATCCTCATCGTCGAAGACGAACGCCGCGTCGCCCAATTCGTCGAACGCGCCCTCGCCGAGCTCAGCCACACCACCCGCGTCGCCCCCACCTGCGCCGCCGCCCGCGACGCCCTCGCCGACACCCCCTTCGACGCCGTCATCCTCGACCTCGGCCTCCCCGACGGCGACGGCCTCGCCCTCCTCCGCGAATGGCGCGCCTCCGGCTTCAACGAACCCGTCCTCATCCTCAGCGCCCGCGACGCCGTCTCCGACCGTATCCACGGCCTCGATCTCGGCGCCGACGACTACCTCCCCAAACCCTTCGTCATCGACGAACTCATCGCCCGCATCCGCTCCCTCCTCCGCCGCCACGCCGGCGCCAAGACCACCGTCCTCACCCACGGCGCCATCCGCCTCGATCTCCTCTCCCGCGCCGCCACCCTCGACGGCCAGCCCGTCGAACTCACCAGCCGCGAATTCGCCCTCCTCGAACTCTTCCTTCAAAACCCCGGCCGCGTCCTCACCCGCACCCTCATCGCCGAAAAAATCTGGGACGCCTCCTACGACATGGAAACCAACCTCATCGACGTTTACGTCCGCCGCCTCCGCAAAAAACTCGAACCCTCTCCGGACCGCCCCCTCCTCAAAACCATCCGCGGCACCGGCTACCAACTCGCCTGACCCTCGCCCCTCTCGGCCTTTTCTTCCCGCTCCGCCTTCAGCCAATAACCCGCTCCTGGCCCCGCCACTTCCCGCATCCTCCGCATAAGTGCCCTTCAGTGCCACTCAGTGGTTAAAAAAATGTCCTCCCTCTCCCGCCGCCTCACCCTCGGCTTCGCCACCCTCGTCACCATCACCACCGCCCTCGTCCTCACCGTCGGCGGCTGGCTCCTCTCCCGCCAGATGGTCAACGGCCTCGACTTCCTCAACGCCGCCGAATTCGCCGAACTCCGCGAACGCCTCGAAGACATCCCCGCCCCGCCCGACGCCGCCGAAGTCTCCCTCCGCATCCGCGAACACGCCGAGATCGACGCCGCCATGTACTACTTCCAGGTCCACACCCCCGACGGTGCCATCCTCTTCCGCTCCCCCAACCTCGGCGACGCCGCCCTCCCCATCCCGCCCGACGAAATCCCCCCCTCCTGGACCGACCAGCTCCCCACCCTCGGCCCCCTCCGCATCTCCGAGTTCCAGGCCGGCTCCCTCCGCATCCAGGTCGCCAGCCCCCTCGCCCCCACCCGCCGCCTCATCCACGACTACACCCGCGTCTCCGCCTGGCTCCTCGCCGCCACCGCCCTCGCCAGCTTCGGCCTCGGCCACGCCTTCACCCGCTTCGCCCTCAAACCCCTCCGCCTCATCCGCGACACCGCCCTCCGCATCCGCGCCGACCGCCTCGACGAACGTATCCCCGTTTCCACTGCGCGCGACGAGATCAACTCCCTCGCCACCCTCCTCAACCAGATGTTCGACCGCCTCGAAGCCTCCTTCATCCAGGTCAAACGCTTCACCGCCGACGCCTCCCACGAACTCAAAACCCCCCTCACCCTCATCCGCCTCAACGCCGAAAAACTCCGCCCCGCCGTCGCCGCCGACCCCGCCGCCCACCACGCCCTCGAAGACCTCCTCACCGACATCTCCCGCCTCAACCAGATCATCGAAAGCCTCCTCTTCATCGCCAAAGCCGAGAGCGGCACCCTCACCCTCCCACGTCGCACTGAAGACACTGCCGCTTTCCTTAATGCCTTCGCCGAAGACGCCCTCGCACTCGCCGAAGACCGCGGCCTCCACTTCACCCTCGCCGCCAACCCCGCCGCCCCCGTCACCATCGAGCCCAACCTCCTCCGCCAACTCCTCCTCAACCTCGTCAGCAACGCCCTCAACGTCTCCCCGCCCGCCTCCACCCTCTCCCTCACCTCGCGCCTCGACGACCAACACTGGACTCTCGCCCTCACCGACGAAGGCCCCGGCCTTCCCCCCGACAAACTAGAACACATCTTCGAACGCTTCGTCCGCTACGACCACACCCGCACCGGCCAGAACCATTCCGGCCAGGGCCTCGGCCTCGCCATCTGCCGCAGCATCGTCGGCCTCCACGGAGGTACCATCCACGCCGAAAACCGCCCCGACCGCCCCGGCCTCCGCGTGACCGTACAACTCCCACGCTAACTCCGCCCCCGTTCTCCGCTGTAAGCAGGGTGTCCTCACCCCGCCATTCCCCCAACCCGCTTTCCTGCTAACAGCGCCCCAGATTCCTCTGGCCTCTGGTCATTGGTCATTGCGGCGCGCTCCACCCCCGGTCTTCCCCCCATCTAGCGCTAAACTTAGCCCCGTCCGGTCCGATACATTTTACAATGGCTGCCCCACCAGCAACCGGCTCTACGCACGCGGGAGCGCGTAAACTTTCCCGTCTCTCCACGGGCCGCTTCGCCATTTACGCCGTCTTCGCCCTCGGTACCGCCGCTTTTTCCCACCTTCTCACCCCGGCTGCACTCCACGCCGCCGACACTCCCGCCTCGATTTCCACTTCTGCTACCCCGCCTGCGCCCCCCGCCCGCCCCGAGCTCTCCTACGCCGCCCACACCTACGGCGTCGAAGCTGGCATGCCTCACAACGTCGCCGCCACCCTCGTCCAGACGAGCGACGGCTACCTCTGGGCCGGCACCGAATCCGGCCTCGCCCGCTTCGACGGCACCCGCTTCGTCAACTTCCGCGTCCGCAACACCCCCGGCCTCCCCCATAACCTCATCCGCTCCCTCCTCGCCGAGCCCGACGGCACCCTCTGGATCGGCACCCACCGCGGCCTCTCCCGCTGGAAAGACAACCGCCTCGAACTCGTCGCCCCCCTCCCCACCGCCATCACCGGCATCACCCGCGACCCCTCCGGCCGCCTCTGGCTCGCCACCCTCGGCCAGAGCCTGAAAGAGCTCCGCGACGACAAACTCATCGACGTCGACACCGCCGGCCAGATCCCCGCCAACGTCCAGCTTCGCACCGTCTTCGCCGACTCCACCGGCCGCGTCTGGATCAGCCCCCGCACCGGCAACCCCGTCTACCGCGACCCCGACGGCTCCTTCCACCGCTTCACCGCCGGCGGCCCCGACCTCCAATCCGTCGTCCGTATCGTCGAAGGCCCCGAAGGCACCCTCTGGTTCGCCTCCGAGACCGCCGGCCTCTTCCGCGTCCGCGGAAACGACGTCCGCCGCTACAGCACCCCCGAAGGCCTCGGCGTCGAACCCGTAACCAACATCCACATCGACCGCTCCGGCCGCATCTGGGCCCTCGCCCGCCGCGCCTACGTCATGGAAACCCCCGACGGCGACCACTTCTCCGCCCTCCAGCTCCCCTCCGTCGATCACTGCCGCGCCATCATGCAGGACCACGAAGGCAGCATCTGGATCGGCACCGCCGGCTACGGCATCTCCCGCATCCGCCCCACCAGCTTCCGCATGTACAGCACCCGCGACGGCCTCCCCGGCGACGGCGTCCGCAGCGTAGCCACCGACAAACTGGGCAACATCTGGGCCGCCATCCCCGCCGTCGGCGTTGTCCACCTCTCTCCCACCGGCGCCATCACCACCGTTGGCGGCGGCACCGGCCCCCTCGCCGAAATCTGGGCCCTCCTCCACACCGACGATGGCCGCCTCTGGATCGGCCGCCGCGGCTCCCTCCTCATCCGCCACCCCGACGGCACCGAAGAGGAAAAAACCAACCTCCGCGGCATGAGGTGCATGTACCAGGATCGCTCCGGCGCCCTCTGGTTCGGCACCGAACAAGACGGCATCGTCCGCTACAAAGACGGCCAGTACACCCCGATGAACGAAGTCCTCGGCATCGTCCCGACGAACGTTGTCTGGGCCATGGCCGAAGACCGCGACGGCTCCAAATACTTCGGCCTCCGCGCCGGCGGCCTCATCAAACAAGCCCCCGACGGCTCCCTCACCCACTGGAACACCGAAAAAGGCGACCCCGTTGACGAAGTCCGCTCCCTCCACTGCGACTCCGACGGCCGCCTCTGGGTCGGCTCCAAAGGCCACGGCCTCCTCCTCCTCACCCCCGACGGCCGCTGGTACGAATCCGAAGACCTCTCCGCCCCCTTCAACGACCTCGTCTCCGTCATCCAGGAAGACGAACATGGCCGCATCTGGCTCGGCACCCCCAAAGGCATCGTCTGGGCTCCCAAATCCGAGCTCCTCGCCATCGCCCGCGGCGAACGCCGTGGCGACTCCTTCGCCATCGCCAGCGAAACCGACGGCGTCATCCCCTCCACCGTCGGCTTCGGCTCCCAACCCGCCTCCCTCAAAGGCCCCGACGGCCGCATCTGGTTCGCCACCTACCGCGGCCTCGTCGCCGCCGATCCCTCACAAGTCCCCGTCAACCGCGTCGCCCCACCCGTCCTCATCGAACGCGTCCTCATCGACAACCAACCCGCCCCCGCCGGCGCCTCCACCATCACCATCCCCGCCGGCACCCGCGACCTCGCCATCGAGTACACCGCCCTCAGCTACATCCGCTCCGCCCGCGTCATCTTCCGCTACCAGCTCGAAGGCCACGACCCCCAATGGATCGACGCCGCCAACCGCCGCACCGCCTTCTACACCAACCTCAAACCCGGCACCTACCGCTTCCGCGTCATCGCCGCCAACGACGACGGCGTCTGGAACCACGAAGGCGCCACCCTCAACCTCGTTCAAACTCCCGCGTATTATGAGACGTGGTGGTTCTACGTTCTCAGCGGCATCTCCCTCGGAGCAGGCATCTACGCCTTCTTCCACTGGCGCACCAAAACCCTCCGCCGCGACCGCGACCTCCTCGAATCCCGCATCGTCGAACGCACCCGCGAATTCGCCCGCGCCAAGGAACAAGCCGAGGCCGCCACTCAGGCCAAGAGCCTCTTCCTCGCCAACATGTCGCACGAGATCCGCACGCCCATGAACGGCGTCATCGGCATGACCGGCCTCCTCCTCGACACCAAACTCGACGACGAACAACGCCAGTTCGCCGACACCGTCCGCAAATCCGCCGAAGCCCTCCTCGGCATCATCAACGACATCCTCGACTTCTCAAAAATCGAAGCCGGCAAACTCGAACTCGAGCGCTCCGACTTCAAACTCCGTGACTCCGTCGAAGACGTCGTCGAACTCCTCGCCGAAGCCGCCACCCGCAAACACATCGAACTCGCCTGCTGGATCGACGACGACGTCCCCCTCGAAGCCGTCGGCGACCCCGGCCGCTTCCGCCAGATCCTCCTCAACCTCACCGGCAACGCCATCAAGTTCACCGAGCATGGAGAGGTCTTCGTCAAAATGTCCCGCGAGCCCTCCACCGACGGCCGCCTCGTCCTCCGCGTCGAAGTCCGCGACACCGGCATCGGCATGACCCCCGAAGCCGCCGGCCGCCTCTTCCAATCCTTCACTCAAGTGGACGGCTCCGTCACCCGCCGCTTCGGCGGCACCGGCCTCGGCCTCGCCATCTCCCGCCAGCTCGTCGAACTCATGGGCGGTCGTATCGGCGTTGAAAGTACGCCCGGCCGCGGCTCCACCTTCTGGTTCACCCTCACCCTCGCGCACGGCGCCCGCACCACCCCGCCCATCCCCGAGACTCCGCCCGCCTTCCCCGGCCGCCGCGTCCTCATCGTGGACGACCACGAGACCAACCGCCTCATCCTCACCCGCATCCTCCGCCAGTGGCAGATCACCGCCGAGGAAGCCCGCGACGGCACTTCCGCCCTCGAACGCCTCCGCCTCGCCGCCCGCGAAAACAAACCCTTCGACCTCGCCATCCTCGATTTCCACATGCCCGGCATGGACGGCCTCGAACTCGCCTCCGCCGTCCGCGCCGACGCCTCGCTCTCCGCCCTGCCGCTCATGCTCCTGAGTTCAGCCCTCATGCGCGACCACCGCACGCTCATCGAGAACAACAACTTCGTCTCCGTCTCCCAAAAACCGATACGCAAAGCGTCTCTCCTGCGCGGCATCCAGCGCGCTTGGTCCGAAATCCCCGCGCCCACCCCCGCCGCGCCCCAACCCGCGCCCGCCACGCAATCCACTCCGCCCACCACCCCGCGCAAATCCGCCCGCATCCTCATCGCAGAGGATAATGTCGTGAACCAGACCCTCGCCCGCCGCATGGTCGAAAAACTCGGCCACCACGCCGACGTCGTCGCCGACGGCCGCAAAGCCCTCGATGCCCTCGCCGCCGGCACCTACAACCTCGTCCTCATGGATTGCCACATGCCCGAGCTCGATGGCTACGCCGCCACCACCGAACTTCGCCGCCGTGAAGAGCCCGGCACCCGCATCCCCGTCATCGCCCTCACCGCCAACGTCGTCGCCGGCGAACGCGAACACTGCCTCTCCGTCGGCATGGATGACTACCTTTCAAAGCCCGTGAAGTTCGCCGAACTCGCCGCCACCATCGACCGCTGGCTCACCAAATCCTCGGCATAAATAAAGAACGCCATGCCAGGTAGTGCCGAGGTAGGGCCGCCACGCCGTGGCCGGCCTCCTAGTCCTAGCCAGCACGCTCCCGTAGCCACGAGCGCCAGCGAGTGGTTCCTGCGTCACTCGCCGATCACGCTCCTCTGGAGGGACGACCTCCGCGTCGCCCTCCGCCGCCTCACCTACCCGCGATCGTCCACGGCCTCCACCCTCGCCTTCTCCGCCTCCACCGACGGCAAAAAATTCAGCGCCAGAAACCCGATCACCGACCGTGCGTCCGTCGAGATCGACTCGATCTCCTGCTCCAGCGGATTGCTCCGCACCAGCTCAAGCGCCGAGCTCCGCGCCTTCCCCGATTTCCACCACGCCGCCGCCTCGAGCGTCTCGGCACTTCCTGCCGTTTGGCCCTCACCCAGCGTCACCACCGGCCCGCTGCTCTCCGGCGTCACCTGCCGGTCGACCAGCACCAACGCCAGCGTCACCCCCGCCGCGACCGCCGCCAGCGAAAATCCAAACGACTTCACCCGTCCCGCCCGCGACTCACCCGCCACCTCACGCTCCGGCTGCGACTCCCGCACCGCGCGCAAAATCCTCTGCTCAAATCCCTCATCCGGCCCGTCCGCCAGGTCCGTGCGCGTCTCCACGCGCGCCGCCCCGCGCATCATCTCTTCAAAGGAATCATCCTCTGCGAAAAACGCCTGGCACTCATCGCACGTCTCCATGTGCCGCTCCGCCACCCACGTCTGCCCCTCGGCCGCACCACGCGCAGATTCCCACTGCCGCACCGCGCGACAGATCAACCGCGGACTCAGACGACGACTATCGTTGGATTCATTATTCATGAGCATTGTCTCCTTTCAAAAGCTGCTGGCGCGCACGGAACACGATCACCTTCACATTCGGCACGGTCAACCCCATGGCCTGCGCGGTTTCTTCGGTGGAAAGTTCTTCGCCGAAGCGAAGCCACAACACGTCAAATTCTCGCTGCGAAAGCACCTCCCTCGCCCGCGCCCACACGTTCTCCGTGCGATCCTGGATCTCCGTCTGCTTCGCCGGCGAATACCCCGGCGCCTCGCTCGCCTCCGGGATTTCCTCCCACCGCTTCGTATCGCGAAAATGATTCAGCGCTGTCCTTCGCGCGATCGTCAGCAGCCAGTTGATCAGCGGCCGCTGCGGATCGAACCGCCCCAGATTATGAAACGCTTTGATGAACGTCCGCTGCGTCAGGTCCTCCGCATCCTGCCGGTGCCGCGTCATCTGATTCAAAAAATTAAATACTCGCCGGCTGTGCTGGTTCACCAGCGCCTCAAACGCCCGCGCACTCCCGCCCGCCGCCTCCCGCACCAGCGCAGCCTCCTCCACGCTGATCTGCTGCGGGCAGACCAGCGCATCGCGCGGGAGATCAGGTGGCGGCAACGTCATCGCTCGGATTCTCGAAAAACTAAACGCGCGACTCAGGGCTTCTCAGGCTGCCTGGGCTGTTCCGGCTGCTGCGGCATCGCCACCGCCGCCTTCACGCTCACGAAGAAATCCGACTTCCCGTCGTTCTCATCCACGTAACGCACCGTAATCGCATAAGTCCCCTCCGCACCGGCAAACGGGAAACGCGCCGTCCCATGAGAATCATGGATCTGGATCACCTTCCCGCCCGAGCCGTTCCGGTTCGCGAGCACCGTGTAGTTCGCCAGCTCCATGTCCTCCGCCTCGATGCGCTGGCTCGCCCCGGAGCCATCGGCCGGCGCGATCTCCACATAGTCGATACGCGCGTTCTCTCCCTCATGGCGATGACCCGTGAGCACGATCATCTCACCGGTCTTCAGCGCCACATTCGCCACTGTCCGCGAAACCAGCGTCTTCGCGCTCACGCCCATATCCCCGAGATTCTGATCCGCCTTCCACTGGAGAACCACCTTCTCCTCCACCGGCGGCACCGGCCCGTTCGTGACATCGCGCTCCACTCCGGCCCGCGACTCGCGCCGCTGCTGTCGGTCTCGCGCCTGCCCCTGCTGGAACTCGCGAGCCATCACCACCAGACGGTCGCTCGAATAAGCCAGATGCAGCGTCACGATGTTTTTCTCCCGCGTCACCGTCACCGACTTCAAAAACTCGCTCAGGTATTTGTCGCTCGATTCAGCGAGGGAGATCATCGCCGTGATCCCCTGCAGGATCTTCATGAGTTTGTCCGCCGACTCATCCGAACTCGCGAGCAGCTGCACATGCGCAAACGTCTGCGTCTTCTCCTCACCGAGCTCGACCGACGCCGATTTCGCCATCTGCAAAATCCGCGCCTGCGGTGCATCGTCCGCGAAAAACTCCGCCGAGGGCACCACGCTCGCCGCCAGCACGAACGCCCCCGTCTGATTGCGGATGAGCCCCGTCAGCGGCGAATTCTTCGCCTTCGCCAGCGACGGCGCCTCGCCGCGAAACACCTTATGCGCCGCCAGCACCTGCGCCTTCGATTTGCTCACCAGGATGATCGGCTCCTTCGGAAACGCCACGATCAGCTCCCCGCCGATCGAGTACGCCTCGAACGGCAGATCCTTCAACTCCGTGAGTGCTTCCGGCGTCGTCACCGTCGCCTGCGCCACGATCCCCTCGACGATCTTCCGCAGATCCGCCGTGCCCTGAAAAATCAACGCCCCATCCACCAGCTTCGGGTCCTGCGCCAGATTCGTTCCATAAGCCGTGATCGAGCCGATCGTCTCGAACAACTTCGGCACATCCACCTGGATCGGAAACTTCTGTCCCTTCATCGCCTGCGCCTGAAGCACCATTCCTTGAGCCACGAGCTCCTTGCCCACCGTGCTGTCACGAAGCGCGTTCAGATCCAGATTCATGACCCACAACGCATCCGCGCTGACAATCTTCGTATTGAGGCCGGAGACGCCATCGGCAACGACGCGCGACGGGGTGCGACTGTCTTCAACTGCTTTTGCACAGGCCACGAGCGACATCAGCGGCAGGCCGAGCGCGAGAGAGGTTTGAATAATGCGTTTCATAAATTCGATTGGGTTCTGCCCTTCATTCACGCCAAAGCGCCCCGAGGTTACAGAGCGCGCCGGTCTGGCCGCGCACACCCTCACTCCTTCCCCCGCGCCCCCGTCATCTCCTGCATCGAGAAAATCGCCGCCGCCGCCCCCACAAACACCGCCGCGAACACCAGCATCGCCCCCGTCGTCGTCAGCGCCGCCGTCCACGAAACGCCATCGATCGCCCCGAGCATCTGCGGCTCGATCAACTCGCGCACCTGCCGCGTCATCGACAACCGGCTGAGCGGCGCCGCGATATTGCCCACGCCCGCTTCCACGATTCCCGCGTACACGATCCCGATCACCAGATAACGCGACGTCAGCACCGCGCACAAAAACCCCAACGCCGTGAACCCCGCGATCGTCAGCATCTGCGCCAGCAACACCCACGGATAAATCGCGCCGATGGCCGGCGCATTCCGCGCCGCCGCGAAAAACACCACCACGCCAAACGCCAGCAGCCACATCGCCTGCAGGCAGGCCGTGTGCGCGAGATACTTGAACCCCACAAACGCCCACCGCTTCACCGGCCGCGTGAACACATAATCCACCGCCCCCGGCTTCATCTCGTCACGCATCGCGCCAGCGCCCGACAGAAACGCCAGCACCGGCACCACCACCGACAGCAAAAATCCCGCGACCCACTCCAGATAATCATCCGGCGCGCGCGGCGCCGTGAGCTTCGAACAAAAAAACGCCAGTACCGCCAGCAACCCCGCCGTCACCAGCAACTGATTACGCGAAAGAAGCCGCCACGCCGTCAGCCGCCACACACCGCCCAGCGCGTTCCACTGGTTCGGCGCCGTCCGCGGTGCGGAAAATCTCCCGCGCGCTTCGCCGCCTGTGACGTCACTCATGTTTTTCGTCGTCATCGCTTATGAGTCGAGTGAAGGCCCGGGACCGACCGCCTTTTCCAAAAACGTCGCCGTGCTCCTCACTTCAAAAATCCGCACGCCGCTCTCCAGCAGATACCGGTCGAACCCCGCGTAGAACTGCTCCGCATCGCGCCAGCGCACGTGCAATGTGTCGCTCTCCGGCACGATCTCGCAGCCGCGCAGCAGATGCTGATCGAAGAGATAACGCGCCAGTTTCTCCGGCTCCTCGCAGCGGATCGTCGTCGCTTCCGGCCACCGCTTCCGCGTCTCCGCCGACGCCACCTCCTGATTCGCCGCATTCGGAATCCGCCCCCAACGCAACAGGATGAAGTCGCTGCAAAGCGCCTCCAGATCGTGCAGGATGTGACTTGAAATCAGCACGCTCGTCCCGTCACGCGCCAGCTCGCGCAACACCTGGCTGAACTCCTCGCGCCCCATCGGATCGAGCCCGTTCATCGGCTCATCCAGGATGATCAACTCCGGCGCGTGCATTAGACACTGCGCGAGTTTCACGCGCTGCCGCATGCCCTTCGAGTAAGTCGTGATCCGCTTCTTCCAATACTGCGGCGCCAGCTTCACGCGCTCGAGCGATTCGTTCGCCCGCTTCGTTGCATCACTCGCCGACAACCCAGAAATCATCCCCAGCCCCGTGAGCCACTCCAGCGGACGCAGCCCGGCCGGCACCGTCTCGCTCTCGGGACAATACGCCAGCCGCGCCTGCACATCCGGGTTATTCCACGGATTCCCGCCGAAGACCGTGATCGTCCCCGAGCTCGGCTTCACCTGCCCCGTGAGCAGGCGAAACAGCGTCGTCTTGCCCGCGCCATTCGGCCCCACGAGCCCCGTGATGCCGCGCCGTATCCGGAAGTTCACATTGTTGAGCCCGAGCACCACGCCGTAGAACCGGCTCAGATTTTCCGCCTGGACGATCGTGCTCATTCGGGACGCAACTTTCTCAAAAAGACCACCGACGACAGCACCACGAAAAGCCCGAGCGCCTTCAACGTCCCCGGCAGATCCTTCGCCGCCGCCTCATCGCTGCCACGTTTCAATTTCTCAACGACCTGCTGATCGAGCAACGGCAACTTGCTCGCTGCATCAGTCAGCGCCGTGTCCATCCGCAGCACACTCTTTCTGACCTCCGCCAGATTGTTCGTGAAGCTCGCGCGTTGCAGCCATTCCGGCGCCCTCCGCCCCGAGGCCATCGCCCCCACAATCACCCACAGAAAAATCCACAGCATAATCGTGTTTCGCGACGTCTTGTTCAGCGCCGATACTCCCAGCGCCACCGCCGCCAGCACCACCAGACTGATCCCGTTAAACAACAACGCCCGCAGAAGCGGCGAAATCGAATAGACGAAAAAATCGCTGTTCGGCGCGAACGCCATGCTCAGCAGCCACCCGGTCACCAGCGGGCCCGTCCACAACAACACCAGCAGCCCCGCGATGATCCCGAGTTTCCCCAACAAATAATCCACCGACGTCAGCGGCCTCGCCAGGTAGATGATCAGCGCATTGCCCGCCCGGTCCCGCGCGATCAACCGCGGCACCAGCACCGTCAGCGCGATCAGACAAAGCCCGAGCCCGAGATACGACTGCACCCAGAACATCAGCGTGAAGAGCCCGTTCACACAGACATCCGGATAAAGCAGCACCAGCGCCCCAAACGCCTGCGCCACCGCCTGCGCGCGCACCCCGAGCGACGCGGCACCTTGCTCCAGCCAGCCGCCCGTCACGACCGTCTGGCTGAACGCAAACCCCAGCGCCGCCATCGCCAGACTCACCGTCCAGGCCACAATCAGCAGCACCACGAAAAACTTCCCGCTGAAAAGCTGCCGCAGCCCGGTCGAGCTGATGACCCAGCGGCGATAAACGACGCCGCGCGGTTTCTCGCGGCACCGGCTGAGATCAAGCGTGGTTTCCATCGGCGGAAGCGAGCGAGCGCAGGAACAGTTCGTGCAAAGCATTCGGGTTGGCGACGATCTCGCCCGGCGGCAACCGGTGTACGCGCAACAACTCCAGCAGCCACTCCACCGAGTCACTCGGCGACTCGATGCGGAAGCGTCCATTCGAGAGCCGCTCGAATTTATACGCGCCCGCCTTCAGTGCCGCCGCCACGCGATCGCTTTCGCCCGATGGCGCGAACTCCACGATGCGCCGGTGCCGGTTCTTCAAGTTCTCCATGCTGTCGTGCTCCAGCACCCGCCCGCGCGCGATGATGATCACCCGGTCGCAGATGCGCTCGATGTCGTTCAGCAGATGCGACGAAATCACCACGCTCGTCCCGAGCTGTTTGTGCAGCGAACCGATCAACCGCAGGAAATACTCGCGCCCCGCCGGATCGAGCCCGTTGGTCGGCTCATCGAGAAACAAAATCTCCGGATCATGCACCAGCGCCTGCGCCAGCTTCGCCCGCTGCTTCATGCCCGTGGAGTACGTATCGATCTTCCGGTACCGCTCCTGCCCCATCCCCACCAGATCCAGAATCTCATGCGCCCGCTGCCGCGCCTGCTTGAACGACAACCCCGACAGCTGCCCGCAATAAGTCACATACTCGCACCCCACCACCCCCGGGATGTGCGAATCCTGCTCTGGGCTGTAGCCCACCCGCTCGCGCGACTCGCGATTGCTCGCCCGGATGTCCCGCCCCAGCACCAGCGCGCGCCCCGACGTCGGCGTCTCCAGATTCAGGAGACACTTGATAAACGTGCTCTTCCCCGCGCCATTCGGCCCCAGCAGCCCGATCGTCCCCGGCGGCACATGCAGGGTCACGCCATCCAGCGCCCGCTGCGCGCCATAAACCTTCGTCAACCCGTCCGCCTGGATCACGTAGTCACGCGCATTCCGTTCGGTCGGCAGCGGCGGCGGCGCGGCGGAAACGACATCTGGAGATGAAAACGTCACGAGTTTGAGCGGTGAAAGAAAACGAAACGAACCAATGGCTTCCCGTGTTACACAACCATGCCCCCAAAAGTTACAGCCAATTTCCCAATCCGATTCCGAGGTAGGGCGGGTTAGCCTTAACCCCGCCGGTTCGATTCGCGATCACCCCACGCCGATGAAATCGCCTCCCGCGCCCCCCTGCACACTTCTCTCACCTTCCCCCTTGGCACGTTTCCTCCGCTCTCCCATACCTCCGAACATGTACCCGGCGGCACTCCCCCTGCGCTGCGCCCTGCTCGCGCTGCTCCTCAGCCTCGCGCGCCTGCACGCCGCCGCCGACGCCACCTCGTCCAGCAATCCCCGCTCGCTCACCGCCACCGACCTCGCCCCTGACTCCGAAACCCTCTCCGATTCTCTCAACTCTCAACCCTCATCTCTCAACTCCCCCGACTCTTCCACCGCCGAACCCGAAACGGTCCTCCTCCTCCACGGCCTCGGTCTCAACCGCCTCGCCATGGCCCGCCTCGCCAGCTCGCTCCGCCGCGACGGCTACCGTGTCATCAACGTATCCTATCCCTCGCGCAGCGTCCCTCTCGAAGAACTCGCCGCCACCTGGCTCCCGGACCTGCTCCGTGCCCACAAAGCCGATACCGCCCCGCGCCTCCACGTCGTCACGCACTCGATGGGCGGCATCCTCCTCCGCCTCTACCTCCGCGACCACCGCCCCGCCAACCTCGGCCGCCTCGTCATGATCGCCCCGCCCAACCACGGCAGCGAAGTCGCTGAAAAACTCCGCAACAACTGCCTCTTCCATCTCTTCACCGGCAAAAACGGCCGCCGCCTCGGCACCGGCCCCGAATCGCTCCCGCTCACGCTCGGCCCGCTCGAAAACACCGACCTCGGCATCATCGCCGGCTCCCGCTCCCTCAACCCGCTCTTCTCCGCCTGGATCGGCCGCCCCAGCGACGGCAAAGTCGCCATCGAAAGCACCAAGCTCGAAGGCATGAGCGACCACCTCGTCCTCCCCATCTCCCACACCTGGCTCCAATACCGCACCCCTGTTATCACCCAGGTGGCCGCTTTCCTCCGAGACGGAAAATTCCATCAGTCCACCGCGCCCGACGCTCTATAAAAACTCCAAGCCTTCTCCCGGTCCGCTTCCCGGCTGAAATGAAATCTCCGCTTCTTCTAGCACTCCTTACGCTCTCGCTCGCCGCCAACGCCTGCTTCGTCGTCCGCGAGCTCCGCGCCGCCCTCGCAAAATCCCCCGCCGCTCACTCCGCCGCCTCTACATCCTCGCACGCCGCATCGCGCTCGGCCGCCACGTCCGCTCAACTCAGCTCCGCACCGATCACCCTCTGGCAACGCCTCGCTCAAGGCGACCCCGCCGCCCTCGCCACTCTCCGCGCCGCCGGTTGGCCCGAGCAAACCCTCCAACGCCTCGCCGCCGCTCTCATCGACGCCCGCTTCCACACACAAAACAGTGCTCTCGAAAACCCTTCGCGTGACTACTGGCAGGAGCATCATCGCAATGCCGCAGCCTTCGACGCGTTCGCGCAAAACCGCTCCGCCCAAAACCACGAAAAAGCAGCCCTCCTCCAATCTCTCTTCGGCGACGCCTACATCTCTCCCGAAGCTCAAGCCCCAGCGTTCCAAGGCATACCACGCGAGAAAGCCGCCGCCATCCTCGCCATCAAAGCCGACTACGCGTCGCTCCGTCGCGATCTCAACGAGACCCCAAACTACAGCAACTCCTCCTACGAGGAACTAAGCGCCGCCCTCACCCGCGAAGAACGCGCCGACATCGCCCGCGCCCTCACCCCCGGCGAATTTTTCGAGTACGAACTCCGTTCGTCTGTCACCGCCTCCGAACTCCGCTACAACACCGCCGCTTTCGAACCCACCGAAGCCGAATTTCGCGCGCTCTTTCGCATAAAAAACCCCCTCGACGAACCCGCCTTCGACCTCGACGCCGCAGCCGCCCGCAAACTCCGCAAAGACACCGAAGCCGCCCTCGACCTCGAAGCCCGCCGCATCCTCGGCGAAGCCCGCTTCCAACAATTCGTCCTCAGCCGCGACGCCGAATACCGCCGCTTCTACCACCTCTCCCAACACCTCCAGCTCCCCACCGAAACCGCCCGCACAGCCTACGCGCTCAAAGCCAACATCGACCACCGCTCCCGCGCCCTCGACGCCGATCCCGCCACCACGCCCGCCGCCCGTCTCGCCCTCGCCCAGGAAGCCGAGTCCCGCCTCACCACCGCCTTCGGCTCGAAAGGTATGGAAATCTACAAACTCAACAGCCGCTACCTCGAACTCCTGCGCGTCCCACCCTCCGAGCGCCCGCGCACCCGCTGACCCGCCGCCTCACCCGCCCATGAAACGCGCGCTCGTCATTCTTCTCCTGATCTCGCTCGCCGCCAACACCGTCTTCCTCGTCCGCGCCTCTCGCTCCCTCTCAACAACCTCATCCGCCTCCACGCCGTACCCAGTTTCCTCCGACACTTCCGCACACCCCGGCGCTCAGTCCCACACCGCCCCAACCTTCCCATCCACCGACTGGTCAGCTTCACCCAACACCCTCGGCTTCCTCCGCCAGCTCGGCCTGACCGACCCCGAGATCCGGGCCATCATCCGCGCCGAAGTCGATGCCCGCTACTCCGCCAGCGAACGCGCCCTCCGCAAACCACCCGCCTACTGGGAGCACACCTTCTCGTCCCATTCCGCCGCTCACCTCGATAAAATCACCGACCCCGCCGCAGCCAACGATCTCGCCCGGCAAAAGGAAAACGAACTCCGTCAGCTCCTCGGCGACATCTACGAACCCGCCCACGATCAACTCCGCCAGTACACGAGATACCTCCCCTTCGAAAAAGCCTGGCACCTCAAACTCATCTACGACGATTACCGCCTCCTTGAATTCGAGAGTAAAGGCCGCGGTACTCCCCTGCGCCTGCCCACGCCTCGCGAACAAGCCAGCTACCTCCGCGAACAACAACGCGCCGACATCGAGGCCCTCCTCACGCCCGAGGAGCTCTACATCCATAATATCCACACCTCCAACACCGCCAGCTTCCTCCGCAACCTTGTCGGCTTCGAGGCCACGAAGCAGGAATTCATCGCTCTCTACGAACTCCGTAAATCTCTCGACCATCGCCGCACCACCTCTGCACAGGATCCCGCCTTAAACGAGCTCATCGACCAACAAACCCGCGACCTCCTCGGCGAAAAACGCTACGCCGACTACATCCGCGCCCAGGACCCCGACTTCCGCGCCAACCACGACCTCGCCACCCAGCTCGGACTTCCCCCCGAAACCGCCCTGGCCAGTTACGAATACCTGAAGTCCCTCCGCGCCAAATTCTCCGACTTCACCGCACAAAATAACGCCACCGACGAACAGTGGAACGCCTTCTTCGCCCAAACACGCCAGGAAATGGAAACCACCCTCACCAAACTCTACGGCGAAAAAGGTTTCCCCGCCGCCCGCGATCTCATCGCCGACCGCCTCTCCGCGCGCGTACGCAACGTGGACCCATGATCTCCCCATCCTGTGAGTCCTCTTAATCCTGTCCAAAAATTCCGCCCCTCCCCGCCCCCCTTCACTCTTCACCCCGCACCCTTCACCCTTCTCATGAAACCCCTGCTGCTCCTCCTCAGCCTCTCCGTCGCCGCCAACGCGATCCTCTTCTTCTCGCGACCTAAACCCCAAAACACCTCCGCCCCCGCGACTCCTGCGGCCGTCGAGAAATCCTCCGCCTCCCCCTCCCTCAACTCTCAACCCTCAACGCTCAACTCCTCCGCCGCCTTCTCCGTCCCCACCGGCCCCCACGCTCCCTTCTGGGAAAAACTCCGCACCGGCGATGCCTCCACCGTCGCCGCCCTTCGCGCCGCCGGCTGGCCCGAAGACGCCATCCGCTCAGTCGCCGCCGCGCTCATCGGCGACGCTTACCAGAGCCGCTTCGATGCGCTCCTCTCTTCCCGAAATTCCCAGGAATACTGGCGGCCAGATTCCTTCTACAACCGCTCCACTCCCGAGCAGCGCAAAGCCGCCAACGAACTCTCCCGCGAACTCCGCACCCGCCTCAAATCCCTCCTCGGCGAAGACTACCTGCCCGAGCAGACCTGGCAGGACCCCCGCTTCGCCCGCTTCACTCCCGCCCAGGCCGAGGCCCTCCGCATGATCGATGAGGACTACAATGTCCTCACCATGGAAATCCGCGGCAATCCCACCGCCGGCCGCACCATCCTCCTTCCCGAGGACCGCGAGAAACTTCTCTACCTCGAAAAAGAAAAAGCCGCCGACATGGCCAAAGTCCTCTCCCCGTCCGAATTTCTCGAATACGAACTCCGCCAGTCCACCGCCGCCTCCTACCTCCGGAGCAACCTCGCCGGCCTCCGCCCCACCGAAGAAGAATTCCGCGCCCTCTTCCCCCACCAAAAAGCCATGCTTGAGAAAATGGGCATCTCCTCCGGCGCTCCATCCACCAACGACCGCGCCGTCCGCGAACAGGCCCAGCGCGAGATGGACGCCGCCGCGAAGACCGTCCTCACCCCCGAACGCTACGAAGACTACGTCCGCGCCAAGGATTACGACTACGGCCGCCTCGTCGTCCTCGCCGAGCGCCTCCAGCTCCCGCCTGAAAACGCCACCGCCGCCTACGAGGTCAAAGCCGACATCGAGAAACGCCTCCGCGCCCTCCGCCCTTCCGGCCCCGACGCGCAAAAAACCCTCGCCGCCTCCCGCACCGAACTCGCCGCCGAAGCCGAGAAACGCCTCGTCGCGGCCCTCGGCCAGCGCGGCTACGAAGCCTACAAAACCAACGGCGCTTTCTGGCTCAACAACCTCACCCCACCTTCCCCCTCCGCCCGATGAAAATCGTCCTCGCCCTCCTCCTCGCCGCGTCGCTCACCGCCAACGCCCTCCTCTTCCTCAACCGCGACAACGCATCCGCTCCCTTCGCGCTTACCCGCCCCTCCACCTCGGAAAAAAAGGCCCCCGCTCCTCCCGCATTCCCGCCCGATACCTGGGCCCTCATCACCTCCGGCGCGCCCGACTCCGCCGCCAAACTCCGCGAGCTCGGCCTGCCCGACTCCGTCATCCGCAGCCTCATCCGCTACCAGGTCGAGCTTCGCTACCGCGACCGCGAAAACGCCCTTCGCGTCGCCGACGACGGCAACTTCTGGAAACGCGACTACGGCAACTTCTGGCGCTCAGCCGATCCCCTCAAAGCCCTCGACCTGCGCCGCGAAAAAGCCGCCGAAATGAAAACGCTCCTCGCCGGTCTCGCCGAGCCCGACAAGCCCGGCAACGATCCCCGCAGCGGCTTCCTCCCCACGACCAAAGCCGAACAGGTCCGCCTCATCCGCGAAGACTACGAAGCCCTCCGCCAGCCCCTCCAAAGCTACGATGGCATCACCCTCCCCGAAGACAGCGAGAAACTCGCCTTCCTCGAAAAACAGGAACGCGCTGACCTCGCCGAAGCACTCACCCCCGAGGAGCTCACCGCCTACGACCTCCGCAACTCCCGCACCGCTCAACAACTCCGCTACCAGCTCGCCGCCTTCGACGCCACCGAGGACGAATACAAAACCATCTTCGCCCTCCGCCAAGCCTACGACGAAAAGTACACGCCTCAAACCGGCTCCACCGTCATCTACTCCAACACGCAAGGCCCGCAAAAAGCCCGCGACGAACTCAACGCCCAGCTCAAAGCCAGCCTCGGCGACGACCGCTATGCCGCCTACGAACGCGCGCAGGATTACGAGTTCCGCACCCTCGCCTCCCTCACCAAACGCCTCGACCTCCCGCCCGAAAAAGCCGTCGAAGCCCACGCCCTCAAAACCGAGCTCGAGAAAAAACTCCGCGCCTTCCGTCCCGTTCCCGGCACGCCCGCCAACGAGCAACGCGCCGCCTACCTCGCCGGCCTCGCCAAAGAAGCCGAGACCAGCTTCACCGCCATCCTCGGCGAAAAAGGCTACGCCACCTACAAAGACTACGGCCAGATCTTCCGCCGCCTCGAACCCCCGCCACCCCCGGCCCCCAAACCCTGACCCGCGATCCTACTTTATAGGACTGCGGTGCCCCAGTCGGCACCGCTTTCAAAGGCGAGCCCCGGCTCGCCTTTTCCATGCACGCCTCCCGATGAAAGCGCCGCGCCCCACCGCCCTCGATCCTCGGCTCCTCCCCAATCCTCTTAATCCCGTTAATCCTGTCCAAAACTCCGCCACCATCCGTGCCCATCTGTGCAATCTGTGGTTAAAAACCCTGCCGCCCAGCCTCCGCCTACACCGGCGCCACCCCGACGACCAATCCCACCACCGCTCCATACGCGATGTGCCCGATGAAGTGCGTCAACGCGACGGACACCCCCGCCCGCCGGAATTCCTCCAGCGGATGCTGATCCGCCACCACCCAGCACAGCGACAGGCTCACGATCAGCCCGTGGAAAACCCCAAACCCCACCCCCGCGAAAAACGCCGACGGCCACCCCGACAACTCCAGCCCGATCAGCAGCACCGTGTAGATCTGCCCAAACACCACCGCCGACAACGCGTGCAAAATCAGCCCCACCTGAAACCCCGTCTCGCGCGATTTCGTGAACAAGCTGCCCACCGCCACGATCATGTCGTCGCGCGCCCACCCCGAGCGTGACACCAGTTTCATCGCCACCGTCATAGCCAGCGCGCCGCACAAGCCGGCCAGCGCCGCGTACACAAGGAAAGGAGCAATCGTCGTCGCAGGATTCATGCTGTTATCGAGTCAGGGGTTGGAGGAACTCGCGCACCGACGCGGCGGATACACCGCGCCTGCGCTCCGCACCCTACTCACGTCCCCCCAAAACGCACGCGCCCCCGCTATTTCCCCAAGTCCCCGTCTGCGATTAGCAGACGCCTCCGCCCAGTCGTCGCAGGCGATCAGCCGAAGACACACCTCGAAGTTTCGGCCTTTGGCCGAAACCTTTTAGTGGTTAAAACTTCCGTCCTCCGGATCTTCGCGTCCCGCGCGCAATAATTTCACACACCCCGCCCTCGACACCCCCGCGCGCCCTCCGCTTTCTTCGCCTCATGGCCAAACCGAGCACGAGCGCCGCCCCCCGCCTCTCCAAAAAAGACTACGAAGCCCGCGCCGCCGTCCTCCGCGAAAAACTCGTCCAGCTCCAGGTCCGCCTGAAAGAGGCTCCCTTCAAAATCCTCCTCATTGTCGCCGGCGTCGAAGGCGCCGGCACCGGCGACCTCCTCAACACCCTCGGCTCCTGGCTCGACCCCCGCGGCGTCGAAACCTTCTCCTTCCGCGATCCCTCCGACGAGGAACGCGAACGCCCCTTCCTCTGGCGCTTCTGGCGCAGCCTCCCCACCAACGGCCGCATCGGCATCTACGCCGGCTCCTGGTACACCGAGACTCTCCGCGCCGCCCTCCACGAACCCCCCGCGCAACAAGACCTCTCCCCCGAGTTCGAACGCATCCGCCACTTCGAAAAACTCCACGCCGACGACGGCACCTTGATTATCAAGGTCTGGCTCAACCTCTCCAAAACCGCTCAAGGCCGCCGCCTCCGCGCCCTCTCCTCCGACGAGTCCACCGCCTGGCGCGTCTCCCCCGATCACTGGCAATACCACCGCCACTACGCCCGTCTCTCTCGCCTCGCCATCTCCATCCACCGCGCCACCCACCGCCCCCACGCCCCCTGGACCATTCTCGACGCCGAGGACGACCGTGCCCGCGATCTCGATACAGCCTCCCTCCTCATCGCCCGCTTCCAGGCCCACCTCCGCAAACACGGCCGCCCCCTCAAAACCAAAGCCCCCTCCGCCGCCACCCGCCGCTCCCTCCGCCCCGCCGGACTCAAACGCCTCCAATCCCTCCCGCTCGACCAGCAACTCTCCGCCGCCGACTACGAAGCCAAACGCGAGAAATGGCTCGGTAAACTCAACCAGGCCGTCCGCACCGCCTCCGCCGCGAAACGCTCCATCGTCTTCGCCTTCGAAGGCTGGGACGCCGCCGGCAAAGGCGGCGCCATCCGCCGCCTCACCAGCGCCATCGACGTCCGCGACTACCGCGTCATCCCCGTCGCCAAACCCACCGACGAGGAAAAAGCCCACCACTACCTCTGGCGCTTCTGGAGAAACATTCCCCGCGCCGGCCTCACCGCCATCTTCGACCGGTCCTGGTACGGCCGCGTCCTCGTCGAACGCCTCGAAGGTTTCGCCCGCGACGACGAGTGGAAACGCGCCTACGCCGAGATCAACGACTTCGAGCAACAACTCACTGCTCGCGGCATCATCGTCGTGAAGTTCTGGCTACACATCGGACGCGACGAACAACTCCGCCGCTTCCGCGCCCGCGAGGAGACCACCTACAAACGCCACAAGATAAACGACGAAGACTGGCGCAACCGCCGCAAATGGGACGCCTACGAAGTCGCCGTCGGCGACATGCTCGCCCTGACCGACACGACAACCGCTCCCTGGCACCTTATCCCCGCCAACAACAAACGCCACGCCCGCCTCCAGATCCTCAAAACCGCCTGCAAACAAATCGAGACCGCCCTCGCGTAGGGCCGGTCCGGGTAGGGCTGGCACGCCGTGCCCAGCCTTCATCCTCCGCCCCCCCTCCGATTTTTCCCGCAAAAACACCCTTCCCCCACCGCGCCAAATCCCCCACAACCGCCCCATGGGGGGGGGCGGACATCACTGCGTCGCATCATCGCCCGCCCACACCCGCTGCGCCCGCCGCAAAATACCACAGCCCGCAACGCAAACGCCTGCCGCACGACGTGCCACCGTGGGCGCCAGACAACTCGCTCTATTTCATCACCGTCGCCTGCGCCGTTCGCGGCGTGAATCAACTCGCCCGTGCCGACACCACGCATCTGCTGCGCGACAGCCTGCGCTTCCGGCAGGAATGCGGCCAGTGGCAGATCTCACTGGTTTTACTGATGCCGGACCACCTGCACGCCCTCATCCGGTTTAATCCCGAACGAGGCATCCAGCGCACAGTCCTCGACTGGAAACGCTACACGGCGAAGGCGGCCCGCGTGCAGTGGCAGCAGGATTTCTTCGAGCATCGCGTGCGCGACGAAGCCGCCTGCCAGGAAAAGTGGCGTTACATCCTGTTCAACCCCGTGCGGGCGGGCTTGGTCAAAACCCCGGAAGAATGGCCCTACCTCAGGTCAAACGGACAATGGGACTCTCCAGGGTAGGGCCGGCACGCCGTGCCCGGCCTTCCTCATTCCCACGCCATGCCCACCCTCCGCCTCCCCGCTCGTATTCATGCCGCGAGTGCCGCTTTACGCGGGAAATGTATCAACTCGCAAAAAACGGCACTCGCAAAAAATTTTGCCCCTCGACCACGCCCCGCCAGCCACTTAGCCATTTGTCATGGCGAGAAACCCCACCCCTAAGGCTGCACCGAGTGCAGCCGAATAACACTGTTCGGCAAAAGATGAAGTACCCCGCCATAATCATTGCCGTGCTCGCCGGTGCGCTAATCGGAGCAACTGCCGCTTGGGCATTCCTGAGTAATCGAGCGAGTGAAGAAGAACGAAGCGCGTTTAATCGTGCGGCGACGAGTGGAGGCAATGCAGCGATTTCCATGAGCGTCGGAAGCGACATCGCGTTTGCTGACTCCGTGATTGAGTCCCTCAAGCTCGGAAGAGTGGATGAAGGAGTGGCGCGACTTGAGAGCTTCATCTCAAACAAGAAAAGACAGCGTGCGTCAGCGCAGGCGAATGCCGCATTTACCGTGCGTATTGGAGATTCACTCGAAAAAGAGCCGAACCAGCGGCTAGAGCCAACGCCTACAGCTGTCACGTCGGCTGCTGGCGCAGCCGCCGCGCCAGCCGTAGGCGCGGCTCATCACTGAACGTTAGGCACAGCAATGAGCCCACTCGCCTTCCTGATGCGGTATATGTCGCTCGAGACTGACGCGCGTCTCTCTGCGCTAGGGATCGCCGGATTTGCCTGCCTTGTGATCTCTGGATTGTGGGTCGTCGTTTTGAAGAGAAAGAATAAGCGGTCTTTTCCTTACATGCTTCGCTTGTTTCTCGGGGTAGGAATTGCCGCGATAGTCACCGTCATCGCACTGCGCGTTGCTCTACCGAGCCCGCCGTTGGAGATTGCCACGCCCAAATGAAAAAAAAGCCGAACCAGCCGCTACAGCGCAATAGCCGGAAAAGGGGTCGAACTTTGCACTTTGCACACGCCTGAATAAATGACCCGGCCCGCGCAGGAAGATTAGTTGTCCGGCAGCCGCTCACCGATCCACTGATCGAATACGGCACGCCTCTCTTCAGCCGGTTTGCGATCCATGAGTGGCTGTCCGTCGTCGCAAAAACTCCATTCCTCCCTCCCGATCCAGCCCAGCCCCACCTCCATGCCTGCCGATCCCCAAGCGTCCGCCCTCATCCTCCCGCCCGGTGCTGGCCGCGTCTATGAATGCGGCCCTATGCGCGCCGTCTTCAAAGCCGACGAGACCGAAACATCCGCGCGCTACAGCGCCTCCGAATGGACCGTCGCCCCGCACAGTCCCGGCTCGGGCCCCCACTCGCACGAAGAGAACGACGAACTCTTCCTCATCACCGAAGGCACGCTTGCCATGCGCGTGGGCGACAACTGGGTCAATGCCCCGCGCGGCACCTTCCTGCGCATTCCCGCAGGCGTCGTTCACGACTTCGAAAACCGCACCGCTTCGCCCGCAACGCTCTTCAACGTCTTCATCCCCGGCGGATTCGAGCGTATGATGCCCGACATCGTCGCGTGGTTTGCCAGTCAGCCCAACGCCGGAAAAACATCCGCCGCCCCATAAGCCCTCCCGCGCTCGCTCCGTCACTTCTCCCCCGCCAGCTTCGCCAGCAACTCGACCAGCGTCCGGTGATGCAGCGGCTTGTTCAGCAGCATCCGGAAATGCGGCCGCAACGCCTGCCGCGCCTCCGCTCCCATGCCCACATGCACGAGCCCGATCATCCGCGCGCCGCGCCACTTCTCGCTCTGCAACCGCTCCTTCTCCTTGCGCAAAAAATCCGCGTCGCAGTCCACCACCGCCAGCTCCCACAACCCGCTGGTGAGCGCCGCTCCATCGAGCGGCATCACCGCCGCGCCCGATACCGACAACTCGCGCGACAGCTCGCGCCGCAGTGAATCCTGCCGTGTCACCACCGCCACCTTCATCCCGGCAAGCGACGGCGCCAGCGGTAGTCTCTCCGGCGATACCCGGCAACGCACCGTGAAATAAAACGTCGAGCCCCTCCCGGGCGTACTCTCGAGCCGGATCTCGCCCCCCATCATCCGCACCAGATTGCGCGAGATCACCAGGCCCAGCCCGGCACCGCCGTACCGACGCGCACTCGATGAATCCAACTGCGAAAACGCCTGAAACAACTTTGACCGGTTCTCCGGCGCGATACCGATGCCCGTGTCCCGCACCGCGAACTCCAGCGTCAGCCCGCCATCCTCCAGCTCCGCCACCAGCTGCCCCTGCGCGCCGAGCGCCTCCGCATCAAACGGCGCCATCGACAACGCTTTCCCCGTCAGCAACCGCGCAGTCACCGCCACCTCGCCCACCGAGGTAAACTTGAGCGCGTTACCCACCAGATTCACCAGCACCTGCCGGAGCCGCCCCGCATCGATCATCACCAGCGCCGGCACATCCAGATCCACCTCGTGCAACAACTCCAGCCGGCCCTCCGCCGCCCGCCCCGCGAGGATATCCAGCACGTTCTCGATCGCCGCGCGCACATCGCAAGGTGTCGCGTCGAGCTGCAGCCCGCCCGACTCGATGCGCGTATAATCCATGATGTCTCCCGTCAGCTGCACGAGCGCCTCGCTGCTCGTGCGGATCGTCTGCACGTACTCGCGCTGCTCCGGCGAGAGCGGCGTATCTAATAATAAATTCGTGAAGCCCACCATCCCGTTGAGCGGCGTGCGCACCTCATGACTCATCGTCGCGAGAAACACCCCCTTCGCCTTGTCGCCCGCTTCCGCGCGCTCTTTCTCCCGGCGCAGCGCCTCCTCCTGCCGGTGCAGCTCCGTCGCGTCGTTCAGCACCGCGATGAACCCTTCGATGCGCCCGCCCTTCCCATGCACCGGCGACACCGTCCCGCGCGCCGGATAAAGCTCCCCGCTCTTCCGCCGCCCCGCGAGCCCGCCCATCCACGACCGCCGCGACTCCAGCCGCGCACCGATCTCCGCAATCAACGACTCCGGCGTCTCCTCGGAGAGCAACTCCCGCCACAGCCGCCCCACGACTTCGTGCCGCGAGTATCCGGTTTGCTGGCACAGCCCGCCGTTCACGTACTCGATGCGCCCATGCGGATCGGCCACCATCACCGCCGAGTCGCTCTCCTCCACCGCGCCGCTCAATTTGTCAATCATCGCCGTCTGCGCCGCGAACCGCCGCGTGAAAAGATATACCCCCAGCGGCAGCCCCAGCAGCAGCCACACATAAAGCGCACCGCGCATTCCCGCTTCAAAAAGCCCTCCCTGCCAGTCATCCGCCGCCACATCCAGCGCCACAAATTCCTTCATGCTGTCCGGCCCCTGCCCCTCGCCGATCACCGCATAACCCGTCACCCACTCGCCAAACGAGTCCTTGATCGGCCCCTCCGTCGCCGTCTCCCCCGTCCGCAAAATCGTCCGCAATCCCGGCATCTGAAACGCCTCCGGAAACACATCCCCCGGCCTCGACTCCGCCGCACCGCCCCTCGGCTCCGAGTCCGCCAGATAGATCACCTTCCCCCGCTCCGGCAGGTAGCGAAACAACGACACAAATCGCACGCTCGGATGCACCGCCCTCAGCGCGATCAGCCGCTGCTTCACGAACGCATACTCCGCCGTCAACTCATCCGCCCGCTCGCCAGCCAGCGCCCGCACCTGGTCCGCCTGAAACACCAACGCGCACCGCCGCGCATCCGCCGCCAATTCACCCAGCCGGCGGTCGCGCAAACTGTCACGGCTCCACCACCCGGTCAGTGCCCCGGCCAGCACGATTCCCAGCGCGATCCAGACAATCTTGTGATCTCTAAACATCAGCGGCTTTGAGTGTTGCGAATAGTTGCAACCCAATCCCCCGCCCGCCTCGCTGGCAACGCGGAACACGCCGCCGACCACTCCGCCACCGCCTCCAGACGCAATCTCACGGGAAATTCACAGCCCGCCCACACCCACTTTATCAACCTCTCCCCGTCCTCCGCACTCCGCTTGCACCGCTCTCCTCATCCCTCCGCCTTCACCAAAAAATAAAGCCGCCACCGGTGTGAACCGGTGGCGGCTTTATGAAAGGAATTGCGGGGTCTCTTACTTCTCGATGTGACCGGAAACGAGCTTGGTCATCTCGAACATGCTGACCGACTTCTTGCCGTTGAACACAGCCTTGAGTTTGTCGTCGGCGTTGATCTGGGTCTTCACCTTCTTGTCCTGAAGGCCGTTCTTCTTGATGTAGTCCCAGAGCTTCTTGGTAAGCTCTGTACGGGGCAGGGGTTTTGCACCAACAACGGCCGCGAGGGTCGCGTTAGGCTGAACCGGTTTCATGAATGCAGCGTTGGGTTTACGAGCGGATTTTTTTGCCATAGCGGAATGCGGGTCTAGGCCGTCGTCACTTGAATGCAATGTTTATTTAGGAGGAGAAATCGCGATTTCTCAGAGGTAAAATCGCCTCTTGACCGCCTTCAGCGAACCCGCTCATCCGCCTGCGCAAACTGCCGGTGCAGCTCCGCGTATCGGCCATTCTGCGACACGAGCGATGCGTGCGTGCCGCGCTCCACCACGCGCCCGCCGTCGAGCACCAGCACCAGATCCGCATGACGGATCGTGCTCAGCCGGTGCGCCACCACGAAGCTCGTCCGCCCCCGCACCAGCTCCGCCAGCGCCCGATGCAACCGCGCCTCGGTAAGCGCGTCGATCGCACTCGTCGCCTCATCCAGAATCAGAATACGTGGGTCTGCCAGCAGCGCCCGCGCGAAACACACCAGCTGCCGCTGCCCCGCCGAGATCCCGCCGCCCTTCTCGCCCACTTGCGTGTGAAATCCGTCCGGCAGAGCCTCCAGCAGATCCAGGCAATCCAGCTTCGCCGCCGCCGTGCGCACCTCCTCGTCCGATGCCTCCGGCCGCCCCAGCCGTATGTTCTCCAGCACCGTCCCGCTGAAGAGGAAATTTTGCTGCTGCACCATCCCCATCTGCGCGTGCAACGAGTGACTCGTCAGCGCGCGGATCTCCTGCCCGTCGATCAGCACCTCGCCCTCCGTTGGCAGATAGAACTTCGCCGCCAGATTGATGATCGAGCTCTTCCCGCTCCCCGTGTGCCCCACCAGCGCCACAGTCCGCCCAGGCTCCGCGACGAACGACACGTCATGCAACACCGGCCTCCCCTTGTCGTACGCGAACGACACCCCGCGAAACTCCACCCGCGCTCCCGGCGACATCGAGGTCACTCCAGCCTTTCCGCCCGCCGCGCGCCGTCGCGGGTCCGCCAGCTCCACCGCATCCGGCGCATCTTCCCACTCCGGCTTCGTGTCTAATAAATTGAATACACGCTCCGCGCTGGCCATCGCCACCAGCGCCTGGTTGTACTGGTTCCCCAGCACCTGCAGCGGCGCGAAGAACTGGTTCGCGAACAGGAAAAATTCGATCAACACGCTCACGTCCGTCCCGCCCGACAGCACCTGCCAGCCGCCCAGCACCAGCAGGATCGAAACGAAAAACTGGCTGTTCAACTCCAGCAGCGGGATCAACACCGCCGACGTCCGCGCCAGCGCCACGTTGTACTTCGAGTGATCCGCCAGCAGCCCGCGAAACAGCCCCGCGTTCGTCTCCTGCCGCACGAAGCCCTGCGTCACGCGAATTCCGTTCACCGACTCCGCGAGCGTCGCCGTCACCCGCGTGAAACTTTCCTGCGCCGCCCGCGAATTCCGGCTCAGCTTCGCCCGGAAGTGTCGGTTGATCGCCCACAACACCGGCGCCATCCCCACCACCACCAGAAACAGCACCCAGTCGGTCAGCGCCATGACGACCGCCGCAAACGCCATCTGCCCGATCTGCACGATGCTCACGAAAAACACATCCTGGATCGCCGTGCGGATCGTCTCCACGTCCGAGGTCATCCGCCCGATGATCCGCCCCAGCTTCATCCGATGGAAAAATCCCATCGGCATCCGTTGCACATGCGCGAACACCTCGCTTCGCAGCCGGTTCACCACCGCCTCGCCCAGCTCCAGCGCGAACCGCTGCCGGAAATGAAAAAAACCGTCCGTCAGCACCGCCAGCACCGCATACGCGCCCACGCCCCACCAGATGAGCTCCAGCTGATGATTCGCGATCGGCCCCGCGATGATCTTGCTCCCCAGCCACACCAGCCCGGGCAACTGCGCCGCGCGCAGCACGGTCAGCGCGATGAGCACATTCCGCTTCCGCGCATGGACACGCATGTATCCAAAAAGCCGCCGGATCAGCCCCCAGCTCAGCGGCTTGAACTGCGGCTCATCCTCCTCCTCGTCGCGCATCCGCTGCACGAGCGAAAGCGGCCGCCCCGGCGGCGCCTGTGCGGGCTCTGGCGTCGGCGTCCTCATGACGTTGACGCGCCTCCCGCGCCCGCCGCCACCTTCGCGCTGGCCTGCAACTCCCCGCGATCCACCAGCTGCAAATCCGCCACCCGCATGTACGGCCCCGACACGCGTAACAACTCCTCATGCGTCCCCTGCTGCACGATCCGCCCCGCCTCCATGACGATGATAAAATCCGCCCGCCTCAGCGTGCTCAACCGGTGCGCCACGATGAACGTCGTCCGCCCCGCGATCGCATTGTCCAGCGCCTCGAAAATCTCGTGCTCCGTCCCCGCATCGATCGCCGCCGTCGGATCGTCCAGCAGCAAAATCGCCGGCTCCAGCAACACTGCGCGCGCGATCGCCAGCCGCTGCCGCTGCCCGCCCGAAAGCCCGCTGCCGCTTTCACCGAGCACCGTGTCATAGCCTTGCGGCAACGCCGTGATGAAGTCGTGCGCTGCCGCGATCTTCGCCGCCTTCTCGATCTGCTCGCGCGTCGCATCCGGATGCCCGAACGCGATGTTCGCCGCCACCGTGTTGCTGAACAAAAAACTCTCCTGAAAAACCAGCCCGATGTTCCGCCGCAAATCGTCCAGATGCAGCTCGCGCACATCCACGCCGTCGATCAGCAACCGCCCGCCCGTCACATCGAAAAACCGCGGGATCAAACTCATCAACGCGCTCTTCCCCGCCCCCGTCGCGCCCAAAATCGCCACGCACTGCCCCGGCTTCACCACCAGATCCACCTCGCGCACCACCGACTCCACCCCGCGATACGAGAACGACGCCTTCTCGAAACGCACCTCGCCCTGAAGCCTCGGATAGCGCCGCGGATTCGGCGCGTTCTTCACCTCCACCTCGGCGTCCATAATTTCGAATACTCGCCGCGCCCCGATCAACGCCTGCTGCACACTGTTCACGATGTTCGCCACCTGATTCACCTGCCCCGAAAATTGCTCTAGCAACCCCGCGAACACGACGAGGCCCGTGCCCAGCGCCAGCTGCCCTTGCACCACCAGCCACCCTCCATAACCGAGTAACACCATCATGTTCACCCGCGTCAAAAATCCCACCGACGGACTGAACAAACTCACACTCCAAAAAATCTGCTTCTGCTGCGCCAGCACCGCCTGATTGCTCCGCTCAAACTTCTCCCGATCCTCCCGCTCCCGCCCAAATCCCTTCGTCACCTGGATGCCCTGGATGCTCTCCGCGAAATTCTGCACCATCCCGTCCATCAACTCCCGGTTCCGCGCATACGCCGGCTGGATACGCCGCGAAAACAGCCCCGAGATCAGCCACAACACCGGCGTCGTCGCCAGACACGCCAGCGCCAGCCCCGCGTGAATGCTCGCCATGTAGATCACGTACACCGTCAGCGACACCACCATGATCACACTCTGGATCAGCACCTGATCCACAAACATCCGCACCGCCTGCACATCCCCCGTCACCCGCGTGATGATCGACCCCGTCGAGTTCGCGTCGAAAAACCGGAAGCTCAGCCGCTGCAACTTCTCATAAATCTCACCCCGCAGATGGATCACGATCTCCTGCTGCACCAGTTTGTTCACCGCCATCGTGTACAGGTAATTGAGCAACGCCCGCGTCACCGCCAGCGCCAGGATGATCCCCGCGATGAGCACGATCACCCGCATGGGCTCCCAATCCCGCGGCAGCTCGAAACCCAATTTCTCCTCCGGAAACGGCACCAGTTTCTCCGCAGGCAGATCGCCGCGCTCGCTCAGCACATGGCGGATGTAATCGATGCCCACGCCCGTCAGGCTCAACCCGCTCAACCCCAGCGTCAGCAGCACCAGCTGGAGCCCCAGCACCTGCAAACACCGCGCCCGGTACCGCCACGCCAGCCCGAACATCCGCGCCACCAACCGCCAGTTCGACGGCGTGCTCTCGGTGTTCGATGGGACAGACATGCCGCTCACGCTGACTCTTTTTTTCAAAATGAAAACACGCGTTTCATTTTCCCTCAAAGACCGCCCCGGTGTCCCACCGCCGTATCCTGAAACCCCGGACACAGGAAACTATTCCGATGGAGGCGCGGTGCCCTCACCGCACATAACGCCGGGCCCGCTTCCAACCTTCAACGGCATAAAGCCATCTCGCACCCTCGGCCTACTTCCTTCCGCCTTCGCCCCTTCAGCCCAGCCCGCATCCCTCTTCACCCCAGCCTCACGGCGTCGCTGGCGTCACCGCCGGAGCCGGCACACCCTGCGTCGGAGCCGCCGGCGTCGTCGTGGTTGTCGCCGCCTGCCGCGCCGCCCGCCGCCGCCGCACTTCATTCGCCACATTCTCCAGCCGCTTCGCCTCCTCCGCCGGATTCGCCGCCACCACCGGAGCGCTACCCGCCGGCCGCGTCTGCGCGCCGCCGATCATCGGCACCGCCGCCACCGTCCCATCAAACCGCGCCTCCTTCAAAGTCAGCGTCTGCACCCGCCCCTGATACTCGATCGAGACCGACGATTTCCCCGCATCGAAAGACTTCACCACATACCCATTCCCCTTCTCGTCCGCCTTCACCCACGTCCCCTTTTGCGACGCCGGCTCGTAGATCCCGAACATCAACCCCTCGCGCGTCTGCATCACCCCCCGCAGCTCGATCGGCGAATTCTCCGTCGGCGCCGCCAGCGCCTGCCCGTTCTTCGGCACGAACGGCGACTCCGTCGAAATCTTCGCCATCGCTACGCCGCTCAAACCAAGACTCAACACTGCAAAAAATAAACGGGCCGGGGTGGATTTCATGGGCGGTACGGATCGGATCGAGGTGAAAAGCGATTAACTCCTCACGCTCTGACGTCAAGCGACGCCCCGGGTTGCACGCCTCCACCCATTTCCCAAAAAATCCCGCCACCCCGCCCGTCCTCCTCCCCCGGACGGCACTCATCAAGTGCCTCCATTGTCCGCCCGTCCGCATCCATTCCCATCCACTCCCATCTGTGGTTAAAAAATCCGTCCTCCGGCATTCGCGTCCATGAGCGTCCATTCGGGTTAAAAACCCCTCCCTCCAATCCTCTTCATCCTCTTAATCCTGTCCAAAAACTCCGCCTTCTTCCCTCATCGCCATGCCCACCGACCCCGCCTCACCCCTCGCTCCCCTCACGCAACGCGCCCGCGAAATCCGCGCCGCCTTCGACGCGCACAACACCGCCGCTGGCCGCCCAACCTGGACTCCCCTCCAGCTCGCCCAAGGCTTCTCCGCCGACGTCGGCGCCCTCAACAAACTCCTCATGATGCGCGCCGGCCTCCGCGAAGCCCCGCCCGACCTCGACGCCCGCCTCGCCCACGAACTGGCCGACTGCCTCTGGAGCATCCTCGTCCTCGCTGACGCCCACGGCATCGATCTCGAAAAATCCTTCCACAACACGATGGATTCTCTGGAAGCGAAACTCCGCCCCTGAATCCCCTCCCTCACCCACCCCGGGAACCACCCGGTAACCAAAAGGGAGCGGCAACCGATAGATTGCAGTGCTTCCCTGGCCTACCTTTCGGCCATGCGCGCAATCTGGAAAGGCACCATCAGCTTCGGCCTCGTCAGCATCCCTGTTTCCCTCTTCCCCGCCATGCGCCGCGAAGAGCTGAAATTCCGCCTCCTCCGCTCCTCCGATCACAGCCCCGTTAACTACAAACGCGTCGCCGCAGCCGACGGCAAGGAAGTCCCGTGGGACCAGATCGTGAAGGGCTACGAGTACGACAAAGGCAAATTCGTCATCCTCAAAGATGAGGACTTCAACCGCGTCGACGTCGAGGCCGCACAGACCGTCGACATCATCAACTTCGTCGCGATCAAAGACGTTAACCCGCTCCTCTTCTACAAACCGTACTACATGGAGGTCGCGAAAGGCGGTGACAAAGCCTACGCGCTCCTCCGCGAAGCCCTCGTTGCCGAAGGCAAAATCGGCATCGCCAAAGTCGTCATTAAAACCCGCCAGCACCTCGCCGCCGTGAAGCCCCAGGAAAAAGGCCTCATGCTCGAGCTCATGCACTTCCCCGACGAGCTGCTCGATGCCGATGAATTCAAAGCCCCCAAAGCCCAAAAGGTCGGCGCTAAGGAACTCACCATGGCGCAAAATCTCATCACGAGCATGAGCAGCAAATGGCGCCCCGAAACCTACCACGACGACTACCACGAAGCTTTGGAAAAACTCGTCGAAGAAAAACTCAAACACCGCGGCAAAGACGAGAAACCCGCCCCACGGAAACCGAAGCACGCCTCCAACGTTATCGATCTCGTCGCCGTCCTCCAGGAAAGCATCGCCGCCACCCATTCAAGGCCCAAGACGAAGTCAGCCAGTGCGCGCGCGAAAAAATCCAAACCCAAAGCGGCGACGAAATCCGCCAAACCTCGCAAAAAGGCCGCCTGATTTTTCCTGCGCATGTCGCTCCAAGAATATCGCCGGAAGCGGAATTTCAAAAAAACCGCCGAGCCCGCACCTAAGGTCGACCGCCAGAATCGCCGCCGCTTCGTCATCCAGAAACACGACGCCACCCGCCTCCACTACGACTTCCGCCTCGAACTCGGCGGCACGCTCAAATCCTGGGCCGTCCCCAAAGGCCTTCCGCTCGCGCACGGCGACAAACGCCTCGCCGTTCACGTTGAGGATCACCCCGTTTCCTACATCGCCTTCGAAGGCACCATCCCCAAAGGCCAGTACGGCGGCGGTACCGTCATGCTCTGGGACGAAGGCATCTTCGAGACCGACGACCCGCATCCGCTCAAGACTCTCGAGAAAGGAAAACTCCACTTCACCCTCAAAGGCAAAAAACTCAAAGGCGCCTGGTACCTCGTGCGCCTGCGCGACAGCGACGAGTGGCTGATCATTCGCGGTGGCGACGATCACAAACCGATCTCCAAAAAACTAGACGACACGTCCGTCCGCTCGAAAAAATCCATGGCGCAACTCGCGAAGAGCGATCGCGTTTGGGAATCGAAGCCCATCAACGACTCCTCGCTAAAAACTCGTCTTCAAAAACTCGCCGCAAAACCGGAGGCCAGGAAGACCGAGCCCACGAAACCGAAACGCAAAAGCGGCCCCGCCCCGAAATTCATCGCCCCCATGCAGGCGCTCCTCGTCGACGAGCCCGAACGCAGCGGCGAATGGCTCTACGAAATCAAATTCGACGGCTTCCGCGCCCTCGCCTTCAAACACGGCGACTCCGTCCACCTCCTCTCTCGAAACGAAAAAGACTTCGCCGAAAAATTCCCTGAGATCGCCGACGCCATGGCTGAACTCGCCATTGATGACGCGATCCTCGACGGCGAAATCGTCGCCCTGAACAAAAAAGGCCTATCCTCATTCCAGCTCCTCCAAGGCCTCGAAGACGGCGAGCGCCCGCCTCTCTACTTCTACGTGTTCGATCTCCTCCAGCTCGACGGCCAAAGCCTCCTCAACCAGCCGCTCACCGAGCGCAAAGCCGCCCTCGAAAAACTCCTGCGCAAACCGCCCGCCGCGATCCGTTACTCTGCATCGCTCACAGGAAAACTCCCCGCGCTCATGAAGCGCGTCCAACACCTCGGCCTCGAAGGCCTCATCGGCAAACGCCCCGGCTCGCTCTACGAACCCGGCAAGCGCTCGGGTGCGTGGATAAAATTAAAAATCTCGCACGAACAGGAATTCGTCATCGGCGGCTACACGCCGCCCGCTGGTAGCCGCAAGCATCTCGGCGCGCTCATCGTCGGCGTCTACGAGAACAAAAAACTCATCTGCACCGGCAAGGTCGGCACCGGCTTCAACCACGCGCTGCTCAAATCGCTCCACACCCGCTTCGCCAAAATCGCCCGCAAAGAATGCCCCTTCGACAACCTCCCCGATAAACGCGAGCGCCGCTTCGGCCAGGCCATCACCGCGTCCGTCATGAAGAAATGCCACTGGGTGAAGCCCGAACTCGTCGCCCAACTCCGCTTCACCGAATGGACCAACGACGGTCGCCTCCGCCACCCCGTCTTCCTCGGCCTCCGCGAAGACAAAAAAGCCACCGACGTCGTCCGCGAAAAACCCGCCCGCACATGAGCACTTCCCTCAAAACCACGCTCGATGTCGGCGGCACGAAAGTCGCCGTCTCCAATCTCAAAAAAGTCCTGTATCCGGATGTCAGTTTCACCAAAGGCGACGTCATCGATTACTACATCCGCATCTCGAAAGTCCTCCTCCCTCATCTCAAAAATCGCCCCATCACGCTCAAGCGCTACCCCGACGGCGTGAACGGCTTTTTCTTCTACGAGAAACAATGCCCGCCCCACCGCCCCAAGTGGATCAAGACGACCACCGTCCCCAAATCCGACGGCACCGACATCCACTACTGCGTGATGAACGACCTCCCCGCGCTCGTCTGGGCCGCCAACCTCGCCGACCTCGAACTCCACACCTTTCTCCACCGCGCCCCCGCGATCCACCGCCCCACCGCCCTCGCCTTCGACCTCGATCCCGGCGCCCCCGCCAACATCGTCCAATGCTGTGAAGTCGCCCTGTTGCTCAAGTCTATCTTCGACTCCTTCGGCCTGAAATCCTTCGCCAAAACCTCCGGCTCCAAAGGACTTCAAATCTACGTCCCGCTCAACACGCCCTCCGCCACCTACGAGAAAACCAAAACCTTCGCGCACCAACTCGCCATCCTCCTCGAGCAACAAGCCCCCAAACTCGTCGTCTCCAAAATGCTGAAAACACTCCGCCGCGGCAAAGTCCTCGTCGATTGGAGCCAGAACGACGACCACAAGACCACGATCAACGTCTACTCCCTCCGCGCCAAACCCCACCCGACAGTCTCCACGCCCGTCACGTGGGCCGAAGTCTCCGCTGCGCTGAAAAAGAAAAACGCGAAACTCCTCACCTTCGAAACGACCGACGTCCTTAAACGCGTCAAAAAACACGGCGACCTCTTCGCCGACGTCCTCACGCTGAAGCAAAAACTCCCCGCCCTCAGCGCTCTCGGATAAACCATTTCACCGCGGAGGCGCAGAGGACGCAGAGTTCCGTCCTCGAATTGGTTTCTCTCCGCGAGCTCCGCGCCTCCGCGGTGAAAACACTCCGTCCTCCGCCTTTCCGTTCCAGCCTTCCTGGGTTCCATATTCAAAACCATCCCCAGCTTCCGTGATTGCCCACCCCCACCCCGCCCGCTAACTCCGTCCCCTCTTCTTTTTACCTATGGGACGTCAATGGCTCCACGCAAAGCGCGCGATCGTTAACCTCAAAAAAGGTCAGACCGTCGGCAAAATCGTCAAAGAAATCACCGTCGCCGCCAAACTCGGCGGCGCCGATCAAGCCGCCAACGCGCGCCTCCACGCCGCCGTCGAAAAAGCGAAAAAGCAGAGCGTCACCCGCGACGTCATCGAGCGCGCCATCAAAAAAGGCGCCGGCATCGGCGACGACAAACTCGTCCTCGAACACATCGTCTTCGAAGGCTACGCCCCGCACAAAGTCCCGCTCATCGTCGAGGTCATGACGGACAACCACCAGCGCACCGCCCCCGAGATGCGCCAGCTCTTCAAGAAAGGCATCCTCGGCGCCGCCGGCTCCAACAAGTTTCTCTTCGAACACGTCGGCATCGTCGAAGCCCACCACCCCGACACCGCCAGCGACCTCGAAGCCGCCGGCATCGAAGCCGGCGCCAACGAATTCGAACCGCTCAGCCACGCCCAAAACGACGACATCCCCGAAGGTGTCGCCGGCGCCCGCTTCCTCACCGACCGCACCGCCGTCCACGCCGCCTCCGTGTGGCTCAAGCAAAACGGCTGGACCGTCATCACCGCCGAAATCGGCTACGTCGCGAAAAGTTATCCCGAGCTCGACGACACCGCCCGCGCCGAAGTCGGCGAATTCCTCCAAGCCATCGAAGACAACGACGACGTCCAACGCGTCTGGGCCGCAGTGAAATAGTCGGCAAGTCCGCCACAAACACATGCTCATGAGAGCCATCGCTGCCGGACTGGTTCTGCTGCTCTCGGCAGGATGCTTTCCCAACTTGGCCGGAGACACACATGTGGAAACCGTGAAACGGCTCACATCTCCCAGCGGAAAGACTGATGCCGTGCTGGAATTTGTTTCCGGAGGCGCAACGGTTGGCAGTGGATACGTCGTCCTCGTCGGACCTGTCGGCTTTGACACGGCCAGGGACTCGAATCGTGACAAATACATCACGGGGAGTTTCTCACGAGGAAAAGATCCCGCCGTGGATATTGCCTGGACGAACAATACCCAACTCACCGTACGTTGCGCCGAATTCAGGGATTTGTACCTAAATCAACCATCTCTCACTATCGGAAAAGAGACGATCTCGGTTGATTGGATTAAGAACTAACTCTCACGACGATCTTCGGCGCGCCTTCATACCCGCCCAAAATCAGTCATTTCCCCCTATTCATTCCCGGCCGCAAAAAGCCGATAATACCGGGCATGATTTCGTCCGTCGCCTCTTCGCCCTACGCCTACGGTCAGCTCGAATTGTTTGAAGCACCCAAGCAGGGCATGCAGCGCGCGTTCGCCCAGGCCGGTGAAGCCGCCAGCCGGATCGCCGACGGCGAAGTCACTCCCGACAACATGGTCGATCTGCTCGAATCGGAGGCGCTCGCGAAAGCCAACGCCGCCGTCCTCCGCACCGCCGACGACATGATCGGCTGGCTCTTCGACGAAAAAGCGTGATCCCGTAGGGCCTTCCCTCGCGCGACGCCGCTCCGAGGTAGGGCGCGTTATCCTTAACGCGCCGGTTCACCGTCATCCGCGCTCATCCGTCTCCGACGGACCGGCACTTATCAAGTGCCGCTTCCCATCCCTCTCCGCGTCCTCTGCGCATCTGCGGTGAAAATTCCGACCTCATCCTTCTGAAATTCGCATCCGTTGGGGTCCATTCGCGGTTAAAAATTCCGCGCCCGCCACCATCCGCGAAAATCGCGCGCGCCGCACCCTTGACTCCAAAACGGACACCTGCGTTTTCACGCCATCCCCGACTCCGTCCCCGCTTCCGCCCGCCTCACCGCGAGCCCGCTTCTCCCCACTCCGCCAGTCCCTGACCTCAACACCCGTCTGCGCGCCCATCGTTCGTCCGGCTCTCACCTCCGGCGGCATCCCACGACCACGCGCTTCTCACCCCCATGACCACGCCTCCGCTCTCCCGCGTCCGCACCACGCTCACCGCGCCCTTCCTCGCGCTTCTCGCCCTCCTCGCGCTCTCGCTCAACACCACCGCACTCGCCCAAACCACGCTCCTCAGCGACCGCTTCAACGACGGCAGCCGCACCGATCTCTCGCCCACCACCTCCGCCGCCTGGTTCTCCAGCGCCGCCGGAAACACCGTCCTCACCAACGGCACCCCGCCCGCCAACGGCTCGCTCGCGCTCGACAACGGCTCCAGCCGCACCCTCGTCGGCTACTTCGCCCCCGTCGCCACACCTGCGCAAATCCCCTCCGGCGAAACCCTCACGCTCACCGTCGCCTTCACCGTCACCGGCGTGCCGCTCACCCGCAGCAACGGCATCACCCTCGGCCTCCTCCAAAGCGTCGCCAACCCCGCCGCCGTCACCGGCACCGGCTTCACCGCCACCGCCGCGCCCAACACCAACGCCCGCGTCTCCGGCGACTACGCCAGCAGCAATCCCTCCAGCAACGTCTTCAGCCTCTACACCGGCTACGCCGCCTGGACCAACCTCAACGGCACCGCCTCCACCCTCCGCAAACGCAGCGCCTCCAACCCCGGCCTCAACAACGCCTCCGCCGCCTGGACCCAGATCGGCTCCTCCGGCGGCACCGGCACCGCGCCCGTCGCCAACACCCAGTACCAGGCCATCCTCTCGCTCACCCACACCGCCACCGGCGGCATGAACCTCACCTACACGCTCAAAGAAGGCGCGACCACCCTCAGCACCCACAGCGTCTCCGAAGCCGTCGCGAGCTACACCTCATTCGACACGGTCAACCTCTACATGATGAGCGGCACCCTCACCGGCGCCGGCTCCGCCGCCTTCGTGCTCAACCAGGTCGACGTCACCGTCACCAACTCCGCCGTCGTCGTCGCCCCCGCGATCACCAACACCCTCGCCAGCCAATCCGTCTTCATCGGCCAGCCCGCCTCCTTCTCCGTCAACGCCACCGGCACCGCCCCGCTCGCGTATCAGTGGCGCAAAGACACCGTCGACATCCCCGGCGCCACCACCGCCACAATCGCGTTCCCCGCCGCCCAGCTCTCCGACACCGGCAGCTACGACGTCGTCGTCACCAATTCCGCCAACAGCGCCACCAGCAACGCCGCCACCCTCACCGTCACCGCCGCGCCAAACGCCCCCGTCATCACCGACGAGCCCGACTCCCAGACCGTGAACCTCGGCACCAACGTGACCTTCTCCGTCTCCGCCACCGGCGACGCCCCGCTCTCCTACCAGTGGCGCAAAAACGCCACGCCGATTCCCTCCGCCACCGCGTCCACGCTCTCGCTCACCAACGTCCAATCCTCCGACGAAGCCACCTACGACGTCCTCGTCACCAACCCCGGCGGCACCACGCCCAGCGCCCCCGCCACCCTCACGGTCAACGCCCCGCCCACGATCGTCACACCACCCGCCACCCAGGCCGCGCTCATCGGCGGCACCGTCAACTTCAACGTCTCCACCTCCGGCAGCGCCCCGTTCACCTACCAGTGGCGCAAAAACTCCAACCCCATTCCCTCCGCCACCGGCGCGTCGCTCACACTTACCAATCTCCAGACCTCCGACGCCGCCAGCTACGACGTGATCGTCTCCAACGCCTTCGGCTCCATCACCAGCTCCGCCGCCTCGCTCACCGTCTCCGCCGGCCTACCGTATTCAGCGTTCAACCTCTACGGCTTCGGCCAGGCCACCACCGGCGGCGGCGTCATCGAGGAATCCCACCCCGGCTACCGCAAGGTCTCCACCCCGCTCGAATTCATCACCGCCCTCGCCGACCGCACCGGCACGGTGAAAGTCATCGAGATTCTCAACGACCTCGACCTCGGCTACCTCGAAGTCTCCGACGCCGTCCGCGCCTTCAGCATCTTCCGCCAACACGCCACGCCCAAGCTCCACCCGCGCCTCATCCAGACCGGCGTCGCCCTCATCGACATCCAAAACAAGTCCGGCCTCACGATCTTCTCCGCCAACGGCGCCACCCTCCGCCACGCCACGCTGAACATCAAAAGCGCGAACAACATCATCGTCCGCAATCTGAAATTCGACGAACTCTGGGAATGGGACGAAGCCAGCAAGGGCGACTACGACAGCAACGACTGGGATTTCATCGACCTCGGCAACGCCGGCACCGTGTACAACATCTGGATCGATCACTGCACCTTCACCAAGGCCTACGACGGTATCTCCGACATCAAGAAGGGCAGCTACAATATCACCTTCTCGTGGAATAAATACGTCGGCGACGACGGCGCCACGAACCCCAACAGCTTCGTCCGCCAGCAGCTCGCCCAGCTCGAGATCGATCGCGCCTCGCGCCCGATGTACAATTTTCTCCGCACAAACGGATTCAGCATCGATGACATCGCCACGATCATCCAAGGCCACGACAAGACCCACCTCATCGGCGCCAATTCCCTCGATGTGGAAAACAACAACCACTCCGTCACGTTCCACCACCAGTGGCACCTGAACCCGTGGGACCGCCTGCCCCGCCTGCGCGGCGGCAATGTTCACAACTATAATCTCTTCGTGGACGCCGGTGCCGGTCGCGCCGCGAAACTCCTTCGCGACACCAAAGCCAACGTCCTCACCACCGCGCTGCGCAACACGCTCAACAACACCTACAACTTCAACCCCTTCCTCAACGGCTCCATCTCCACCGAAGGCGCCGCCATCCTCGTCGAGAAGTCCGTGTACCTCGACATCATCACCCCGCTCCGCAACAACCAGACCGACGTCAACAACCCCGTCTACACCGGCAAGATCCTCGCCCTCGACACGATCAGCCGCATGACCACCAACGCTGGCGTCTCGACTACCGTGCGCGGCAACAGCACCGACGCCGGCAATCCGATGGGCCCCTTCCAGGCCGCGATCATTCCCTTCTCCTGGAATCTCCCCGGCGGCGTCCTCCCGTATTCAGCGCCCATGGACGACCCCGCCGGCCTCGAAAACATCGTCACCTCCGGAGCCGGTGCGGGTAAACTCAGCTGGCCCAAACAAAACTGGCTCAAGACCAACTACCCCGCTCCACCCCTGATCACCTTCGCCAGCTGGGCCGCCACCCAAGGCCTCACCGGCAACGACGCCGCCCCCGAAGCCGACACCGACGGCGACGGCCTGAGCAACGGTTTCGAGTACGCCACCGGCTCCGACGCCAAACACGCCGATCCCTCCGCCTCCGCAAGTTTCACGACCGCAAACGGCTCCCTCGTCTTCCGCTTCACGCGTCCCCTCTACGTCACCGGCGCCACCTTCGCCGTCCAAACCTCGACCGATCTGCAAACCTGGACCACGCACCCAATAGCGCCCACCGTCGAGTCCACGACCGAGTCTCTCCAATCGCTCCTCATCACCCTGCCCGCCGGCGCCCCCAAAACCTTCGCCCGCCTCAGCGTCACGCTCGACTAAGGCCTCTTCTCCGATGGAGGCGCGGTGCCCTCACCGCGCTTCGGAGTGATCGCTTCCGAGGTAGGGGCAATGCTCCGCATTGCCCGCCCAGCGTCGAATACCTCTTCACGTCAAACGCGGACAATGCGGAGCATTGTCCCTACCTCGGAAGGCTGTGCGCTCTCACTCCGCGTTCACCGCGCGCACCCGCAAAAACCGCCTCGGCGCCGCCGCCGAAATATCCACGACATCGTTCACCGTGACCACCGTCGGCGTGCCCGGCGCAATCGTCGCCACCGTGCTCCATCCGCCCGAGAGCGCATCGCTCCCCTCGACCACATAACTCAGCCCCGGCGCATCCGCCTGCCGCGTGAACGTCACCGCCAGCCGCTTCTGCCCGCTCACCTCGACACGCGACACACTCGCCACCGGCGCACTCAACGCCCCGCGCGCCGCCAGCCCAAACGCGTAGCGCGCAAAATTCGAAACCCCCGCGCCATCCGGATCGGCGTCCGCCCCGCTCACCGCCGCCGACGCGATCTCGCCCGCCGAGAAATTGCCCGCTTGCCACGCCGCAAATGAACTCCCCTCCGCCTCCAACACCACATGCGCCGCCGTTAGCGCCGACAGCGTCGTCGTGAACTGATTCCCCGCGATCCCGCTGATCACCGCCCGCTCCGTGATCGCCGCACTCGCCGCATCAAACGCAAACACCCGCGCCCGCGTGTATCGCGTCGCCCCCGCGATCTGCACCGTCACCGCCGACGCCTCATCGTAGTGCTTATTCAACACCACCACATGCAGCTTCGCACCGCTGCTTCCGTGTAGCGCCGCATACGCCGACGCATTCTCCTGACTGCTGACCGTCGCACCCACGCTCGTGTCTCCAAATTCCCCACCCGCGCCATCATAGTCCCGATAAAGCTTAAACGCCGTCGCCGCATACAGCGGCGCAGGCGAATCGTGTAGCAGCCACAGATTCGCGAGATACACGCCGTCGCGCCCCAAGATCCCCAGCGTGTCCGCCTGCGCGAGTCCGCCCGAGATGTGCGACTCGCCGCCATAGTTGTACTCCGTGATCGCCAGCTTCGTCCCCGGATAATGCGTCGCGATCGCCGCCTTCAGATTCGGCAGGTACGGATAAAACTCCGAGAACCACTGCTTGATCCAGCTGTTCTCGTTGAAGCTCGCATCCCACAACGCCCGCGGCGCCTGGATGCGCCCCTTGTTCGCATCGAGATTCGAAAAATCCACGCCGTCACTCACCCGCACCCCGCCCGCGTTGTGCTCCGTGTAGTGATGCACATCCAGCACATCGAGCAACCGCACGCCCGCCGTGTCCGACGCCGACTTCATCTTCGCCAGAAAGTAATCCACGAACCAGCGGTACGACCCCGTCGCCTTCTCCGCCGTCCAGTCCGGCGCGTCCTGGAAACTGTAATACCCGTTAAACCCGTAGCTCACGAACCCGATCGTCTCCGCCGCCGGATCCACCCGCTTCACCGCCTTCGCCAGATCGGTCGAACGCGCGATCAATTCCACACACGTCGGCTGCGCCGCGTGCAAACGCGCATGCGTGTGCGACCAAAGATCCGGCTCATTATCCAGACTGTAAGCGCGCACCCCATTCGGCATCGCCGCGCTCCCATACCGGTTCACCAGAAAATTCACGAACTCGTCCGAGTACACCGTGCCGTCGCCCGTGTTCGGCGTGAGCGAAAACGCCCCCGGCTTCGTGTTGCTCACCGCTTTCCACCGCGACGACGGCGCCACCTGCCCGGTCATGACCGTCCCGCTTTTATCCGCCGCCACGTAGCCCGCCATCGGCAGCGTCACGATGCTGTACGCGCCACCCGCCGCGACCGACTGATCGTGAAACGTCGTCACCGCGATACCGGGCACATTCGCCTGCGCATCCGGAATCCCCATGACCCACGTCGCGAAATTATCGCTGCTATGCATCCAGTCGCTGCCGGCGTTCGATGCATTGTTCTCCCAGTTGTAGCCCGTCATGCGATTTCCACCCTGCCGCCGCGCCGTCGCCGCGTAGCCCGGCAGATCTTGATTCACACCATACACCAGCGGACTGATCGCCGTGCGCCCCGACGCGGGATCTACGCTCACCGTCACCGCAATATCCGCGCGCGCGGTCGCCACGCAGACGCCAATCAAAACCAAACGGATGCAGTGATCGAAAACCATGGGGAGCCGCGATGGTGTGCTGGTTGAAAAAACGGTTCCGGCGCGGACCGGAGCCGCCGGGGAATTTACGGAGGGTAAACACCATCCCGCCCCACCCCCCGACCTCCCGCAAGCCACCGCATTTGAGATCCCGCGTCCCCGATTTGAGAGGTGGAACGCGCACTCCGTGCGCGTTGTTCGAGTCCGCCCGCGCTTCCCGCCCATTCCGCCTACACCGCCTTCAACGTCGCTCAACGTGCGTGGAGCGCCCGTTCCACCGTCCAATCCCCGCGCGCGCCCTTGCCTTCAGATGCCTCACCCACACGAATCGTCAGATGCTTTCCACCCCAAAATGCATCGGCTACATGCTCCTCATCGGACTCCTTTTCACCGCTGCGTGCCAGACGCCGCCGCCGGCTGTTGTCGCGCTCGCCCCATCCGAGATCTTCGAGTTATCCGAAGTCACCAAAGTCCCGCTGACCATCACCCAATCGCCTCCCCACTACCCCGAGGAGCTGCGACGCGAGAGCAAGTTCGAGGAGTGTGTGCTCCGTTTCGTGGTGAACACCGAAGGCCGGGCCGTGAACATCACGGTTGTTAAGAGCACCTATAAAGCCTTCAGCGATGCGGCCGTGCGGTCAGTCTCTTCCTGGCGCTACAAGCCCGCGCAAAAAGACGGCCGTCCCGTGAACTGCGTCCTCGAAATCCCGATCATTTTCCAAACCGAAGAAACCTGACCTGAGTTCAGCGCCGCAACGCGCCTATCTGCGTCATTGAAAGCCCATGACACGCGCGGCAACGTGCGCCCCGATGCACTTCCCGCTTCACCTGCTCATCCCGCTTGGCAGCGCCATGGGCTATGTCCTCGCCGTGCTGCTCGTGAAGCGCTCGGCCGACTACGGCGTCGGGATCTTCCGCACCACCTTCGTCTCCAACATCGCCATGGGCGTCTGCTTCGCCCCGCTCTGGCTCCTAGGCGGCCCCGGCCAGCCCTGGTCACTCATCTGGCAACCACTCGCCGCGGGCGCGCTGTTTTTCGTCGGACAATTTTTCACCTTCATCGCTCAGACCAAAGGCGATGTGTCCGTCGCCACGCCGATGATGGGTGTGAAAGTCCTCATGGTCGCACTCGCGAGCACGCTCCTGCTCACCGACAGCATTCCGCTCAAATGGTGGTTCGCCGCCGCGCTCAGCACGCTCGGTGTCGCTCTGCTCGGCCGCGCGAGTGGTGCAAGCGGCGCGCAAAAACATCAACGCGTGCTCATGACGATGCTCTGCGCCGCCGCTGCTTCGACCGCTTTCGCGACCGCCGATGTCCTCATCCAGAAATGGGGCCGCGCCTGGGGCGGCGGACGTTTCCTCCCCATCATGTTCGGCGGCGTCGCGCTCGCCTCCTTCGCGCTCATCCCGTTCTTCCGCGAACCGCTCCGCGCCGTCCCACGCGACGCCTGGCGCTGGCTCATCCCCGGCACCATCCTCATGGCGCTCCAGGCCGCCGGACTCGGCCTCACCATGGCGATCTGGGGCGACGCCACCGCCGCCAACATCGTGTACAGCTCGCGCGGCCTCTGGAGCGTCATTGCCGTCTGGCTCGTCGGCCACTGGTTCAGCAACCGCGAGCAACACCTCGGCGCAGGCATCCTCCGCTGGCGCCTCGCCGGCGCGACCGCGATGCTCGCCGCCATCGTCCTCGTGATGACGTGAGCTGGGAGCGCCGGCCGCTGGCCGGCATCCGCAGATGCACAAGGGCCAACCTCTGGTCCACGCCTTCCGTTTTCCGTCAACGCGGGCCCTTTTCAGAAAATAAAAAAAGGGCCCGCCGATAACCCCTAACGGCGGGCCCACTATTTTTCTTCGTCCAGCCTTTAGCTGAGACGATCCATGTTACCCCAAACCCTGCCTCTCGGCAGGGGCGCTACTTAATAGCTGTTTCCTCGTTTAGCATCGTCCGTGCCAGCGCTAAGGCGGCGCCGGAAGTGGCCATTTTTGACCAGTCTCAGAAGTTGAGCACCACGGCTCAACTTTGTGTTCGAGCTTTGCGTCTTAGCGTCTTCGCGCTTCAACAACACTGCCGCACACCAGTGATGCCGCAGCTCGCAGCGTCTAAACCGACGCAACCACACGGAGCTCATCCGCGATCTCCCGATCGCTCCGGCAGCGCGGCATTTTATTCTGCCCGCCCCATTTCCCTTTCGCGCGCAGCCAGTGCTCAAACGTCCCCGGCGCGACCAACCGCACCTCGGGCAACGCGAGCCCGCCGCCTTTGCGCTTCGCTTCGTAATCGTCGTTGAGCCGCATCAGCTCCGCATCGAGCGCCACCGCGAGATTCGCCGCCAGCGCGATGATCACCGTGCTGGCCTGCGCGTCCCCCGCGTTCTTCAACTCGATCCACCACTCGTGCCGTCCGCGCGCACGCCCAGCCGCCGCATCCGCAAACACCGGTGCCACATGAAAATTCCCCACGCTCAATCCCCGCGCGCGACACACCGTGCTGAGCGCGTCGGTGACTTCCTTCTCAATCACATGCTCGCCAAATGCGCTGAGCTGCAACTTCGTCCGCCCCACATAAACCAGCCGCGGAATATCCGTGGAAACAAACCGCACCACATCGCCGATCACATAGCGGCAAAGCCCGGCCGGCGTCGTCATCACCAGCGCGTAATCCACGCCCGCGCGCACACCTTCGAGCGGCACCGTCTTCGCGCCGAGTTCCTCGAGACGGCTCTCGTCGAACTCCGACATCGGCAGAAATTCGTAGAAAATCCCCACGTCCGTCATGAGCCGCAGACCAAGCGATGCGTCCGCATCCTGCGTCGCGATGAAACCTTCCGATGCCGGATAAACTTCGTGAAAATTCACCTCGGCTCCGAGCGCCGCGCGCAGTTCATCCACATACGGCGCGATCGGCACCCCGCCATGGATCAGGCACTCCAGATTCGGCCAGAGCGCGCGGAGATTCTGCGCCTTCGCCCCCGTCGGATTTTTCGCGTGCGCTTTCGCGCGTAGCGTTTCCGCCAAGATCAACACCCAGCTCGGAATGCCCGCCAGCAGCGTGATGTCGCGATCCAGCGTGCGCGCTGCGATCGCCTCCAGCTTCGCTGGCCAGTTGTCCATCTGCGCGATTTCCGCGCCCGGCTCGTAAAGATGTTTATCCACCCAGCCCGGCAGATTCAGCGCCGTGATTCCGCTCAGATCGCCGCCGTACGCGAGAAACGGTTTCGCCTCCGCAATCGGCGTCAGCGTGGTCGCCCCGCCGAGAAATAAATGCCGCCCCCGAAACACCGATGAACTCCCCGTCCGCGCCGTGTAATAGAGCAACGAGTCGAGCCCCGCCTTCTTAAAATGCTCCAGCATCGCACCCGTGATCGGGAGAAACTTCGTGCGCCCCGCCGTCGTACCCGAAGAAACCGCGTAGTGCGCGCAGCGCCCCGGCCACAGCACATCCGCCTCGCCCCGTTTCATCCGCTCGATCCACGGGATGAACGCCTCATACGTGCGCAGCGGCACCCGAGCCTGAAACCGCGCATACGCGCTCGCTCCTCCATGCGCTTCGATCCCATCCGCCCGGCCCGCTTCGCAACGGCTCATCGCCGCGACGAGCGTCGAAAACGTCTTCTGCTGCGCGCCCAGACCCGCGCCGCCAACGCTCAACTTGCGCGCCGTACGCGAACTCAAAAACCGCGCACCCGCGCGGATCAACGGTTTCGGTGGTGCAATCATGGAGAAACTTTTCACGCCGCCCTCTGAACTTTCTTCGACTTCAGCCGCTTGTAGAAAGCCGAGATCGGCGGGAGAAAATTAAAGCAGTGAAAAATCAACGACGCGTGCTGCACCGGACTGCCGCGCCGGTTCACGATCGTCTTGCACTGGCTCTGCGGGAAATACGCCTGATGCGCCGACGTCATCGCGAAACGCGTGGGCGACGTTTCCGTGAGCACCGCGCTTTCCTTTTCCGCGTAGAGGATCAGCACCGGCGCCGTGCACAGCGGCAGCAGCACCTGCGAAAAATACGAACACGGCGCCTCCATTTGCCGCAACGCCGTCATCCGCTCGCACGCGCCGTTCGCGTCGATCGCCTGGATCGTGCCGATCACCGAATCGCGCAGCTGCCGGAGTTCGCCGCGCGTCATGAGCGCGCGCAGCGATTCTTTATTCTGCGCGCCCGCCTCGAACATCTTCGTGAAGATCGCGCGCGACTTCTCGATGTGCCCCGGCTGGATGCGCGCCTCGTGTTCGACATACGGCTTCACCGCGCGCCCGAGCAACGTCGAAGGCTTCGCCTCTCCGTTCGTGAGCAAATCCTCCACGCACGCGACGGGGCTGATCAGCACGAGCCCGCCGACATCGACACGACGGCCCGCGCGGCGCGCGCGCTTCAACCACTCCAGCACGAGACCCGCGCCAAAGCTCACTGCAAAAATCACCGGCGGCTTGCCGTGTTTCTCCGTCAGCTCCGCCACCAGATCGTCGAGCTGCGCGAACACCAACTCCATCGAGAACCCCAGCCGCGGATAGTTGAAATAAAACACACTCCCGTGCTTGAGCAGAAACCCGCGCATCAAAAAAACCTGCTCCGTCGCATCAGGCACAAAGCCGCCGAGCACGATGGTCGGCGTCAGCCCGCTGCGGACTTCGTGCAGAATTTCCGCGCCCTGATGCGGGCCCGCGCGCCCGCTCGCGAGGACGACTTGCTGGGCGCGATGCACGCCCGGCGTGAACAGCAGCGGCCTCGGTGGACGCAGCTTATAACCGGTTGTGCGGATCAATGTGCGCAACGGCTGCGTCGGCGACATGCGGCTGAACGCGCTGAAAAACGAGAAAGCGGGGGCGAAGGTATTCGCGTGCATGGATGCGGGTTGCTCTCGGTATGCGGCTCGTTTGCACACGCGGGCAAAGGCAAAGCCGCTGCGTCACCTCGGTTTCACCGTCGCGGCACGCAGCCGTCACATGAATGCAAAAAAGACGTCACCAGCCCGCATAAAGGCGCTCTCCAATAAACCGTTTGCACGCACGCACGCGCCGCCACCAAGCTGCGCGCGTGGCCCTGCCTCCTGTTATCTACGAAGACGAAACCATGATCGCGTTCGACAAGCCGAGCGGCCTGCTGATCGCGCCCGACCGCTGGGATAAGAAGAAGGAGAACCTCATGGGCCTTGTTCACGACAAGATGGGCCACGGCGTCGCCAACGTCCATCGCCTCGACGCCGACACCAGCGGCATTGTGCTCTGCGCGAAGACCAAGCCCGCGCTCGATTACCTGAGCGGCCAGTTCCAGAGCAAAACCGTCGGCAAACTCTATCTCGCGATCAGCGTCGTGCTGCCCGAAGACCGCGCGATGAAGCTGCCCACGCCAGTACTCCCGCGCCTGCCCGATGGCAGCCTGCCCGAGTCGTTCACGGTCGATCTCGGTCTCGGCGAAGACGAACACCACCCGGGCCACATGCGCGTCTTCCGCAAACGCGGAGGCAAGGCCAGCCTCACGGAGTTTCACGCCCGCGAACGTTTCGGAAAATACATCCTCCACGAGTGCCGCCCGCTCACGGGTCGCACGCACCAGATCCGCGTCCACCTCGCCGCCGTCGGCGCGCCCATCCTCAACGACCGCTTCTACGGCGATCCCGATGAGCTGCTGCTCCTCTCGAATTTAAAACGCGGCTACAAAGGCCGCGGCGACGAAAAGCCCCTGCTCGACCGCCTCGCCCTGCATGCCAGCGAGCTCACCGTGAAACATCCGGTGACTCGCGAGCCCGTCACGATCCGCGCGGAGAACCCGCACGAGTTCGAAGTCGCGCTCAAGTACCTGCGCAAATTCTCCGCCCGCGCTTAAGCTTATGAAAATCGCCTTCACGCAAAAAGAGTACGCCCGCCTGCTCGAGATGAGTTACCTCGCGATGTGGGTCGCCGGTTCTCACGACGAGAACAGCCCCGCCGTGCGCCGCTACGCCGAGCTCGAGCAAAAGCTCCTCGCCGCCGCCACACCGATGGGCTGCGCGGACTACGTCGAGGGCGACGCCGAATCCGGCGACCCGCTCTCTCCTTCGGCAAAATTGGAAGAGCTCGATTCGCCCGCGACCAAGGCCATCGACGCTTTTGAAGACGCCGCTTTCTGGGACGGGCTCGCCGAGCGCCTGGCCGAGCGCGACTACTCACGCGAAATCCTGAAGACACCTCTGCCGCTCAACATGAGCGACGACGCCCGCCACGAGCATCTCGCCAAACGCGTCGGCGAGCTGGAGGAAAAATACTGGGCCGAGTTTCAAAAGAGCGGCATCGACAACCTCCTCGTGCTTTTCGGCACCGACCGGCACTCGTGATCGATCGCGCATGACGCTGAGAGAACGCATCGCCCGCGAAAATATCACGCTGCGCTCGCTGCCGTGGGGCTTTCTCGCGGTCGCGGTTGCCTCGACAATTTCAATCGCGATGCCCGCGTGGCGCGAGGCGCTGCTCTACAACCGCACCGGCATCGAGGCCGGCGAGGCCTGGCGGTTGTGGACCGGAAACTTCGTTCACTTCGGCTGGCTGCACTTCGTCGCCGACACCGGCTTGTGGCTGATCATCGGCTGGTTCGTGGAGCGCGCGCACCCGACCGCCGCGCGCGTGAGCATCCCGCTCTGCGCATTGGCGGTGACCGGCGCGGTTTATTTTTTCGACCCGGAGATGATCCGCTACGCCGGGCTCTCGGGCATGAACGTCGGATTCCTCGTCTTCCTCGCGCTCACCGGCTGGCAGAAATCGTGGAAGGACTGGTTCTGGCCCGCGATCTTGGGTATCCACGTCCTGGAGCTGATCCTCGAATCGACTTGGGGACACGGCGCGATCGAGTTCGACACGCCGGGCATCCGCGTGGCGACCATCGCGCACATCGGAGGCATCGTCTTCGGAGTCGCGTTGTGGATCTGGATCAACGCACTGCGGAAACGCGCGCAGATAACATCAGCGAAGGCGTGACGCTCCAGTAGCGAGGAGCAATGGAGGCGGGGTGCATTCACCCCGGATGATGATTCCGCTTTCGATGCGAAGCGCGGTGAGGGCACCGCGCCTCCATCAAAAACGATCCGCCAGGAGCGCTCAGCTCGTCCGGCGGCGCGTGATCGCGCGTGCGCCGCACACAAAAGCGAGCGCGCCGAGGAACCAGGCGGAGGGAGAGCCGCCGCCGTCGTCAGTCGTCACGGCGGGTGCCGTGGGCGTTTCGGCGGCATTCACCGTGATGGTGACTGGCGTGCTGACGACGCCACCGGAAGGCTTGAGGACCAATACCGTGTAGATGCCTGAGTGGCCCGTCACCGCGCTGTTGACGACAAACGTGCTCTTGTCGCCGCCTGGGATGGCCACGTTGTTGAGGCGCCACTGGTACGCGGTGGCTTCGCTGGCGGTGAATCCGGTAGGCGTGGCCGAGAGCGTGAAGGCGTTACCGGCGGTGAGCGTCGTCGCGGTGGACGCGGCTGTGACGCTGGCGGTCGTTGGCGAGGTCGAGGCGGCGCCGGCGGTATTGCCCGCAGCCGACTGCAGGACGGTCATGGCGTCCGTGGAATGCATCTCGTACGAGTAGGTCGGCGTGAACACCGTGTCGGTCCCCGCTTCGGCGGTGGCCCCTGTCGAGAGGGTGGTGTTGGTGTAGAGATTATTGATAGCCCGGATCAGGCCGGTGTCGGATTTCACCAGAGGATCACGGAGGCCGATGTACTGGTTGCGTTCGCTCAGGAGCTGGGCGCTGGTCTGGACCTTGGTCGCGGCGGTGTTGGCGGTTGTGGTGGTGAGCTCGAGCGAGTTGTTATACATGTGAACGCGACCCCAAGTCGTGACCGGCATGCTCTGATCCACTCCGTCGAACCAGCGGTTGTGATGGAGCGTCACGCGGAGCGCTTTCGTCTCACCGGTGGCCGCGCCCACCGTCATGGCGTAACGATGCGTGGTCTGGGCGGCGGTGTAGTAGAATTCGCACCACGACACGGTGACGTTGTCCGCGCCCGCAGTGATATCGATGAGGCCGTCCGCACAGTCGAAGAAGGTGCAATGCGTGATGTACACGTTGGTCGCTCCGACGACGGAGATGCCGTCGCCGCCCGCATTCGGATTGGTGATATTCAGGCCGCAGATGATGACGCTGTTCACGCCGCTGGCCATTTCGAGGTTGCCGATGAGGGTGGCGTTGGCGTCGACGCCCTGAATCGTCTTGTTGGATTTAACGGCGACCTTGGTGGCCCCGAGGTTGAGGGTGCCGCTGACTCTGATGACGGCGGGGGCGGTGGACTCGGCCTGGGTGCGGAAGTCGGCGGCCGTTGTTACCGTGATCGGCGTTGCGGATCCGCCGCCGGTGGCGGCGACCGCGAAGCCGTCGGCAACGGGCAACGCGGAGGCGGAGCCCACCATGAGCGATACGGTGGAGCTCGTGGTGCTGCCTATCGAGTCGGTGACGATAACGCGGTAGGAGCCCGCGTTGCCCGCCTGTGCAGAACCGATCGTGAGGCTGGCGGCGGTGGCGCCCGCGATATTGGCGGACTCCTTCTGCCACTGATAACTCAGAGAACCGGTGCCCGTAGCCCCGACGGAGAAGGTCGCGCTGCCACCGGCATCGACAAAGACGCTGGCCGGCTGCGTCGCGATCACGGGCAACGGATTCACCACGAGCGTGGCGATGTTGCTGGTGGCGGTGGTGACGACGGCGCTTGTGTCGCTGCCGACGGTGTTCGTCACGACCACGGTATAATCAGCCGCATCGCTCGCGGAGGCGTTGAAGACCGAGTAATTCACGGCAGTGGCACCTGCGATTTCGGCGCCGTTTTTCTTCCATTGATAGGTGAGTGTCCCGGTGCCGCTGGCGACGACGCTGAAATGGACGGTCGCACCGCCAATGACCACGCGGCTGGCTGGCTGGGTCGTGATCGTTGGATCTGGGTTTACAGTGAGGATGGCGGCACTGCTGGTCGTGCTGCCACTGGTGTCGGTCACGACAACCGCGTAGTTACCGGACTGGCTGAGCGTCGTGGCGGTGATCGAATAGGTCGTGGTGGTAGCACCCGTGAGGGCAAAGCCGTCTTTTTGCCACTGGTAGGTCAATGTTCCCGTGCCGGTCGCGGCCACGCTGAATGAAACCCCCGTCCCTGCCAAGACGGTCTGGCTCACAGGCTGCGTGGTGATCGCTGGTGCGGCCGAAGCGGAGTTTATAAAGAAAACAAACGCGGCCAGGAATGCCGCTAGCGGACGAAGCATGGTCATGGGACTTAGGGTGAATCCGGCGGCGAGCGACGGGGAGGGAAACGGCCTTCGCGCGGTTTCCAGCAAAGGGCTGGAGGATAAGTAAGACCGCAGAAAAGACCTATTCATCGGAACACCCAAGCCCTGCGCATGTTCCCTCGTCAATTTTAATGAAATCCACCCGATGCCCTGCGCAGCTACCTTTTTCCCGCATCCTCCGGTTAAACGCTCGCTGTGCCGGCAATTACTCATAGCCAGGCACGGGCCGCACAGAGAGCCGGAGGCTGACGCGTAGCGATTCTCTGAATGCTTTCAGATAAAACGGAGATCATCAGCTGACCTAATCCGTCCCGCAGGAAAGCATTTTGCAATCCGTGCAAAAAGCGCAGTGGCAATATGCAATTATCCGCAGCTGGCGTTTTTTTCATTTTCCCGGCATAAACACCAGCGGATCAACGGGCCCAGCCAAATCACTGCCTTTCCGGGCACAGCCTCTGCAAAGAGTTCGGTATGGCCGCTACAACTAATGACCCCACACAACCCCGCTGCTCCACCGGCGTGGATGGCTTGGACACTATTTTAGGCGGGGGATTTCCCCGTGATCGCATCTATCTGGTCCAGGGCTCGCCGGGAGTGGGCAAGACCACGCTCGCTTTGCAGTTTTTGCTCGAGGGCGCGCGGATCGGCGAAGCCAGTTTGTACATCACTCTCTCTGAAACCAAGGATGAGCTCGACGGCGTCGCCCGCTCGCATGGCTGGAATCTCGATGGCGCCCTCACGCTCTTCGAATTGTCCGCGATGGAGGACAAGCTGAAGGGCGAAACGGAGAGCACGTTTTTCCACCCGTCCGAAGTGGAGCTGAACCGCACCACCGAAGTCATTCTTGGTGAGATCGAGCGGGTGAATCCCTCGCGGCTGGTCTTCGATTCGCTTTCAGAGATGCGCATGCTCGCCGAATCGCCGCTGCGCTATCGCCGCCAGATCCTGCGCTTGAAGCAGTTTCTCGCGGGCCGAAAATGCACGGTTTTGTTTTTGGACGACTGCGGCTCCAACGATCACGACGTCCAGAGTATCGTCCACGGCGTGGTCAACCTGACCCGCCGTTCGCCGGAATTCGGGGCGGCGCGACGCCAGGTCAACATCCAGAAAATCCGCGGAGTGAAGTTCGTGGAAGGCAACCATGACTACAACGTGGAGACCGGCGGCATGGTCGTGTTCCCGCGCCTGGTCGCCAACACGCACCGCACCGATTTCGAACAGGGGCAGTTGAAAACGGGCAACATCGCCCTCGATAAACTGCTCGGCGGCGGGATCGACTTCGGCACCAGCACGATGCTGATGGGGCCGCCCGGTTGCGGGAAATCCACGCTGGCCACCATGGTCTCGTTTGTAGCCGCGGAACGGGGACAGACGGTCTTGTTCTTCAGTTTTGACGAAATCAGCACGACTTTGCTCAGCCGGGCCGCCCAGCTCGGGATGGATCTGACAAAGCATGTCGAGAGCGGCCATGTGCGCCTCGAACAGATCGACCCGGCGGAAGTTTCGCCGGGCGAACTAGCCGACCGCATCCGGCGGGCGACGCTCGAAAAGAAGGCCCATGTGGTCGTGATCGACAGCATCAACGGCTACCTCAACGCGATGCCCGAGGAGCGGCATCTGGTGCTCCAGCTCCACGAGTTGCTGGCCTTCCTGAACCAGCAGGGTGTGATCACGCTCATGGTGCTCGCGCAGCAGGGCGTGGTGGGCCAGATGCACTCAAGCGTCGATCTTACCTACCTGGCGGACACCGTGGTGTTGCTGCGCTATTTCGAGGCGCAAGGCGCGATCCATCAGGCTATCTCCGTGATGAAAAAGCGCAGCGGAAATCACGAACGCACCATCCGCGAGTTCTCGGTCGGTCCGGGCGGTGTGGAGGTGGGCGAGCCGCTGACCAACATGCACGGCATACTCACGGGCATCCCCATTATCAGCAAATCCGCTCAACCGGAGAGAAAGCCAGAGGAGGCATGACCGCACGCGATCACAGTGTGCCCGTGAGCCCGGCCGCCGCAGAGCCGGTCGAACAACGCGTGTTGATCCTCGCGCCGACAGGAAACGACGCGCGGCTGACGCAGCGTTTTCTTAGCGATGCCGGCATCCACTCGGAAGTGGTGCGCGGCATTGCGGAGCTTTGCGCCGGCATCGACGAGGGCTGCGGCACACTCTTGATCGCGGAAGAGACGCTCGCCGCAGATACAGTGGCTCCGCTGCTGAAAACGATTTCGGAGCAGCCCTCCTGGTCCGACATCCCGCTCGTACTGATCACCAGCGGCGGAGAAACCAGTCAGACCCGGCTGCGACGCATGACCACGCTGGGGCCGGTGGGGAATGTCACGATGCTCGAACGTCCCTTCCGGCCCGTCACGTTGCTCAGCGCGATCGAGACCGCCCTGCGTGCGCGCAGGAAGCAGTATGAAGTGCGCGATCTGCTGAAGGAAGTGCAGTCCAGCGAACGCCAGGTGCAATCGGTGCTCGCCAGTATCGCCGATGGCTTTGTCGCCGTGGACAAAGAATGGCGCTTCACGTATCTGAATGCCGCGTACCTCAAGTTGATCGCGCCGCTCTACTCGTCGGCCTCGTTGCTGTTGGGCGAAAATCTGTGGGAAAAATTTCCCGATCTGCGCGGCACCTCGGTGGAGGACAACTACCGGAAGGCGATGGCCAACCAGAAGCCGGTCAGTTTCGAACTCCTCTACGAACCGATCTCCACTTGGATCGAGGTGCGGGTGTACCCCGCGCCCGACGCGCTCTCGATTTATGTGCGCGACATCACCGACCGCAAACAGAGCGAGCTGGAGGTGGCGCGCGCACGCGACGAGGCGCTGGAAGCCGCGCGTGCGAAAGACGATTTTCTCGCCGCGCTCTCCCACGAGCTGCGCACGCCGCTCAATCCGATCCTCTTGATCGCGAGCGAAGCCGCCAACGATCCCGAGCTGCCCGGGGAAGTCCGCGAAGACTTCGAGACCATCGCGCGCAACGCTACCCTGGAGGCGCGGCTCATCGACGATCTGCTCGATCTGACGCGTATCACGCACGGCAAGATGTCACTCGATAAGCGCACCATCGATCTGCACACGGTGCTGGCGGATGCGCTGGAAACCGTCTCACCCGAACTGCGGGAGAAAAAGCAGACGCTGAATGTGAGACTCGCATCGGTCGATTGTCCTATCCTCGGCGATCCGGCGCGTGTGCAGCAGATCTTTTGGAACGTGCTCAAGAATGCCGTTAAGTTCACGCCCGAGGGCGGCGCGATCACGGTGGAAACACACGGCGAGCAAAACACATCGTGGTGCGTGGTCAGAATCACCGACTCCGGCATCGGGATGACGAACGACGAACTGAGCCGCGTCTTCGACGCGTTTTCGCAGGGCAATCATGCACACAACGGCAGTTCGCATCGCTTCGGCGGACTGGGACTCGGGCTGGCCATTTCGCGGATGCTCATCGAGCTGCACGCAGGGAAAATCTCCGCTGCGAGCAAAGGGAGGGACCAGGGCTCCGTCTTCACGATCGAGTTTCCCCGGGCATCCGTGGATGAGGATTCCGGCCTGCATCCTCCCACACATCGGACCGACAAGATGCGCGCGAGCGCCCCGCCCTTTTCCTCAGGCAAGAACCGGCGCATCCTCGTGGTGGAAGATCACGTGGCCACCCGGCTTTCGCTCACCCGGCTGCTTTTGCGGCGCGGCTACACGATTGTCGAGGCAGGCACGGTCGCCGAAGCCTTGGAGCGCGCGGCTGAGGCCCGGTTCGATCTCGTGGTCTCCGACATCGGCCTGCCGGATGGCGACGGTTATTCGCTGATGAAACAGCTCCGCGAGAAACACGGACTCATCGGTATCGCGCTTTCCGGATACGGCATGGAGCAGGACATCGCCCGCGGACGCGCGGCGGGATTCACCGAGCATTTGATCAAGCCAGTGAACATCGAGTCACTGGACCGGGTGCTGCGCACGTGGGCGGAGGCGCTCCCGTAAGCGGTAGTTTCAGCTCGTGTGGCGGGCGTAGGTGGAGTCGAACTCGTCCACGAACTCGGAGAACTGCTTCGCGTGTTCTTCGTCACCCGCCGTGCGGTAGTGGTGGACGAGGTTGCGGCAGCAGCGGCAGAGGACTTCCCGGACGGGGATCGGCGCGAGATCGGCGACCTTGGGCTCGATGTGGTTGGCGCGAAGAATCATGAAGAGATCCTGCGCGCTGCGAAACGCGCCTTGTTCAAACGGGTCGATGAAGAACGGCGTTTCCTCGGTGTAGCAGCCGATCACGAAGTGGTCGGGCAGGCCGACGGGTTCGAGGCTGAGGCCGAGGCGGTGAGCGATCAGGAGATAGACGATGCTCAGAGTGATCGGTAGGCCCTTTTTGCGGGCGATGACCTGATCGAGGAAGCTGTTGAGCGGGTCGGTGTAGTTGTCGTGGTTGCCGTGGAAACCGTAGTCGTGAAAGAGCACGCGGTTAATGACGCGGCATTTTTCGCGGAGCGACATGGGCTCGACGATAAGCTCGCGGCAGCGATCGGCGATCTCGTCGAGTTGTGAGCAGCAATCGCCGATATCGAGGTCGGGGTTGACGGTGCGCGCGAGCAGGAGCGCGCCGGTTTCGAGCTCGTAATTGAGCGAGCGGATGAAGCCTTTGAACTCAATCGAGGGATCGGAAAATTTGAGCTCTTCGAGGTACCAGCGGGCGTGCCAGGCGAGGACGCGGTTTTTGCCGGCGAGGACTTCTTTGAGGAAGTGGGCGGCGGCGGTGCCGTTTTTCTGGAAGTGGCCGAGGAGCGCGCGGCGGACGGCGGGCTGGGTGTCGTCGAGCAAACTGAGGAAGGCATTTTCCATCTCAGAGTTGAGCCGGTCCGTTTTCACGATGGTAATCAGCGAAGGAGAAAATGGTTTTCTCGCAACCGAGTTATCGACACGGAAGGACTATAACTTGACGCAGGGGTGCTGAAAACCCGGCGGAAGTTTTTCTCATGCGGGCGTGGCCGCGCAAAAGAAGTCTCAAGGCAGCCGACGAGAATGTCGGCGCTCCCCGGGCTCTCAGCCTTGGAGAAGGCGGAGGACGGAGCGCGTGGACTGGTTAGCCTGCGTGAGCATGGCGGTGCCGCTCTTGGTGAGCAGATCATACTTCGCCATGCGGGTGGACTCGGTGGCGACATCGATGTCGCTGATCTTGGAGATGGTCGAGGTGAGGCTTTCACCTTCGGAGGCGAGCGCGCTGGCGACCAGTTCCAGGCGGCCGCCGACTGCGCCGAGGGTGGAGCGTTCGTCGGCGATTTCGCCGATGGCTGAATTGATGTTACCGATCGCGGCGGCGTCGGTGACGCTCATCGTGAAGACACCGGCGGCGTCTTGCTGAAACATCGAGAGCATGGCGCCGTCGCGGAGATTTGTCTCCGGAATGGTGAGACGCTGCGTGGAGGCCTGGCCGGTGGCGATGACGGTGCCGGCGGGATTGGCGCCGAAGAGGGTGCGGCCGTTAAACGTGCCGAAGGGTTTGGTGATATTGTAGGTGCCGCCGATGTCGGTCGTGTTACCGCCGATGGTGTTGCGGATCTGAGTCTGTAGCTGCTCGAACTCTTGCTGGTAGAGCGCGAGGTCGCCCGCGTTTTTCAGCGGATCGCGCGCAAGAATCGCGAGCTCGGACATGCGGCCGAGGAGGTCGCCCATGCCGTCGAGGAAGCCGTCGACGGACTGGGTGAAGGAGACGGCGTTCTGGACGTTGGTGGAGGCGGCGCCGACGCGGAGGTTTTGCGCGGAGAGTTTTTCAGCGAGCGCGGAGCCGGCGGGATCGTCGGAGGCGGCGACCATGCGGGAGCCGGAGCTGAGGCGCGCGATGGAGCGGTCCAGCAGCGTGTTCATGCGGCTGATGTTGCGCGCGTCTTGAAGCGTCTGGGTGTTGATCGGTGTGGCGCTCATCGTGCGGAGAAATCAGACGGAGGGAGGCGGGGTCTGTACGACCGGCGCGGGTACGGGGGCGGCAGGAGCCTGCGCGGCGGGTCTTTGCTGGCGGGCGAATTTGGGGAGGCCGGCAGGGAGTGCGGAGCCGGATTTGAGAGCGGCGGCCTGATTGGTCGCGGCGATCTCGGTCATGACTTCTTTGCGGAAAATCTGCACTTCGCGCGGGGCGTCGATGCCGATTTTGACGAGGTCGCCGTCGATGCGGGTGATTTTGATTTCAATGTTCCCGCCGATGACGATCGACTCGTTAACTCTGCGTGTGAGGACGAGCATGGCGGTTAGTTTTGAGTTTCGGCGGTCTGGTTCGCGACGAGCGGGTGATGAGCGCTGTAGCGGGCGTAGTTGGCAAGGATGCACTGGCGGGCGAGCCCGGTGCGGCGGTTGACGACGACGGGGCCGGCGAGGTTGACCGTGGCGGTGGCGTTGGCGCCGTGGCGGACGGTGACGATGTTGAGCACAAGCGCATCGGCCGGAGTGGCGAGGCCGAGCTGGGTGGCGTCTTCATCGAAGAGCTCCAGTTCGTAATCGGGGATGATGCCGCCGGGTTCGATGACGACGAAGTCGAGAGTGTCGGGGCCTTTCAGGCGCATCCAGACGAAGGGGAACTGGTCGGGGTCGCTGAGCAGTTCGAAGGTTTTATAGTCTTCGAAGCCGACGAGGCCTTCGGGGAGGCTGAGGTTGAGCGTGGTGGAGGCGTCGAGGTCGCTCGGGTAGATGTCTGGACTGACTTTCATGAAAAGGGAGTGCGGGAGGGGCGTGGTGAGTACGTCGGGGTGACTGGAGTATTCGGCGCGAAAAAACGTCAGATGTAGTCGAGGAGCGACATTTGGAGGATTTTCGTGGCGGAGGAAAGCGCGGCTTCGTACGCGGTGGCGGTCTGGCTGAGGCGGACAACGGTGGTGGCCAGGTCGGAGTCGGCGTCTTGAGAGACGAGGGTCTCGATATTTTGCGCGCGGGTTTCCTGCTGTTTTTTGTTCACCTCGATGCGAAGCTCGATGGCGCCGTGTTCGCTGAGGGCGTTGACGAGGAGGTTTTCGGAGGTTTCGAGAGCGGGTTGTGCGGCGGAGACGGTGGCGCTGCTGCCGGTATTGAGGGCGTCGCGCAGGGCGATGAGGTTATTGATGAAGCCGCCCATGCCGGTGTTGGTGGCGCTGGTGGTGCCGGGGGCGATGCTGGAGTATTCGGAGAGCTGGACGGTGCCTTGGGAGGTGTTGCCGGCATAGGTGACGGCGAGGAGGTTGCCGTTGGCGTCGCGGTTGGTGTCGTCGTAGGGCTGGGTGGTGACGGCGGTACCGGCGAAGAGGTAGTCGTTGCGGAACTTGGTGTTTCCGAGCTGCACGGCCTGCTCGATGAGCTGGTTGACCTCCTTGGCGTAGGCTTTGAAGGCGTCGGGGCTGGAGGCGCCAGCACCGAGGGTGACGAGCTCGCCGGCGCGGTCGGAGATTTTTTTCATCTCGTTGATGCCGGCGTAGGAGGACTGGGAGACTTCGAGGGCGCGGGTGGCGTTGCTCTGGAACTGCGTGATCTGGCGGCGCTCCGTCTCAAGGCCGAGGATACGGCCGACGGCGGCGGGGTCGTCCTCGGGCTGGAAGATGCGCTGGCCGGTGGCGGCCTGGGTCTGGAGCATGGACTGGCGCTGGCTGAGCTTGGTGAGCTGGGCGAGGACAGCCTCGGAGGCGGTGTTGGTGGCGATGCGCATGACCGGATGAAGGTTGAAGGCTTAAAGAAAAAGGAGGGGCACTCAGCCGACGCCGAGGCGGTTGACGATGGTGTCGAGGAGTTCGTCGATGACCTGGATCACGCGCGAGGAGGCCTGGAAGGAGCGCTGATATTTCATGAGGTCGGTCATTTCCTCGTCGAGGGAGACGCCGCTGACGCCGTCGCGCTGGGTGCGGACGAGGTTCTCGATGTTGGTCTGCTCGGTGACGCGGGAATTGGTGGTGGAGAGCGTCTGGCCGAAGTTGGCGACGGTCGTGGAGTAGAACTGGCTGAAAGTGCCGTCGATGGCGTCGCCGCCAGAGGTGGAGAAGGACGTGTTGGCGAGATTGGCGACGGCCTTGGCGATGTTGTTGTCGCCTGCGGCGCCCGTGGGCGTCGTGGCTTTGAGCGTCGTGGCATTGAGGCCGGTTGCGAGCGAGATGGTGCCGGCGGTGACACCCGCAGCGTTGAAAAAGGTGCCGCCTGAAGGGGCGTAGGCGGCGTTGACGGACGTGACGAGCTGACTGGCGAGGGCATCCAGATTATCGCGGAGATCCTGCACGCCGGTATCGCGGGCGATGATGGCACCCTTGATCGAGCCGCCGGTGACATTGAGTGCGGTGGAAGGAGTGCCGCCAGAAATGGTGGCGCCGCTGAGGGAAAGCGGGCCGGCAACGGTGGCGAGATTAACGAGGACGACGGGATTGCCGCTGCCATCGCGGGCGAGAACGTTGATCTGACCGGAGCCGGCGGGATCGGGCTGGGTTTCGAAGGAGATTTTTTTGGAGAGTTCTTCGAGCTGGGCCTGGCGCTGGTCGCGAAGATCGACGGCGGTGCCGGGGGCGTTGATCTCGAAGCGGCCGATCTGGGCGTTAAGCTCGGCGATGGAGGAAAGGATGCGGTTGGCATCATCCACGTCAGCGGAAGCCTGGAAGGTGAGGTCAGACTGGACCTCGGCGAGGCGGTTATCGGTGATCTGGATACGGTCGGTGAGGACGCCAGCCTTCTGGATGAGCGTCTGTTTCTCGCCGGGATCGGTGGGGCGGGCGGCGAAGCTCTGGAAGGAGTTGAAAAAATCGCTGAGGGATTCGGAGATGCCGCTGCCGGAGCCGGCGGCGCCGGTGGTGTCAGTCTCGCCGGCGCGGTCGATGGACTGGCCGAGACCGGCCTGGGCTTTTTGGTAGGCGGCCTGCTGGGTTTCGTAGGAAGACTTCAGGGAGTTTTCGCGCACGACCTGGCGGTCGAGGAGGAAGTCGCGCATCTGCTCGATCTGCTTGGCTTCGAGGCCGAGCGATTGAGCGCCGAGAGGAGTCTGCACCGTGCCGCGGTCGCCATAGACGATGCGCTGGCGGGCGTAGTTGGGGTTGTTGACGTTCGCGAGGTTGCGCCCGGCGGTCTCAATGGCGCGGGACTGCGCATTGAGGGCTTTGATGCCATTGGAAAGTGCTCCGAAAAGGCCGGACATAAAAGAAGAACGAAGGGTGAGGAGTGAAAATTGAAACCGGACCGATCAGCCGGCGGCCTGCCAGGCGGGCGAGGAGGCGTGGGCCACGGCTCCAGAGGGCGAATACGTCTTGGTGAAGCTGTCGGGGCGCAACATGCGCAGGACTTCTTCGTGGGCCTCGACGGTGCGGGCGAGCATGACCTGGTTCTGGCGCGCGCCGCGGCGCACGCGGTGGATGAGGTGGTTGATCTCGTCGATGAGGGCGATGATGAGCGGATGGACCTCGGCGGGGAAGTGGTGGATGAGCTGGCGGAGCGTGGAGTCTTTGGGCTCGGCAATGGAAGAGGCGAAGCGGCGGACGGCCTGTTCGCGGTGTTCGCGGACGTCGTGCGCGCGGCGGACCTGTTCCTCGAGCGAATTAGCGAGGGCGAGGACGGCGTCGGCGTCGCGGCGGAGGAGGTTGGCCTGCTGGTCTTCGAAGAGACCGAGGAGGGCTCCGTATTCCTGCAGCTCGTTGCGCAGGCATTCAGTGATAAATTCCCAGGATGTACTCACGGTGATTCAGTGGATGAGGTTAAAGGTTTGAAAAGGGACTTGGAGGAAAGGGGGGCGGCGGTGATGGCCTGCGCTTGCGAGGAAGAGCCTTCATTGCGGGCGGTGAATTCTCTCTGGAGCATTTTGCCGAGTCCGAGGCCGCCGGCTTTGGAGAGGCTGTCGGCGAGGACTTCGGTGAGCATCTGCGCGTAAACGCCAGCGCCGCTGCTGCCGCCGGCACCTTCGCCGCCGCCCATGCCGCCGGACATGATCGGCTCGATGCTGGGGGCGAGGAGCTGGCGCATGATGATAGCTTCGAATTGCTCGGCGGCTTTTTTGACGTCGGCCGGAGTGGTGGCGCGGGATTTGTTATTCGCGCCGAGCGCGGCGAGTTCGCCCGGAGCGGCATACTCGATGGCGGCGGCGGCGCTGGCGGCCGTGTGATTGCTGATGGCGGCGACGCTCATGGATCAGTTGATGACGAGCTCGGCCTGGAGGGCGCCGGCGCGTTTGAGCGTTTGGAAGATGGACATCATCTCGCGGGTGGAGACACCGAGGGCGTTGAGGCCGGCGGCGAGGCGATCGACCGTCGGCAAGTCCTCGACGACGACCAGCCGGCCCTTCTTTTCGACGACGGTGGTTTGCGTGCTTTCGGTGACGGCGGTCTGGCCGCCCTTGCTGAGAGCGTTGGGCTGGGAGACGTCGAGATTGGAGGTGACGTTGATGACGAGGGAGCCGTGACTGATCGCGACTTTGGAAATGTGGACCGTCGAGGTGGCGACGATGGTGCCGGTGCGCTCGTTAATGACGACGCGGGCGTTGGAATCGGGTGTGACTTCGATCGCGCCCACGTCGGCGAGGAAGGCGACCTCGTGGCCGGCGTATCTTTCGGGCAACTTCACGGAGATGCTGGCGGCGTCGGAAGCGGAGGCGGCAGCCGGGAAGAGAGCATTGATGGCTTTCGCCATGCGGGAGGCCGAGGTAAAGTCGGGGTTACGCAGCTGGAGGGAGAGGATGCCGTCGCGCACGAAGGTGGCGGGGATCTCGCGCTCGACGATGGCGCCGTTGCTGATCTGGCCGACGGTGGGATGATTTTTCTGGACGGTGGCGCCGCCGGGACCGCCGGAGCCGCCGATGAAACCGCCCACGGCGATGGGGCCCTGAGCGACAGCGTACACACGACCGTCGGCACCTACGAGAGGGGTCTGGAGCAGCACACCGCCTTGAAGAGATTTAGCATCGCCGAGGGAGGCGACGGTGACGTCGATGCGGCTGCCGTTCTTCATGAAGGCGGCGATGTCGGCCGTGATCATGACGGCGGCGACGTTCTTGGCTTTCACCTGATCGGGGGCGACGGTGATGCCGTAACGCTGAAGGGCGTTGGCGACGGAGCGGAGAGTGGTGACGGCGTTACTGTCGCCGTCGCCAGCGAGACCGACAACGAGGCCGTAGCCGACGAGTTGATTATCGCGGCTGCCCTCGACCTGGGTGAGGTCTTTGACGCGGGAGGCGTGGGCGGCGGGCGCGGCGGCAAGGGCGATGGCGATCAGGGCAATGACCAGTGACCAATGACCAGTGACCAATGAAGAAAAGCGGGACATGGCGGGTGAAGCGCGAGCGGTTAAAAGGGGCGGAGCTTGTCGGCGAGTTTGAGGAGCCAGCTCTTTTTCTGGGCGTCGGTGAGGCTGCCCTCGCTGATGAACTCGATGCGGGAACCGGCGATGTTCGTGGATGCGATGGTATTCGCATTCGTGATATCGTCGGGGCGGATGATGCCATGGAGGACGATGTACTGGGTTTCGCCGGAGAAGGTGACGACGCGCACGCCCTCGATCACGAGATTGCCGTTGGGAAGGACGTCGGAGACGAGGACGGCGGCGCGAGCGGAGAGGCTCTGAGAGTTGGCGACCTGGCCGCCACCGGAGAAGGAGCTGCCAGCAGACAGGCTGGTGGACGGGAGCGCGCCGTTATGCGTGCCGAGGCGGCTGCCGGGGAAGAGGAAAGAGGAGACGCTGGCGTCGAGGCTGCCGTCTTTGTTGGTCTGCTTGCTTTGCGAAGACTGGGTGGCGTTGGTCTCGGCGACGATGATGGTGACGATGTCTCCCACGCGGCTGGCCTTGCGGTCAGCGAACATGGAGCGCTCGTTGGTGGCAGGGGCGGTCCAGAGGGAGTCGGCCGAGGCGAGCGCCGGAGTGAGCGCGCAGAGGAGGGAAAGTGAGCGGGGAAATTTCATGGTAAACGCGGCGGGGCTTAGAAGCGGATCTGGGCGCGGGAGTCGGCGACCACCAGGGCGTTGAATTCTTTTTTCGAATCGATGTTGCGAACCTTCACGGTTTCGCCGGCGGCGCCGTTTTCCATGGCGAGGGCCTTCATGGTGATGGAGAGGGTGCCGTCGATGGCGGCGACCTCGATGACCTGGCCCTTGCGGACGAGGGAACGGCGGGAGATGTCGCGCCAGGTGAGTATCCGATTGGCGGGCACGGCGCGGTTAAAGGTGTAGTCGGCGCAGGACTCGGTGACGGCGATGGCATCGCGCTCGCGCAGGACATCGGCGCGGCGGGTATCGAGCTGGACGGGGTCGAAAGAGGCATCACGCACTGAAGGAGCGCGGGTGGCCCAGACCTCGCGGGAAAGCTGGGCGCGAAGGACGAGCGTGTGCTCGACGGGGTCGGCCGTGCCGACGCGGATGCGGACGATCATGGAAGAGGCAAGCACGGCGGGATATTCGATGGCCTCGACAGGCAGCGGAGTGGTCGAAGCGGGCAGCGAGAGCGGGCGGACGGATTCGAGCTGGAGATCACCATCGGCGCGGAAGTGAGCGGAGAGCTGGGCGGCGACGTCGGCGAGCAAGGCGGTACGGAGCGTGGCGGCGGGAAGATCGGCTGTAGCAGAGTTCTGGGCACGCGCGGCGGGGACAGCGGCCGAGAAGAGCGAGAAGGTGAGCAACAGGGAGACGAGGAAAGGGGCGAGAGGGCGGGAGTTCATGGCGGCGGCGTTTTATCAGCGTTTGAGCTGGGCGAGGTTCTGGAGCATCTCGTCCGAGGTCTGGATGGACTTGCTGTTAATTTCGTAGGCGCGCTGGGCGACGATGAGGTTCACCATTTCCTCCACGATGTTCACGTTGGAGGTCTCGATGTAGCCCTGGCGGGTGGTGCCGAAACCTTGTTCGCCGGGAGCGCCGGATTCTGGGGTGCCGCTGGCGGGAGTTTCTTCGTAGAGGTTGCCGCCGAGGCTGCGAAGGCCGGCGGGGTTGGCGAAGCGGGTGAGCGAGAGGCGGAAAGTCTGCGCGCCGGAAGGACCGTTGTAAGTGACGTCGCCGTTGTCGGTCACGGTGACATCGGTGGTTCCGGCGGGAACGGGCTGAAAACCGCTGAGGACGGGGAGGCCGTCGCTGGTCGTGATCTGGCCGGTGGGGGAAAGTTTGAGTCCGCCGTCGCGGGTATAGGCGAGTGTACCGTCGGCTTTCTGAACCTCGAAGAAGCCTTCGCCTTGAATGGCGATGTCGAATTTTTCGCCGCTTTGTGTGAGCTGGCCCTGGGTGAAAACCTTCGAGGTGGCAGCGACGCGGGAGCCGTTACCGATTTCAATGCCCGTGGGGACCATGTTACCGCCGCCCGACTCGGCGCCAGCAGCGCGGGGCTTTTGGTAGAGGAGATCTTGAAACTCGATCTTGCTGCGCTTGAAGCCGGCGGTGTTCACGTTCGCGAGGTTGTTCGCGATCGTATTCAAGTTTTGCTGCTGGGCTTCCATGCCGGTGGCGGCGGAGTAGAGAGAAAGATTCATGGCGGCGGGCGGTGGAGTTGCTGAAAGTGGAGCGGGTCAGGTACGCGTAGCGGCGGTGGCGCAGGGTCAGCCGAGAGATTCGATGGCGCGGCCAAGGATCTGGTCCTGGGTGGTCATGCTTTTTTGGTTGGCCTCGTAAGCACGAGCGATCTGCACAAGGGCGATCATTTCCTGCATCGGGGTGACGTTGCTGCCTTCGAGGTGACCCTGGATGATGAGGAAGTTATCGACCTCTTTCACTTTGGCACCTTCCACGAGCTCGAAGGCGCCCGCGGCGACGGGAGTGAAGTCTTCAGGTTTTTCGAAATTTTTCAGCCCTAGCCGGCCTATCTGGGTCGAGCCCTGTACGAGGAGTCCGTCCTCGACGATGGTGAGATCACCGGCACCGGGAATCAGTTGAACGGCATTGCCGTCGGCATTGAGAAGTTCGAAGCCATCGCGAGAGACTAGTTTGCGCTCGGGGCTGATATGAAACGTGCCTTCGCGGGTGTAGGTGAGACTGCCGTCGGGGCGCTTTAGCTCGAAAAAGCCTTCGCCCTCGATGGCGAAGTCGAGAGGCCGCTGCGTAGGGAAATTTTCGCCGTGCTGAAAGCTGATGCCGTGGGTGGCTTTGGGGAAAAGGGGCTGCGGTGAGTCGCTGCTGCCGATTTTGTTTTTGCCGGGATTGGCCTGGATCGCACCCATTTCGACACCCGAGAACTCGACCGTGCGTTTGCGGTAGCCGGTGACCTGGCTGGCGGTGACGTTTTGCGCGGTAACATCCTGCCAGCGCTCGAGGGCGGTGAGGGAAGCTGCACTTTGGTAGACGCCGATGTTCATGTAGGGACTCTTCCCTAGCAATGCCGATGCCAGCTTCATTAGTCGTTACTGTACAAGGATCTTACGTTTCACTAAAAAATGCGGGCAACATTTGCCGACCGGGTGACAACCCCTAGGTGGCAGCAATTGCCGCGTGGGGGTTTCGCGATGCAAACGCGTCATTGGCATCGCGCTGCGGAGTACGCGCGGCAACGCGGACGGTGCGTGGAAATACGCGTTGAAGAACCGGCGGCGTGTACTGTACGGACTTGGACTCAGTTGTCTCCAGTGCGTGTCGCGAGGATTCCGCAATCCTCGCACTCACACGTCCCTACTCGGCCGTAATCCTAAAACCTGCTTCCACATGCGAACACCCTCCCCTGCCCGCAACCGATTGATCTCTCTTTGCTGCGCGACACTCGTGGCGTTTTCCGCCGTTGCGGTCACCAGCGCGCAAAACTCTGCGCCCGCAGTCTCTCCCGCCGCTAGCGCAGCCGACTCCAGCCTCACCGCCGCTTACTGGGCCGAGGCCGATGTGATCCTCGCGCGCATCCAAGCGCCGGCGTTTCCCGCCCGCGATTTTGTTATCACAGCGGCTGAGTTTGGTGCCGTGGCCGACGGCAAAACGCTCGCGACCGCCGCCATTCGCAAAGCCATCGAGGCCGCGCACGCCGCCGGCGGTGGACGCGTGGTGATCCCGGCGGGCGTGTTCGCCACCGGCGCGATTCACCTTAAGAGCAACGTCAACCTGCACGTCTCCGAGGGTGCCACGCTCGCCTTCTCGACCGACCCGAAGGACTACCTCCCCGCCGTTTTCACGCGCTGGGAAGGCATGGAGTGCATGGGGTATTCGCCGCTCATCTACGCTTTCGAGCAGGAGAACATCGCCGTCACCGGCAAAGGCATACTCGACGGCCGCGCTACGACTCAGAATTGGTGGCCTTGGAAGGGTAACGCCGAAGGTGGCTGGAAAAAGGGTATGCCTCACCAGGCGGAAGCCCGCAAAAAACTCGAAGAGATGTGCGACGCCGGCGTGCCGGTTGAGAAACGCCTCTTCGCCGAGGGCTCCTACCTGCGCCCGATGTTCATCCAGCCGTACCGCTCGAAAAACGTGCTCATCGAAGGCGTCACCATCCTCAACTCGCCCATGTGGGAAATCCATCCCGTGCTCTGCACCAACGTCACCGTGCGCGGCGTGAAGATCAAAACCCACGGCCCCAACAACGACGGCTGCAATCCTGAGTCGTCCAAAGACGTGCTCATCGAGGACACGATTTTCGACACGGGCGACGACTGCATCGCCATCAAGTCCGGTCGCAACACCGACGGACGCCGCCTCAACATTCCCTCGGAAAACATCATCATTCGTAACTGCAAGATGGTCGAAGGCCACGGCGGCGTCGTCATCGGCAGCGAGATCTCCGGCGGCGCCCGCAACGTCTTCGTCGAAAACTGCGAAATGAGCAGCCCCGAGCTCGACCGCGCGCTCCGCTTCAAGACCAACTCCCACCGCGGCGGCACCATCGAAAACGTGTACGTGCGCAACGTGAAGGTCGGCCAAGTGAAGCAGGCCGTGATCCTTGCCGACTTTTTCTACGAGGAAGGCGACACCGGCAAATTTGACCCGATTCTCCGCAACGTCGTCGTCGAAAATCTCACCGCAGGCAAAGCCCCGCACGCGCTCTTCCTGCGCGGCTACGCCCGCACACCGATCGGCAGCATCAAGCTCATCAACTGTCGCTTTGAGGGCGTGACCAAGCCCTCGGTCATCAGCCACGTGGCCTCGATCGAGATGATCAACTGCTTCGAGAACACCGGCGCGAAGACCGACGAGTGGGGCAACCCGCTGAAGTGAGCCGGCGCTAACGCCGTAAAAAAGCCGCCTTCTCGAAGGCGGCTTTTTTATGCTCACGCTTTGCCGAGATGATGCTCACGCATCCAATCAATGACCGCAGGCAATCCTCGCTCCAGAGGTGTGGGCGAGAAATCCGGACAAAGCGTTTTCAGTTTCGTGATCTCCAGGCACTTCGATTTCGCGCCCACGTACTTGCTGGTGTCGTAGGCGACGTTCTCCGGAGCAAAACCCACATGCGCGCAGATCAGCCCCGCGAACTCGCGGATGGTGTGCTCGTAGCCGCAGCCGATGTTGACCAGGTCGTTATCTACACGATCAGCCAGCCAGACGGCTGTGCGGACGAAGTCATCCACATGGATCAGTTCACGCCGCTGGTAACCATCGCCCCATAGCACGACAGGTTCGCCATAGGTTTTTCCGCGAAGAATCTTCCGGATCAGATCGAAGATAAAATGCAGCTGCCGTCCGTCCGTGTGATAGCCCGGACCATAAAGCGTCGAAGGCACCAGTGTGAGATGCCGCACCCCGAATTGCTTCTCCAGCGAACTCAGCCCCACCCGCATCATGCGCTTCGTCATCGCGTAGGTGAACAGACTCTGGATCGGCTGTCCGTCGAGATAGTGCTCTTCTCGCAGAGGCAGCTCAGGCGCATAGGCGCAGCTGGTGCCGATGCTGATCAACTTGGCCTGCGGCTGCTCCATCGACCACCACGCCAGCACCTGCGTATTCATTTGCTGGTTCTTGATCCACTGCTCGCCGGGATGCTTGAGGCAAAAATCCCCCGCCTGCGTCCACGCGGCGAGATGCCAGATGCGGTCAAACGCCACTCCGCGCCAAGGCGCGAAACAGCCTTCGCGCGTCAGGTCGCACTCGCTGGAAGATGGCGCCGTCACCGCATGACCGGCCGCCCGCAGCGCCTCACTGAGGTGCCGGCCGAGAAACCCGTTTCCTCCCGTGATAAAAATACGCATCACAGCGTCTCCTTCGGATTCACGGGGAAATAAAACTCCACGCCGCGTGCGATCAGCGCCTGATTCCGGGCGAGAATTTCCTTCTTAAAATTCCATGCGAGCACGTAGTAAACGTCCGGCTGCTCCGTCAGCTCCTCCTCGATTCGGAGCGGGATGTGACTGCCCGGAGCGATTAACCCGCGCCGATGCGTGTTCTTCTCCGTGAGGCATTCGATGAGGTCCGTTTTGATGCCGTAGTAGTTGAGCAAGGTGTTTCCTTTCACCGGAGCGCCCAGCCCGAACACGCGTTTGCCCGCCGCTTTGCACGCACGCAGGAACGCGAGGTTCTCCTCTTTGCGCTGCGCGATGCGTTTACCGAAGGCGTGGTACCAGCCCAGCGTGTTCGCACCGTCGCGGTCTTCGGCCGACTCCAACTCTTGGAGACGCGCGCTCGGCTTCGCTTTCGCGGCATGCGTCGCGTACGCGATGATCGAGCCGCCGTGGATCGGCGAAAACTCCGCGTCGAAGAGCGCGAGTCCGTGGCGTTGCAGCAATTTTTGCAGCGTGCGGACGTTATAGTAGAGCAGATGCTCGTGATAAATCTGGTCGAAGGCGTCGTTTTCCACGATGCGCTTCATGTAGAGGAACTGGATCACGAAAACGCCGTCGCTCGCGAGACACTCGCGGATGCCGCGCGTCACCGAGTGAAGCTCCTCCAGGTGGAAAAACACGCCCGACGCGTTGATCACCTGGAATTTTTTCCCGATGCCCTTCGCCGTCTCTTCGTTGAAGAAAGCGCGCAGCGTGGTGAGGCCCGCCGTGTTGGCGATTTCAGCAGGCAACTTGGCCGCCTCGACGCCGAGGATGTCGTAACCGAGCGCCTTGTAATGCTTCAGCTGCGTGCCGTCGTTGGAGCCGATATCGAGCATCGATTTTTGCGCGTGCCCCGAGAAGAAACGTTGATCGACGTTGCGGGCTACTCCTTCGAAATGGTCGCTCAACGTCTTGGTCATGCCCGACAGATAGGTGTGATCGGCGAACATCGTTTCCTTGGGCACCGTGTAATCGAGCTGCACCGTCGCGCAGTGTTCGCAATAGACGACGTGCAACGGGTAGGTCGGTTCTTTGCCGACTTGGTCGGGCGTCAGAAAATGATTGGCCCACGGCTGGATGCCGAGATCGACGGCCGAGACAAGTTGGGTGGAATCGCAAACGCGGCAGATCATGAGGAGGAGGGGGCGAAATGATGAGACTGGGAAAGGATGAATCGCTCGGCATCCACGAGCGTTTCGGGCGTGCCGATGTCGATAAAGGGAGCCGAAACGCTATGCACCGCGACACACCCTTCCTGGGCCAGTCCGGGAAACACATTGTACTCGAAACTCAGCGGCCGCTTTTCTGGCATCGCTAAAACCGTCGCGTGGTTGAAGGCGTAAACGCCGGCGTTGATCACGCCTTGACCGGGACGCTTCTCGCGAAATCCCGCGAGACGACGACCGTCAGCCGCAAGATCGAGTGAACCGAAACGCGATGCGTCGGCGAGTTCGAGCCCCATGAGCGCGGCCTTCGTGTCGCTGCCAGATAGCGCAGTGATCAACGGCGTCGGATCGGCCACGACCAGCGAGTCGCCGTTCGTGACCAGCCAGCGAGTCTGCGCGTCGGCATCTTTGCGCACGCAGTTGAGAAAACCGCCCGCGGTGCCGAGCGGAGTCGTTTCACGACAGCACTCCACGCGAACGCCAGGAACGGGCTGTCGCGCGAAATGTGCCTCGATCACTTCCGAGAGATGTCCGGTCGATAGCACGAAATCGCTGCAACCATGACGCGCAAAGAATCGCACGACCCATTCGATAAACGGCCGGCCGGCGACCGGAGCCATCGGCTTCGGAATATCCCGCAACAGGTGTTTGATGCGGGTGCCGAATCCTCCGGCGAGAATGACGACGCGGATCATGCGTGCAGGTGAGGCAGCAGCGGACAGCGATCAGACGTTGCTGTACTTGCTGTTCTTCAAAATCGAGTAGCCCTTCATCAGCTCGCGGATGCCGCGATCCAACGACCACTCGGGCGCAAAGCCAGTGGAGAGCAGGCGCTGATTGGAGACGATGTAGTCGCGCTTGTCGGGATCTTCGCCGATGGGCGCTTCAAGGAAAGTGAACTCCGGCAGGTGCTTCTTGATAGCCGCCGCCAGCTCGAGCTTGGAGAGATTGGCATCGTCGAGACCGACGTTGTACGCGCGGCCTTTCATCTTCGCGAAGTTATCGAGGCCGAACGCGAACACGCGGGCCACGTCCTGGATGTGGATATAGTTTCGTTTGAAGTGACCTTCAAAAATCACGACCGCGCGATCGTTCACGGCGCGATACACAAAATCATTCACGAGCAGATCCACGCGCATACGCGGCGACATGCCGAACACCGTGGCGAGGCGGAAAGTGAGGCCGTTCTCGCGCGCGAGCACCGCTTTCTCGGCCTCGACCTTGGTCACGCCGTAGACAGAGAGCGGCTTCAGCGGGCTGTTCTCGTCGCACGCCTTATCCTTCTCGCCGATGCCATAGCCGCTGTTGGTGACCGGCATCAGCACCCATTGCGCGGGCGATGCCAGACGGCAGATGAGCTCGACCGCCTCCTGGTTGATCGTGCGGGCTGCGAGCGGATCGAGTTTGCACATCGGAGCGCCCACAATCGCCGCGAGCGGAATGATCGCATCGGCCTTCGCGATCAGCTTCTTCATCAAGACCTCATCCCGGCAATCGCCGCGGACGACATGGAAGAGATCGTGTTTGCAGCAGTCGGTCAGCGTCGCCTGCCCGAACAGAAAATTATCGACGACCGTGACTTCATGGCCGGCGTTCAAGAGATGGGGAACGAGCACGGAACCGATATAACCGGCCCCGCCAGTGATGAGGATTTTCATAAGCGTGTGTCGTGGGGTGTTTACCCTGTGAGCCCAGCCTAACGGCACGAACAGACCGCAACTAAAGTTTTCTCTCAAGGCTATCTAGGCATGTGCCGATCTCCCGGACCATATGCAGCCTGCTTTGCTTCCACGTGGGGAGGAGACCCCAGCATCACCACTCCACCTCCTTTCAGCCGCCGACCACAAAACCCCGTCCCTTCAGCCCTCCACCGCCACTGACGCCATGATCATCGCACGAGCCCCTGTCCGCGTGAGCTTTCTTGGAGGTGGCAGCGACTTCCCCGACCATTTTCGCCAGCACGGCGGCGCCGTCCTCGCCACAGCCGTCAACCGCTTCGCCTACGTCACCGTCCAGCCCTTCTTGCAGGAATATTTCGATCACAAGATCCGTCTCGCCTACCGCCGCAACGAATCGGTGAATACGCCCGACGAGATAGAGCATCCCGCCATCCGCGCCGCCTACAAAAAGCTCGGCATCGAGGGCGGCGTTGAGATGCACATCATGGCCGACATGCCCGCGCGCACCGGCCTCGGATCATCTTCGAGCTTCGTCGTCGCCATGCTCCAGGCGCTCCACGCCTTCCACGGTCGCTTCCGCACCGCTCGCGATCTCGCGAATGAAGCCATCGACATCGAGCGCAACATCCTCGGCGAAGCCGGTGGCTGGCAGGATCAGGTCATCGCCGCTTCGGGCGGTTTCAGCCTCGTGCGCTTCAACCGCGCCGGCTCCTACGACGTCACCCAGATTCCCCTTCCGCTCGAGCGCGTGCAGCAACTCGAGGATCACATGCTGCTCGTGTACACCCAGATTCAGCGCGACAGCTTTTCGGTGCTGGGCAAAAAAAACGGCAACCAGGCGCTCAAAGAAAAATGCCTCTGCCGCATGTCCGAACTCGCCGAGCTCGGCGTCGAATACCTCTCCTCTGACAAGCCCATCGCCCGCTTCGGCGAGCTCCTTCACGAAGGCTGGGAACTCAAAAAGCAGGCGGGCTCCGTCTCGCTCCCGCAAATCGACGAATGGTACGAGGCCGGTCTCCGCGCAGGTGCCACCGGCGGGAAAGTTCTCGGCGCGGGCCAGGGAGGTTTCCTCCTTTTCATCGCCGAGCCTCGCTTCCACGAAGCCATCCGCCAGGCCTGCGGCAACCAGCCGGTCGTCCGCGTGCGCGTCAACGCGCCCGGCTCGCAAGTGATCTTCTCTCAGCGTTAATCCGGCTCACCGCCGCCTCTCATGCGTCACGTCCACCTCATGGATCCGCAGCTCTCCGGGCTCGGCGGGCATTACCATAATCATGACGCGCAGCTCCTCACCGAGCTGCAACGTCGCGGCATCTCCGCCTCGCTCTACGGGAAAAAAAAATCCCAGGTCACCGATTGCGCCGGCGTGCCGATCACGCCCGCGTTCACCCTCGATATTTTCCAGGAAGCCGCGACCGACGCCACCACGTGGCCGATGGAAAACTTCCACGCGATTAACGACGCCTTCTTCGCCGAGCTCGCCGCGATCGCCCCCGCGCGCTTCTCATCCGACGACTTCGTTTACTTCCCCAACATTCTCCAAAATCAGGTCCACGCCGTCTCCCGCTGGCTCGCGCAACTCCCCGCCGCCAACCGCCCGGCCGTCGCCCTCATGTTCCGGTATCTGAACCACGCGATGGATTACATCCAGCAGCGGCAGAACAAGGACATGATCACCCTCTACTACCGCTTCGCCGTTCGTCAGCTCATCGCGTCGCACCCGCGCACGCTCATCTGCGCCGACACCACCGAACTCGCCAACGCGTACCGCCAGATGACCGGCGCTCCCGTCACCGAGCTGCCCAACCCGATGGACGTCTCCGCGCTGCTCGCCGCCCCCGCAGCGAAAGAACCCGCCGGGCGCCCCGTCATCGTTTACCAAGGCCACACGAGCCCGCTGCGTGGTTTTCATTTTCTGCCCGACATCGTCGAACGCTGCGTCTCGCTCAACCCGCGCCCGCTGTTCGTCGTTCAGGTTCAAAACCGCGCCGCCGCCGCCAGCACCGGATTAACGCCCACCTTGCAACGCCTCGATCGCATGAATCGCGGCATCGTCGAACTGGTCGAGGGCTCGCTCTCCTCCGCCGACTACCTCGCGCTCATGGCGCGCGCCGACATCGTGCTGCTGCCCTACACACCGACTTTCTACGGCGCCGGCTCATCGGGCGTCTTCACCGAAGCCGCTTCCCTGGGCAAAGTCGTCGTCGCCTGCGAAGGCACCGTACCCGCCCGCCAGGGCAAAGAGTATCAACTCGGCGTTGTCTCCGCGGACAAGTGGACGCCCCAGTCGATGGCGGCCGCCGTTTCTCAAGCGTTGAAAACTCTCCCCGCACTCCGCGCTCAAGCCGAAGCCGGCGCACCTCGCTTCCGTGAAGAAAACTGCGCGCGCGCTTTCTGGGAACGCCTGCTCGCCGCCGCAGCCACTCTGCCCGCCCCGGTCATCGCCGGCTAAGCGCGCGGCCTCTCCGACAACGGAGAATCCTGACGAACGCCCAGCAAGCGCCGCGTAATCACCGCGCTTGATAGAGAACCCGCCAGCAACTCAGGCCACCAGAGTCTTCGCGACCAGCGCCTGCACGCGCGGATCGTTGGGCGCGACTTCGCGCGCGATCTGCACCGCTTCGCCGATTTCACCTAGCTGTCCCACCGACTCGGCGAGATCGCCCAAGAGGAGAATCGCTTCGAGGTGCCGGCCATCCATGCCCAGACACGCCTGCACAGCCTCCAGTGCTTCCTTGATCTGCCCATTCTGACGCAGCGCGTGCGCCAGATCGCACCAGAGAGCGGTGTTGTTTTCGGTCCGCTGAATCGCTTCCAACAAATAAGAAACCGCCCGCGCAGGCCGGCCGAGGCCCAGCAGCGCGCGCCCCAGCAAATGCCGCGCTTCGGGCTGAGCCGAATCGACCGCAAGCACGCGTTGCGCGTGCGCCATCGCCTGCCCGCACATGCCGAGCGACAACAGGTTTTCACCTTCCGCTAACTCCGCCTTCACATCGCTCACAACCGCCTTCAGCGGTGCTTTCTCTTTTCGAAAAGCGGGACGCCCCACGGCAAGCAATTCGTCGAAGGCAGTCTCCAGCAATCCGCCAATCGCATCTCCATAAGCGAGCGTATCAAGAAACAGGGGCGAGCGCTCCATCGCTGCACGGATGCGCTCTGAGAGCGCCGAGCGACGCTCCCGCTGGACCGCCAGTTCTGCACCGAGACGCAAATACGATGACTCATCGTCTGCGACCAATTCATCGAGGCCGATAGTGCGGAGCAAAGAGCCGCCCATGCGCGCGCGGAAAGTCGTGCCCTCCCAGGCAATCGTCGGAATGCCCAGCTCGAGCGGATCGACTAGCGAGTTCACGCCGCCGAAGGGAAACGAATCCAGGTAAATGTCGCCCACGCGCAGGAGCTCTTTCACGTCGTTTCGCGACGCGAACTTCTCGGTAGAAATCAACAAGCGATCCGTCGAAACACCGTGCCCGGCCAGCACGCGGTCGAACTCGGCGCAGAAGCGTTTGATGGGATAGCTTGAGGACCAGTTCGGATTAAACGGATGCACCAGCAACCGGGAGCCGGGAGTCGCCGCGAGCAGCTTTGCCCAGGCATGCTGCATCTCCGGCGTGATCTTGAAATAGTTTGCCGCCGACACGAACACGACTGCGTCTGCCGGCAGGCCGAGCGACTCGCGCGTGAACGCCGTCGTCGGTTCCACACGATCGGCCTCGTACTGAAAGGCGTGCGTCGGTCCCGGGATGAGCCCGAGCCTTTCCGTGAAATTAGCTTCCGCTCCGGCCGCCTCCGTGAGCGCGCCCGAGATATACAGATCGCTCTCTGGCATCCCGCTGGTGGTACACGAGGAGTTGTTCACCACTTGGAGCGGAGCCAGACGGAACAAGGCCAGGCGCATGACTTCGTTCGGCACTGCGGTGACGTTCGTGCCGAGCACGAGCACATCGAGCGCTGCGCCCCGGATGACCGTCAGCTGTCCCTCCAGCTCCGCAGGCAGCACATGGAACTCCGCCGCGCGCTGGCGGCAGTGATTCTCCACCACGCTCTCCGTGAGATGATTCGCGAATAAAACGATTTCGAAGCGCTCAGGGTCCATCTGCTCGAACATCGGCAGCGTGCAGTACGTCTCCGTCTGCTGGCCGAAATGCCGGCTGAGAATGCCCACGCGCAGTTTCCGTCCCTCGCGCGGCACCGGATAAAGGTCGTCCTGTCGCGGCACGTTGAACGCGAGTGCGAAGATCTTCGCGCGCAGCTCGTAGTGGCGTTTCAACGACCCCGTCGAGAAATAGAGCGGGATGCAGTTGTTGCGGCGCGTGTAAACGTCGAGCGACGCCTTGACCGCCGCCGATCCGCGATTGGCCGCGCCCCAGCGCGCCAGTTCTTCGAGCCGCTTCAAATGATGCGCCGCATATTTCTCCGCCTGCCCCACGGCGCTGAACGCCTGCGGCGTATGAAAAACATAAACGGTAAACGCGGGCCACATCCATGACGGCACATCGTCGTAGCGCGGTGCCTGCGGCCATTCCCATGACGGCACGAGCAACATCGCCGCCAGGAGGCCGGGCCAGTTTTTGCCGGCATAGTTGCGGGCGAGTTCGAGGTCTTCAGCCTCCGGAACCTGCTCCGCCACGCCCGCCTGATAAAAGAGATTGAGCAACTGATCGGCCGCCTCGACTTGATCACCCGTCTTCACCGCGACCGGCAGATTCGAGATGGCCGCCGCAGCCGTGCGCCGGAAAGCCTGCACTTGCTGCCACACGACGGCGTCGCCCGGGTTTTCGGTATAAAGAGCAAAGACGCGTTTCGCCTCGTCGACTAACGACGCAGGCAAGGGGAGAGCAGTGGTGATTGGGGCGGGTGCGATGGTCATGATACTGGCCACAGGCGCGCCGAGCGGACAGCCGCGCGGCAACACTGCGGTTACGGTGAGCATCGGCTCATGGACCGGGAGTCTTTAGGGGAAAACCACTAGACGCTCGCAGCCCCGCCAACCACCCGAGCCGCCACGTATTCGCCGATGGCGAGCGACGCCGTAGCGGCCGGGCTCGGCGCATTGAGCACGTGCAACGCGCCCGCCCGCTCCACCAAATGAAAATCCTGAATCAACGTGCCGTCCGGCAGCATCGCCTGCGCGCGCACACCCGCCCCACCCGGCTCCAGATCGGCCTCGGTCAGCTCCGGCACGAGCGTCTGGAGCGACTGGCAAAACAGTTTCTTGCTGAACGAGCGGCGCACTTCCTCCCAGGCCATCGCGCGGTGCTTCTTCATGAAAGCCCAGAGCCCGCCGTAGCTGAGCGCGTCGAAAAGATCGCCCGGCCGGATCTGCCATTTCGTGTAGCCCTCGCGCGCATAGGCCAGCACGGCGTTCGGCCCGGCCTCGACTCCGCCTTCGATCATCCGCGTGAAATGCACCCCCAGAAACGGGAACGCCGGATCGGGCACCGGATAGATCAGATGACGCACGAGCGACTGCGCCGACGGCTTCAACTTATAGTATTCCCCGCGAAACGGCACGATGCGCGCCTCGCGTTTTTCTCCCGCGCTCTCCGCCACGCGGTCGCAGTGCAGGCCGGCGCAGTTAATTAAAAAATCTCCGGTGAAATCGCCCGCCGTCGTCTCCACGCGCCAGGACTGACCAGCACCGCTCGTTCCGCCGCGCACGGATTTTTTCACGCGCGCGCCGGTAGCGATCAGCACGCCTTGCGCGCGCAACGTTTTCTCCATCGCCGCGCACACGCCGTGATAATCGACAATGCCTTCCTCCGGCACCTGCACGGCGGCGAGCCCGGCCGCGTGCGGCTCGATCTCGCGAAACGCTTCGCGCTCCAGCCAGCGCAGTCCGCGCAACCCGTTTTGCGTGCCGCGCTCGATGAGCGTGTGCAGCCGCGCGACTTCCTCCGGCGTCGTGGCGACGACGAGCTTCCCGCAGATTTCGTGCTTCACGCCATGCTCCTCGCAAAACGCCACCATCCGCCGGATGCCATCCACCGCGAGCCGCGCCTTGAGCGAGCCCGGCTTGTAGTAGAGCCCCGCGTGAAGCACGCCGCTGTTGTGCGTGCTCTGGTGCTGGCCGACGCGCGGCTCCTTCTCCAAAATCTGGATGCGCGCATCGGGCTGGAGCCGCTTCAGCGCGAGCGCCGTGCCCATCCCGACCAGACCGCCACCGACGAGGATATAGTTCATGGGGTTTGCTATGCCGCGAGTTGAGCGGCGCGGCACATGGGAGGGAAATCATTTCCCAACAGCCGCGGAGAATCTCTCGCGAGATTGCCATGAAGAGTCCGCAGGGTTTGCTCGCTCGCATGTCCGCGCCCCGCCGCATCCGCACCGCCCACTTCTGCCATTGGGCGGATGGACTCGAAGATGCCCCCGCTTTTCTCGCACGGCTTCCCGCGCTCGATCTCAGTAAACGCGTGACCAATGCCGCCGATCCCGCGCTCCTACGCATGGCTCGTCTCGATTGCGACTGGCACGGCGAAAACACCCGGGCCTTCGCCGCGATGACACATCCGTCGCTGGAGTTCCTGCCCGCGTATGTGAGCGGTGCTCCCGGCTTGCTCGACTTGCTCAAGCTCCCGCCCGCATCCGCCACCGGCGAAGAGCGCTGGCTCATCTTCGACGGGCAGAATCCGCAAAAACTCGCCGGCGCACTCGGCAAGCTGCTCGCGTTTCTCAAACGCAACGGCTGGCGCGTGCTGCTTTACGGCTTCGACGAAGTGAGCCGCGTGATGCCGTGCTTCGGCGAACTCGCGCCGCATCTCGACGTGCTCATCCACGACGAATCGCCGCTCGATGAACGCGGGCGTGCGCTCCTGCCCGCGAGCTGTCGCACGATCCATCGCAGCTGGGTCGCCAACCTGGTGCCCTTCGCCGCGCCATTCGTGGAGCAGCCCGAGGAGAAAATTTTCTTCCTCGGTTCCAAGCTCGGCCTGACCGACAACCGGCTCCGGCAAATCCAGTTTCTCGAAAAAAAATTCCCCGGCCGCGTCGTGGACAGCCACGACCACTCTGTCTCGGTCGCCGACCGGCATCAAGTGAACCGCTACAAAGTCAGTCTCTGCCCGGAGGGCCGGAAATTCGCCGTGCCGACGATGAGCGCCACGCACACCGACCGGCCCTTCTGGTCCGGCTCCCTCGGCATGGTGCCAGTCTCGGAAAATTCAAAAGCGGGCGACCGGCTCGAAGCGCTACATCGAGCGGGATTGATCCTGCGCTACGAGCAGGGCGATCTCGAGTCGCTGGGCACTGCGTGTGAGCGCGCACTGGCGATGTCGCGCGACGAGCGCCGGAAAATCTACGAACACTTCAACCGACACGAAACGGTCGGGACGGTCGTGGCGGAAGCGATCGCCGGATGTTTATCCCCCGCGCCTTAAGTGGCGCGGCTACGAAACCAGCGCGCGATACTTCGCCTCAAGTCCCCGCGTAAATCCAACCGCATCGCAAAGCGGGCTCGCACTCATCCGCTCACGCAGCCCGGCACGAATCACCGAGAGCCGAGTTAGATCGGCGACGAGCGCTCGCGCCTTCGCGCAATACTCGCCGGGCGTCTTCGCGATCCAGTCAGCCGAGCCTAGATGCGTGAGCAGGCTCGAGCCGACCCGGGCGACATGCGTCTCACCTGCGAGCGTGATGACCGGCACGCCCATCCAGAGAGCTTCGCACGTCGTGGTCGTTCCGTTGTACGGAAACGTGTCGAGCGCCACATCGACGCGGTGGTAGAGCGCGAGGTGCGCGGGCACCGAGAGTTCGCGTCCATCGAGTTCGATGCGCTCTGGCATCACTCCCGCCTGCATAAAGGCGTCGCGAATGCGGCTGGCAGTATCGGGATCGTCGAGACCGCGCGACTTCAGGAAAAGCCGTGAACCCGGCACTGCCGTGAGCAGACGGCACCAGAGCGCGATGGTCTCGGGCGTGACTTTGGCGAAGTTGTTGAAGCAGCCAAAGACGATCCCCGCTTTCGCCACGAGCGCTGGCAATGGCCCGACTGCGGGCGCTTCGGCGGGCGGTTGATAGACAGAGAACGGCCCGGGCAGCCGCACGAGTTTTTCCGTGTGCAGCGTTTCGGTTGCCCCAACGGGATCGCTGACGGCATCGGTGAGCCGGAAATCCATCGCCGAGAGTCCGGTCGTGTTCGGATAACCGATCCACGTGATCTGCACCGGCGCGGCGCGGCGGGCGAAGACGAGCAAGCGGTTGCGCGCCGTGTGACCCGCGAGATCCACCAGCACGTCGAGCCGGTCGCGACGAATGAGCTCCAACGCCTGATCGTCGGAGAGCGGCGCGAGATCGCACCAGTGTTCGGCCGTCGCGCGCAGACGCGCCGTGACCGCATCGGGGGCGAGCACGTTGGCGTAGCAAAACACCTCGAACGTGGCGCGATCATGAGCCTTGAGCACAGGCTCGAAAAAGTAAGCGACAGCGTGATTCGAGAAATCTGGCGAGAGATAGCCCACGCGAAGACGGCGGCCGCCGGATCGATCACGCTCCGGCGCCATCGTGGCGGTGGTCAGTGGCTCCGCGTAGCGCGCGGCCCAGCGCTGATGCTCGGCGAAAATCTCCTGTGGCGTGATGCCGTGCAGGTAATTGAGCGCCATCAGGAGATTGCTGTGGGTGCCGGGGCGCGGCTGGAGCGCGAGCGCGGCGCGATAGCTCGTCACGGCATCTGCGATACGACCTTGCGCGCGAGCGAGGCGGCCGAGGTTATCGTGCGCGGGCGCGTAATCGGGGCGCAGACGCAGCGCCTCAAGGAAACAGTTTCCAGCCTCCGCCAGCCGTCCACGTGAGAAGAGCGCGTTGCCCAGGATGTTGTGCGCCTCGGGGCGCGCGGGTTCGAGTTCCAAGGCGCGCCGGAACTGCGCTTCGGCGTCGGCGTACTGGCGGAGTTCGAGAAAGGTGACGCCGAGGTTGAGCCGGATGGCGGCGTCGGCCGGCGAGAGGCGGACGGCTTCACCGAGCGGTACGAGCGCCTCGGTGAAGCGCAGCAGGCTTTTCAGCGCGTTGCCGAATTGGTGATGCACCTCGGCCACAGCGGGCAGCGCGTGGAGAACCTCGCGGTAAAGCGGGATGGCCTCGGCGGGCTTGCCAGAGCGGTGGAGACGGACAGCGCGGTCGAAAGTCTCTTGAGGGGTCGGCATGAAGCGGCGCGCCCAAGTCCGTCGAAAAACGTGCGCACCGCAAGTCCGGCGAGTACACGGCTCGACAGCGTCAGACACACGCGCACAGTGGCGGCGTTTTTCATGCCGTCGCCCGCCCCCACGTTCGCCGCCCGCCCGCTCCTGAGTTTGTGCATGATCGTGAAGAACGAGCGCGAGACGCTCGCCCGCTGCCTCGCGTCGGTGAAGGACGTCGTCAACGAGATCGTCGTCGTGGACACGGGATCGACCGACGGCACGCAGGCGATCGCGCGTGAGCACGGTGCGCAGCTCATTCAATCCAGTTGGGAAAATGATTTCAGCCGGGCGCGCAACCAGTCGCTCGCCGCGGCAACGGGCGCGTGGATTCTGGTGCTGGACGCGGACGAGTATTTGCTTCCCGAGGACGGCGCTGCGCTGCGTCAGCTCATCGCGCAGCACACGGACGCAGACGGCCGAGCCACGGTGGCGTTTCAGCTGGTGCTGCAAAACCTGTCGGCCGACGGCCGGCCCGGAATGCTCGCGCACATCACGCGCGTTTTCCCCAACCGGGCTGACGTGCGCTACGAGTGGCCGATCCACGAGCAGGTTATGACCAGTCTCAGCCGTGCAGGCGTTCCCGTGCTTACCTTGACGGTGAAATTCCTTCACACCGGCTACGCGAACCGGGAGCGCAACCGGGCGAAGCAGCTTCGCAACCGGGAGATTTTTCAGACGCAGATCGCCGGTGGCGGTGATCTCGCGCCGATGACTTATTTCCTGCTCGGCGGCTGTCATCTCGATCTCGGCGAGCATGAGGAGGCGCTCACCATTTATCGGTTCGCTCTTCAGGCCGCGCGCCGCGCGCCGGATGGAGACGAGGTCGCGCGCGGCGCCCACGTGCGCGTGATCACCTGTCTACTCGCGCTCGGGCGGGCCGACGAAGCATTGGCGGAAATGCCGGTGGAATTTGATGCGGGCTGGCACCCGGAGCTGATGGCGTTGCGCGCGGAAGCCGAGGCGAAGCTCGGGCGGGCCGACGAGGCGCGCGGCTGGTACGAACGCGTGCTGGGCTGCGTGGCGGCGCCGCAGATTCCGCCTTACGATGTGACGGAGTTGAAATGCGACGCGCTGCTTTTTCTCGGCGCGTATTGGAAGGACCGGGGGAAGCCTGCGCGGGGCGTGCAGTTGTTGCGGGCGGCGCTCGCGCTCAAGCAAGAGGGCAAGGCGTTCGGACCGGCGGAGCTGGCGGCGTTGTACGAGCGGGTGGCGTAGCTCGTGGAGCGTTGCTCCATGCCTCATAAAAAAGAACCCCGTGCGCACTCGAATGCGCACGGGGCTTAACGGAAGAATCCGTATCAGACGCTTATCAACACTGACGCTAACGTTACGAGATCAGACGGAGAGCCGTCTGCGCCGAGCCGTTGGCCTGGGCAAGCATCGCGGTACCGGCCTGCACGAGGGTGTTCCAACGTGCGAGCTGGGTGGATTCCTGCGCCACGTCCACATCGATGATGCGGCTGTTAGCGGCTTCGAGGTTGGCTTTGTTGGTCGTGAGCAACTCGCCCGCGAAACCGAGGCGGCTCTGCTCAGCGCCGTTCTGGGCGCGCATCGTGGCGACGTTCTGAATCGCGCTGGTGATGGCGCTCAGCGTCAGACCGGACGAACCGAGGCTCGTGACAGACGATGACGTGAGAGCACCGATACCGGCGCTGGTGCCAGCGAGGTCGCGACCGGCGAGGCTGACAGCGGAAGTCGTGCTGCCGTCTTCGGTGACTGCGACTGTGAGCGAGGCGGAACCGAACAGGGTGACGCCGTTGAACTTCTCGGCCACGAGGGACGTGAGCTGGCTCTGGAGAGCGGTGAACTCGGAGTCGTAGTTGGCCAGGTCGGAGCTGTTCTTGGTCGGGTCTGCGTAGAGGGTCTTCAGCTCGCTCATGCGATCGAGGACCTTGCCAGTGACTTTGAGCGCGCCGTCCTGCGTCTGCAGGTACGAGACGGAATTGCCGATGTTCGAAGAAACCGCGCCCTGGCGTTTAGCCGCGGCAGAAAGTTTCATGGACACAGCAAGACCGCCGGCGTCGTCAGACGGGGTGACGATCTTCGAGCCGCTCGACAGCCGGTTAAGGCTGCGTTGCAACATCGCGTTCGAGGAGGCCAGATTGTTTGAAGCAACCGTGGCCGAGTAGTTTGTATTAATGACAACTGACATAGTGGTATCTTTCCTTGATGAGTGCGACCTTCCGTTGTCGCCACGAGCCTCCTTAGAACCGGTGAAGGCCAGACCTGACGGAACATCATGCTCCGATTTTTTCGCCCGCTAGGGCTGACTGACGAGTGGTAGTAAGGAACTGTCCGCACACGGGCCGGACGAGCAGAGTGGACGCGGGGCGCGATGCCTTTTTGGCGAAGGCGGCGCGGAAGCGATGAACCGCGTGTTCTGCTAAACCTTTCTATAACCCTGCCGGCTGGCGGCCGTTTGGCGCAGCCACCTGCCGACCGGGAAAGTGGTGATGATTACGAGATCAGACGGAGGGCCGTCTGAGCGCTTTGATTGGCCTGCGAGAGCATCGCAGTGCCGGCCTGCACGAGGGTGTTCCAGCGTGCGAGCTGGGTGGATTCCTGCGCGACATCCACATCGACGATGCGGCTGTTGGCGGCTTCCAAGTTGGCCTTGTTGGTCGTGAGGAGCTCGCCCGCGAAACCGAGGCGGCTTTGCTCAGCGCCGTTCTGGGCGCGCATCGTGGCAACGTTCTGAATCGCGCTGGTGATGGCGCTCAGCGTCAGACCGGACGAACCGAGGCTCGTGACAGTCGTTGCCGTGAGGGCGCCGATGCCGGACGAGGTGCTCGACAGCTCGCGGTTGGCGAGGGTGACAGCGGAGGTCGTGCTGCCGTCTTCCGTGACCGCGACCGTGAGGCCGGCGGCACCGGAGGAGCCGAACAGCGTGACGCCGTTGAATTTCTCGGCCACGAGAGACGTGAGCTGGCTCTGGAGAGCGGTGAACTCGGAGTCGTAGTTGGCCAGGTCGGAGCTGTTCTTGGTCGGATCAGCGTAGAGGGTCTTCAGCTCGCTCATGCGGTCGAGCACCTTGGCGGTGACCTTCAGAGCGCCGTCCTGCGTTTGCAGATACGAGACAGAGTTGCCGATGTTCGAGGCGACTGCGCCCTGGCGTTTAGCCGCGGCGGAGAGCTTCATCGAAACAGCGAGACCGCCGGCGTCATCGGACGGGGTGACGATCTTCGAGCCGCTGGACAACCGGTTAAGGCTGCGTTGCAGCATGGCATTGGACGAGGCGAGGTTGTTGGAGGCAACGGTCGCCGAATAGTTAGTGTTAATAACAACTGACATGGGATTATCTTTCCTTGATGAGTGCGACTTCCGTAGTCGCCACGGGTCCAGAGAACCGGACAGGACCAGCCGTTCGAGGCGAATGCCCCAAAAGTGTCACCCTGCGAAGGGATAGCCCGGACTCTCCTTCGGTGGCCGCGCATCGAGAGAGATGCGCGCGCGGAAGGGAGCCGGGCTTTGATTTGCTAGCTTGCTAAGTGGTAGTAAGGAACGATCCGGATGTATCCGGAATCTCTGACTTGCGGACGGAGCGTTCGTTTGGCGCGAGACGCTCCCGCTTTTTCAAATTCAACACCTGGCGTTCCCCCTCTCCGGCGTATGGCTGGATCTCGTTTGGCGCGAGAAGCAGCGGACCTGTCGGAGATGGCGTGGGAGAACCGGTGGCGGACTAAAGACTTTTTATTACTGCAGGAGACGGAGCGCGGTCTGGGCGCTCTGATTGGCCTGTGAGAGCATCGCAGTACCGGCCTGCACGAGAGTATTCCAGCGGGCGAGCTGTGTGGACTCCGAGGCCACGTCCACATCGATGATGCGGCTGTTGGCGGCTTCGAGGTTGGCCTTGTTGACCGTGAGCAGTTCGGCGGCGAACGAGAGGCGGCTTTGCTCGGCGCCGTTCTGGGCGCGGAAAGTGGCGACGTTCTGGATCGCGGACGTGATCGCGGTGAGGGTGAGGCCGGAAGAACCGAGGCTCGTGATCGAGCTGACCGTGAGGGCACCGATACCGGTCGCGGTGCTGGAAAGATCCCGGTTAGCGAGGGTAACAGCGGAAGTGGTGCTGCCGTCTTCAGTGACCGAGACGGTGAGACCGGCCGAACCGGTGGAACCGAACAGAGTGACGCCGTTAAATTTTTCAGCGACCAGTGACGTGAGCTGTGCTTGGAGCGACGTGAACTCCGAATCATAGTTCGAGAGGTCGGTGCTATTCTTCGTCGGATCGTTATAGAGGGTCTTCAGCTCGCTCATGCGCTCGAGCACCTTGCCGGTGACTTTGAGCACGCCGTCCTGCGTTTGCAGGTACGAGGCGGAGTTGCCGATGTTGATCGCGGCCGCACCGGAGCGCTTGGCTGCGGCGGACAACTTCATGGAAACGGCGAGACCACCGGCATCATCGGCCGGGGAAACAATTTTGGAACCGCTAGAGAGACGATTGAGGCTCTTCTGCAGGTTCTGATTGGACATAGCCAAGTTGTTCGAGGCAACCGTGGCGGAATAGTTGGTGTTGATTACGACTGACATGGGAATCTTCCTTGATTTTAACTACCACGTCCGTGTGGCGACGGATCCGAGGGAGAGCCGGATCGCTCGTCTAAGAGAAGTCTCTCAGATGCGGAATTAAACGGACCGGGGCTGAACAAACTTTAAGCGAAAACAGAAAAAATCTCCGCGCCCCCGGTTTCTCCTCTGAAAACCGTTTGAAAATTTCTTCCAGAGGAAGACCGGCGCGGCCATTTTCCGCCCGAAAGAAACCGGAAAACATCCCCCCTTTCCGCTCCCAGCGGTCTCCAGTCCGCGCACGTGCTTCACTAATAGAAAGCGCCCAACTCGAGATCCGACTCCCGGCAGTCTGTGACGATTTTCTTACCACTGCTTAAGTACGCCCTCTTTGTACCGATGCCCCCGATAGCGCCCTTAGTGTCTCTCCACATCTAGCCCTTTTCGCCATGGCCTCCATACAACTCTCCGGACTCATCTCAGGCTTCGACTGGAAATCCTTCATGGATGAAGTCATGGAGCTCAACCGCGCGCCCATCACCCGTCTCCAGGCCGAGAAGACCACTAATAACAACAAGGTCTCCGCCCTCGATAACCTCGGTACCCGCCTCAACGAGCTCCAGACCGCCTCCCGCGCGCTCAAGTCCGAAGGCCTCTTCACCGGTCGTAGCGCCACCTCCACTACGACTGGCTCCTCCTGGTCCACCAGCGCCACCAGCGGCACCGCCACCGGCGCCTACAATTTTAACGTCACCCAGCTCGCCACGACCACCAAGCGCTCCGGCGCGGGCGACATCGGCCTCGGCCTCAGCGCGACCAACAACGTCACCGGCGTCACCATCGCCTCGATGCCCACCGCCACGGCTGTCACGGCCGGCGATTTCACCGTCAACGGCGCCAAGATCACCGTCGCCCTCACCGACTCCCTTCAAGACGTCTTCGATAAAATCTCCACCGCCACCAGCGGTGCAGTCGTCGGCAGCTACGACTCCACCACTGATAAAATTTCGCTCACCTCCGTCCCGGCCAGCAACCCGATCACCCTCGGCGCGTCCAACGACACCTCCAACTTCCTCGCCGTCGCCCGCCTCGCCAATGGCAACAACACCGGCGTCATCGAAAGCGGCACCGCCCTCGGCGCCACCAGCCAGAGCGCCCCGCTCGCCAGCTCCCGTCTCCGCAATTCCATTACCGCGGTTGACGGCTCCGGCAACGGCACCTTCACGGTCAACGGCGTCAGCATCGCCTATAACGTCAACACCGACTCCCTCTCCGCCGTACTCGGCCGCATCAGCAGCTCCTCGGCCGGTGTCAACGCCACGTACGACGCCGCCGCCGACCGCGTCGTTCTCACCAACAAGAGCACGGGCGACCTAGGCCTCAGCGTCAGCGAAGCTGCCGGCGGCTTCCTCGACGCCGTCGGCCTCTCCGGCTCCTCCACGCTCGCGCGCGGCGACGACGCCCAGTTCACCGTCAACGGCGGCCCCACGCTCACCAGCACGAGCAACACATTTACCGCCGCCTCCCACGGCATCACCGGCCTCAGCCTCACCGCCAACACCGAGGCCAGCCAGACCATCACCGTCGATGCCAACACCACCGGCATGAAGGGCGCGATCGACGAATTCATTAAGAAGTTCAACGCGGTCCAGTCCTACATCGACACCGCCACCAAGATCACCTCCGCCAACGGCAAGGTCACCTCCGCCGTCCTCGCCAACAACCGCGAGATCCAGTCCTGGCAATCCACCCTTCGCTCCACCGCCTTCTCCGCCGTCAGCGGCCTTTCCGGAACCATCTCCCGCCTCGAAAATCTCGGCATCGATTTCACCGCCGGCACCTCCGAACTCGCCATCAAGGATCCCTCCAAATTAGAGGCCGCCCTCCGTGATAAACCCTCCGAGGTCGAAGCCTTCTTCAAGACCGCCAGCACCGGCTTCGCCGCCAAATTCGAAACCTTTAACACCAGCCTCATCGGCACCTCCGGCACCGGCTCGGGCGGCATGTTGGGCTCGCAAAAAGAAACCCTCACCAAGGGCAACACCAGCATCGACCAGCAGATCGCCAACATCGAACGCCAGCTCGCCTCCGAAAAAGCCCGCATGGAAGCCGGCTTCCTCGCCATGGAAAACGCCCAGGCCACCATCAAGAACATGTCGGCCCAGCTCACCAGCGCCTTCAGCAGCACCAGCAACTCTTAATGGCTGGCCAGCCCCGCGCCTCACGCGCATCCGTTTTCCCATGACATCGCTCCGCCTCCTCCTGCTCGCCGCGCTCGCGCTCGGCCAGTCCGGCTGCGCCCAGCTCCCCATCAAACGCGACGGCGCCAAATCCGGCCCCTTCTTCACCCCCGCCAACGTCACGGTCTCCGCCCCACGGCTCCCCGCCAACATCCGCCGCGTCCTGCTCCTCCCCGTCTCCGCCGACGGCCTCGCCATCCCCGAGGATAACCTCAACCGCCTCGACGCCGCCTTCCTCACCGAGCTCAACCAGGCCGCCCGCTTCGAAGTCGTCACCCTAACCCGCGACGAACTCGCCCGCGTCACCGGCGCCCGCCAGCTCAACTCCACCTCCCCCCTGCCCCCCGGCTTCATCGACCGCCTCTTTAACATCTACAACCAGTACGCCGCCGACGCCGTCCTCTTCGTCGATCTCACCGCCTACTCCCCCTACCCGCCCCTCTCCCTTGGCGTCCGCGCCCGCCTCGCCCCCATCCGCGAAACCCAAATCCTCTGGGCCGCCGACGTGAATTTTTCCGCCGCCGACCCCACCGTCGCCAACTCCGCCCGCCGCCACGCCCTCAACCTCGCCAAGTCCTCCGGCCCCGCCGATCTCAGCCACACCATTCTCCAAAACCCCACCCGCTTCGCCGCTTACGCCGCCGCCGCCACCTTCGAGACTCTGCCCCCGCGCTTCGCCCCCGAAACGACTCCCGCCAAATGAACAAATTTTTGCTAAAGCCAGCGCCTTGCTGCGCCGATACTCTCTCATCAACCAACGGCGTTCCCTTGTATCGCTTCCCTTCCCGGGCTGACCGTTCCTCCCAGAACAACCCATCATGATACACTCCACGTCCCACCTTCACGGTTATAACCGGACGGACGCCGCTGCGCTCTCAACCGCCAAGCAGGCATCCACCCCCAAGGCCGAAGCCGATTCCGGCGAACGCCTCTCCAGCTCCAGCTCCCAAGCCCTGCGCGAAGCCTTGAACAACTCTCCCGAAATCCGTCCCGAAGTCGTCGCCCGCGGTAAAGCCCTCGCCGTCGATGCCAACTATCCGCCCCGCGAGATCATCGAAGGTCTCGCCAAGCTGATGACGGAAACCCGCGACGCCGCAGACTCCGAATAATCTCCACCCATGTCTTCCATGGTCGCCCCCGGTTACGCCCGGGCCTATCAGGCCCAGGCCGTCCTCACCGCCAGCCCCGGACAACTCATCCTGATGCTTTACGACGGGGCTCTCCGCTTCCTCGGCCACGCCCGCGACGCCCTTCAGTCCACCGACGAAAACGCGCGCCGCATCGAGATCATCAACACGAACCTCCTCAAGGCGCAGAACATCATCGCCGAACTCCAATCCAGCCTCAACCACGAGGCCGGTGGAGACCACGCCGCCAATCTCGACCGCCTCTACGACTACTACCTGCGCCGCCTCATGGAGGCCAACATGCGCAAAAAAGTAGAACCCGTCATCGAAGTCGAAAAACTCGTCCGCGACCTCCGCGACGGCTGGGCCGAAATGCTCCGCACCCAGGACGCCGGCGGCATGCACCAAGCCCGCGGCGTCGCCTGAACGCACCCTCGCGACGAACTCCCCATCGGCTTCGTCGCCTCCCGCTTTCACACTGCTCACGGCCTTTCATGGAAACCGCCCAGCAAACCATCAGCCGCCTCCTCGGCGCGCTCGAGACCCTGACCGCCGAAGAGCACTTGCTCCTCGACCACGGCTTTTTCCCTGAAGCGATCGCCGTCCAAGCCCGCGAGCAACCCCTCGTCGCCCGCATCGTCGAACTCCTCTTCCAACCAGGCGTAGCCTCAGGTCTCGACGACTCCGTGCAACTCCGCGCCCAACGCCTTATCAGCGCCCAACGCGCCCAAGCCGATCGCCTCGACACCGCCATCAGCGAAACCCGCGGCCACCTCGACCAAGTCCGCACCGCCCAGACCCGCGCCCAAAAACTGCGCCCCTCTTACGGCGCCGCCTACGCCTCAGCGCCCACCCTCTCCTTCGCCCGCGAAGCCTGAGCCGACACCGCCGCCGATCCGAGTAGCCGCGCGTGTTAAAGCGTGGCCTCCGACGACGCCCGCAACTCGCAGTCCGTCACGTGCAAAACGCCCAAACGCGTCCCGCTGCCCCACGGCTTACTGCACGAAGAACCGCACGCCGCTCCCGAGCCTCAAAAGAAATTTCCCATCCCCCAGCCGCGCGCAAACACCTCACCCAGCCGCTGCCAGATCGCCCTCGCCACTCTCTCTAGACGATGAGGTCGCCATCACTGCCTCTTCCGGCGGCGGCCCATCCATCCACGCCTCAGCGATCCGGTGCGCCGCACCCGACCAGTTAAAATCTTCCTTCGGATAGACCGACTGCACCCCCGGCTTCAACGCACCCGCCCACTCCAGCATCGCCTTCACGCAAATCTGCCCGTCCGCCAGCGTGAAACCCTGTAACAAAATCGCCCCCGACCCATCGTTAAACGAAAGCCGTGCCAGCCCCTTGTGAAAATTCACCGTCCTCCTCGGCCTCCCCTTCGCCACCGACGGCGACTCATTCTGCGAAAGCGCCGATTCGATCAAAGTCAGGAGGGATAACAAACGAGGGGCCATGGTGTGAAAGATGCAGTAACAGTGCTCCCTGAAAATCGGCTCATCACAAAAAGCCTGAAGTTCTATTTAAGATTTTCTCCAACCGCCCGATACCCCGGTTTAACATTTTCATTAGGCTTTAACGATTGAAGGGCGCTCCAGCATCACCTTCATCTCCATCGTCCTCAGTGCCAGCTTCACCCGAAAAATTCCCGCCCGCCCCCAGCGACACGGCTCGTCTCGACGCGCTCATGTCGCGCGTCGCCTCCGAGTCCACCCAGGCCCTCGTCATCTGCGAGGCCTCCCACGGTGCTGCCCGCGTCATCACCCACGCCAACGCCGCCTTCACTCAACTCACTGGCCACTCCCGCGCCGATAGCGTCGGCCGCTCCCTCGCCGAACTCCTTCGCCCACCTGGCGGCCAGTTCGAATGGGAACGCGTCGACGCCGTCATGCGCGGCACCCAGTCCTGGCGCAAATCCCTCCCCGCCTCCCGCAAAGACGGCACCGTCTTCTGGGCCGATCTCCACCTCTATCCCCTCTCGAATCAGGGCAAAACCTCCGCCCACTGGGTCGGCGTCCTCACCGACGTCACCGACCACCTCGAACTCCGCGACGCCCTCCGCCAAAGCGAGGCCCAGCAACGCCTCCTCTCCGACTACATCCGCGACCTCATCACCATCAGCAACGCCGACGGCATCTGCACCTACGCCTCCACCTCCAGTGAGGCCATGCTCGGCTGGTCCCCCGACGAAATCATCAGCCGCCCCCTCTCCGACCTCGTCCACCCCGACGACTTCCCCCAACTCCAGCGCACTTTCGAAGACCACTTCACCACCCGCGCCGAAAGTGTCCTCGTCCACCGCCTCCTTAAAAAAGACGGCACCCACCTCTGGACCGAGACCACCAGCAAAACCCGACGCGACCCCGCCACCGGCCTCCCCGCCGACATCGTCTCCACCACTCGCGACATCACCCGCCGCCGCATGGCCGAGGACAGCCTCAAAGCCATGCATGCCTTGCTCGATTCGGTTTACGAAGCCGTCCCCCTCGGCCTCTGCCTGATCGACCCCGCCGGCCGCGTCACCCAGTGCAACCACGCCTTCACCCGCCTCTTCGGTATCAGCGCCGCTGAAGTCTCCGGCCGCGACGCCGACACCCTACTCCCCGCCCGCGAACTCGCCCGCGCCCGCGTCTCCCAAGGCACCCCCTGCGAAGCCGAGTGCTCCAGCGCCCGCGGCGAACACTTCCCCGCCGAAATCACCGTCGTCCCCCTCGAAACCGGTGCCGGCCAGCTAGTCATCGTCGCCGACCTCCGCGAACGCAAAAAAATGGAGAGCCGCCTCCACGAAGCCTCCCAGCTCGAAAGCCTCGGCACCCTCGCCGGCGGCATCGCCCACGACTTTAATAACATGCTGGCCATCGTCCTCGGCTACGCATCCCTCCTGCGCGAATCCGCCGACGACCCCGCCCGCCTCGGCCACTACGCCGACACCATCATCGACGCCGGCCGCCGCGGCGCCGATGTCGTCCGCCAGCTCCAGCTCTTCGCCAACACCCAAGACGCCGAACTCTCCCCCACCGACGTCCACGCGCTCCTCGACGACGTTATCGCCCGCACCTGCGCCGACTGGTCGCCCTCGATCCACATCATCCGCAACTACGGTGCCGCCGACGCCAGACTCACCATCGACCCCATCCAGTTTGGCCAGGCCATCCAGAAACTCCTGGAAAACGCCCGCGACGCCATGCCCGAAGGCGGCAACCTCACCGTCAACACCACCGAGGTCCGCCAGTCTATCTTCGCCCCCGGCGCCACCACCGCCGAATCCAAAAACTTCCTCCGCGTCTCCGTCCAAGACACCGGCCGCGGCATGGACGCCGCCACCCGCGCCCGCATGTTCGAACCCTTCTTCGCGCGCAACAAAGGCCCCGAAGTCCGCGGCCTCGGCCTCGCCGTCGTTTACGGCATCATGCGCGCCCACCGAGGCCTCATCGAAGTCGATTCCGCCCCCGGCCAAGGCACCAGTGTCCACCTCCTCCTTCCACGCGCCCCCACGGTCGCCGAGCCCGTCCTCCCGCCCGCACCGGACGAACCTTCCGACACCCCCACAAGCGACCGCCGCACCATCCTCCTCGTCGAAGACGAGCAAGACATCGGCGCCCTCTGGCTCGAACTCCTCCCCTCCGAAGGCTGGCGCGTCCTCTGGGCCCGCGACGGCGCCGAAGCCGTCCGCCTCTTCCGCGCGCACCGCGACGAAATCGCCCTCCTCTTCACCGACATCGGCCTCCCCTCCCTCGACGGCTGGCAGGTCGCCGAAGCCCTCCGCGCCGAATCCCCCGGCCTACCCCTCCTCATCGCCTCCGGTGCCTTCCGCTCCGGCGACCGCCACCGCGGCCTCGCCGAACCCGTCGCGTATCTGCCCAAACCTTACGTTCCCTCGAAGGTGCTCAAACAAATCCGCGCCCTCATCCCCTCCTGATCAGCGCTCAGCCGACGCGCTCGCCCCCTGGCCGCAACGCCTCCGCCTCCTCATGGAGGGACGACCTCCGTGTCGTCCGCTAAACCTCCATCCGCCAAGAAGCATCACTCTCCTCGCACCCGGGCACAAAAAAAGCGGACCCGCATTTCGCAGGTCCGCCTGATAAAATCAGTTTTCGGCTTCGATCCGAGTCTCAGCGCTTGTTCGCAGCTTTGACCGAACGCCGACGCCAGACCAGCAGACCGAGCACACCCGCGCCGATCAGGCCATAAGTCGAAGGCTCCGGCACCGCGACGAACTCCAGACGGAGGGAGGCCATCGGAGAATTCTCCGAGTAACCAAACATAAACTCGGCATCCGTCGCCGCGTCATTCGGATTAGAAAGCGCGCCACCCAGCACAAACTCGCCACCCAGCGTGTTGATGTAGTCCAGGAAGTAAGCCGTCAGATCGACCGTGATCAGCGCCCCAGGGACATTGTCCGCCGAAGAGACCGCACGGGAACCAAAGATACCACCCGCATCCGCACCCAGATCGGCGAACGCCGAGAAACCACCGGTACCGTCTTTCAACGCCGCCTTGTCGCCCTCAAATTTATAGAGCGAAAAAAGCGCACCCGTATCATTCGCATCCGTCGAAAAATAGCTGCCCCCAAAATCCAGCAGGTTCTGCGGGATGAACAGTTCCAAGGTCGCTTTGCGAATCTCTACCGACGCCAGCAACGGATCGGCTGAACGGTCGAAAACGAAAAAGTTATTGAAGGAAACGCCCTCGACCGAACCTACCAAATAATTACCCGTAGGTAGGCTGGTATCGCCATCGCTGTTGTACCAGCCCTGTGAGGTGCTCGTGAGGGTCGTGATGAGTTGCGCCGAGGCCGAAGTAGCCATCAGGCCGGCTGCCAATGCGAACAGGCCGCACTTGAGGGAAGAGATCGTGGTCATGGGATGTTTGGTGTGGGTGGGATAAAACTAGTGCAAGAAGTAGAGCCGTCATATTGCAGGAGCCTTGCAGCCCAAACCATAGGGGTTTCCCTGATTCACCCCAATTTGCCGTCTTACCGTTCGATGCCTCCTCGCATGAATCGCGCTCACACGAACGCTCCGCACCCGACTTCTTCCGCTGAACCATTTTGCGCGATTGCCAAACCCGTCTCGCCGCCAATTGTTCGCACCGCCACCACCCTTTCCCGGCTGCGACAGAGGAGGCCGGGGCCTCGGCGCCTTCATCGCCCGTCTCGCGACAGGCCGACAAACGCCCGCCCATCTCCTCGTTCGCCGCAGCCCCCGCGCCTCACGACCCATGTCACTCGAAAGAATCCTCGTTCTCGACGACGAACCCCTCATCCAGAAAGTCCTCGACGAGCTCTTTAAGCGCAAAAAATTCACGGTCACCATCGCCAGCTCCATCGCCCAGGCCGAGGCGGTCCTCGCGAAGGAAACCTTCGACCTCATCATGCTCGACGTCCGCCTCCCCGACGGCGACGGCCAGCAATTCCTCGAACGCGTCAGCACCCTCCCAGACCGCCCGCTTGTCGTCATGATGACCGGCCACGGCACCATCGAAAGCGCCGTCTCCTGCATGAGAGCCGGTGCCTTCGACTACCTCATCAAGCCCTTCTCTCCCGGCCAGATTGAGATCATCCTCAAGAAAGCCGACTCCTACCGCCAGCTCGTCAAAGTGAACCGCTACTTTAGCGAGCAGGACGGCGGCGAAGGCGATCTCCTCGGCAAAGGCCCCGCCATGCAGCGCCTCCGCCAGCTCGTGGACCGCGTTGCCCCGACCGATGCCACCGTCCTCATCACCGGCGAAAACGGCACCGGCAAAGAGATGATCGCCCGCGAGCTCTACCGCCACTCCCCGCGCCGCAACGAGCCCTACATCAAAATCAACTGCGCCGCCCTCTCGGAAAACCTCATCGAGAGCGAACTCTTCGGCCACGAGAAAGGCTCCTTCACCGGCGCTACCGACCGCCGCGAAGGCCGCTTCGAACTCGCCAACCGCGGCACCCTCCTCCTCGACGAAGTCTCCGAGATCCCGCCCAACCTCCAGGCCAAACTCCTCCGCGTCCTCCAGGAACGCGAGTTCGAGCGCGTCGGCGGCACCAAGACCATCAAGGTCAACGTCCGCCTCCTCGCCACCTCCAACCGCGACCTCATGCACTTCGTGGAAAAGGGCCACTTCCGCTCCGACCTCTACTACCGCCTCAACGTATTCCCCGTCCAAGTACCGCCACTCCGCGAACGAGCCGAAGACATCGTCATCCTCGCCGAAGCATTCCTCCGCCGCTGCGCCCGCAAGCACGGCCTGAAAATTCCCGGCTTCTCCGAAACCGCCGTCACCGCTCTCACCACGTATCCATGGCCCGGTAACGTCCGCGAACTCCAGAACACCATCGAGCGCGCGGTGATCCTCTCCGAAACCGGCCGCCCCATCTCCACCGCCGCCCTTGGCCTCCCATCGCTCGCTGGCCGCAGCATGGTCGGAGCCGCCATCCCCGTTTCCGCCTCGGCCTCCTCGAGCCCGCCGATGCCCGAGCCACTCCCGATTTTCAACGCCCCCGCGCCCACCGCCGCACCGACGGTCCCGCCTTTCCCCACCCCGTCGCACGGCACCACGCCTCCGCTCAACTTTTCGACGCCCCCGATGGTGCCGACCGCCACGCCGCCTTCTTTCCCAGTCGCCCCCGCCGCTCCAGAAACCGCCAGCGCCGCGCCAGCTCCCGCACCGATCATCCCCCTCGAGGAAATGGAAAAGCAGGCCATCCTCAGCGCACTGCGCGCGACCAACGGCAACCGCACCAAGACCGCAGAGATGCTCAAAATCAGCATCCGCACTTTGCGCAACAAACTGAACGAATACCGCGCCCAAGGCGAAACGATCGAAGGCGATGGCGACGGGGAGTGAGCAACGGCCACGCTCCTCGGAATGAAAATCTACAAACAGGATCGTTCGCTATCTCTGGTTGAACTTGGCGATTGTGATGAGCAACGAGCGCTGAGTGAGCTTAGGACAGTGTACGACGCGGGGTTGAAGACCTACGTTTCCGGCGAGGAATCTCTCGAAAAAACTACCTTCGGCTTATCACGTTCTGACCAAGACTTCCTTGAAATTATGTGTGCCGGACACGACGCGATCGAGTTTCATTCAGATCGCCTCTGTTTTCAGTCCAGTTTTTCCCGGCTTTTTTCCGCCAAAAGGCGTTTCGCGATTCCAGCAGACCGGCCAACTGCCGACAAAGTAGTGTGCGACTATTTTCGGAAAACTCGTGATGAATTTGAAGCGACATACGCAAAGTTCATCACCCGGTGACACGGTAAACAGTTGCTGAGTATTTGTAGGGCCGGACCTCTGGTCCGCGCCGTTCGCCACCGCAGTCGGTATCGCAGCCGCAAACACACCGACCCAGCCCTACAAGCGATCGTCACTCGATCCTCAGTTCGACGTCACCGAATAACTATTTACGCGGAAATCCTTACCGCCGCCGGTAGACGTGATCTCGAAGCCGTACTGGATATCGCCGACCGTGATGTCGCCGATCCAGCCGCGCGCGCGAATCCAGTTGAAGATGGCTTTGTGATCCACCGTTCCGTTGTTCGTTTTCGTCGTGCGCAAAAACGAGAACACTTCGTTCCCGCCGTTGTGACCGCGAAACACATTCCACGTGTGCCCGCCGACACTCACGTTCGTGTAAACCGGCACCGCGTTGCCCTGCGCATTCCAGTTATGCGAGATCGGCTTCACGTTGCCGCTGCCGTTCGCGTTACCCGTATAATTCATCCAGAGCATCACTTCGTACGCGTGGTTCGTATCCCACAAATCGAAGGCCGACACCCACGCGCCGCCCGACGGCGTGGTCGCATTAAACGTCGAGCGCAACGTCCCCACCGCGCTCAGCTTCTTGCCCACATAACGCGTCACATTCGGGTACGACTTGATCCCGCCCGTGTTCGGATGATTCGCCCACACACCCCAGTTGCTGAACGAATTCGCCCAGATCGTCTGCGGCCCATAGCCTGAGCCCCAGACATTATTATAAAGCGTGTAGCCGCCATTATTCCACGTGCCCCAGCGATCCGTCGAGGACCAGGCCTGCGCGTTAACGGTTGATACGAGCGCCGAGAAAGCGGCAGCGACAAACGCCACCGCGAACAAACGTGAACGAAGGATCGTTCTCATGGGGTATTGGGGTTGTTTCCTCCCGGCTTAGGTCCGACGTGGACCAGCGCGCCGTCGGGGAGAAAGTCGGCGACGCGCCAAGATGCAGAACGGCCGGTCGTGGGGTAACAACGGGGTGTGGCCGCGTGATTTAGCAATAAACCAACCCCGCCAATGTCAACCCGCCACACCTGCCAACACGTCCTCCGCACTCGCTCCGCCAATCGATAACTCCCGCTAACTTCCTCTCCCTCCGCCGAAACCGCCACCCTGCTCGCGCCACCGGAGCTTCCTCCCACATTCCCTGTCCATCTCACCATCCGCCAGCTCCACTTCCCACCTGCCCCTCCACCCATGAAACGCTCTCTCGCCGCCTCGGCCATCCTCCTTCTAGCGTTCGCTTCCCTCCTGCCCGCCGCCTCCGCCGCCAAAATCACGCTCACCGACGGCCGCACCTTCCACGATGCCACCATCGTCTCCCAGACTCCGCGCAAAGTCGTCATCAAGCACACCCACGGCCTCAGCGGCATCGAGAAAACCCTCCTCCCCACCGATCTCCGCGCCGCGTATCCGTTCGATGAAGTCGCCGCTCGCGAAGCCGACCGCCAGGCCGCCGAAGCCCGCGCCCGAGCCGACGCCTTTCACCAGGCCGAGGCCGCCCGCTCCGCCCTCATCCGCCTCGAACGCGAACAGACCGCCCTCCTCAACGCCCAGATCGCCGCCCAGGAAGCTACCGCCCGTCTCGCCGAAGCCGAGGCCGCCCGCATCGCCGCCCAACGCACCGAAGTCGTGTACGAGTACGTCTCCTTCAACCGCTCCTACCCGCGTTACATCTACACCCCGCACCCCGCCGACGACTGCACCCCGCGCTGGAACGAAAAACCCCGCAACCGCCACGTCCACGACGACCGCCAATCGCGCCCCGATCAAAAGCCCTCCGTCAACCGCCCCGGCCCCGTTCAAAACTCGCGCAACAACTCGTCCGCTCGCCACACCCAGACCAACACCCCGCGCGCCCCGCAGATTCAGCCCACGCCCGAAGAGACCAAAACCCCCAAAGTCGCCGCCGCCGTCGTCATTCGCCGCTGATCTCCCGCGCAGCTCACGACACCGGCGCCAGCGTCTCCGCCACCGGCACCCGGTAAGCCTTCACCGCCGGCACGATTCCACCGAGCGCCGCGAGTACGATCATCCCCAGCGGACACATCCACAACACCTCGTGCCACTCGCTCACCGCGAGCACCACGCCCGTCTGCGCGCGAATCACCTCAGCCACGCCGACGAGTAACCCAAAATAAATCCCAAAGCCCGCAACCGCACCCAACGCCCCGATCGCCGCCGCCTCCGCCACCACCGCGCCAAAAATCGTCCGCCTCCGCGCACCCAGCGCCCGCAAGATCGCGATGTCCCGCTGCCGCGCGCTCATCGACGCATAGATGCACGCCAGCACCGATCCCGCCGCCACCAGCGCCACAAGATACGCCACCAACTCCAGCACCCGGTCGAACCAGCCGATCTTCGAAAATAAATCCGCGATGATCGCCCCCGTCGGATAAGCCAGCGTCAGCCGGTTGCCCTGCTTGTTGTACATCACATCGAGCATGATCCCCGCCGTCGCCGCGCGCAGTTGCAGCAACACCGCGCTCACATCAGTCGCCGCCCGCGGATCGTGACCGCTCATCGTCTGCACACCCTTGATCGGAATCCAGATCACCCGGTCCGCCGGCGTGTTCGTCGGCGCCAGAATCCCCACAACCTTGAAAACCTCCTCGTGCTGCGCCGCCGGGTCGAAGTTGAGCCCATGATACGGCCGGAACGTGTCGCCGACCTTCCACCCGAGTTTCTGCGCCGCAAAACTCCCCACCACCGCCTCGCGCCCATCGCCAAATATTCCCCCACTCGCAAACGCGTACCTCCGCCCCGCATCGAACTCCACCGTCGTGAACAGCTCCGGCACCGTCCCCACGATTCGCCAGCCTTCAAAATTATCCCCCACCGCGATCGGCACCGCCGCCTTCACCGCCGGATGCTTCGCGATCTGCTCATAATCCGCCCACGCCAGATTCCCCGGCGACGCCTCCAGATGGAAAATCGCGTTGAGCACCAGCTGCAGCTTCGACCCGCGCGCCCCGAGCACCGCGTCAAACCCCGTAGTCGTCTCCGTAAACGCCCGCTGCGCCTGCGTCTTCACCATCCACACCGCCATGAGCAACCCCGCCGCCAGCGCGATACTCCCGGCGGTTACCAACGTGGACAACGCATGTTGCCGAAGACTCCGATAAATCAGTCGCGGGATAGTCATTTCGAACCCTCCGCAATCATCCCACCCGCTCGGTTCAGCGCCGCGAAATCCCGCGCCCCGGCAAACTGCGCCAGCACCTCTTCATCGTGACTCACGAGCAGCAAAGCCGCGCCGCTCTCACGACACGTCTCGCGAATCAGCCTGAGCGCCTCCGCCGAATTTCTCCGGTCCAGATTCCCCGTCGGCTCATCCGCCAGCACCAGCTTCGGCCGGTTCACCAGCGCCCGCGCCACCGCCACGCGCTGCTGCTGCCCCGTCGAAAGCTGCCTCGGGAAATGCTCCATCCGCGCCTCCAGTCCGACGCGTCTTAAAATCTCTTTTGCCCGTCCACGATCCGCTCCCCCCGGCCCAAACGCCATCCCGAGCATCACGTTTTCCAGCACCGTGCAGCCCTGCAGCAGATTAAACGTCTGGAAAATATAACCGATCTTCCCCGCCCGCAGTTTGTCGCGCCCCGCTTCTCCGAGCGCCGTCATCTCCGCACCATCGACCATAATCTTCCCCGAATCCGCCGCCAGGATACCCGCGATCAAATGCAAAAACGTCGTCTTTCCCGATCCGCTCTCTCCGCGCAGCGCAACTTGCTCGCCCGCGCCGAGCGCAAACTCCGCGACATCCACCACCGCGCCGCGCACGCCCTCGGGCGTCACGAACGATTTCTTCAACGCATGAATCGCAAGCATGGCCACCCACCGTGCCGCCATTTCCGCGCTCCGCAAGTCAGAGGTAGGGCGGGTTAGCCTTAACCCCGCCGGTTGGACTCCATCCGCGAACAACCACCGAAAAATCCGCCGCGCCCCATCACTCTCCTCTACTTTGCGCCTTCGCGCCTTTGCGTGAGCCACCTCCAGCCCTCCCGCCACGCCCGCCTCACAACCGGCAAATCAACAGCTCGCGCTCATACACCATCTCCTTCGGCAAATGCGCGTGCAGATCGAGAAACAACTCCTCGTGCTCCATGATCTCCTTCCGCCACGCCGTTCGGTCCACTGCCATGATCGCGTCAAATTTCTCCTTCGGAAACTCCAGTCCGCTCCAGTCGATGTCCTCATAACGCGGCATCCACCCCAACGGCGTTTCCCGTCCGAGCGCCCGTCCACGCGCGCGATCCACGATCCACTTCAGCACGCGCATATTCTCGCTGAACCCCGGCCACACGAATTTTCCGTCTGAGTCTTTGCGAAACCAGTTCACGTTAAACACCCGCGGCGTCTCCGTCAGCTTGCGCTGCATCTTGATCCAGTGCCGGAAATAATCCGCCATGTGATATCCGCAGAACGGCAGCATCGCCATCGGATCGCGCCGCACTTTCCCAACAGTTCCCGCTGCTGCCGCCGTCATCTCCGAGCCCATAGTCGCGCCCGTGTACACGCCGCCCGACCAGTTGAACGCCTGATAAATCAACGGCATCGTCGTCGCCCGCCGCCCGCCAAAAATGATCGCGCTCAGCGGCACGCCCTCCGGATTTTCCCAATCCGGATCGATCGTCGGACACTGCGAAGCCGGCGCCGTGAAACGCGAATTCGGATGCGCCGCCTTCACGCCTTTTTCCTTTCCGATCTCCGGCGTCCACGGATTTCCCTGCCAGTCGGTACACTTCTCCGGCGGCGTCTCCGTCATCCCTTCCCACCACACACCGCCGTCCGGCGTGAGCGCGACATTCGTGAAGATCGTGTTCTTCGCCAGCGCCGCCATCGCATTCGGATTCGTCTTCACCGACGTCCCCGGTGCCACGCCGAAAAAGCCCGCCTCCGGATTCAGCGCGCGCAGCCGCCCGTTCGCATCCGGTTTGATCCACGCGATATCGTCGCCGACCGTCCGGATCTTCCAGCCCTGCTTTTGGAAATGCGCAGGCGGGATCATCATCGCGAAATTCGTCTTCCCGCACGCGCTCGGAAACGCCGCCGCCACGTACGTCTTTTCTCCCTTCGGATCCTCTACGCCGAGGATCAGCATGTGCTCCGCCATCCACCCTTCGTCGCGCGCCATGTTCGACGCGATGCGCAGCGCGAAACACTTCTTCCCGAGCAGCGCATTGCCGCCGTATCCGGAACCAAACGACCAGATCTCCCGCGTCTCCGGGAAGTGAACAATGTACTTCTCCGCATTGCACGGCCACGCCACATCCTTCGCCTTCCCGAGCAGCGGTGCGCCCACCGAGTGCACGCACGGCACCACGCGCTTCTCAGCTTTATCGATCTCCTTAAAAACCGGCAGGCCGATCCGCGCCATGATCCGCATGTTCACGACGACATACGGCGAGTCCGTCAGCTCCACGCCGATCTGAGCCATCGGCGACCCCACCGGCCCCATGCTGAACGGCAGCACATACATCGTCCGCCCCGCCATGCAGCCCGCGAAAAGCTTCTTCAACTTCCGCCGCATCTCGAATGGCTCCACCCAGTTGTTCGTCGGCCCCGCGCCATCCTTCGACAGCGAACAGATAAACGTCCGGTCCTCCACCCGCGCCACGTCACTCGCATCGGATCGCGCATAATAACATCCCGGCCACAGCTTTTGGTTCAGCTTCGTCAACGTCCCCGCCTCCACCATCTGCCGGCACAGCCCGTCGTACTCCGCCTTCGAGCCATCCACCCAGTGAATCGCCGCCGGCTTCGTCAGCGCAGCGATCTTCTCGACCCACTTGAGCAGATGCTTGTTTTTGCTGAGCGGTCTGGCCGGGGCGCGCGTAGTCATGGGAAAACGACTTACTGCAAAATACGGGCCAGCGCCAGCCGCCCCGAAATATTGTCCGCGCCTCGCGTGATTTCGCTACGAGCACCAACTCCGGCCCTCATCACTCCGCCGCCGGCTCGATATGCACCAACACATCGCTCACCCGATGCGGCGATGCGAGCAACGCGTGCTTCACCGCCCCAGCGATCCGGTGACCTTCATGCACGCTCAGCCGCCCATCCACTTCCACATGAATGTCCACGATGTGCTGAAGCCCGCTCTTACGGATGCGGCATTTCTCCAGTCCACGCACACCCGGCACTGCCGCAGCCGTGGCGCGTATCTGTGTTTCAAATTCACGCGGCACAGCCACATCCATCACGTCGTCGAGCGCGCGCCGCGCCAGCGTAACGCCGTTGATCGCGATCACCAGACACGCGGCCAGCGCCGCCCAATCGTCCGCACTTTCATAGCCCGCTCCGCCCCAGACCGCGATCGCGATGCCGATAAACGCCGCCGCTGAAGTCAGCGCATCCGCGAGATGATGCCACGCCTCAATTCCGAGCGAGGTGCTTCCCGCTTCGCGACCCACTTCCACGAGCTTCCTAGAAAACGCATATTTCACCCCGATGATTCCCGCGAGCAGAGGTAACGTACCCCAATGCGGCGCATGGTGCGGTGTGCGGATCTCATGCACCGAGTGCCAGCCAATCCAGCCCGCCGCGAACAACATGAATAGCGCCACCGCCAGCCCCGCGAGCGACTCCGCCTTGCCGTGCCCATAGGGATGATTGTCGTCCGGCGGCCGCACCGCCACACGCAATCCCGCCCAGACCAGCGCCGACGAGAAAATATCCACCAGCGACTCCACGCCGTCGGCGATCAGCGCGTAAGTATTGCCGATGACACCACCCGCGATCTTCACCGCCGCGAGCGTCGCGTTTAGCGCGATGCCTCGCATGACCAGCCCGGAACTATCCCGCGCCAATTGAGCGACATCAGCAGTAGGGTGATTGGAGTTTTTTTCGTTCAACGTCGTGAAGTTACGCACGCCTCCCGTCCGCTTTCAGGCAAAAAAATTCACGCCTGCTTTCACCCCGCGCTCTTACACGCTCCACCGGCCTCACCACCGGCGAACGCGCACCACGCCCTTACGCCACCTGCAACTTCAGCGCCTCCAGCTCCGTGCGCGTATCATCCGCGCAGCGTTGCATGAACTCTTCCGAAACCCCGGCGAGATCGAGCCGGTCGGCCGTGAGTTCCCATAAAGTCGCCTCCGACTTCGTGCTCACGCCGAGCATCCCGCCGACCCAGCCCGCCAGGTGAAACTGCGCACCGATCGGTCCGTCGCTCGCGTGTGCCTCGGGCTCATGCTGAAACCGCATGCCCTGGACGACCGGCCGCGGCAGTTTCCACGACTCCAGAATATACGCCGCCGCTTCGTGACTCGTGATGTTCAACCGCGCGCGCTCCCACGAAAGGATATCCAGATCGTCCGGACAGATCGCGCCCGGCTGCTCCTTCTCGATGATTTTTCCGATCACGAGCTTCCCGATCTGGCGCAAAATGCCGACCGTGTACGCCGTCTGCTCGTCCTGGCTCGATTCCCGCGCGATCGACTCCATCGCCAGCGCCGTCGCGATAGAGTTCTCCCAGACCTGCCGCGCGCTCATGCGGTACGCCGGGAGACCATCTTTGAAAAGCTGCTCCGTCATCGCCATGCCCACCATCTTGTGAACTTCTCGAAACCCCACTCGGTTGATCGCCTCATCGAGCGACTGCACAGAACTGGAGCCGCGAAAAAAAACACTGTTGCTCAGTCTCAACACACGCGACGTAAGACCCGTGTCGATACTGATCAGATTCACGATCTTGTCCAAGTCGGCGTTCACGTCGTCGAGCAACAAGCTCAACCGGGTGAAAATTTGCGGCGAAGCCGGCAGTTTCTGGGCAAGGCGGAGGATATGATCCCTGAGCAGGGTATCCGAAGTCGGAGGAGTCATGGGGGAGGCTCCCCAGCTAATCGACGCGCCCCGTTAAAAATTCACACCCAAACCACGCGATTTAGACGCCGTAGCCGCGAGCGCGCAGCGATCTGTCTTAGCCCCAGGAGCGACGACCTCTGCGTCGCCCGCCTCGCTCAAGCCGCCTTCAAGCGGTCCTTCAACTCCTCGAGCGCTTCCTGCGTTTCTTTCAAACACGTCTGCACCGTCTCCTCATTGACGCCCGCCCGCGTGAGCAGATCCGGCGTGAGTTCCCACTGCCGCGCTTCGGCCTTCAATCCTTTGCCCAACTGATGGGTCATCCAGCACGCCACATGCAGCAACGCCGCCATCCGGCTGCCCTCGGATTCATGCCCATAATGCTGGCGCACGCCCGTGAACATCGGCTCCGGCATTTTCCATTCCTCTAAAATCATCGCCCCCGTCTCGTTGCTCGTGATGTCTGCCCACGCGCGTTCCCACTTCGGCAAATCGAGAGTGTCCGAGTCGGGACAATTCACCCCCGGATGCTCCACTTGCAGCAGCATATCCAGCACGAGTTTCCCCACCGGCCGCAGCAGTCCGAGCGTGTAAGCCTCGCCCTCGTCTTCGCCGACAGCGCGCGCCACGTGCTCCATGGCGAGAGCGGTGACGACCGAGTTTTCCCACATCTCTTCGGCACTCAGATTATAAACCGGCAGACCTCCCTGAAAAAGTTGCTCGCTCATCGCGACGCCGACCATCTTGTGCATCTCGCGAAACCCGACGCGGTTCACCGCTTCGTCCAGCGAGCGCACCGGCTCGTCACCGCGATAAAACACGCTGTTGCTCATCCGGATCACGCGACCCGTCAGGCCCGAGTCCACCGCCACCAGGCGCACGATGTTATCCAGATCCGCGTTCATGTTGCCGAGCAACAGCCCGAGCCTGCCGAAAATGTGCGGCGCTGCGGGAAGCTTCCGCGCGAGACGCAGAATGTTATCCCGAATCGTCGAAGAGCCTGCGGTGGTATCAGCCATGATTTGAAAAAGACGGTAACTCCCTATCGACGACCCGCGCCGACACTGAAGCTCGGATTCTCCCCTGAGGGATTTTTTCCGCCCGCCCGGGAGCTCCTTGATAACTCTCTAACAACTCCTCCACGCCCCGCGCCCCAACCGGACCGGCACTTATCCAAGCGCCGCCTCCACCTCCACCCAATCACCGTCGCACGCCCCCGCAGTTGACCGTCCGCAACCACCCGTCCACGTTTCCCGCCCGCACTTCGCACCATGGCCGCAAAGCTCACCTCCCTCGGCACCGATCCCGTCAAACAGTTCTCCGTCTTCGCGGAAAACCGCGTCGGCCGCCTCTACGACCTCTGCGGTCTGCTCAAAGCGCAGAACGTCCACATCATGGCGCTCACCACGCTCGACACCACGGACAGCACGATCATGCGCCTGATCGTCGACGACCCCGACAAGGCCCGCGAGCTCATGGTGAATAACGATTTTCCCTACACCGAATGCGATGTCCTCGCCGTCGAAATCACCGACGAAGGCGACCTCAAGTCCGTCCTCGCCGCCCTCTTCGAAGCCGAGATCAACATCCACTACATCTACAGCTTCATCAAACGCCCCGAGGGCAAATCCGCCCTCGCCCTCAACATCGAGGACGCCGACGTCGCCGCCCAATCCCTCGGCCACCACGGCTTCAAAGTCCTCACCCAGCACGACATCGCCCGCTGACCTCCGCGTAGCCGCGCGCCTCCGAGGTAGGGCGGGGTAGCCTTAACCCCGCCGTTAGCCCCCACCCGCTTTCCTGCTACTCGCGCCAGCGCACTGGTCACTGGTCATTCGCCGCGCCGCCTCACTTCCCCGGCCCCGGCACCGCCTCTTCCAGCAGATAAATCCCCGTGATAAACCCCTGCTCCTGCATGGCCTTCACGCTCAGCTTCCCGCGAAAACTGACCGGCACATCCGGCGTGAACTTCACCGGCTTCGCCACATGCACCACGATCCAGTCGTTCATGCGCGGCACCACCCCGTAGCAGCACATCATCTGGTCCCGCATCAGCAAAAACTGGCTCACCAGCTGCCCCTCCATCTTCACCGGCAGCATGAACCCCGTGATCTGCGCCCGCTTCCCATCGAAACGCTTGATCGCCTCCGGTATCTGCTTGTCCACGACAGCCAGTGCCTCCTCCGGCTTCACCGCCGGATCATACGCCGGCGCCTCGATCTTGAAATCCGACAACCGCGCAAACTCCAGCTGCACGTGCCCGTCCACTTCCTTCGGTGGACCCGCCGGTGCCTCTGAAGCCGAATTATTCTCCCCGGCCTCAGACGTCCCGCCTGTACTCACCGGCTGAAACGCCCCCGCACCGCCACCACCACTCCCCCGCACCACCATCCCATCCATGCTCAGCGGCCCGCCCGACGCGCAACAAATCGAGTGATCCACAAACCCATTCTTAAAAATCGCCGCCCGCCCATCCGCCCCACCCACACTCACCACCCCGGCCACCACCCGGCTCATGCGCGCAAACCTCCCGCGCGTTGCGATGCGGACGATGGAAAGCGGCTTTGAAAAATTCATGTCAGTCAACCGACCGACCCAAGCACACGCCCCGCCCACGGTCAAAACTTCGCACCACATCCCCGCTATTCAATCGGCTCATCACACCCATCGAACCGCACAGACACCCGCACTTTGCGCGGCCTGAAGATTCTCCCTCACACATTTTTCACACTCCTTTGATCTTCGGTTCACGCGCCCGAGTGCCGATGCCCCACACAGGATGTCTTTCGATCAGCTCCTGGCCTTTTCCATCGGCCTCGCGGGGTGTTTTCTCGCACTTCTTGTCGTCTGGAGACGACAGGTAGGCGCGCACGCACGCACCCGCGACGCACTCACCGACGCCCGCCGCCACGCCGGCCTCAGCCAGGCCATGCTCGCCAACCCCGGCCTCGCCCTCATCGCCGCCGACAACGACGGCGTCATCCGTCTCTTTAATACCGCCGCCGAAAAACTCCTCGGCCACCGCGCCTCCGACGTCGTTCACCTCGTCAACACGTCCACTTTCTACGCCCCTGAAGAAATCCGCGCCGAACTCGAATCTCTCCGCCGCGACACCCACGAACCCTTCGTCGGCCCCCCCGAAGTCGCCCTCCTCCGTCTCGCCCCCGGCGGCCTCCCCTGCGAACGCGAATGGACCCTCCTGCGCCGCGACGGCTCCCGCCTCCCCGCGCACATCATGCTCTCCGCGTTACGCGATCCCTCCGGCCAGCTCGACGGCTTCGTCCTCGCCGCCCGCGACATCACCTCCCAACGCGCCGCCACCCAGGCCGCCCTCGCCCGCAAAACCCAGCTCGAAGAATTTTTCCGCCACGCCCCCGCCGCCATCGCCCTCCTCGACCGCGACCTCCGCTACCTCGCCCTCAGCCAGCGCTGGATCACCGACTACGGCCTCCGCGAAACCGGCCTCATCGGCCGCCCCCACCTCGACATCTTCCCCGCGACTCCCCGCCACTGGCGCGACACCTACCGCCGCTGCCTCGCCGGCTCCGTCGAAAAAGGCGAAGACGCCACCGTCGTCCTCGCCGACGGCTCCGAAGAAACCGTCCGCTGGGAATGCCGCCCCTGGCGCGAACCCGACGGCTCTATCGGCGGCATCGCCATCTTCTCGGAAGTCCTCACCGAACAACGCCGCGCCGAGAAAAAACTCCTCGAAAGCGAAGCCCGCCTCCGCGCCGCCCAGGCCCTCGCCCACGTCGGTAGTTGGGAACTGGATCTCATCAAAAAAACCCTAACCTGGTCCGCCGAGACTTATCGCCTCCACGACCTGCCTCCCGGCATCCCGATCACCCTCGAGCAAGCCCTCTCCTTCTACCCGCCCGAACACCGCCGCCTCATCGACGCCGCCCTCCAGCACGCCACCGCCCACGGCAACCCCTGGGATCTCGAAGTCCAGATCGAGACCGCCTCCGGCCGCCCCCTCTGGGCCCGCTCCATCGGCCACCCCGAACTCCGCGACGGCCAGCCCGTCCGCATCGCCGGCACTTTCCAGGACATCTCCGAACGCAAAGCCAACGAAGCCGCCCTCACCCGCGCCAAAGACGAAGCCCTCGGCGCCGCCCGCGCCAAAGCCGAGTTCCTCGCCAACATGTCCCACGAGATCCGCACCCCGCTTAACGCCGTCATCGGCATGAGCGGCCTGCTCCTCGGCACCCCCCTTGACCCCGAGCAACGCGAGTACGTCGGCACCGTCCGCACCGCCTCCGATAATCTCCTCAGCCTCATCACCGACATTCTCGATTTCTCCAAAATCGAATCCGGCAAACTCGATCTCGAACAACAACCTTTCAGCCTCCACGAGTGCATCGAGTCCGCCCTCGACCTCATCGCCCCCCGCGCCGTCGAAAAAAACCTCGAACTCGCCTGCTGGATCGACCGCTCCATCCCCGCCATCCTCCTCGGCGACGTCACCCGCATCCGCCAGATCGTCGTCAACCTCCTCACCAACGCCGTCAAATTCACCTCCGCCGGCGAAGTCTTCATCTCGGCGACGACCCTCGCCAAACCCGGCGAACAACCCCGCCTCCGCGTTACCGTCCGCGACACCGGCATCGGCATCCCCGCCGACCGCCTCGATCGCCTCTTCCAGTCTTTCAGCCAGGTCGATTCCTCCACCACCCGCGTGTACGGCGGCACCGGCCTCGGCCTCGCCATCTCCCGCCGCATCGTCGAGCTCATGCACGGCACCATCTGGGTCGAAAGCGAAGCCGGCCGCGGCTCCCGCTTCCACTTCGAGATCCCGCTTCCACCCGTCGATCGCACCGACGAACCCGTCCCCGCCGGCCTCTCCCGCGTGTACGATAAACGCCTCCTCGTGGTGGACGACCACCCCACCAGCCGCGAAATCCTCAAACTCCACCTCGAATCCTGGGGCGGCCACGTCGTCACCGTCCCCTCCGCCCTCGCCGCGCTCGCCCTCCTGCGCAGCGGCGAAGAGTTCGACGCCGTCATCGCCGATCACCTCATGCCCGGCATGGACGGCATCGAATTCACCCGCCAACTACGCACCACCGCCGCCGGCACCGAGCTCCCCGCCGTCCTCCTCACCGCCCTCGGCCGCAAAGCCGCCGCCGCCGCCGACGGCCTCTTCGCCTCAGTCATCGCGAAGCCCGTCAAATCCAGCCAGCTGCTCTACGCCGTCGTCCGCGCCCTCGATCCCAATCTCGAAATCCGCCCCGCCGTTCCCGCGCCCACCACCCCGCGCACCCTCGCTAACGCCCGCGTCCTCGTTGTGGAGGACAACCCCGTCAACCAACGCGTCGCCCGCGCCCTCCTCGAACGCATGGGCCTCACCCCCGACATCGCCGCCAACGGACGCGAAGCCCTCGAATCCCTTCTCCGCCAGCCCTACGACTTCGTCTTCATGGATCTCCACATGCCCGAGATGAACGGCCTCGACGCCACCCGCGAAATCCGCCGCCTCGTCGCCGCCGAACAGCAGCCCGTCATTATCGCCCTCACCGCCAGTACCACCACCCGCGACCGCGAAGCCTGCCTCGCCGCCGGCATGGACGACTTCCTCCCCAAACCCGTCCGCTCCGACGACCTCCACGGCCGCCTCCTCCTCTGGCAGGAAAAACGCACCCTGCGCTCCCTCGTCTAAGGCTCGCGCGACGCCTCCGATTCCGAGGCAGCGCGGGTTAGCCTTAACCCCGCCGGTTCGACACCGCACTCACAGCCGGTGCCTCAAACAACGACGGCCACCTCCCCGCCCGCTCGCCTCGCACTCTCCACCCCCGCTGTTTCACCACCGAAACATGTGCGTCCCGACTCCGCTTTTCCCCTACGAACTGGCCGGGTCACATCAATCGCTCGCGGCCTTGTAACTATGGTTAATTTTTCGTGAAGTCTCCTCCACGCGAGACTTGCATGAAGTTGCCCCGCCCCACCCCACCCCTGCTCCTGGTCCTGTTCACCGGACTCCTCACGCTGGGCTGGCTCGCGATCCGCTCCGAAAAAATCCGCTCCACGGAAACCCGCGCGACCGCCTCCGCTTCCATCGAAGCCCCCCGCGGATCTTCTCTCCCCGCCACTTCGAAATCCCCGTCCGCCTTCACCGCCTTCGAAACCTGGTCCGCCCGCTACCTCGCCGCCTCCCCCGCTGAACGCGCCTCGCTCGCCCCCGAAGGCCTCGCCCTCGCCACCATCCGCCGCGCCGCCCTCCGCGAACTCATCCAATCCGACCCCCGCGCCGCCCTCGCCCAAGCCACGCCCTTCGCCCTCCGCCGCGCCCTCCCTCCGCAGATCGCCACCCAGCTCGAAACCCGCCTCAGCATCCGAGCCGACTACACCGTCGTCGCCACACTCGCCACTCCCGGCGATTCCACCCCGCCCGCGATCCAGCGTCACGTCACCTCCGGCGACCGCGCGTATCAGGCATTCGTGTACGGCCGCCGCCTCGCTCAACCCTCGCAACAAAATCTTCCTCTCCACGGCATCGCCCTCGACGGCCTCCTCGCCCTCGACGAAAGCCCCGTCCGCATCCTCGAACCCGGCGAAACCCCCGACCCCGCCAAACGCCAGCTCGACCAGCTCTGCGCCGTCTCGCAAAAGCCCGCCGGCTTCAATCAAGACACCACCGACGCCCAGCCCGACGTCACCGCCGAGATCGGCGACGAGATCCACTTCCTCTGCAGCAGCGGCCACGTGGCCATGGTCGAGAAAAACCTCCTCGCCCTCGAAGACGGCGGCACCCGCCGCACCACCACCCGTCCGGTGACGATGTCCAGCCTCCCCATCACCACCGGTGCCAAACGCCTCCTCTACATCCGCGTCCGCTTCGCCGACCAACCGGCCTCCTTCGAACCGCAAACCCAGTCCGCCGCCCTCGCCACCGCCTCCGCCGCCGGTGCCTTCCTCTCCGAAAACTCCTACAAACAGTTCACCCTCACGCCTACCGTCACCCCCGTTTACGTCCTCCCGCATCCAGAAAACTGGTACCTCTCCACCACCAACGACACCTCCGGCTTCGCCAAAAAAATCCTCGACGACGCCCGCGCCGTCGCCGCCAGCCCCGCCAGCTTCCCCGGCAACGAAACCCTCCCCGCCCACGACTGGCTCGCTCACGACTTCGACGCCGTCCGCTACGACGGCCAGCCCGGCCAGTTCCGCGGCCAGGGCTACATCGGCCTCCGCGGCGTCTGGCTCAAAACCGACGCCCCCGGTGTCCTCGCCCACGAACTCGGCCACAACCTCGGCCTCTTCCACGCCAACCTCTGGGTTCCCACCACCGACAACCCCTTCGGCACCGGCACCAATCAAGAATACGGCGACACCTTCGACACCATGGGCCTCTCCGCCGGCGGCCGCCACTCCTTCAACGCCGGCAATCGCGAACGCATCGGCTGGCTCCCGCAAAACCGCACCCTCGATGTCACCGCCTCCGGCACGTATAGGCTTTACGCGTACGACCAGCCCTTCCTCTCCGCCTCCGGCTCGCACCTCCTGAAAATTCCCCGCGGCGACGGCCGCACCTACTGGGCCGAGCTCCGCCAGCAATGGCCGTCCAACTTCACCACCCACAACGGCCTCCAGCTCCGTTGGGCCCCCTGGGACCAAAGCGAAGGCGGCTCCCAGCTTCTCGACACCCAGCCCGGCGAAAAAAGCGACCCCACCGCCGACAGCGCCCTCGTCCTCGGCCGCACCTGGTCCGATCCCGTTGCCAACCTTCACATCACCCCCATCGCCAAAACCGGCACCTCCCCCGAGTCACTCGATGTCGTCGTCAACATCGGCTCCTTCCCGAGCAACCAATCTCCGGATACGACCCTCGCCGCCTCTGCCACCGCCGTCGGCATCGACGACCTCGTCACCTTCACCGCCTCCGCCACCGACCCCGACGGCGACACCCTGGCTTACTACTGGCAGTTCGCCAACAAGCAGATCGGCCCCAACGCCCCCGTCGCCACCACCCGCTGGACCGCCGCCGGGCACTACCACGTGCTGCTCACCGTCTCCGACATGAAGGGCCGCACCGTCACCCGCTCCATCGTCATCCAGGTCGGCACCCCCGCCACCACCACCGCCTCCGGCACCGTCCTCGATTCCCTCGGCCGCCCCGCCTCCGGCGTCCGTATCCACAATGGCCTGACCGGCCCCTTCTACCGCGGCACCCAAACCGACAACGACGGCCGCTACACCCTCACCGGCCTCGAACCCGGCGCCTGCCAGCTCGTCGCCACCTCTTCGCGCCACCCGCACATCTTCCCCGTCAACTTCACCAACCCCATCCCCCTCGGCGCCACCCCCGTCACCGGCCTCGACTTCACCGCCACGCTCCCCGCGCCCGTCGTCACCCTCGCAGTCACCAACGCCTCCGCCGCCGAGTCCCAATCCACCCCGGCCAGCATCACCGTTTCCCGCCAGAGCGACACCCCCGCCGACACCACGCTCGCCATCGTCTTCACCACCGCCGGCACCGCCGCGACCGACGGCTCCGACTACGACCTCACTTCCACCGCTCCGCTCGGCTACGACCCCGCCACCGCCCAAGGCACCCTCATCCTTCTGCCCGGCCAGCTCTCCGCCACACTCACCTTCACCCCGCACGACGACACCGCCATAGAAGGCACCGAAACCATCGAAATCACCGTCGCGCCCGGCGCAGGCTACACACTCGGCACCGCCATCACCGCCACCCTCACCATCGCCGATAACGACGCCCCCGATTACCTCGCCGAGTTTTTCACCACCGCCAAACCCTTCGACCTCGCCGCCCGCCGCCTCACCCTCACTCCACTCACCAACGGCGGCTACCGCGGCAGCCTCGACTTCGCCAGCGCCTTCACCACCAGCACGGCCGGCAGCCTCACCCTCATCCAAAACGGCGTCGCCCAAGTCCCCGTAAACACCGGTGACCTCGACGACGGTTATTGGAAAATAAATACAACCGCCACTGCCCCCGCCCTCTTCGGAATCACCTACGCCCAGCTCTACATCGGCACCAACGGCTACGTCACCTTCGCCGCTGGCGACACCACTTCCGTCGGCAGCCTACCCGCCCAGTTCCACCTCGGCCACCCCCGCATCAGCGCCTTCTGGCGCGACCTCGATCCCTCCGTCGGCGGCGAAATCTCCTGCCAGCTCATCACCACCCCCGGCGCCGAGCGCACCGCCATCACCTGGACAAACGTCCCCTTCTACGGCGACTCCACCCGCCGCGTCAGCATGCAGCTCGAACTCTGGCGCAGCGGCATCATCACCCTAACTTGGCTCGGCTCCACCGCCCCAGCCGACGCCATCGTCGGCCTCTCCCCCGGCCTCGGCCAGCCCTCGCCCTTCTTCGAAACCGACTTCAGCCGCTACCCAGCCCAGGCCGACCAACCCGGCATCAACGGCTGGCGCGCCGCCAAGTTCAGCACCGCCGAGCTCTTCGACCCCTCCCTCAGCGGTGAAGACGCCGACCCCGATCACGACGGCCTCAACAACCTCCTCGAATACGCCCTCGGCCGCGAACCCCACGCCACCGAGTCCACGCCCCCCTCCGAAACCAGCACCTACGAAGAAGCTGGCCTCACCTACCTCACCCTCACCTTCGCCCGCGCACTCAACGCCGCCGACCTCGCCATCCAGCCCCAGTTCTCAGGCAACCTCGTCCACTGGACTTCCGCCGCCATCCAGGTCGGCCCCGCCACAAATCTCGGCGACGGCCGCGAACAAGTCACCTACCGCGACACCGTCCCGCTCACGACCGGCACCGGCCGCTTCGCCCGTATCCAGATCTCCACTCCCTGAGCCGTCACGCGCTCCTCCCTCCGAGGTAGGGCGGGTTAGCCCTAACCCCACCGGTTGGCCATCGCCCGCTTTCCTGCTAACCGCGCCAGCTCTTGGTCATTTGCGGCGCGCTGGCGCGCGCCGCAAATGACCCCACCCATCTAGGGAAAACTCCTGCCCCCTCCTCGCGCACCTTCCCTAAAGCACCCAACTTGCAAACCGATTACTGTAGGCGATGCCTCTCCTCCGCCCCAGTCGCGCCGCCCTCGCCCTACGCCTCGCCTTCGCCAGCGCCCTCCTCGCGCTCGCGAGCCTGCACACCGGCTGCGCCTCCTCCGGAGCCACCGCCAAAGTCGCCCCACGCTCCAGCGTCACCCGCGACCACGCACTCTCACTCGCCCAACTCACCGCCAACGCCGTCGGCGGCCAGGTCTTCACCGTCGCCCCCACCGGCAGCATGAAACCCACCCTCGACGAAAGCAGCGTCGTCACCGTCGAGAAAGTCCCCTTCTCCGCACTGCGCCAGGGCGACATCGTCATCTACCGCAGCGCCTCCGGCGCCCCCGTTATCCACCGCTTGTATGAACAAAGCGGCGACGCCTGGCTCGTCCTCGGCGACAACAACCCTGCCATCGACCGCGAGGCCGTCCGCCCTGCCAACCTCCTCGGCCGCGTCTGCGCCATTTTCTACACCGCAGCCGGCACTCAAATCGATGGCCACGCCGCCCTCGCCCGGCGTTAAACGTAAGGACTTTCGGACACATTCTCCGAAAATTCCCTAAAGCTCCCGGGATTCGGCCGATAATAATGCAGGAGTAATAATACCTCTTACGCAGCCCTTTCCCCCTTCATGCCTACCATCGATCAAATCAGCGAGTCGGTCTTCCGGGAGACGATCAATCGCGCCGTTCAGGATGTTTTCAAAACGATGCTGGGCAAAACCGCCTCGCTCGCCGATTCCACCGGAGCCCTCGCCAACGCCGACGGCTCACCTTGGGCCCACCCCGTTCACATCAGCGGCCAGCACGTCGTCGGCACCGTCGGCTTCATCGGCGACATCAGCGGCCTCATCTACCTCTACCTCGAAGACAAATTCGCGAACGACGTCGCCAGCCACATGCTCGGCATGACCCTCGCAGAAATCGACGAAGCCGGCCACGAAGTCGTCAACGACGCCGTCGGCGAACTCACCAACATGACGGTTGGCACCTTCAAAAACCAACTCGCCGACAAAGGCTTCCCTTGCAAGTTGACCATCCCGTCTATCCTGCGCGGCAGCAACTTCTCCATCGAGCCCGTCAGCTCCGCCACCCGCCGCATCTACCGCTTCCAAGTCGGCGAACACCACATCGTGGCCGACCTCCTCATGAAGTCCGGCGAATGACCCGATCTTAAAAAAACAACCGCAGCCCTCATCGCTCACGCCCTCCGCCATGCGCTACAAAGTCCTTACCGTCGACGACTCCAAAACCGTCCGCATCATCGTCAAAAAAGCCTTCAAAGGCTATGACTGCGAAATCATCGAAGCCGCCAACGGCGTCGAAGGCCTCGCCGCCGCCTCGAAAGAGACCCCCGACCTCATCCTCCTCGACATCACCATGCCCGTCATGGACGGCGTCGAGATGCTCACCAAGCTCAAGTCCGACCCCGCCCTCAAAGGCATCCCAGTCATCATGCTCACCGCAGAAGGCGGCCGCGACAACGTCCTCAAGATCGCCAAAATCGGCGTCCGCGACTACATCGTGAAACCCTTCAAGGAAGAAGTCCTCGTCGAGAAATGCGGTCGCATCATCGACCTAAAGCCTCTCACCGAAGGCCCGCAAAAGGCCAAATCCATCTTCGATCCCGCCACCCTCCTCGTCGTCGAGGACAAACCCGCGATCATCCAGCAAATCCAGGAAGGTCTCAAGCACACCCCATGGAAGATCCACGGCGTGAATACGACTGGCGAAGGCATCGACTTCTGCTCCAAGAACACGCCCGACCTGATCATCATCAGCCTCTCCCTCCCCGAAGAAGCCGCCTTCACGCTCTTCCGCCTCATCCGCCAGAACGTGAAGACCAAGTACACCCCGATCTTCGCGCTCGTCGTGAAGACCGAGGCCGCCGCCCAGGCCCAGGCCCAGCAAGTCGGCTTCTCCTACATCATCACCAAGCCGATCGAGATCTCCGAAATGGAATCCAAGATCGCCAAGGCCATGAACCTCGACACCTCCCAGCGCTACTTCGCGGTGGACGGCGATGTCTTCGTCATGCGTCTCCCCGAAAATTGCTCCCAGAGCGTCGTCGGTGAAGTCACCAACTACCTCAAGCCAAAGGTCGCCGGCGCCGTGGACAGCGGCATCGTCAAGGCCGTCATCGACCTTCACGAGCTCAAGAGCCTCAACATGGCCGTCATCAAACTCCTCATCCAGGCCATGCAGACCTGCAAAGACCTCGCCCTCCAATTCACGCTCGTGGGCAACCCCCAGATCGTCTCCGAGTGCAAAGGCTTTGAAGACACCCGCACCTGGACCTTCCACGATTCCATCGCGGACGCCAAAGCCTCCTTCAGCCGCTCCGCGCAACCCGCCGGCGCCGCTTAAAAAACACTTCAGGCGGCCCCCTCACCGGTACGCCGCCTCCCTGCGAAAACCGCGCTCTCTCACCGGAGCGCGGTTTATTTTTTCACAAGTTTCTCCCCTCAAAAACACCTCCAGAAACCAGCCATCACGCCGATAAACTCAGCAGGACCATCCACGCGCATTTCCGCGCGGGGAAACGCACGGATTGCGACATGCCTTTATCAACCACAACTCTGCTTCGCTTCACCGCGAAACTCTCCCGCTGCCTTTCGCTGGCCCTGCTGCCCGCACTGGCCTCGGAGGCTCATGCCGCCGTTGTCGGCCAGCCCCAGCGCAAACAAAACGTCCGCGCCGCCCAGCCCGGTCTCGTGGATAAAAGAGGCGCCGTCCCCTACCTCGCCGCCCTCGCCCCGCTCCCTCTCCGTTTCGCCCGTCCCGGTCCCGAGCCCGCCTACGAGCCGCCCACCCCTCCCGAGCCCAAACCCGTCGTCGCCGCCATCACCCCCGACGCCAAACCTGAAAAACCCTCCGAGGAAAAACCCGCCTCCTCCTCCCCTGCGGCCAATAACCCCACCCCGCAACCCGAACAGCCTGCCGCCCCTGTATCCGAATTCTCAGAACCACTTCTCCAGCCTCCGCTCCCCATTCTCCCCGACGACACCAAACGCGAACTACGCGCCGAAGACGTCATCCCCTTCTTCATCTACCCCACCGCCCCCGCCTCCGGCGAAGCCCGCGTCAACGTCATCGTCCCCCTCAACACCAGCCAGTCGCAGTCCACCCCTCCACCGAGCTCCGCCACCTATCAGGAAAAATGAAACTGCGCCTGCCTCTCCTCCTCTCGCTCGCCGCCGCGCGCCTGTCCGCCTCCGAACACACGCCCGCCCCCGAAGCCCCGCACGCCGAACACGCCCCCGCGTCTCCAGCAGACGACTCGCCCGCGCCCGCCGCTACCGACGCTCACGCCGACACGCACACCCCCGCCCCCTCACCCGCCGCCGCTGAAGAAATCCTCAGCCTCCTCCGCATCGGCCAGACCAAGCTCGACCAGGGCGACTACACCTCCGCCGAGATAGCCTACCGCCAGGTCCTCAACGAAAACGCCACACGCAAACAGGACGCCGAGGCCCTCACCGGACTCGGCCGCACGTATCGGAAAAAAGGCGACTACACCAAGGCCGCCGCCGTCTACGAAAAATTTCTCAAGGAATTCCCCGAAGACCTCAACCTGCCCACCATCTACCTCGAACTCGGCCGCTCCCTCCGCGCCCTCGGCGCCTATAAACAAGCCATCGCCCGCTTCTACAGCGTCATCAACTCCACACTGAAACTTCCGGAATCCGGCCCCGACCTCTACCGCCAGCTCGCTCGCACCGCCCAGTTCGAAATCGCCGAGACGTATTTCCAATCCGGCGACTACCTCACCGCCAACCGCTACTTTTCCAAACTCAAACTCCTCGACCTCGCCCCCGAAGACCGCGCCCGCGCCCACTTCAAATCCGCCTACGCCCTCATCCAGGCCGGCGAAGACAAGTCCGCCGCCGCCACGATGCGCGGCTTCCTCGACCAAAACCCCGACGACGAAAACGTCCCCGAAGCCCGCTACCTCCTCTCCGATTCCCTCCGCCGCCAGGGCCAGATCAACGAATCCCTCCTCGTCGCCCTCGACCTCCTGAAGGCCGAATCCAAATACACAGAGAAGGACCCCAAACGCTGGGCCTACTGGCAGCGCAAAACCGGCAACCAGCTCGCCAACGAATTTTACGAACGCGGCGACTTCGGCTCCTCCCTCCTCATCTACCAGACCCTCGGCAAACTCTCCGCCGAGCCCTCCTGGAATCTCCCCGTCACCTACCAGATCGGCCTCTGCCTCGAACGCATGCAACGCTTCGACCGCGCCCGCGAATGCTACCAGAGCATCGTTGACAACGTGAAACCCGGAACGACTGATGGAGCCGCGCGGCCCGAGCTCGCCGACCTCGCCGAAATGGCGGCCTGGCGGCTCAACCAGCTCGCTTGGCTCCAGGACACCGACAAACAGCTCTCTCAGTTTTTCTCCAACGGCCAGGCCCCTTCCTCCACCTCAGTCTCCGCGCAAGCGCCCATCACCGCCCCCGCTCATGACGCCAACGGAAGCCCTCCGTCATCATCAAAACCTCTGTGACGAGCTCCACCAGCTCGCCCTCGAGGAAAACCGCTTCCTGAAACAAAACCAGCGCGTCCCCGACGCGCCACTCCTCGAGAAAAAACGCGCCCTCCTCGCGCGCCTCGACGAAAGCCTTTCCGCCATCAAAGCCGGAAACGCCGCAGCCTCCTCCGGCTCCCCCGCGCGCCCCGATCCCGACCGCTCCGAGATCATCGAGAAATCCCGCGCCAAACTCCTCCAGATCCTCCACCTGGACCGCGAGAACGAACAACTCCTCCTCCGCTACAGCCTCGGCGCCCGCCCCGCTCGCCCCGTGCAAAACGCCTCCGCACCCGTCTCTCCTGCAGCCACTGCCCCCGGCCACCTCCAACGCCTCTACGACCGCCACCGCTAACACACACGCCATCACAGTCTGCCATGCATCAGCGTACAGCAGACTTTCCTTCGGCCACCTTAATCCCTGAGTCACCTTCGTCACTGGTCATTGGTCATTCGGTCATTGATCATTTCCCCTCCCGCCATGCCTCCCCGCATCCTCGTCAACGAAGACTCGGAAATCGACTTCAAGCTCCTCCAGGCCGAGTTCAAACGCTCCCAGTTTGAATGCCAGCTGCGCCAGGTCGCCTCCCGTGACGAGTTCATCAAGGCCCTCCCCGAGTTCCTGCCCGACCTCATCATTTCAGACTACTACCTGATCGGCTTCAGCGGCCTCGACGCCCTCGAAATCCTCAAGCGCCTCCAGCCCGACACGCCCTTCATCATCCTCACCAACGCCCTCAACGAGGAAACCGCCGTCGAGTGCATGAAACGCGGCGCGACCGACTACGTCCTCAAAAATAAACTACCCCGCCTCGTCGCCACCTTGAATGGCGTTCTCGAACGCCGCCGCCTCGTCCTCGAAAACATCCGCATCCAGCGTGAGCACGAGCAGCTCTTCCGCCTCACCCCCGACCTCTTCTGCATGACGTCCCTCGACGGCGCGCTCCAGGTCGTCAACCCCGCCTGGCCCCTCCGCACTGGCTACACGCAGCAAGAGCTCATCGGCCGCCCGCTCTTCACGCTCGTCCATCCCGACGACCGCCACGCCCTCTCCTCCTGGTGGTCCACCCTCGTCTCCACCGGCCAGACCGCCGCCCCCTTCGCCACCGTCCACTCCGTCGCACCCACCGACTTCGAGTGCCGCCTCGTCCATAAGGAAAAAGGCTTCCGCAACATCCAGTGGAGCGCGAAACCCTTCCCCTCGGAAAACAAGATCTACGCCTACGGCCACGACCTCACCGAGCACAAACAAGCCGAGTTCGCCCTCCGCGAAAGCGAGTCCCGCTTCCGCCGCATGGCCGATTCCGCCCCCGTGCTTATCTGGATGTCGGATACATCCAAATCCTTCTTCTACTTCAACCAGCCCTGGCTCGACTTCACCGGCCGCCGCCTCGCCGAGGAAGTCGGCAACGGCTGGACCGATATGATCCACCCCGAGGATCGCGAGCACACTCTCCAGCGCTACGAGCAAAGCTTCAACGAACGCACCTCCTTCCGCTCCGAGTTCCGCCTCCAACGCTACGACGGCCACTACCGCTGGGTCGTCACTCACGGCACCCCGCGCCTCGACAACCAAGGCGTTTTCTCCGGCTACATCGGCTCCTGCTTCGACGTCACCGACCAGCACGAAGTCGAAGCCCACCTCGCCTACCGAGCCATCAAACAATCCGCCCTCGCCTCCTTCGGCCGCTTCGCCCTCGCCCACCACGCCTTCGCCGAACTCACCCAGGAAGCCACCCGCCTCGTCGCCGACACCCTCCGCGTCGAACGCTCCCAAGTCCTCGCCGTCGAGCCCGCCACCCGCGTCCTCACCCTCGCCGCCTCCACCGGCCCGGCCCTCGACGAACCCGCCATCCCCTACGGCCACGCCAGTCAGGCCGCCATGGAGGATAACCACCCCATCCATTTTTCCGATACGCCGGAAAATTTCCCCGGCGCTGGCGCCTTCACCACCCTCGGAGTCCTCTCCGGCATCGCCATCCCCATCGGCGCCGGAAAACTAGCCTACGGCTGGATCACCGCTCTCACCCGCGACGAACGCCTCTTCAGCCGTGAAGCCATCGACTTCATGCACGGCCTGGCGAACATCCTCTCCACCGTCCACCAGCGCGAAGTCGCCGAACACGCCCTCGTCGAGTCCGAGCAAAAACTCCTCCAGTCCCAAAAGATGGAAGCCGTCGGCCTCCTCGCCGGCGGTGTCGCCCACGACTTCAACAACCTCCTCACCGCCATCCGCTGCTACGGCGATATCCTCCACGACGACCTCGCCGAAATCGCTCCCGAGCTCCAGGCCAAGGCCGGTGAAATCCTCAAAGCCACCTCCCGCGCCTCCGCCCTCGTCCGCCAGCTCCTCGCCTTCAGCCGCAAACAGGTTCTCCAGCTTGAGTTTCTCGATCTCAATTTCGTCCTCACCGACCTCAAAGACCTCATCCGCTCCCTCCTCAGCGAAAACATCGACCTCACCGTTCAGCTCCCCGACGAACCCGTCACCATCGAAGCCGACCGCAGCCAGATCGAACAGGTCATCATCAACCTCGCCATCAACGCCCGCGACGCCATGACCCACGGCGGCGCCCTCACCCTCCGCACCGGCTGGCGCGACCTCTCCGCCGGCGAAGTCCCCGACCTCATGCCCGGCCGCTACTCCGTCATCTCCGTCACCGACACCGGCTCCGGCATGACCGAGGACGTGCAGGCTAAAATCTTCCAACCCTTCTTCACCACCAAACCCAAAGGCCGCGGCACCGGCCTCGGCCTCGCCACCTGCGCCGTCGTGATTAAACACTACGCCGGTGCCATCCGCTTCGACACCGTCATCGGCGAAGGCACCACCTTCCACGTCCTCGTCCCCCACACCGCCTCCCCCGCGCTCAACCTCGATTTCAACTTCGACGCCGAACCCGGCACCGGCACCGAATCCATCCTCCTCGTCGAAGACGACGAAGCCATCCGCAACGTCACCTCCGCCATACTCCGCTCCCTCGGCTACCAGATCTTCCCCTTCCCCGGTGGTGCCGAAGCCCTCGAATTCTGCTCCGGCCCCAACGCTCCCACCTTCGACCTCCTCCTCAGCGACATCGTCATGCCCAACATCGGCGGCCGCGAACTCGCCGAACGCCTCCTCTCCATGCGCCCGGGCCTCCGCGTCCTCTTCATGTCCGGCTACGTCGACGACCCCGTCATCCTCCAAGCCGTTCAAGAAGCCGCCGTCCCCTTCCTCGAAAAACCCTTCACCCGCGACATCCTCGCCCGCAAAGTCCGTGAAGCCATCGACCTCAAAACCGAGCACACCCGATGAACACCATTCATCCCGCGCTCCCACGCCACACGTCCCACCCCTGAAACATTTCCCAAGGGAAAATCCCCTCGACCGGCGTTTGACTGCACGTACCCCGTCACCCCGCCCACACCCCTCGGCCCATCCGGCACCACCAGCCTGTCCACCCGCCAACTACGCCCGAGCCTCTCTCATCCCCACTTTTCGCAATGAAGATCAAACACCTCCTCACCCTCACCCTGACCGCCCTGCTCGCCTTCACCGGCACCGCCGCCCACGCCGGCCCCGAAGCCACCGGCCCCTTCAAAAACCGCGACAACCCCAACCCCGACGACGACGGCGAAGGCTCCTACGGCATCCCCTACCAGCTCCCCACCACCGCCGAGATCACCGAGATCCTCACACGCGTCCACGGTTACATGGAGAAGAACACCTTCACTCGCGTCATCGATTCCAAGACCAAAAAGGAGATCACCGACTTCACCACGCCCGTCGCCACCGCCCGCGCCGACACCTCCTCCCGCTTCAGCCTCCTCGCCTATGAAATGGGCGTCGTGTATTCAGGCATGTTGTACGCCTCTGAGGTCACCGGCGACAAACGCTTCAATAACTTCACCGCCTCCCGCCTCCAGTTCATCCACGACCGCCTTCCTTACTTCCGCGCGGTCGAAGAGAAATTCAAACTCGAGCGCGCCAACTCCTTCCGCGGCCCCCTCGATCCCCGCGCCCTCGACGACTCCGGCTCCATGTGCGCCGCTCTCATCCGCGCCCAGATCGCCAAAGTCGGCCCCAATCTCCAGCCCACCATCGATCTCTGGTCCGACTACATCGCGAACAAACAATACCGCTTCCCCGACGGCACACTCGCCCGCCAGCGCCCCCAGGCCAATTCCCTCTGGGCCGACGACGCCTACATGAGCATCCCCGCCCTCGCCGAAATGGGCCGCCTCACCGGCGATAAAAAGTGGTTCGACGACGCCGTCAAAAACGCCGTCCAGATGGTCGATTACCTCTGGAACAAAGATAAGCGCATGCTCACCCACGGCCTCAACCTCCACAACCCCGACGCCCCCCACTTCCACTGGGCCCGCGCCAACGGCTGGGTCGTCGTCGCCCTCTGCGACCTCCTCGACGTCCTCCCGAAGGACCATCCTGGATACGAGCCCGTGAAGACCCGCCTCGTCGCCCTCCTCACCGGCCTCGCCGAATATCAAAACGGCCTCACCGGCCTCTGGCACCAGATGGTGGACCGCCCCGACTCCTACCTCGAGACCTCCGCCTCCGCCATGTTCGTCTACGGCCTCGCCCACGCCATCAACCACGGCTGGATCAGCGGCACCACCTACGGCTCCATCGCCCAGGCCGGCTGGATTGGCGTCACCACCCGCGTCACCAAAGACGGCGCCGTGGACGGCACCTGCGTCGGCACCACCTTCGCCAACGACCAGGTTTACTACTACCACCGCCCCGCCAACACCACCGCCCTCCACGGCTACGGCCCCGTCCTTCTCGCTGGCGCTGAGATGATCAAACTCATCAACAACCCCAAGTACCGCATCGATATCAAACTCCGCACCTACCACTACGTCCCCCTCGCCGGCGGCGAAACCAGCTACCGCGAACACTAAGACGGAGGGCGACTTATCCAAGTCGCCGGTTCGCCCTCATGCGCCCAGTCGCCGCGACCCTGCAAAAACTCCTCTCTCCGCCCGAAGGCCCGACTCTTGTCGGGCCTTCTTCTTTTCTAAAACCTTCCGTCATGTCCCCGCTCCACCGCTTTCTCGTCTTGTTCGGCTTTCTCGCCCTCTCCGCCGAATTACCCGCCGCAGAAATCACGCCCATTGACTTCTCCTCCGCCGGCTACGCGAACAACTCCACTCCGATCCCAGCCGTTCCTGGTCGCCTCGAAGTCTCCCCTCCCGCACTCGCCGCCGACGGCGCCCTCCACGACGCCACCCAACTCCTCCAATCCGCCCTCGACGCCATAGCTCAACTCCCCGTCCAATCCGACGGCTTCCGCGGTGCCCTCGTCCTCCGCCCCGGCACCTACAAAATCTCCGGCCAGCTCCGTATCCGCGCCTCGGGCACCGTTCTCCGCGGCCACGACGCCACGCTCATCGCCGCCGGCCAGGACCGCCGAACGCTCATCGACATCCGCGGCCGCGACGACCGCCAGCTCGGCCCCGCCCTCGCCATCACAGACCAAACCGCCCCCGCCGGCTCCTCTCAACTCACGCTCTCCTCTCTCGACGACCTCACCATCGGCCAACGCATCCTCATCCGCCGCCCCAGCACGAAGGAATGGATCGCCGACATCGGCATGGATAAATTTCCCGGCTCCTTCGCCGATCAACGCCTCCACTGGCACCCCGACACCCGCGACCTGGAATGGGAACGCACCATCACCGCCCTCAATCCCGCCACTAACCAGATCACCCTCGACGCCCCGATCACCACCACCCTCGAACAACGCTTCGGCGGCGGCACCGTCCACACCGTTACCTGGCCCGGCCGTCTCACCCACATCGGCATCGAAGGCCTCACCTGCGTCAGCGAGTACGACACCGCACAACCCTCCGACGAAGAACACGCCTGGATCGCCATCTCTCTCGACCACGTCGAAAACGCCTGGATACGCGACGTCACCGCCCGCCACTTCGTCAGCGCCGCCGTCTGGTTGGGCAGCGGCACTCGCGCCATCACCGTCCAGGATTGCCGCAGCGAAGCCCCCATCTCCGAAAACGCCGGCTGGCGCCGCTTCGCCTTCTACATCGGCGGACAACAAACCCTCGTCCAACGCTGCACCGCCGACAACGCCCGCGAAGCCTTCCTCGTCGGCCTCTGTTCCGCCGGCCCCAACGTCTTCCTCGACTGCACCGCGACCAACGCCCTCGCCGACAGCGGTAGCATCGAAAGCTTAGCCAGCGGCGCCCTCTTCGACGGCCTCGCGATTACAGGAGCGAGCTTAACCCCTGAAAATATAGGCCAACGATACCAAGGCGCGGGCATCGTCCTCGCCAACACGACGTATTGGAACTGCACCCTAGGAGAGTCTCCGTCGCTATTTGAAGCATACCAAAAACCGTTCTCGCTCTTCCTCGAGCAACTCGAGGCAAACAACAAACCCACCGCAAAACTCAGAGAGAGAATCCCCCTCCCCTCCGACTCCGCCCCAATCACCAACTACCAACTACAAACTACCGCCTCCTCCCGCCTCGCATCATCCGCTCTTACACCTCCGTCCACTGGTCATTGGTCATTGATCAATGGTCATTTCACCCGCGACAACGTCGCGGTGTTCGCCACCTCCTCCAGCAACGCCTGGTGGAAAGGCCAGACCATCCCCGCCCGCGCCAAAACCCTCGGCTGGCACTTCGCCCGCTGGGCCCCCGGCCGTATTGGCCCCGGCCTCACAGAAGACCTCGCCGAACTCGCCACCCGCCTCGCCGCCGCCGATCAACGCATCGCCCAGGTCTGGCCAGGCCTCTGGTACGATCGACGCCGCGACGACCACAAAACCGACACCCGCCCCGACTCCGAAGTCTGGGCCCCCTTCTACGAAATGCCCTGGGCCCGCAGCGGCACCGGCACCGCCGCCGATGGTCTCAGCAAATTCGACCTCACCAAATTCAACCCCTGGTACTGGAACCGCCTCCGCGACTTCACTCGCGAATGCTCCACCCGCGGCATCATCGTCTACCACCACTTCTACAACCACCATAACCTCGTAGAAGCCGCCGCCCACTGGGCCGACTTCCCCTGGCGCCCCGCCAACTGCCTTCAAGAAACCGGCTTCGCCGAACCGCCGCCCTTCAAAAACAACGGCTCGCGCATCGGCATCGTCGCCGACTTCTACGACGTCTCGAATCCCGTCCGCCGCGAACTCCACCGCGCCTACATCTTCCAAGGCCTCGATGTCCTCGCCGACGAACCCAACGTCATCCACACCGCCGCCTTCCAATTCGCCGGCCCACTCACCTTCCAGCAATTCTTCATCGACACCGTCGCCGACTGGGAAAAAGCCCGCGGCAAAAAAGCCCGCCTCGCGCTCAATACCAGCAAGTCCATCACCGACGCCATCCTCGCCGACGCTCCACGCGCCGCGCACATCGACGCCATCGATCAGCGCTACTGGCAATACCTCCCCGACGGCACCCTCTTCGCTCCGCACACCGACGGCGAAAAAGCCTTTCGCGAAGACCGCACCGCCGCCTTCGGCAAAGACCTCATCCCTCACGGCACGCCCGAACTCGTCTACAAACAGATCCGCGAGTACCGCGACCGCTTCCCCGAAAAACTCGTGCTCACCCACCACGCTGGACAAGGCCCGATCCCGATTCTCATGGCCGGCGCGTATCCGCTCCTAAACGACTTCTCTGCCGCCCAGCCCCTCAAAATCGACCGCGACGACCGCGCCCTCTTCTCCTTCCTCCGAGAAAACTTCACCGACGCCCTCCCCTCGCTCCGCCCAAGCGACAACATCTCCCCCAACGCCTCGGCGCTCACCGACGAAACCGCCCACACCGTCATCCTCTACTCCCCCTCCGGCGAAACCATCGCCCTCAACCGCCCGCTCTTCCCCCGTGCCCGCCTCGCTCTCTGGTTCAACCCCGCCACCGGCCAGACCCAGCTCGCCACTCTCGACGCCAACCCTCAGATGCGAAAACCCACCAGCGCCCCCTGGCTCCTCTTCGTCCGCTGATCCCGAACTCTTCCACAGACGGCGCACCGCGCTTGCCCGCGCCAACACCCGCCGCTTGCCTCGCCCTGTTGCATGACGTCCCCCACACGCTACGCCTGGCTCGCTGCGCTCCTCCTTGCGCTCGCCTTCATCGCCATCGATTCGGCGCAGCGCATCGGCTCCTTCGAAGAAATCTCCTCCGTCCCCGACGCCCTCGTCGCCTCGCCCACCACTGACGCCGCCTCACCGACAGGCTACGAAAACGGGCAGCGCCATCTCATCCTCCCGCGCTATGGCATCGACGGCTACCACTGGCTGATGCAGACGCAGCAGATGTTCGCCACCGGCGACGCGCGTATCCGGCACGTGGATTACGATAACGCCCCCGACGGTCGCGAAGTCCACTGGGCTTCGCCTTTCCGCTGGTGGCTCGGCCTCTTCGCCTGTATCGACCACGCGATCACCGACGCCCCCATCGGCCAGTGCGTCGAACGCGCCGGACTCTACGCCAACCCGCTGCTCCTCGCGGTCTTTCTCATCGCTCTTGCGCCCTACACTGCCCGACACCTAGGCGGCACGTTCTCCACCTGGCTCACCCTCGGCTCTCTCGCCGCCCTTCCCTTCGCCGACTACTTCGGCGCCGGAAACCCCGACCACCACGGCCTCGTCGCCGCCAGTGCCCTTCTCTCCGTCCTCGGCCTCCTTATTGCCGTCACAACTTCGAACGCCTCCTCCGCCCGAAACGCCACGATCCTCTCCGCCCTCGCCGGAGCTTTCGGCCTCTGGATCAGCTCCGCCAGCCAAGTCCCCGTTCTGCTCGCGCTCGGGCTCGGTTCGCTCGCGGCAGCTTGGTTAAAAAATCCCGCACACACGTCACCTTCACTCGCACCGTCGCCCGCTCTCTGGCGCCTCTGGGGCCGCATTGGAGCCGCAGCCAGCCTCGCCACCTGGCTCATCGAATACTTCCCCTCGCACCTCAGCTGGCGCCTCGAAGTGAATCACCCGCTCTACGCCCTCGCCTGGCTCGGCGGCGGCGAACTCCTCCGGCTCGCCTGGCTCGACCGCCGCCCAGCCACCTTCTTCCGCTCTCTCGCCTCGCCCACCGGCGCACTCTCGCTCCTCGCTGTCATCACGCTGCCAGCCGTGATCGTCCTCAGCGGCACCACCGTCTTCCGCCTGAGCAGCCCGTTCCTCTGGTCGCTACACCACGAATACATTTCTGAATTTCAAAACCTCCCCACCGTCCTCGCCCAGTCCGGCTTCGCGCCCACCGCCGTCAGCTACTGGCTCCCCTGGCTGCTCCTCCTCGCCGCGATTCCCCTCTGGAAAAAAACACCTCCCACCGCCCGCACCACGCTCCTCCTCGCCGCCGCGCCCGCGCTTATCTTCGCCTTCCTCGGCTTCAACCAAGCCCGCTGGAACGGCTTTGCCCAGGCCTTCCTCCTGCTCTTCCTCGCCACACTCCACCGCTCGCTTCCCGCACAAACCTCCTCACGCCTCTCCCCGCGACTCGCCCTCGCATTCGCCGCCTGCCTCGCACTCACCCCGCTTCTCTGGCGTTTCATCGCCCTCAACACCCAGCCGCACGGCGCTTCAAAAAACGACATCATCCAGCTCGCCAACCGCGAGGTCGCCCACTGGCTCAACCGCCGCACCGGCCCCGACCGCGCCGTCGTCGCCACCAGCCCCGGACTCTCCACCCCGCTCGCCTTCCACGGCGGCGTGAAAACCCTCGGCACTTTTTACTGGGAAAATCTCGATGGACTCGAAGCCTCCGCCTCGTTCTTCAGCGCTCGCAACGAAGCCGAGGCCCATCGCATCGCCCAGGCCACCGGCATCACTCACCTCGTGCTCGTCTCCTGGAGCGACTTCGTCGAGCCCTACGTTAAACTCATCCGCGGCCTGAAGAAAGACGACCCGGCACCCACGGATGCCTTCGTGCTCAATCTTCTGGATACAAAGACCCCGCCGCCCTGGCTTCGCCCCGTCCCCTGTGTTCTCCCTTCCAACCCCGGCCTCGATGACACCGCCGTCTTCGTCTACGAAGTCGTCCAACCCCAGTCGCGCGAAGAATCCCTCGCCCGCCTCGTCCAGTTCCTCATCGACACCGAAAACCTCACCCAGGCCGTCCGCTTCCTTCCCGCTCTCGAACAATACCCGCAATTCCCGCCCGCCCAGATCGCCCGCGCCCGCATCCAGCTCCTGCGCGAAGACAACGCGGCCTTCCTCGCCGCGATGCGCGAACTGCTTTTACTCTCCCCTCGATTCCCCGCGCTCGCCCTCGAAGACCGCGTGCAGCTCGCGCTACTCCTCGCCGTCGTCGGCGACGACACCAATGCCCGCCGCGAATTCTCCCGCTGCTGGACCCAGGCCTCCGAAAACGAATCCGCCTTCCGCAAACTCCCTCCCGCCTCCCTCGTTTATCTCCTCCAACAAAGCACCCGCCTCAGCCTCACGCCTCCCGCCGGACTGGACCGCCTCGCCCGCACCCTGCTCCCGCCTCAGTGGCTCGCGCAGCTCCAATAAAAAAATCGCCGCTCCAAAACGGAGCGGCGGCGTAAAAGACGAAGACGTCGTTCGCAGATGCCTGCGTGTAATCCGAGCGCCTCACCGCCCGCACCAGCCACCATCCACGGGCATCACGATGCCCGACAGATAATCGCTCGCGGCCGACGCCAGGAAAACGATCGCGCCATCCATGTCACCCGGCTCGCCCCAGCGATTCGCCGGGATGCGGCTGAGGATTTCTTTCGAGCGCACCGCGTCGGCCTGAAGCGCGGCGGTGTTATCCGTACGCATATAACCGGGGGAGATCGCGTTCACGTTCACGCCCTTCGACGACCACTCGTTCGAGAGCGCCTTCGTGAGCTGGCCTACCGCGCCCTTGCTGGCCGCGTATCCAGGAACCGTGATACCGCCGAAGAACGTCAGCAGCGACGCGATGTTGATGATCTTGCCCGAACCCCGCGCGAGCATGTGCTTGCCCGCCGCGCGGCACGCCGTGAACACGCCATCGAGATTCACGCCGAGCACCAGATCCCAGTCCGCATCGCTGTGATCAACCGCCGGCGTGCGTTTGATCAGCCCTGCGTTGTTCACGAGAATATCGAGATGTCCCTGCCAGGCGATCGCCTGGTCGATGAGCCGCTGCACGTCTTCGCGCTTGCCGAGATCAGCAGCGATGCCGACCGCGCGGCGTCCGAGTTTTTCCACTTCTGCGACAACCGCACCGAGCTTCGACGCATCACGTCCATTGATGATCACATCGGCACCAGCCTGCGCGAGCGCGAGTGCCATCGAACGGCCGAGGCCTTGCGACGAACCCGTCACAAGGGCGACTTTACCGGCGAGACCGAATTTCTGTTGGAGATAGTTACTCATGACTGATTCCAGAAAGATAGCGTTTTGACGTCGATGGGTTCGCTCACTTCAGCTCCGCGATCGGACACGCATCCATGTCAGAGAAGACCTGATTGTCGCCGCCCATCGCCCACACGAAACGATAAGAACCGGTGCCTACACCCGAGTGGATCGACCACGCCGGCGAAAGGACGACCTCGCGATCGCGCATGATGATGTGCCGCGTTTTCTGCGGCTCGCCCATGAGGTGGACAACCATCTGATCGGCGACATCGAAGTACAGGTAGATCTCCGTGCGGCGGCTGTGAACGTGTGGAGGCATCGTATTCCAAACGCTGCCCGGCTCGAACTCCGTGCAACCCATCACGAGCTGGCAGCTCTTCACGCCGTCGATGTGAATATACTTCAGGATGCGGCGGCGATTCGCCTTCGTGACATCGCCGATCGGATCGCTGGATACATCCGCCTTGCGCACAACCGTCGTCGGATATTTCGCGTGAGCCGGTGTGCTGATGAAGTAAAACGCAGCCTGGCCGCTCGCGCCGTTTTCAAACGTCACGTCCTTCTCGCCGAGCCCTACATACACGCAGTCGAGCGTGCCGAGTTCGTACTTCGTGCCGCCGACTTTGACCGAGCCCGGCGCACCGACGTTGAGGATGCCGATTTCGCGGCGCTCCAGGAAGAAACTCGTCCCGAGCTCCTTGTCATGCGGCAGACCGAGCGGCGCCGTCGTGGGCAGCGCGGCGCCGACGATCATGCGATCGAGGTCGGTATAGTGAGCGAGGACCTTGCCTGGCTGGAAGAGGCCGCCGATGTGGAAATGCGCGCGCAGTTCCTCAGTGCTCATGACGTTGGCCTGGGCAGGCGTTGGGAAGTAATGGAGTTTCATAGGTGAGTGATGCAGGACGGTGGTCGTTATTCGAGAAGCGGACGGCGCGTGAGAAACACCGCCCCAAAAAATGCGTTACCCGCGCGTCTTCATGTGCGACGCACGGGAGGACAGCGGTGTCATTTGATTATTCGCCGACCTTGACGGTGATGGGCGACTTCAGGCGCGTAGCGAAATCGGCGAGATACTTTTCCCAGCTTTCCTTCGTGGGAAAATCGCCCGCCTTCGTCCAGCCCGAGCCCGCGTAATAAGTCACCGGCTTGCCCGACTCCGCCTTGGCGAGCGCGAGCACGTTGAGCGTGTCTTCCGCGTAGCCTTCAAACTTGCCGCCCGGGATCAGCACCGCCGTGCCGAGCGCGCCGTTGGTTTTCTGGACCGTCCACTGAGCCAGCACACCAGCGGCTTCATTTTTGATGACTTCCACCTGCGGCTCCTGGCCTTTGTCGGCGTTATTTTTATTCAACCCCGTCGCGACGGTGATCGTGGGCGCGCCCTCAAACGTGAACGTGCTGTCGATCCGGTCGAGATTGTGCCCGGCATCGACCGTGAAGCGCTTCACCTCGGAAACCTTCACGCCATTCGCGTCCCACGAATCATAGCCGAGCTCGAAGATCGCCCGGATCGGCCCGTTCGCTATGATCTTCCACGTCTTGTAATTGCGACCGACAAAAAGCGTCGTCCCATCCCACACACCGGTGCCGCCGCAGCCGCGCGATTTGCCGACATTATACATGTCCATACCCTCGCCCTGGTCCTTGTGATAGTGATCGTGCCCCTTGTTGTACCAACGATCGACAATCGGGTAATCCACCCGCTTCGACCAGATATCGAGACCGCTCGTCACGAGCACTTCCTTCACCACACCCGCCGGAGCCGGCTCGCCCAGCGCCTGGCCATAAGTGCGGTGAGCGACCTTGTCATTCTCCCAACCAAAATCATCCAGCCGCTCCGGGATGTAGCGCGCGAAAGCCTTCTGCGGAAACACCGGCGAAACCACGTCCGTCTTCTCGATCGTGAACGTCGCCGACTTCTCTCCCGCCGCGAAACTGTGCTGGAAAATCAACTCACCGTAAGCCGCGCCCACATTCTTCGGATCCTTCGCCTGCGGGGCGACATTGGTGACCTGATAAGGGAGCACGTTGCCCGCCGCATCCTTGACCGCGATTTTTTGCAGATACGCATTCGGTAACGCCTTGTTCACCTCGCTCCACGGGATCGTGATGGTCTCGGACGGCCGCGCCGCATCGAGCGCATGCGTGACGGTCACCGTCACTTTATCAGCGGCGCACAACGCGCTGGCGGCAAACAACAGGGAGGAAATCAGGAAGGAGGCGCGGAGGTTTTTCATGATTAAAAAGACAGCGTTCGAACGAACGCATCCACGGTCCAGAAACCAAGCGTAAAGCGCAAGGACGGTCCGGCGCTCAGCCCTCTCTCAGCCAGCTCCGGCATCCTCACGCGCTGCGTAGGAACCCGCGCATCCAGTCAACGATGCCACCCGCATCCCCGTTGATCCGGCTCGATGACACTAAACGGTAAATTGCCCCGCCCGCTGTGATTTCCTCGAACCTGATCCGATAACAGGAATCCAAACCGCCGCTTAACAGCTAGGTTGCCTCCCTCCGCCTTTTAGATTTTCACAAATTTGCGACTACTTGGAAATTGCTCCCTCCATTTTCAACCACCCCACTATCGCCAGACCCATTATCAACGTGAGTACCACCCGTCTCCTCTCAAACACCCTCGTCCTCGGCCTGACACTCACCCTGTGCGGAGCGACCGCGAGCGTCGCCGCCACGGCCACGACCGACCCCGTTGGTTACAACACCATCTCTCTCCTCGCCAATTCCGACACCTACGTCTCGGTCCCCTTCCACCGCCCCGCCGCCTTCGTCGGCCAAGTCAGCTCCTTTTCGGGCAACGTAATCACCGTTGCAGGTACCCCCGGCTGGACCGCCAGCCAGTTCGTCTACGCCTCTGGAACACAGGCCAACACCTACTACGCCTTCATCCGCTCCGGCACCAAAGAAGGTAACTACTACACAGTCACCGCCAACGCCGGCAACACCCTCACCATCGACCTCGCCGGCGACACCCTCACCGGCCTCGCCGCCAACGACTCCATCAGCATCATCCCCTACTGGACCCTCGGTACGCTGTTCCCGGCAGCCGACGCAGGTGTGTCGTTTACGACGTCAGCCTCCCCCTTCGCAGTACAGACGTATGTTTTAATACCAAACTTGCAGGCCAGTGGAATCAATCTTTCAACCACCAGCAGCTACTTTTTCTATAATGGTGCATGGCGTTTGTTTGGCCAAGATCTCACCGTGAGCAGAAACGACGACACGTTGATTCCCGATACGTATTTCATCGTCCGTAATAATGCTTCTGCCGGTACTCTCACCCAAACAGGGAGCGTTCTGACGAAAAAATTTGTTACTCCGCTCCAAACTTACACAGGAGGTAAACAAGACAACCCTGTAGCTCTATTAAGGCCAGTCCCCGTTACTTTAGATGATTCTGGATTGGCTGCTAGTGGTGCTTTCTCAGCAAGCTCAAGTCCCCTGAATCTGTCCGATATTCTATTAGTTTTTGACAACACCGTTGCTGCCAAAAACAAGTCGTCCTCTGCCACCTACTACTACTACAACGGCGCTTGGCGTAAATTTGGAGCCGATGCTTCTCAAAATTTCGGCTCCACTGTTGTGTTTGGGCCCGGCACCGGTGTTCAGATCAGAAAAGCAACTTCATCTACGGGCTCTGCCAGCATTTGGACCAACTCCGCTACTTACTGAACTTCCATGAAAAAATCCTTTCGCTCAATCGCAGCGCTTCTTGCTATTTTTATCGCTGGGGCTTCTTCCTCATCTGCTTCGGTTACCCTTCTTTTAGGCGGCGGCGTCTTAAGAGACTCTTCCGGCACTGCCATGGCTAACGGAGGACTTGTGCTTCTCGTAGCAAGTACAACTGACAGCATTTTCAGTGCACCACTAACTACTGCTTCGACAACCGCTGGATCGTTTCTATCGGGTGACGACCTCATTCTCGGCGCATTTTCAGTTAGTTCATCTGCTTCTGGTGTAGCAGGCGGTTACACGAGCTCGGTCACTGTAAATTTCACCGGATCCTTAAATAACGGCGACCTTCTTCAGCTGTATTGGTTTCCGACGTTGACGACAGGTAGCTCCACTATCGGCTCAGGCACGTCTTATGGTGTGTATCGTACAGATGATGCTTCTTCTAGTAGCTCGGAAATAGCGTGGGCACTTCCTCCCGATGGACCGACTGTGGTACTTAACTTTTTGACTGTTGGGGCGGGCGGATCAATCGCCGACTCCCTCGGCAATGCCACCCTCACCACCGTCCCCGAGCCCGCCACCACCGTTGCTCTCCTCGGCGGTGCCGCCGGTCTCTTCGTCATGTACCGCCGCCGTCAGCGCAAAGCCGTCACCACGGCTCCCGCCGCCTGATTCCGCTTCGGCACCCGACGCCTCCACTCCTTCCAAACCGCGCCTTCACCGGGCGCGGTTTTTTTACGTCCTGCATACACGCTGCGCGCCGCTCTCCTCGCTGCCCCACCTCCACCAGTTTCCCCTCGAACTGTCCATTTTCGTGCATGAGTCCAAAACCGGTACACGATCCTTAAGTTGAACACCGGGCGGCCGATAAAAGAGGACCATTCATCGCTGAATCATGACGTCCCCACTACTCCGCTTCCTATCCCTGTTCACCTTCCTCGCCCTGGTCAGCCTCCCGCTGACCTCTGTGGCCGACGATACGATCTACACCAAAGTAGACGAAAATCCCGTCCCCGTTAAGACCCCGCCGCCCCGCTATCCCGACAGCCTCAAACGCGAAGGCGTTTCCGGCGTCGTCGCCGTCACCATCGTCATCGACGAAACCGGTGCCGTTGCCAGCACCAGCGTCGCCAAGTCCTCGCATCCCGATTTCGAACGCCCCGCGATGGAGGCCGTCGCCAAGTGGAAGTTCAAGCCCGCCAAGAAAGACGGCGCCGCCGTCAAAGTGAAGGTCACCCTCCCGCTGCGTTTCAGCGTCGAAGACTAATCCGCGCCCCCGCGTCTCTTCACTCCGTACCCGCCGCCAACATCCTCTTTTCTAAAATCGTGAAACTCCCATCGCTCACCATCGGCCGGAAAATCACCTCCGGCTTCGCTCTCGTCTTCGCGCTCTTCCTCATAGTCGCCGCCATCGCGTATTTCGCCCTCGGCCGCGCGGGCAAAGGACTCGCCGACTTCTCCGACAGCACCGCCGAGACCAACGTCGCCGCCAACCTCGAGTCCTCGATGCTCAACCTCCGCATGGGCGTGAACGAGTTTCTCGCCACCGGCTCCGAGGACAGCATCGCAAACTACGAAAAAAACCGCAAAGCCCTCGATGCCGCCGTCGACCAGGCCGCCACCGCGATGAAGGATAATGCCGACCGCGCCCAAGACATCGCCGACGCCAAAAAACTCCTCGTCGAGTACAACGCCGCCTTCCAAAAGACCGTCACCCTCCTCCACGAACGTCAGGCAGAGGTCGCCAACACTCTCGACCCCCGTTCCACCGCGATCGGCGACGCCCTCAAAGGCATCCTCCTCGCCGCCCGCCAGTCCGGCGACCAGAACGCCTCCTTCAAAACCTCGTCCGCCCTCCAGAATTTCTTCGAAGCCCTCGCCGCCGTGAACAGCTTCCTGCTTACCCGCGAAGACACCCACGCCGAAAAAACCCGCGCCTCCATCGCCGCCATGGTGAAACAAGTCGTCGGCATGGAAAAAGAACTCAAAGAAGCTGAAGCCCTCGACGCCTCCCTCGCCGATCCCACCAAGGCCAAGCTCATCACCGAGATCCAGCAAAACGCTGCCGTCTACATCGAAGGCTTCGAAAAAGTCGTCGCCTCCACCCAGGCCCGCGCCGCCGTCGTCAAAGACGACCTCGAACGCCTCGCCCCCCTCTTCACCAAAGAAATCACCAACGTCCGCACCTCCCTGCGCAAACAGCAGGATGACCTCGATCAGATCAGCCGCGACGATCAGAAAAAGAACGAGTTCCTCGTGCTCTCGCTCAGCATCGCCGGCATCGTCCTGGGCATCGTCTTCGCCTTCGTGATTGTCCGCAGCGTCACGCGCCCCATCTCCCTGCTCACCACCCGCCTCACCGGCGGCGCCGAACACACCGCCTCCGCTTCCAGCCAGGTCACCTCCGCCTCCCAAACGATGGCCGAAGGCTCCTCCCGCCAGGCCGCCGCCCTCGAAGAGAGCTCCGCCTCCCTCGAAGAAATGGCCGGCATGACCCGCAAGAACGCCGAAAACGCTCAAGCCGCCAAATCCCTCGCCAACCAAACCCGCGTCGCCGCCGACGCCGGCACCGAGGACATGAAAGAGATGAAAGCCGCCATGGCCGCCATCCAGACCTCGAGCACCGAGATCTCCAAAATCATCAAGACGATCGACGAGATCGCCTTCCAAACCAACCTCCTCGCCCTCAACGCCGCTGTTGAAGCCGCCCGCGCCGGTGAAGCCGGCCTCGGTTTCGCCGTCGTCGCCGACGAAGTCCGCTCCCTCGCCCAACGCAGCGTTCAAGCCGCCCGCGAAACCGCGCAGAAAATTTCCGACTCCACCGCCAAGTCCGAACAAGGCGCCAAGATCTCCGAAAAAGTCGGCAAGAGCCTCGACGAAATCACCGCCAAAGCCCGTCAGGTCGATGAGCTCATCGCCGAGATCGCCGTCGCCTCCCAAGAACAAAGCCAGGGCATCGACCAAGTTTCCCGCGCCGTCTCCGACATGGATCAGGTCACGCAGGCCAACGCCGCCACCGCGGAAGAAACCAGCGCCGCCGCCAACGAGCTCAGCAGCCAGGCCGCCCAGCTCAAAGGTATCATCAACGAACTGACGCACATGGTCAGCGGCAACAAAACCGCCACCGAAGCCAGCGCCGCTCCCGCTCAACCCGAAGCCGCTCCCGTCGAAGTCGCCGCCGCTTCTGCGCCCAAGCCCGCCGCTCGTCCCGCTCGCGCCGCCGCCAAAGCCGCCCGTCCCGCTCCTGCCCGCGCCCGCCACGTCGAAACCGCCGCCAACGGCAGCGCTCCGGTGAAAAATTCGATCCCGAATCGCAACGGCCACGAAGCCGCCAGCTCCGACGACCGCTTTTTCAAGGATGTCTAACCGACATTCAGGTCCTTCTTGAAAACCCCGGCCGCAGCTTAACCGCTGCGGCCTTTTTATTTGAGCACAACAAGCCGCCCGCATCGTCTTTCTGGATGCCCCAACAGCTTCTCGGCTTCGCCGTCGTCTGCATCGCTCTCAGCGTCGGCCTGCAGAAACGACAGCTCTGGGTCTGGTACGCGGTCTGGGCCCTCTTTCTGTTCTTCGCTATCCAGATCGCAGCACTCGTCGCTCACGTGTTATCGACCGCTCAAACAACACGCGCTGCGGCGCTGGGCTGCACAGGCGCTGCAGGCATCGCCCTATTCTGGACTCCGATCGCAATCTGGTGGGCAAAACGTCGGAATGATTTCGGCAAACCCCGCGCGCACTCTACGAAACCGCCTCCAAACGGCACAAAAAAGCCGGACGCTAACACGTCCGGCTTTGTCTAAAAATCGAATCGCTCGCTGAACGACTCAGCTAAGTCTCAGCTTCCGATCTTCGGGCCGCCCTGCGCCAGATTACGCGCGCGGAGACGCAGACCATTGAGGCGGATGAAGCCGGTCGCATCGCTCTGATTGTACCAGCTCTTCACGCCTTCCATCGACGCGATCTTGTCGTCGTACATCGAGAACTTCGACTTACGTCCGCAGGTGATGATGTTGCCCTTGTAGAGCTTCAAGCGAACGGTGCCCGTCACGTAGCGCTGGCTCTCGTCCACGAGCGCCTGAAGCGCCTCACGCTCAGGAGCGAACCAGAAGCCGTTATACACGAGCTGCGCATACTTCGGGATGAGACCATCGCGGAGTTGGAGCACTTCGCGATCAAGCGTGAGCGACTCCACCTGACGATGCGCCTGCATGAGGATCGTGCCGCCAGGAGTTTCATAAACACCGCGGCTCTTCATGCCGACGAAACGGTTTTCCACGAGGTCCACACGGCCGATGCCGTGCTTGCCGCCGAGTTTATTGAGCGCCTTGAGAAGCTTTCCGGGCGAGAGCTTCTTGCCGTTAACCGCGACGGCGTTGCCCGCCTCGAAATCAATTTCGACGTACTCAGGTTTGTCCGGCGCGTCCTCCGGCGAAACGGAGAGCTTGAACATCCCCTTGTTCGCCTCAGTCGTCGGGTCGAACCACGGATCTTCGAGGATGCCCGCTTCGTACGAGATGTGGAGAAGGTTACGATCCATCGAGTACGGCTTCTTGAGCGAAGCCTCGACCGGGATCTTATGTTCGGCGCAGTAAGCAATCATCTCGGCGCGGCCGGGGAACAGCGCGCGATACTCTTCCATCTTCCACGGAGCGATGATCTGCAGCTTAGGATCGAGCGCCATGTAGGTGAGCTCGAAACGGCACTGGTCATTGCCCTTGCCTGTAGCGCCGTGCGCGACGGTGTCGGCCTTTTCCTTGTGCGCGATGTCCACCTGCGCCTTCGCGATCAGCGGACGCGCGATCGAAGTGCCGAGGTAATACTGGCCTTCGTAAATCGCGTTGGCTCGGATCATCGGGAAGATGAAGTCGCTCGCGAACTCTTCGACGAGATCGAGCGTGTAGTGTTTCGAGGCGCCAGTCTTCTTGGCCTTCTTGTCGAGACCCTTCAGTTCTTCTTCCTGACCGACGTCGGCCGCGAAAGTGATGATCTCGGCGTCATAGGTCTCTTTGAGCCACTTGACGATGACGGACGTGTCTAGGCCGCCCGAGTATGCGAGGACGATTTTCATAGATGGGAAATGTTGAGAGTTAAACGATGCGACGAGCGTTAAGCCCGCGGCTGCTGCGCGAGCACGGCCATGATAGCCTTCTGCGCGTGCAGACGATTTTCAGCCTGATCGAAGATGATCGAGCGAGGATTATCCAAAACCTCCTGCGTCACTTCCTTGCCCGGATAAGCCGGCAGACAGTGCATGAAGTACGCGTCGGGTTTCGCCGCAGCGAAGAGCTTCGCGGTCACGGCAAACGGCGTCATCTGTTTGATGCGCTCGGCCGATTCGGCCTCTTTGCCCATGCTGACCCAGACGTCGGTGTAAACCACGTCCGCGTCTTTCACCGCTTCGTACGGATCGGTCGTGAACTGATAACCGCCTGCGAAACCTTCCTTCGCGAACAACGCATTGGCCGCGGCATCCGGCTCGAAACCTTTCGGACCCGAGAGTGCGATCTTCATGCCGAAAAGATTCGCGCCGAGCACCCACGAGTTCGCCATGTTGCACGCCGTATCGCCGAGGAACGCGATCTTGCGCCCCTTCAAAGACGCGAGCAGATCGCCGTCTTTCGGCGCCCAACGTTCCGCGAGCGTGAACGCGTCCGCGTAGATCTGGCACGGGTGGAGAAAATCCGTCAGCGCGTTGATCACCGGGATATTTCCAGCCGCCGCGAGCCGTTCGACTTCCGCGTGATCGTACGTGCGAACAACAAGTCCATGCACGAACCGTGAGAGCACTTTCGCCGTGTCTTCGATGGATTCACCGCGACCGAGCTGGATGTCGTTTTTATTCAGGAAAAGCGGATTGCCGCCCAGCTCATGAATGCCGACCTCGAACGAGACCCGCGTGCGGGTGCTCGATTTCGAAAAAATCATCGCCCACGTCTGATGCTGGAGAACCGGCGGCGTATGACGCCCGCGCTTTTGCTTAAGGTCTCTAGCCAGTGCAAAAACTTCAGCCACTTCATGGGGCTTGAAGTCGGTCTCTTTGAGGAAGTGCTTCATTTGCGAAGCGGTCTGGATTACGGCCTCCGCACGGCTCCTACGAGCGAAAAATGCGTGACGACCCCGTGACGCCACCACACCGGGAAACACCCCGGCACCGCACACTTTCCGCCGCTTCGCGCATCACGGATTCGCCGCCTTCGTCTCATCCGCAAACCACCGCCGCTCCGCCGCCCGTCTCCCCAACTCCGTCCGGCCGCAACGGATCGCGAGCGCCTGATAAAACGCCTTCGCCGCCTGCGGATCGCGGTTCTTCAACCACCCGCCCGCCTCGCTCAAAATCGCGGCCGTCTCCTCCGCGTCATTCGGCATGAGCCCCGCCGCCCACCACGCCAGCTGCGCCGCGCGATACCGGTAATGAAAACGCTGCTCCGGCACCGCGTGCTCCATCACGCGCTCCAGCTCCTCCTTCGTCGTCGCAAACGTCCCGCCCGGCGAGGCCGCAAGTTCTTCGCGCGCCTTCGCCGCCGCTCCCGTTTCAAAACTCCCGCCCCAGATCGCCCAGTCCGGCTCCAGCTCCGTCCCGAGCAATTCCATGCCCCGCTCGCGCGCGATTTTCGCCGCCCTCCAAAACGCCGCCGCTCGCACCGCATCAGTCTCCTTCAAATCAAAACCCATCCGCACATCCGCCGCGTACTCCCGTGCGACCACTCGCAACTCCTCCGAAAAATAATCCACCGTATCATCGTCCCGATTCGCCCGCATCAACCGCCTCGCCAGCAAATGCCGCAACCTTCCGCGCATCTCCTCGCCATTTTCCGGCGCGCCTTCTTGCGCCGCTCGATCCACGTACGCGCGCAATTCCCCCAGCGAAAGCACTCGCTCCGCCACATACGCCGCATCCTCCCAGTGCCCGCCGCTCATCCACGCTTCAAGCGCCCGCACTCCACAGTTCTTCGCCAGAAAAACCCGCCCCAGCTCCCCCAAAATCACCGGACGCTGCACCGCCAACTCGCTCGAACCCGCCGCAGCGCGCAAATGCCGCTCTCCCCCCGCCAGATCACCCGCCCGCAGCGCCAGTTTTCCGCGCAGCCACTCCGCCACTCCCGAATCGGCGGGCGCGAACCGCACCCATTCCCGGGCCAGCACGAAGTTGCCTCCTTGATACGCCACCCACGCGAACCGGTCCGCCTCCGGCACATCGCAGACACCCGTCTTGTTCAACAACTCCGCCCAGATCCGCGCCGCCGCCGCGACACGCTCCATATGCTCCGTGTCGTCCCAGCCACTCCCTCCACTTCCCTGCGCTATCAGCCAAGCCGTCCACACCTGCCGCGATGCGACGTCCTGCGCGAGTTTCTCACCAAGCCCCTGCTTCCGCCACGTCTCATCGCGAAACAACCGTCGCATCACGAAACGCAGTGAGTTGATCGCCGTATCGTCGCCCTCGCGATGATGCCGCAAATAAAGCGTGATCGCCTGAATGAAATTGCCCGTGTGCAGCTCCGCAAACGCCTCCCAACCGATGCTCTCCCGCGCCAGATTCGGCTCATCCTTCGCGCCCGCCTCCACCAACGCCCGCGTGAGCCCGAACCACTTCACCGCCTCCTCACGCGCTTCCCGCCGCGCATCATCGGACACTCCTTCACACCGCTCCGTACGAGCCGCCGCTTCGCGTCCCAGCCGGTAAGCGGTTTCCACATCAACGCGCTCATCCTGCCCGATCACACGCCCGCTCTGGCTCTTCTTCGTCGCGCCGCACGACGCGATCCGCTCCACTTCGTTCGCGAAAACCGCCTCCGGCGACGCGAGTATCCGCCCTTCCGGCGCATCGAGATAACGATTCGGGAAATCCGGGCCGCACGCCTGTGTTACCGACGTGAGCCCGGCCGCCGCCCACACCACACACACAAGCAGCCGTGAGATGATTTTAAGCCCGGGAAGACTCCGCGATGATTTCGATTTGAAGAGAGATTTCATGAGAAAACCGAATCCACCCCACACGCCGCCGACGTCCCGGAGCCAGCACCGCCAGCTGTGCAGCCTCACCCATCGCGAACGTCGCCCCGCCCCCCGCCGCCCCTGCCATGAGCGAGTAACCCGCCAGCGCATCCAACGCCAAGACGCGCGCCCCCGCCGGCCATTTCGCGACCAGCCGCTTCGGCAACGCCACATTCATGTCGCCCGCGTTCTCCACATAAATTTCCGCCCGCCCCGCGTCGCCTTCGCTCCAGGCAATCCCCGCGCGCAAACAGACCTGCGGCTGCTCACCCCGCGTCAACGCCACAAGCGTCCGCACATCCCAGTTGAGCCGGTCTCCCTCCACCGGAAGCCGGAACCAGATCACGCCTGCAAAATCCGCCAGCGCACTCTCCTCAAGCTCACGCGCCAGCACACGCATCGCTTCCACATCAGCCCGCACTTCGCGAATCTGCGCGCCCTCCGGCCACGAGCGCCGCGACCCTTCCGCCGCCAGCCCGATGAATTTCCCGTCCGCTGCAAAACCCACCTCGTATCCATAAGTCGGCAACGCCACGCGAAACGGCACACCCGCTCGCGACGCCTGCAGCGCCCACACCCGCGACCGCGCCGGATCACACAACACCACCGGCTCATTCACGCCACGCGGCTTTTCCAACGAGTGGACCTGCAGCACAAACCCATCCGCCGTTTCCGCGAGCGCGCGAAACTCACGCTCATGCCTCAACCACGCCGGAAGCGCCGTGAACACGAGCGGCACAGCGCCAGCCGCCTCGCGCAACGCGAGCAACCACTCGCGATAGTCCGCGAGCTTCGCCTCCGCGCAGTCAAAGTCCATCTGCAGCTCTGCCGGTTCGAGTCCGGCATCACGTGCCGCGCGTAATCGCTCCTCCACAATTTCCTTCAGCCGCGATGTCACCGCGTCTCCTCTCGCAAACGGTCCGCCGTAAGGACCGATTCGGACAACCAGCCCCACCTCAACACCCAGCCTTTTCAGCACCGCATAATCCGGCTCCGCGCGAAACACTTCCATGCGTCCCGACTTCCAGTTCACCTCGGCAGCCAGCACGTGAACACGTCCCACATCGTCTCTGATTTTCCCAAGCGACGCGTTAACCGCCTCAGTCCACTGCCGCTGCCACACATAAACGTCCTGCGGCAAACTCGCGGTCGCGGCGGACCACGACAGCAGAAGCGAAACGAAAAAAAGAAGATGGCGGCACTTCATCGAAGCACCGCCATCTTCACCGACTCAAATGAAGTCCTTATGAAGTCTTCGCGAAATCGCCGCGCTTTCGTTCGCGCGAGCGACTATTTGAAACAAATCAGGCCACCGACTTCGCCGCGAAAACCTTGCGGAGAATCTCCACCGATTGCGCCAGCTCCTGCGGCGTCGCCGTGAGCGGCGGCAGCAAGCGGATCACATTTCCACCCGCCATCGGCGCAAGCAGCCCTGCCTCGCGCAGCGCGGCCAGCGTCGGCGCCGGATCGCTCGCGAGCTGCAGGCCCACGAGATAACCCTGCCCGCGCACGCCCAGCAGCTGCGCCGGGAACTCCGTCGCGAGTTGCTTGAGCGCGCCGATCCACGTCGTGCTGTTGATCGAAACTTTTTCGAGCAGCCGCTCCTTCTCGATCACATCGAGCACCGCCAGCGCCGCCGCACACGCGAGCGGCGTGCCTCCGAAGGTCGTGCCATGTGAGCCGGGCTGAAAAAGCTCCGCCGCATTTTCGCGCACCCAGACCGCGCCGATCGGCATCCCTCCACCGAGACCTTTAGCCATGCCAATCGCATCAGGCGTCACGCCCGCATACTCGAAGGCATAAAATTTTCCCGTGCGCCCGATGCCGCACTGCACTTCATCGAGGAGCAGCAGCAGATTGCGCTCGTTGCAGAGCTTGCGGAGGCCAACGAGGAACTCAGGCGTGCAAGCATTCACGCCGCCTTCGCCCTGGATCGTTTCGACGAAAATCGCCGCCGTCTGATCGTCGATCAGATCGGCGAAACTCTGGAGGTTATTCAATTCGCCAAACGAGAAACCGGGTACGAGTGGAGCAAAACCCTTCTGGATTTTCGCCTGCGGCGTCGCACTCATGCCGCCAAACGTACGGCCGTGAAACGCGTTCTTCGCGCAGATCACCTTGTAGCATTTGCCCTCTTCACCGCCGGATTTCTTCACGCCGTGCAGACGCGCGAGTTTGATGAGCGCTTCGTTCGCCTCGGCGCCGCTGTTGCAGAAAAATACCCGACCCGGCCCCGCGTAGCCGATGAGCCGCCGCGCGAGTTCGCCCTGATTCGGATTCCGAAAAAGATTACTCGTGTGAATCAGCTCGCCCGCCTGCCGCTGCACCGCCGCGACCCAATGCGGATGACAATGCCCGAGCGCGCTCACCGCGATGCCCGAGGTGAAATCGAGAAACTGTTTTCCCTGATCGTCCCAGACCAGCGCTCCACGTCCGCGCACGAGCGTGAGCGGAGCACGCGCGTAATTCTTCATCACATGCGCGTCGTAAAGATCGGCGGTGCTCGTGCGGAGGGCGGTCGGGGAGTTCATAGTCACAAAAAAGCTAACGGCTTTCGGAGGGCGAAAACCAAGGGGCGAATCTCACCCAGCGCAAATGCGCGTTGAGTCTGCCGCACGGTTTTAACCGTGGACGATCTCGGTGCCCGTGCCCTTGTCGGTGAAGATCTCCAACAACAAGCTGTGCGGCAGACGCCCATCGATGAAGTGGACGCGTTGCACGCCGTCTTGCAGCGCGCGGATCGCGCTGGCGACTTTGGGCCGCATACCTTTGTCGATGACGCCCTTCTTCTTGAGGTCATCTACCTGGCTGATCTTCAGCGTGGAAATAAGCGACGCCGGGTCAGGCGGTGCGGAGAGAAGTCCGGGGACATCGCTCATGTACACGAGCCGCCGCGCCCGCAACGCACTCGCCACACGACCAGCGGCGACGTCCGCGTTGATATTGTACGGCTTGCCGTCGTTGTCCTCGGCGACCGGCGAAATCACCGGCACGAAACCGTCCGCGATTTCCTTTTTGATGAGCTTCGCCTTCACCTCAGTCACTTCACCAACGAAACCGAGATCGACGGGATTGCCGTCATCATCGGTGGTGAGCTTTTGGCAAACGAGCACGCTGTCGCCGGGCAAACCCTTCGGATTGGCGTCGGCTTGGGAAATCGCTGCGCAAACATCTTTGTTCACGATCTCATCGAGCGTCTTCTTCACGATCGCGATCGTGGCGGCGTCCGTGACGCGCATGCCGTTGACGAAATTCGCCTTCAGGCCGGAGACCTCCATCGCCTTCGTGATCGCTTTGCCGCCACCGTGAACGACGACGACGTTGATGCCGACCGCCGCGAGAAACGCGATGTCGTGCGCCACGCGCAGACGGCCGGCCGGATCGGGATCATCCATGAAACTGCCGCCGTACTTCACGACAAACGTGGAGCCACGAAAATCTTGGATGTAGGGAAGCGCCTCAAGCAGCACCTTCGCCTTTGCGGTAACTTCAGCGACGTTCATCGGCGTTCAAAGCACGCGGCTCGCGGCCGCGGAAAAAACAGAAAGACAGGAATGTTTAGCGCTCAAAGTGATCTAAAGTGGTGAGATGCTTAATCCACCTGCGCCGCGCTTTTCCATATAAATTTCGGCCCGATAAAAACATTTCCAAACCCGGACGTCACGAGAGCGTGACGCGAGACTCTGAAAATCGGCTTCACACGACTGGCCGCTCGCCCCACTTCTCACTCGTGCCAAGCACACAACTCACCTTCTCGTCACGCGACGCTCACCGAACCTGGCTCGCCAGCCAGGCCTCCCTGCCTGCGGGTTTCCGTGTAGGCACGACGCGCTTCGAGTTCATGCCGCGCGAGGCGCCGAAGCCCGCGAAAATGACGCTTACGTTGATCACACTCGATCAACCGACGCCGGACTTCGCCGCGATGTTCACGCGCAACGCCTTTCCCGGCGCGCCAATCATCGTCGGTCGCAAACGCCTCGATGAACCCGCCCTCGGCGCGATCATCGTGAACAATAAAATCTCCAACGTCTGCGCGCCCGGCGGCGTCGAAGCCTCCGAACAAATCTGCGCGAAAGCCGCCGCGCTCCTCGGCATCGCTCCGACCTCGGTACTGCCGTCCTCGACTGGCGTCATCGGCTGGACGCTGCCCGTGGATGCGATTCTCAACGGCCTGCCCGCCGCTGCCGCGTCATTGACCGCGAGTTCGATTCTCCCCGCCGCAGAGGGAATCGTAACGACCGATCTCTATCCCAAAATCCGCCGCGCCGACCTCGGCGGCGGCTCAATAGTCGGCATCGCTAAAGGCGCCGGCATGATCGAGCCCAACCTCGCGACGATGCTCGTGTATATCCTCACCGACATCGCCATCCCGCGCGCCGAGCTGCGCACCATGCTCGCGCGCGCCGTCGATGTGAGCTTCAACACCATCAGCATCGACAGCGACACCAGCACCTCCGACACCGTCGCGCTCGTCTCTTCGAGCAAGGTTCCGTGCTCAGACAAAGCCGCTTTCGAAAAAGCGCTCACCCAAGTCTGCCGCGATCTTGCCGAAGATGTCGTGCGTAACGGTGAAGGCGTCCGCCACGTGATCCGCGTGAACGTCAAAGGCGCGCCGTCACGCGAAATCTCCCGCGCGCTCGGCAAGGCCATCGTCAACGCGCCGCTCTTCAAATGCGCCGTCGCGGGCAACGACCCGAACGTCGGCCGCCTCGTCCAAGCCATCGGCAAACACGTCGGTGCGCACGCCCCCGGCCTCGATCTCTCCCGCCTGAGCGCACGCATCGGCGGCATCGAAATTTTCGCCAACGGCGCGTTCCGTCTCGATCCCACGAAAGAGACCGCCCTCGTCGCCCACCTCAAAGGCGCCGAACTCTACGCCAGCGCTCCGACAAAAGACGGCGTGTTCGCGCCACCAGTCGATTTCCCGCCGCACGAACGCTGCGTGGAAATCGAAGTCGATCTCGCGAATGGCGCGGGCGAATGCACGGTCTTCGGCGGCGACCTCACGCATGAATACGTCAGCGAAAACGCCGACTACCGGAGCTGACGTCGCACAGATTCCCACCAACGAAAAAGGCCGGACTTTTGAGTCCGGCCTTTTTCGTTTCGAGCGAACACCGACGATCTCAGACAAGTCCCGCAGTTTCAGAAAACCCAAACCACAAATTCATGATCTGGACCGCTTGGCCGCTGGCACCTTTGACGACGTTATCGACGACTGAGGTGATCACGAAGTTCTTTGTGCGCGGATCGAACACCGCAGACATGTCTACGCGATTCGTCCCGACCACGTGCGCCGTGTCGGGCGTTTCCCCGCTCGGAATCGCCTGCACAAACGAACGCCCAGCGTAGGCCGAGTGCCACGCAGCATAAAGCGACTCGATGGTCCCGTCAGCGGCTGCGGGCACGGTGATCGTCGTGGCGATTCCCCGCCGCATGGGCGCGAGGTGCGGGTTAAACTGAATGATCGCCGGTGTACCCGTGCGCAGCGCGATCTGCTCTTCGATCTCGGCGAGATGCCGGTGCTTCACGAGGCCGTACGCCTTGATGCTCTCGGCGCGCTCCACGTAGAGATACATCTCATCGACCTTTTTGCCCGCGCCACTAACTCCGCTGTAGGAGTTGGCCACGATGTGCTCGCGCGAAACAACTCCTGCACTGAGCAGCGGCACGAGCGGCACCAGAATGCTCGTCGGGTAACAGCCGGGCGCCGCCACCAGTTTCACGTCGTTCTTCCAGCCAGTCGGCGTGAGCTCGGGCAACACGAACCTCGCCTGGGTCAACAACTCAGGCGCGTGATGCTTGCCGTAATATCTTTCGTACGTCGCCAGATCGGCGATACGGAAGTCGGCGCTCAGATCGATCACGCGTTTGCCCGCAGCGACAAGCACCTTGGCGAACTCAGCCGCCGCGCCGTGTGGCAGCGCGAGAAAGAATAGGTCGATGTCGCTCTTCGAGAGCGCAGCGGCATCGGAGTCGACGAACTTCAGCCCCTTATCGAAGCCGCGCAGCGCGGGAATCACCTGAGAGAGCGCCTTACCCACTTGGGAACGCGAAGTCACCGCCGCCAGAGTGACGTGCGGATGAGCGAGGAGCAGTTTGACCAGAAGTTCGCCGGAGTAGCCCGACGCGCCGATGATACCGACTTTCATAGGAGGAAAAATTCAGAGTGGACCGGAAGGAAATCGAGAAGGTTTTTGAAGCGAATGCGTGACGACAAAAAAGCCGCCTCGGTAAGAAGGCGGCTCGTTTGTTGAAAACGTTCGAGGTGTCTCGGCTTAGCGCTTCGAGAACTGGAAGCGCTTGCGGGCACCTGGCTGGCCGGGCTTCTTACGCTCTTTGGCACGCGGGTCACGTTTGAGGTGACCGGCTTTCTTAAGAGCGGCGCGGAGCTCAGGATTGAGCTTCTGGAGAGCGCGGGCGATGCCATGGGCAACTGCGCCGGCCTGGCCGGAGACGCCGCCACCGTCGACATTGGCGACAACGTCGATTTTCTCGCGCATCTCAACCGTGACGAGAGGAGCGTAAGCCTGCTTGGCAAAATTCTCGTGGGAGAAATATTTCTCGAACTCGCGGTCGTTGACGACGAGCTTGCCCGTGCCTTCGACGATACGGATGCGAGCGGTGGCGGTCTTACGGCGACCGGTACCAGTGAAAACAGCTTTATCAGCGCACATGGGCAGGATTAGACGGAAACTTTGACGGGATTGTTAGCCTCGTGATCGTGGGCCAAGCCCTTGAACACGCGGAGCTTGGTGAGCATCTTCGCAGCGATACGGTTCTTCGGGAGCATACCCTTGACCGCGTGCGTGATGATGAACTCTGGGTGTTTCTCGCGCATGAGCTTCAGCGAACGATAGCTTTCGCCACCAACGAAGCCGGAGAAAAACATATACTCATTCTGCTCTTCTTTTTTGCCGGTGAGCACAACTTTGTCGGCATTGATCACGACCACGAAATCGCCGGTATCGACGGACGGGGTGTAGGAAGCCTTGTGGCGGCCACGGATGATGTTGGCGGCCTTAACGGCGAGACGACCGAGCACCACACCCTCAGCATCGATCAGATGCCACTTGGGTTGTACCGTCTCTTTTTTGGCGAGGAACGTTTTCATGAAAGGAAAAGGGGTCGAGAGCTAAGGTTTGGAAACCTTCTGTCAACCCTTAGATTTGGGCTATGAATAAAAACCCGCTCCTCGGTGAAGAGGAGCGGGTGAAGATAGGAAGTCTTGAAGATATTTTCTAAGCGCGTGAGCGATTAGAAACCAACAGACAGACCGACGGTGAACCAGAGATTGCTGTCAGGAGCGGAGCCGTCGAAGTAAGCGTCATTGGCAGCATAGTGGATGCCGGTGGTAATGGCCGCTTTGTCGTTCAGCTTGTAAGGAACGCTGATGTCGAAACCGTAATAGTTGTAGGTCTCGAACACGCGTGAACCGCTGTCTGGAGCCCAATCACGACCGTCAGCCGTACCAGCGAAAACGCTGAAATCAACCGAGGAACCGATCGCTTCGAGCGGAACACTGTAGCCAACGGAAGCCTGAATGGTGTCAGCTTCGAGGGTGAAGTCGTAGTAGTAATAGAGGCTGGAGGAGATACCTTGATACACGTAGGTAGCGCCGAGACCAACTTCGATCGAGTCTTTGGTAGCACCACCGGTAGCCTCAGGGTACCAGTAGTAAGTGCCGACCGCCTCGAATGAGAGGGCATCGTTAACTTTGTATTTATAGCCACCGTAGATATCGATCTCGTTGGACTCGTTATCGGTGACAGGATTATTGGTCCACAGGCCGACGTAGGCATCGTCCACGGAAACTTCGATCGAGGGCTGGAAGGAGTTACCAGCCACTTCGACGCCGCGGAATACGTATTCCGAAGCGTAGGTGAAGTCGGTCGTCACGGAGTACGAGGACTTCACATCTTGGGCATTCAAACCAGTACCGGCGGCAATGGCCGCGAGGAGAATGGCAGTCTTTTTCATAGTGTTGTTGTTCTGTAGTTTGTTCGGTCAGCCGACAAAATCGGCCTTCCGCACAGAAAAGATAGGTTTGTAAAATTCAAGTCTTAACTTACCGACCCTTCTGCTCTGAAACCGGACCGGAAACTGTCCGAGCGGTTCCAAAATTGTGTAAACATCTTCGATCATATTCATGGGTAGGATGAAAGCAGCAGCGGGCATTTTAGGACTTACAGGCCTGGCCTTGGGCGCATTCGGAGCACACGCTCTGAAGTCCCGGCTTTCAGCCGCAGGCACCCTCACCAATTGGGAGACTGCGGTTCATTATCACCTGATCCACGCAGTGGCTCTGCTTGCGCTGGCTGCCATCAACACACTTCCAGCTAGCCGCTCGGCACGCTGGCATGACCGCGCCGCGCTCTCGTGGATCATCGGTGCGTGCTGTTTCTCGGGCTCGCTCTACCTCATGGCCTTGGGCGGCCCTCGCTGGCTTTGGCCGGTCACGCCCCTTGGCGGTCTCTTTTTATTGGCAGGCTGGGGCTGCCTGCTTGTCCGTGAACAGTCATCTGATTCGGCTGACAAAAAAATCTGATCCCCCTCATCGCGGGCGCTCCCCGGCGGTCGATCACATGCAACTGCCCGAGCCTCTTCTCGTCGCCTTAAGAGCCCTGCGCACCATGGGCAGTCCACGCCTTGTCGGTGGCTGCGTGCGCGACTGGCTGCTGGGGCTTGAACCAAAAGACTTCGACGTCGAGGTACCCGGCGTCACTTTTGAACAACTTCACCGGGCACTCGCGTCTTTCGGCAGCACCGATGTCGTCGGGCGCAGTTTCGGCGTAATCAAACTCCGCGTCGCAGAAACCGAATACGACTTCAGCCTCCCGCGTCGCGAATCCAAAACCGGCGCTGGTCATCGTGGTTTTGCCGTCGAGCCTGAGCCAAATCTCACCGATGCCGAGGCTGCCGCGCGCCGCGATTTCACCGTCAACGCCATCGCCTACGACCCCTTCGCCGAAACCGTGATCGATCCGCACAACGGCGTACACGACCTCCGCGCCCGCGTGCTTCGCCACACCAGCGCTGCCTTCACGGAAGATCCGCTGCGCGTCCTCCGCGGCTTCCAACTCGCCGCGCGTTTCAATTTCACACTCGCGCCCGAAACCGTCGCGCTTTGCCGCTCTATTTCCGGCACTTTCCACGAGCTCCCGGTCGAACGCATCTGGGGCGAGTGGGCCAAATGGGCCGAAAAATCCACTCACCCTTCACGCGGCCTCGCCGTGCTCGAAGAAACCGGCTGGCTCGCCCACTTCCCCGAAATCGCCGCGCTCCGCGGCACACAACAAGATCCCGAGTGGCACCCCGAGGGCGATGTATTCACCCACACGGCACACTGCTGCGACGCCCTCGTCTGCCTCGAAGCCTGGAGAAACGCCCCAGCCGACCGCCGCCGCCAGCTCCTCTTCGCCGTCCTCGCCCACGATTTCGGAAAACCCTCCACGACGTCTTTCGCCGACCGCCGCGGCCAGCTCCGATGGATCAGCCCCGGCCACGAATCCGCTGGCGGTCCGCTCGCGGCTTCATTTCTCACGCGTATCGGCGCACCTCGGGAACTCATCGCCCACGTCCGCCCGCTCGTGGTGCTCCATCTCGCGCATCACAGCGGTCAGGGCGACTTCTCCGACAGCCGCATCCGACGCCTCGCCCGCAAACTCGCCCCCGCCACCATCGACGAGCTCTGCATCGTCATGCACGCCGACCACGACGGCCGCCCGCCGCTCCACTCGCCCGAGACACTCGCCCGCATCGCCGAACTCCAATCTCGCGCCACCGCGCTCGCACTCACTTCCTCCGCTCCCCGTCCGATTCTACTCGGTCGTCACTTGATCGCGCTCGGCCTCTCCCCCGGTCCCGACTTCAAGAAAACCCTCGATGCCGCCTTCGAAGCCCAGCTCGACGGCGCATTCTCCAACGAAACCGACGCCCTCGTCTGGCTGAAAAACCATTTGCCCGCGCCTCCTTCCGCCCGGTAACGTGTCCGCTTTCATTTTTCTCTATGGCCACCCAACTCGACCAACTCAAAGCGTTCACGACCGTCGTAGCCGACACCGGCGACTTCGTGAGCATGAAAGAATTCGCTCCTCAAGACGCGACCACCAACCCAAGCCTGATCCTCAAGGCCGCCGCGATGCCCGAGTACGCGCACCTCGTGGACAAAGCCATCGCCGAAGCCGGTGCCTCCGCTTCGCTCAGCCAGATCATCGACCGCCTCCTCGTGGTCTTCGGTCTCGAAATCCTCAAAATCGTCCCCGGCCGCGTCTCCTCCGAAGTCGACGCCCGCCTCTCTTTTGACACGCAGGCCACCATCGCCAAGGCCCACGACGTCATCGCCCTCTACGAAAAAGCCGGCATCAAGAAAGAGCGCATCCTCATCAAGATCGCCTCCACATGGGAAGGCATCAAAGCCGCCGAGCAGCTCCAGAAGGAAGGCATCAACTGTAACCTGACGCTCCTCTTCTCCTTCGCCCAGGCCGTCGCCTGCGCCGAAGCCAACATCAAGCTCATCTCCCCCTTCGTCGGCCGCATCCTCGACTGGCACAAGAAAGCCGCTGGAAAAGACTTCGTCGGCGCCGCCGACCCCGGCGTGATCTCGGTCACCCAAATCTACACCTACTACAAAAAATTCGGCTACAAGACCGAGGTCATGGGCGCCTCCTTCCGCAACAAAGGCGAAATCCTCGAGCTCGCCGGCTGCGATCTCCTCACCATCGCCCCCGCCCTCCTCGCCGAACTCAAGGCCTCCAGCGATCCGGTCGTCCGCAAACTCGATCCCGCCAAGTCCGCCAGCGCCGACCTCAAGAAGGTTTCCTTCGACGAAAAATCCTTCCGCTTCGCGCTCAACGAAGATGCCATGGCCACGGAAAAGACCGCCGAAGGCATCCGCCTTTTCTCAGCCGACATCGTGAAACTCGAGCAGCTCATCCTCTCCAAAAAGAAGTAAGCTCGCGCGACGTTTCGCCGATTAGATTTCTCCAAGGCCGACGCTCACCCGTCGGCCTTTTTCTTTTGCCGCGTCTCAACCTCCGCCCACAAACCTCTCCCATGAAACTCTTCGTCCTCGGCGCTTCCGGTCTCGTCGGCGGCGCGTTCGCTGAAGCCGCCACCCGCGCCGGCCACCACATCATCGGCACCGTCGGTAATTTCCCCGGCCCAGTCTCCGGCGTGGACGAACTTCTCCCGCTCGATCTCACCGACGAAGCCGCCGTCACCGCATCGATCCTCCAGGCTAAACCCGCCGCCATCATCAACGCCGCCGCCATCTCCGAACCGGCCAAATGCGACGACGACCTCGCCCTCTCGCAAAAACTCAACGTCGCACTCCCCGCTCTCGCCGCGCGCCTCGCGCAACAACTCGGCGCGCGCTTCATCCACCTCTCGTCCGAACAAGTTTTCGCCGGTGACCGCCCGCCCTACGCCGTCACCGATCCCGTCGCGCCCATCAACACCTATGCGCGCCAAAAAGTGGACAGCGAAAAACTCGTCCACGCCGCCGCACCCAAACTCGCTGTCACCGTCCGCGCTCCGCTCCTCATGGGCAATAGCCCCGCTGGCAAACGCAGCCTCCACGAACGCCTCCTAGCCGACTGGGCCGCCAGCAAAACGCCCATTCTCTACACGGATGAGTTTCGCCAGACCTGCACCGCGCAAAACCTCGCCGCCGCTCTGCTCGAACTCTGCACGCGCCCCGAGATCACCGGTGTCTTTCACTGGGCTGGCGCCGAACTGCTCTCCCGTCTCGAACTAGGAATCCGGATACGCACCCATTTCCGTCTCCCCGAGTCCACCGCGCCGCTCAAACCCACCGACCGCGCCGCCAACCCCAAAGCCGCCGCCAGCCGCCAGGCCAATCTCGCCCTCGATCTGCGCCCACTCTCGCAGCTCTTGAAAACGCCCGTCCAAACTTTCGCGCAACAACTCGCCACGCTCACCGTCCCGCCGCACCTGAGCACCTGGCTCGCCTCCACGCAGCAATCCTCACGCGCCTGATCGCCGCTCCACACGCCATGCAACTCGACATCCTCCCCGAGCGTCACGGCGGCGCCGCCGAAAACATGGCGACGGATTTCCTCCTGCTCAAACGCTACCCCGCCGAGCGCGCGGCGCACGCGCGCTTCCGCCACTACGACTGGCATCGCCCAGCGTTCACGTTCGGTTACTCGCAAAAAATCGCCTACGTCCGCTCGCAGCTCCCAGCCGACATCGCTCCTGATCTCTGCCGCCGCCCCACGGGCGGAGGCGTCGTCGATCACCGTGACGACTGGACCTACACGCTCGTCATCCCCCGCGCGCACGCGCTCTACGATCAACCCGCGCCGCATTCCTACCGCGCGATCCACGCCGCCATCACCGACTCCCTCATCGCCCTCGGCCAGCCCGTCGAACTCAAAGAATCCTGCGACCCCGCCGACTCATCCGACAACAACCCCGGCGGCGCAACCTGCTCCGCCGCCTCCGGCCCCACTGTCTGCTTCACCCGACCCGAACGCTACGACGTCATCCACACGCTCACCGGCGCGAAGGTCGCTGGCGCCGCGCAAAAGCGCACCAAAGACGGCCTGCTTTTCCAAGGCTCGCTCGCCCGATCCACTCTCACGGCATCGCTCGATTGGGATGCGTTTCAATCGCTGCTCATCGAAAAACTTTCCGCCGCGCTCGCCCTTCCCGCCGCCGAAACCCCCTGGCCCGATTTCGCCGAGCACGAACTCGACGGACTTATCGAGCAATACTCCGCGCCCGAATGGATCGAACAGCGCTGACACGAAAAACGCGCGCCTGCATCTCGCAGAGCGCGCGTCGAAAAATTCCAAAACGTCGCGAGCGTTTCGCTCAGCGGCCAGGGATCAGCCCCTTGAGCATGTCGCCCATGTTGGGCATCTCCATCTTCGTGTAATCGCTCGGCGGCTCGAAAAGTTTTCCATCCTGCTTCGAGCGGTCAATCGCCGTGACTTCCATGCGCGACTCTTCCGGGCCGCCGACCTTCTTGCGCGTGATCGTGCGCAGCGGAAACATATTTTCTTTCTCCATGAAAGCTTCCCAGCCGCCTTTGCCTTCAGCGCCTTGCTGGCTCACATAGCGGCCCATCTCTTTGGTAACCCACACCTCGACGATGCGGCCATCGGCCTTGCCGACATACTCCTCGGCCTCGACGCCCGCGATCTTCTCCTTGCGGCCCGTGGGCTTGAACTCCTCGTCGCCCTTTTTCCGCTTCGTGTCTTCCGGCTTCAGCTCGGGCAGCTCGCGCACCATGTACATTTTCTCTTCGTCGATGAGCATCGTCATCTCCTTCTTTTTGAAATCCATGATCATCGCGCCAGCGGCGTCGTTCTTCTTCTTTTTCTTTTTCGAAGACGAGTCAGCGCCACCGAAATCCATGCGCATCTTCTCGCCCTTCATGCGATAAGACATGGCCATCGGGTCTTTATCCTTGGGCCCATTCGTGAGCGTCATGTCCACCTTGCCCTCGAAGGCGAAGGCGGTGGAGGCAGCGGTCAAAACGGCGAGACAAAGTCCACCGAGGAGGCGAAACAAACGGGATGTTTTCATAGGTGAGATGCGTGAGAGGAGAACAGCCAATGCCGACGGAAATGTCCGCTACTGGCACCGGCTGCAAACGCTTCTTCCCCGTCTCGTCCGGCGCGTCACGGAAAAACTTCCCCCCATTAGTCCATCGGCGAACGCGCCCCTCACCTTCTCACACCGCCGCTTATTCGCGGCGTTTCGCACCGCAGCTCCCGCTCACTCGATCCGCCCTTCATCGAAATCGATCAAGTCCGGCACGCTGCGGATTTCCCCCGCGCGATCCGCGCAACCCATCTTGGTCAACGCTTCGAGCAGGAACTCCTGCCCCGCCTGCGTCATGCCTTTTTGCACGATGTCGCGGTTCCATTTCGCGGCGCGCACATCCTTCGGAAAAATCTCCAGCAACCGCCGGTCGAGTTCTGCATCATCAACGGATTCATGCACCGCCTTTTCAACCGCCGCCGGGTCCACGCCAAGATGAAGACTCAGAAACCGGTCGAGCCCGCGCTTGTAATTCTTCGCATAGCTCGCGGGCAGCGCTCCATGCGTTTTCACGTAGCGGCACTTCGCGATGAAACGCGGGAGATACAGCAGCCCCGTCGCCGCGTGCGGCACATACGGCGAAGGCAGACACGTCAGCACTTCACCACTGGAGCCGGGAATGGGTTTCGATGGCATGATCCCATCAGCCTAGCGTTTCACGACGACGGTTAGTCGAGGCATTTTCCTGCGCCGGAACCGCTTCGTTCCGCACGCGCGGCCGGCGACTCCACGCAAACCCGAGCGCCACCGCCGTCCACGTTTGCAGCGCCGGCACCTGCAACGGGAAATGCACGAGGCTGTGCAACGCCACGCCGATCAACATCAGCAGCAACGCGAGATCGTCGTCGCTCGTCCCATTGCGAATCGCCGCCCGATAAAAACCAAAAACCCACAACGCGCTCCACGCCAGCGCCGGTAAAACGCCCCACTCCGCCGCCGTCTGCAATAGATCGTGGTGCGCGAACTGCCGCATGTGGAAGAACGTGTTCACGAGCGGATCATTTGAATACAGCGACGACTCACGCACCCACGAGCCCGGGCCGTCGCCGATGAGCGGATGATCGCCCGCCATGCGCAGCGCCGCGTTCCACACCGACGGAAGCGGCGGCGCGGGAGAATCCACCAGGTGATCCCCGCGACTAGCCGCCGCGACGCGAAACGCCTCGTCCCGGGCCGCCGCGTTCATCCGCGTCGCCTCCGCGCCTGTCCACCTGTCGGAATACCGCGCTCGCAACGCCGAGACCTCCCTCGCCTGCCACACAAACGCCGCCGCAAACAACGCCGCGCACAGCCCCAGAATCCAGCGCGGCCCGAGCCCGAAACGTTTCGCGCACAACTGCCACAGAGCTCCGCCCGTGAGAAGGATTCCCGCCACACCCCACCCCGAGGTCGCCGGCCACGCCATCAGCGCAGCCACTGTCACCGCCACTGTTAGTATCATCACCGGCAGACGTTTCTTGAGAGACGCCCACACGCCAAACACCAGCCACGGCCACGCGAAGTTCACACTAGCCGCCGATGCGCTGTAGTTGAAAAATGGACCGGAAAACCGGTCCAGCCCGTACGAGGTGAGCAACCAGGGAACCGCGCTCCACCCGAGCCATTTCTGGCCCACGCTATACCCGGCAGCCGCCAGCCCGCTCACCGCGATTACCCAATAAACTTTCCGACGGAAACGGCCGTCACGCCCCAGATCGACCGCCGCCAAAAAGCCCAGCAACACACTGCCCGCAAAAAACAGCCGCTCCTCCCGCGGAAACTGGAGCTGCCCCGCCGGATTCCACGACTCTATGAACGCCCAATGCTCCTCCGCGAACGCCGTCGCGAAACCGGGCTCGGGCTGCACCCACCACCAGGCGAGACACGCGAGCAGCACACCCACACACCCCGCAGCCAGCGGCGGGATCTGCGGCTTCCGGGATTCGCGCGCTCGCGCCACACACATCAGAAAAAACGCTGAGCACAGCGCCACGCCCGGATACCAGAGGACGTTTTCCATTCGCGTCTTCGCCCCGCCAATCCACGGAACCGCCGCCACCACGCCGATCAATGCCCAGGAAGCGATGCGTTCCAGCGGCGATTGTGTTCTCGGCATCCCGGCAACCTTCACGGCACCTCGCCGCGACTCAAGACCTCATGCCGCCAGCCCTGCGTTTATCCACGAGGTCCGCCTTCATCTTCTCCGACGGACATCCACAGCCACCGCCGCAGCCGGGCGCACTTTTTTTCTTCAGCAACGAACGCGCGAGCAACGCGACCGTGACGGCCACGACTGCCAGTGCTGCGATAGTTTGAATTTCAGGAGCCATTTTTCTGGCAGCAAAGAACCCGGATAACGCGCGGCGCGCAAACGCCGCACACAGATCAGAAGCCCAGCGCGCGGCCTCCTTGATAGACGATAAACGACAGCACCCACGCAGTGCCCGTCATGTAGAAGAGTTGGAACGCGGGCCATTTCCACGAATTCGTCTCACGCTTCACCACCGCGAGCGTCGCCAGACACTGCATCGCGAACACATAGAAAATCATCAGCGTGAAACACACCAGCGGCGTGAACAGCGGCCGCCCGTCGGGCCACTTCGCCGACAACAACGCCACCCGCAGTGGCTCGGTGTTTTCCTGCGCATCCTCGACGTTGAAAACAATGCCCATCGTGCTCACGAACACTTCACGCGCCGCGAGGGAGCTGATGACGCCGATGCCGATCTCCCAATTAAACCCGATCGGCTTTATCACCGGCTCGATCGCGTGACCCGCCATGCCCGCGAAGCTGTGCGCCATCTGCTGATCGGGCGGCGTACCCTCCGGTGCTTTTGGATAAGTCGCGAGGAACCACAGCACGATGGAGATGCCGAGGATCATCGTCCCGGCGCGTTTCAAAAACATCCAGCCGCGCTCCAGCATTTGCAGCGCGATGTCGCGCAGCTTCGGCAGTCGGTACGGCGGCAGCTCCATGATCATCATGGAGGGCTCCCCCTTGAGCAGCGTGCGCTTGAAGAGCCATGCGAAGCCGAACGCGCCAAACGTGCCGAGCGCGTACATGAGCAGCATGATGCCGACTTTGGTCAGCAGCGGCACACTTTCACCGGGAATGAGCGCGGCGATCATGAGCAGGTAAACCGGCAGGCGCGCGGAACAGCTCATCAACGGCGCGATGAGGATCGTGACGAGGCGATCTTTCTTATCCTCGATCGTGCGCGTAGCCATGATGCCGGGAATCGCGCACGCGTAGGAACTGAGCAGCGGGATGAAGCTTTTGCCGTTGAGCCCGACGCTCCCCATCAAGCGATCCATGATGAACGCCGCACGCGCCATGTAGCCCGTGCTTTCGAGCAGGCCAATGAAGAAGAATAGGATCAGGATCTGCGGGAGGAAAATCACCACGCCGCCGACGCCGGCAATCGCGCCATCGGTGATGAGATCGCGCAACTCTCCCTCAGGCATCGATCCCTTCACCCAGTCGGCCAGCGCCGCCGTCTGCCCGTCGATGAAGTTCATCGGATGTTCGGCGAAAATGAAGATCGAGAGAAACAGCAGCGTCATCACGCCGCCCAGAGCGAGCCAGCCCCAGACTGGATGAGTGACGAAGGAATCGATGCGGTCGCTCACACTCGGCCCCGTCACGGCTTTCTTCCGATGCACGAGTTCCGAGCAGAGCCGCGTGATCACATCGTAGCGGCTGTTCACGAGCGTACCGGCCCAGTCAGTGCCCTCGGCTTCCCAGCGCTTCTTCCAGGCGTTTAGGATCTCTGCGGTGCGGGCGCTCAGCGGCGTCGAACCGGCAACGCGCATCGCGTCTTGATCCGTGAGCAGCAGCAACGCCTCGGCACGGGCGATCAGCGGCGCCTTCAAATCGCTGGCGACGAGCGACGCCTGCAACTCCGCCACCGCCGATGAGATCGCCGCAGGCACATCCCACGCGTGGCGCGAGAGCGGGAGATCGGGGCGGCTCATCGCGAGCTTGAGCTCGATGATGCCTTTGCCGTGCGCGGCTTCGCAGGCGATCACAGGAATGCCAAGCTCCTGCTCCAGGCGGCCGATGCGGATTTCGAGCCCCGCCTGAGCGGCGAGATCCATCATATTCACCACGAGGATCACGGGGCGGCCGAGATCGAGGATCTGGTGAACGAGGTAGAGATTACGCTCCAGGTTCGTGGCATCGACGATGCAGAGAATGCGGTCGGGCTGGGGCGTGTCGGCGCGACGGCCGAGGAGCACATCGCGCGTGACGGCCTCGTCGGGCGAGCGCGCGGCGAGCGAGTACGTGCCGGGGAGATCGATCAGGGTCAGCGCGTGCCCGTGTTGCGAATACGCGGTGCCCACCTTTTTCTCGACGGTGACGCCGGGATAGTTGCCTACCTTCTGCTTCAGTCCCGTGAGCGCATTGAAGAGCGTGCTTTTGCCGCAGTTCGGGTTACCGACGAGGGCAAAGACCGGCGCGCGCGCCGGAGATGGTGATTTGAAGTCTGGAGCCATCGGAGTGCGGAGTTTACTTCGCCGTAGCAGGCTCGACGACGATGTGCTCGGCTTCGCTCTTGCGCAGCGTGAGGTGGTAGCCGCGGACCTTGATCTCGATCGGATCGCCCAGCGGCGCGGTGCGGATCAGGGTGATCGACGTGCCCGGAAGCAGGCCCATCTCGCGGAGACGGAGGAAGGCGGTGCCTTGCTTGGGGAGATCGCGAACGGTGGCGAGGGAACCGACGGGAAGTTGGGAAAGAATTTGCGAGGCGGACATGAAGCAGTCGTTGAAAAAATCAGATCACGCTGCGCCACGGATGAGCTCGACCACGATGTGTTGGGCGGCGCGGTCGCTGAGGGCGATGCGCGTGCCGCAGAGCTGACATAGCAGCGTGCGCTGGCCGGAGACTTTTTCGATCACGGCCGACTCGCAAAACCCCATCTCGCGCAGGCGCTGACAGATGTCGTCCTGCCCGGCCAGTTCGCACACGCGGCCGGTCGCGCCCACCGGGAGTTCGGTGAGCCGCATCCGCTGCGGGCGATGGCGATCGACGGAGGTCTGCATGAGCAAAATGAGTGAGCGAGAGTGAGATGAGACCGAGTTTCAAAGTCAACGGATCGACTCTACTTTCGTGCAACGATTACCGCCGCCACTGCGGAGAATAAACGCGGCAGGTGGCGCTGCAAAAATCCCGCAAGCCTCCTCAGTATCGGAAAGAAAAAGTAATAAGGCGGCGATGTCCGAGCGTCCGCTAAAACAATGGGCGCGTGAATCCGTAATGAGGAGTATGATCCTTCACCTGCCGCTCTCCCGCAAACATCAGCTCAGCCTCAACGGCCGCGCGGTGCTGCGCGATCTGGCGAGCGGAGACTTCCGCAAGATGGGTTTCCATCTGCGCGGTTTGTACCGGGCATTGGTCGCCCATTAAGTCCGATTACCAGAAGCTCGCGGTTACTTTTCGGGCACATCATCCGCGCCAGCCAGCGGTGCGGAGCCATGAATAAAGTTTCTTGCCCCGGGGCTGAGTTGTTAGTGACTTCCCGTTCTCATGAACCGGAGAGGGTGCATCAGCAATCAGTACACGCACGTGCATGAAGTCGCCTCAGAAACGAGGCGCTGCACACGACCATGATAATTCAAGGGAGTAACCCCACCGGAACACGTCCAGTTCGTGTTCCGCCTGTGCCAAGTCAGGAGCGGCTCGCGCCGAGGGTGAGGCGACCAAACACACTACATGAACCGTACATTCGTCATCACGTGCCTCGCGCCACTCGCGCTAGCCGCCATACCGTCGCTGCATGCCGCCACGAGCGCCTTCATCCGCCCTACCATCGCCTACGTCGCACCCGAGGCTGACGGCTATGATGATGCGGGCTACATCGGGGTTTCCGCCGGCGTGGCCACTGGCCCGACGGGACAACACGAATTCAGCGCTGAGATTGGCGCGACGGGATGGGAATTCGACGATCGCATCGGTGCACAGCGCGTCAAAGGCGAGGAAGTTTACGCACCGATCCTCGCGAGCTACCGTTATTATGCGCAGCCCGCAGACGCAAAAGTCCGCTTTTTCTTCGGTCCTTCGCTCGGGTTCACGGCGGCCAGTTATGAAGTCGAAGTCAGCGGGCCTGGCTTATTTCAAAAAGACGACTCTGCGGAAGTCCTGCTCACTGTCGCCGGGAACGTCGGCGTGGACATCCGCTTCAATGAGAAGCTCTCACTCAACATCGGCTATCGCTATCTCTACATCGACAGCGGCGAGACCGAGCTTCTCGGCGTGGACGTCGACTTCGAAGAGTCGAAGGCCCATGTGATTTCTGCGGGGCTGAATATCCGTTTCTAAGGAGCGATCACTCGTTTGCCTGAGCAATCCTGAGCGCGGAATGCCGCGTTGATGAAAGCCGGCCTCTTTGAGGCCGGCTTTTTATTGATCAGCCAAAATCGCTCCGAAGCGCGCATGAAAAAAGCGCGGTTGGAAACCGCGCTTTGGAGACTGGAGAAGTTGTTCGCTATGGACGAAGCCCTTACTTGCGACGGCGTTTCACGCCGAGCTGGGCAATTGAGAAGCGGACGACGCCTTCGAGGCGCTCGACTTCGGCGGGGTCCATGCTCTCACGAGTGCGCAAGGCTTCTTCGGCGCGGGCCTGGGCTTTCGCCACGGCATCTTCATCGATCTTGGCTTCGTCGATCGCGCTTTCGGCGAGGACGGAAACTTTATCGCCGTCGATCTGGGCGAAGCCGTTGCCGACTGCGAGGTACTCCGTGCGGCCGTTCTTGGACACGCGAAGTTCTCCAGCTTCCACCTGCGTGAGCAGCGGGATGTGGCCGGGGAGAATACCGATTTCACCTTCGACCGTCGGGATGACGACGGTCTCGATGACATCGGAGTAAACCCGGGCTTCGGGAGTGACGATTTCGAGTGTGAGAGGCATCGCGGAGGAAGCTTACTTCTTGGCTGCGGCAGCGATGACTTCGTCGATGCCACCCTTCATGTAGAAGTCGCCTTCTGCAATGTGGTCGAGCTCACCGGAGAGGATCATCTTGAAGCCGCGAACGGTTTCTTTGACGGGCACATATTTGCCAGGCGCGCCTGTGAACACTTCGGCAACCGCGAACGGCTGGGAGAAGAAGCGCTCCACTTTGCGGGCGCGGAAAACGGTCTGCTTGTCCTCTGGGGAGAGTTCGTCGAGACCGAGAATCGCGATGATGTCCTGGAGATCCTTGTAGCGTTGGAGAACGCGCTGGAGTTCGCGGGCGACCTTGTAGTGCTCGTCACCGACGATCGATGGCTCGAGAGCCTTCGAGACGGAAGCGAGAGGATCGACGGCTGGGTAAATACCCTTTTCGGCGATGGAACGCTCGAGAACGATCGTCGAGTCCAAGTGCGCGAAGGTGTTAGCCGGAGCTGGGTCGGTCAAATCGTCGGCGGGCACGTAAACGGCCTGCACGGAGGTGATGGAGCCCTTCTTCGTCGAGGTGATGCGCTCCTGGAGGATGCCCATCTCGTTCGACAGCGTTGGCTGGTAACCCACCGCGGACGGCGAGCGGCCGAGAAGTGCGGACACTTCGGAGCCGGCTTGCGAGAAGCGGAAGATGTTATCGACGAAGAGAAGCACGTCCTGGTTTTTCTCGTCGCGGAAGTATTCCGTCATCGCGAGAGCCGAGAGGGCCACGCGCATACGAGCGCCTGGCGGTTCGTTCATCTGGCCGTACACGAGCGCGACCTTCGACTTGCCGAGGTCTTTCTGGTCGATGACGCCCGCTTCGGACATTTCGTGGTAAAGGTCGTTACCCTCACGGGAACGCTCACCGACGCCGGCGAACACGGAGTATCCACCGTGGGCCTTGGCGATGTTGTTGATGAGTTCGAGAATGACGACGGTCTTGCCGACGCCGGCGCCACCGAAGGCTCCGGCTTTACCACCCTTGGTGAACGGGCAGATCAAATCGATAACCTTGATGCCGGTCTCGAGGATCTCGGCCTTCGTGTCTTGATCGGCGATCGTGGGTGCGGCGCGGTGGATCGGGTACTTCTTGGTGAAGGAGACCGGGCCTTTGCCGTCCACGGGATTGCCGGTGACGTCGAAGATGCGGCCGAGAACGCCTTCGCCGACGGGCACCGAGATGGGCGCGCCGGTATCGAGGACGCTCATACCGCGCACGAGGCCTTCAGAGGAAGACATCGCGATGGCGCGGGCGACACCTTCACCGAGATGCTGCTGGATCTCGAGGGTGAGGTGTTCCTTTTTACCGCTGACGGTGAAGTCGACGGTGAGCGCCTGATAGATAGGCGGGATCGAGTTCTCGGCGAACTGCACGTCGACCACGGGGCCGATGACTTGGACGATTTTGCCGGTGTTGGACATGTTAAGAAAAGTTACGGATGAAAAGTGACTGGCGGGGAATTAAGCGGAGTAAGCGGCGGCGGAGATTTCGAGAATCTCCTGCGTGATGGCGGCCTGGCGGGCCTTGTTGTATTCGAGACTGAGTTCGCCGACTAGTTTGGTGGCGTTGTCTTTCGCGGTCTTCATCGCGACCATGCGCGCACTGTGCTCGGAGGCTTTTGCGCTGAGGACGGTCTGGTAGATGTAGCGGTTGACGTAGAACGGCAGCAACGCATCGAGGACCGACTGGGCGCTTGGCTCGAAGAGCATGTCGCGCGAATCGGCACCACCGGTCGCGGGATTCAGGATCGCCTGGAATTCCGCGACGTTGGTCAGCGGGAGAATCGGGCGGATCTGCGGCTCTTGAACGAGGGTGTTCTTGAAGCGCGAATAGATGACTTCAACCGTATCGACAGCGCCTTCGAGGTACTGCTTCACGAGGAACTCAACGGCGACTTTGACCTCGTTGAACGGCACGCGATCATGCACCGGGAAATCGGCGAGCATGTCGCGCTGCGAGCGTGCGAGAAACTGAGAGCCTTTGCGGCCGATCGCTACGAATTTCGCAGGGGTCTTAATCTCGGAAACGATCTTGAAGAGATTGGCGTTGAGCGGACCGCACAGACCTTTGTCTGAGGTAACGAGGATGATGCCGCGGACCTTCACTTCGCGTTTCGCGAGGAAGGGATGCATCGACTCTTCGACGCGGTTGGCGAGCGCGCCGAGCATCGAAGCAAGTAGCTGCGCGTAAGGACGGCCCGCGAGCGCGGCGTGCTGAGCCTTCTTCATCTTAGAAGCGGCCACGAGCTCCATCGCCTTGGTGATCTGGCGAGTGTTTTTAACCGACTTGATGCGTCGGCGGATGTCGCGAGTTGAAGGCACGGTGTGAGAGGATTAGCGCGAAAGGACGAGAAACGCGGTGGCGATTAAGCCGAGTACGTGGATTTCCACTCGGTGAGGGCGGCCTCGATCTTGGCTTCGAGATCCTTGTCGAGAGCGGCCTTGGTGCGGATTTCCGTGAGGAGCGCGTCCTTGCGGGTCGCGAAGAATTCGCGGAGCGCAACGGCGGCGGCGGTGACTTTCTTCAGGTCGAGATTGTCGTAGAAACCCTTTTGGAGCGCGAAGATCGTGACGGCCTGGAGCTCGATAGAAGCCGGGCTGAAAGCAGGCTGTTTGAAGAGCTCGACGATGCGACCACCGCGATCGAGCTGGGCCTTGGTCTTGGGATCGAGGTCGGAACCGAACTGCGCGAAGGCGGCGAGTTCGCGGAATTGGGCGAGCTCACCCTTAAGTTTACCGCCGACCTGCTTGGTGGCTTTGATCTGAGCGGAAGAACCGACGCGCGACACCGAGAGACCGACCGACACGGCGGGACGGATGCCTTGGTTGAAGAGATCGGTTTCGAGGAAGATCTGGCCGTCCGTGATCGAGATCACGTTGGTCGGAATGTACGCAGACACGTCGCCAGCCTGGGTTTCGATGATCGGGAGCGCGGTGAGCGAGCCCTTGCCATCGAGACGAGCGGCGCGCTCGAGGAGGCGGGAGTGGAGATAGAAAACGTCGCCGGGATACGCTTCGCGGCCGGAGGGGCGCTTCAAGATGAGCGAGATCTGGCGGTAAGCGACGGCGTGCTTGGAGAGATCGTCGTAAACGATGAGCGCGTCCTGGCCGTTTTCCATGAACCACTCGCCGATGGCAGCGCCCGAGAATGGAGCGAGGTATTGATTGGCGGGATTGTCGGCGGCGGGAGCGGCGACGATGACCGTGTATTCAAAAGCACCTGCGGCTTCGAGGGCGGCGATGGTGCGGACGATGTTGGAATTCTTCTGACCGACGGCGACGTAGATCGAGAAGACCGGGCGGAACTTCGGATCGCCGGAGGCGAGGCCGACTTTGTTGATCTTGGCCTGATTGATGATCGTATCGATCGCGATGGTGGTCTTGCCGGTGCCACGGTCGCCGATGATCAGCTCGCGCTGGCCGCGACCGATCGGAATCATGGAGTCGATCGCCATGATGCCGGTGAAGAGAGGCTGGTTAACCGATTTGCGCACCATGATGCCGGGGGCGATTTTTTCGACGGGATAGGTTTCCTTGGCGTCGATCGGGCCTTTGCCGTCCACGGGATTGCCGAGCGCGTCAACGACGCGGCCGAGGAGGGCTTTGCCGACGGGAACAGAGAGGAGCTTTCCGGTCGTGGTGACTTCGTCGCCTTCCTTGAGTTGTGAAACGTCGCCGAGGACGACGCAGCCGACTTCGTCGGTCTCGAGATTGAGCGCGATGCCGGTGACGCCACCGGGGAACTGCACCATCTCGTTGTACATCACATCGGAGAGGCCGTCGATTTTGGCGACGCCGTCTGCGACGGTCCGGATCTTACCGGTGTTCTTCTTGACCGCTTTGTTCTGCAGCTTGGCGATCTGTTGTTCGATTTGTTCGATGACGGTGCTCATGCGACGGGAAAAGGACTGAGGGATTTGTTGAGAAAGTTAGACGGCGGCGGCGAGGGCGCCGAGCTGGCTGGAGACGGAGTTTTCGTAAATGTCATCGCCGACACGGACGCGAAGACCGGCGAGAAGCGCGGGATTCGGTTTAGCGGAGGCGGTGACGGCGCGGCCGTATTTTTTGGTAAGAGCGGCGGCGATGGACTGAAGCGCGGCAGGCGTGACGGAACCGGCGTGCTCGACGATGGCGTGGCCGCGGGCGAGTTCGGCGGCGACGAGGCGCTCATAGGCCTTAAGCACCGCGACGATGGCGGGCGGCTGGATTTTTTCGACGTAGCCGAGAACACCCGAGACGCGCTCGGCCGTGATCTGGCCGTTTTCGAAGCTCAGCTTGAAGAGCTGGCGGGCGAGTTGCAGGGTTTGTTTTTTAGCGGCCATGGCGCGGGACGAAGGTCGTCAGTAAAGGGAGGATATGGCGGCTCAGACGTTGGCGAGCTCGCGTGCGGCGGTCTCGTTGTAGCTGGCGCGGTCGGCGTCGGTGAGCTTCTTGGCGAGAACGCGTTCGGTCGTGGCGACGACGAGGCGGGCGATTTCGCTGCGGGCATCGGCGAGCATTTTCTTGTGCTCGAGCTCGATGGCCTGCTGGGCCTTGGTGATAAGACCATTGGCGCGCTCGGTGGCTTCAGCCTGGGATTTATCAGAGAAGTCCTTCGCGGTCTTGCGGGTTTCTTCGATGATCTTGTTAGACTCGAGCTGGGCGGCCTTGATGAGGGCTGCGCTCTCCTGCTGGGCGGCGGCGAGCTGGGACTTCATGTCCTCGGCGAACTTGAGGCCTGATTCGATCTTGCTCGTGCGCTGATCCATCGTCGCGAGGACGGGCTTGATCGCGAACTTGTAGAGCACGACGGCCAGGATCGTGAAGCTGGCGAGCTGCATGCCGATGTTCACGGCATCGATGCCGAACTTCGTGACCAGTTCCTGCACGAGGCCAGCCTCGGCTGCATGGGCCGAGTGCGCTTCAACTGTGGGAGTCGCGGCTGCGAGGATGAAGGAGAGCATGGGAGAGACGGAAATTGAGAGGAGACATGCTGCGCGGATCGTTCAGATGCCGCGCAGCAGTTTCAAAGAGACAACTTACTTAGCGAGGAAGAGCGCGAGGAGGCCGAGACCTTCTGCGAGCGCCATACCGAGAATGGACTGAACGAGGATCTTGCCGGAAGCGGCGGGATTACGACCGACAGCTTCGGCTGCTTTGGTGCCGATGAGACCGACGGCGGTTGCGGCGGCGATGAGGCCGGCTGCGGAGGCGATGTTGCCAGTGATTTCTGCGAGGATCATGTGCGTGGTGGGTTTGGTTTTGTTCGTTCTCTCAGTCGTGCACGTTTGTTAGATACATGCTCCCGACCGTGAAAGGGTTTAGTGGGCGGATTCCTTGGCGTGGGCGGCGTGCCCGTGGCCATGCTCTTCGTCGTGGTGATCGTCGCCGTGATTGCAGATGAGGCCGATATAAACGGCCGTCAGGAGAGTGAATACGAGGCCTTGGACGAAGCCGACGAGGAGTTCCAGGAAGTAGAAAGGCGGGAGAAAGTGCATCGCGTGGAGGAGGTTTTCTCCACCGAAGACGTTACCGAAAAGGCGCATCGAGAGTGTGACGGGGCGGATAAAGATCGAGACGACCTCGATGAAACCAACGATCAGAAAGATGCCGGAGAGGCCCCAGTACATGGCCGGAGCGAGTTCTTTTTTGTCGGCCTTATTACCGAATAGATCGAAGAGCAGCAGGCCGGGACCGGCGTAGCGCATGACGATGATGAACCAAGCGCCGAAGGAGACGAGGGCGAGGGCGATGGTGCCGTTGAGTTCAGAGGTGTGGGGGCGTACCAGCGGAGTGGAGACGTGGAAGTGACCATTCACCTCGTGACCCCAACCGATCGTACCAACGCCGGGGATGAGGCCAGCCCAGTTGTGGAAGACGATGAAGATGAAAAGTGTGATGAGAACCGGGAAGGCCATCGGCATGGCTTTCTTGCCGACAATGGGCTCGTAGAGTCCGCGGAGTGCATCGACGGCGCTTTCGACAATCGCCTGTCCTCGTGTCGGGACGATTTTGGGTGTTCCTACCAACCAGCGGACCAGCGCAATGATCGCTAGCGTGATGATCACGCTATAAAGAATGCTGTTGGTGACGGGGAGTCCGAGGAAGCTCTGGAGTGAAGGCGCTTTTTCATGGCCATCTTCTGCGGCAAACGCAGTCGCGCCAGTGGCGAGCATCGACATCGAAAGGACTAATTTCTTGAGTGCGGGCATGTCAGCGCGGATGGGCGTTGGATCAGTGGAAAAGGAGATGACGTAGGCAAACGCGTTCCCCGTCGTCAATAATTGAAATCAATCCGGCTTATGGATGCGCCGGGAATTAGCCTGTTCGTCACACAAGACGGGCTGAACTTATCGTAATAGTCGCCCGCACGATTGGACCTTTGCTGCCGCGTTAAGTCGCGAGATGAGAGGCCCGACGGGCGACGAGCGATTGATAGGAGGCAGCGCGGCTTTGAAAGACGGTTTCCAGTTCGAAGGGCCATGAATCGGACGCATCGACTTTCCAGTCAGAATGAGAGGCTACGGTCGCTTGTGCGGCGGAGAAATAGGGGGCGTAATCCGTGCGGAAGCAAAGCCGGGCGCCTGGTCGGGTTTTAGCGGCCAACGCGGAGAGGAAGTCCGACTGGAGGATACGGTTCTTATGATGGCGGCGTTTCGGCCAGGGGTCGGAGAAGAGGATGAAAATATCCGCCAGAGCTGCAAGCGACGGAAGGGCGTCAAGAAATTCACGGGCTTCCGCTTCTAGGAAGAGGAGGTTGGTGAGTTTTGCGCGGTCGCGTTTGCGGCCGGCGCGGATGATCCGGTCTTTGAGCAGATCGATGCCAATACAGAATGCGTCGGGATGCGCTGCTGCATACGCCGTGAGATAATGACCGTGGCCACAGCCGATCTCGAATGTGAGCTGAGACAGGGCTTTGGCCGGCACCGAGTCGGCCAGAAATGTCTTCAGAGCGGACAGGCGCGAATCACGGCGGGAAAGGTAGTCGGCGGTGCGGGCGGCGTTATCCACGCGGCGGAGCTAGCAGAGGCGCACGCGGTCGCGAAAGCGCAAAGCGTGTGGAGCGACGATTTATTCGATCATCGCGGCAAGTATGCACGAGCGAAGGGTCTCGAGCGGCACGCGCTCGCTTAGCCGTTGGCACGAACCAGTAGGCTAAAATAGAACGCGGTCCCCTGCCCTAGCGTGCTTTCAACCCAGACGCGGCCGCCGTGGAGCTGGATAATATGTTTCACGATGCTGAGACCGAGACCGGTGCCGCCCTTGTCGCGGGAGCGGCCTTTGTCCACGCGGTAGAAACGCTCGAAGATGTGCGGGAGATCGTCGGCCGGAATACCCGGGCCATTGTCGCGTATGCAGACTTCCACTTCTTGATCACGGATGCGCGCGGAGACGTCGATGTGCGAGCCCTTGGGCGTGTATTTGAGCGCATTATCGAGGAGGTTTTCGCAGACTTGAGTTACCTTGAGTGGATCGATGAGCAGCTCGCCGACAGTGGGATCGATCGCGAAATGAAGTTGATGCTCGGCGGCGGCGGGGCGTGCGCGATAGTCGTCGATGATAGAAGCGATTAGCGAGGAGAGCGCGACGGACTCGCGGCGAAGCCCTGGGTTAATGGATTCGAGACGCGAGAGCGTAAGGAGATCTTCGAGGAGCGAATTTAACCGCTCAGTATGACGCTGGATGGTGCGCAGGAATTTATCGCGGTCAGCTCCGGGTATGTCGTGGTGCCCATCGACGAGGGTTTCAGTGTAACCTTTGATAATGCTGAGCGGCGTTCGCAGTTCGTGAGAGACATTGGCGACGAAATCCTTTCGCACGGCCTCCAGTTTTTTTTGTTTCGTGATGTCGTGGAGGACGAACAGCGCCCACGGGCCCTGCTGGCCGTTGAGCGGAGGAATCGTCGTGCCGGTAACTTCGACCCACAGCGAGCGGTTGCCATCGGCGAACTCCATCTCGTGCTGAGGCTCAGCCTCATTTTTGCGCACGGACTCAACGTACGAGAGAAACGTGACACTGTGCAGGACGAGTTCGAGACGTTGATGGAGGATGTTGGTGGCGCGCGGGAAAATTTCCTGAAGGGCTTTGTTCGCGAGCAAGATGTAGTTGTCGCGATCCACGATCAGCACCGCTTCCTGAAGACTGCCGAGCGTGGCCTCAAGTTGAGCAAGCTGGCCAGTGCGCTGGTGCTGGAGGCGGCTGACCTCGGAGATAAGATCGTTGGTTTCGCGGCAAAGTTGATCCCAGCTATCACTCAACGAGCCGGGCAAATCCTCACGCAAGAGCGCCTGCTTTTGCAGAATCGCCTGATGCAGACTACGCATCGCCGTCCGATGACTCCAATGGCGGCGAAGCAAGAAGCCCAGAGCCAGGACCAAGGCGGCGATGATCAAGTAGGGCATGTCTGGACTTTACGCTCGGCCAAGCGGTACCCCACCCCGCGGATGGTTTCAATCCAGTCGGCTTCCGCGCCGAGCTTTTCGCGAAGACGTCTCACGTGCGTATCCACGGTGCGCGTCTCAATCTCGGTTTCGTAATTCCAGACGTTAATCAAAAGATGTTCGCGAGTCTGCACGCGGCCTCGACGCTCCATGAGCAGGCGCAGAAGCTTAAACTCGGTCGCCGTGAGCTCGATGGCCTTACCGCAGACAACCGCTTCGTGTCGCTCGATATCGATCACGATGTCGCCCGCCTGAAGCTTTTTCACTTCTTCACCGCCACCCTCAGATGCCCGCCGTAAAATCGACTGCACTCGAAGCACAAGTTCTTTGGTGCTGAATGGCTTGCAAATGTAGTCATCAGCACCTGTTTCCAATCCCTGAATACGATCCGACTCTTCCGCCTTCGCGGTGAGAAATATCACCGGGACTTTTTTAAGCTGCGGATCGGCACGCAACAGGCGGCAAATCTGCACTCCATTCAGATCCGGCATCATTACATCTAGGATCACCAGATCGGGCAAAAATGTCCGCGCCGTGCCTAGGCTGTTATTGGGATTATTGATCGCCTCCACCTGATAGCCCTTGGCTTTGAGATGATAGGAAACCAACTCGGTAACATCGGCCTCATCGTCCACGATCAAAATCTTCTTCACTTTGCTGTCCGTCATATGAGCCCGGAAGTTACAAACTGGCGAACAGCAAGCCGAGCGATTTTACCCGAGCGTTTCACAAATGTTACAGGGCGCAGATCCCGAAACCTATGCCGCCGCATCGGCCAAATAAAAAACGATCACCCACTCATGCGCCCTGCCCTAACCGCCTCAATATAAACCATTAAAATGCTAATATCCGCCGGGTTAACTCCACTAATACGGCCCGCTTGACCCAAGTTATAGGGCTTAAATTCCTGAAGCTTGAGTGCGCTCTCTTTTCGCAAACCACGGATGGAGAGAAAGTCCATGTCAGCCGGAATCTTGATCTTTTCGACCGCCGAAAGTTTTTCGATCTGCCGCTGTTCGCGAGCAAAATAGCCCTGATAGCTGACCCGATAGAGTGCTTCGCCACGAATCTCCGCCGATAAACTACCAAACTCCACCGGGTAGTCCGGCACCGGAGCGTTGCCCGTCGTCGAACGCCGGACCGCATCACCCCAACTCCCCTGCCCGACCGGCGCCCGCAGTTTCTCAAACGCCTGTACCCAATAGTCCACCTGGCGCTTCTTCTCCTCCATTCGAATCAAGCGCGTCGGCGAAACTAACCCATGCTCACGCGCATGATGTAACAAACGCAGCTCCGCACTCCCGTGATTAAACAAAAGCCGATGCTCCGCCCGGCTCGTAAACATGCGATAAGGCTCACGCGTCCCCTTGGTCACCAAATCATCAATCAGCACGCCGATATAGCCTTCGTGCCGTTGCATGACCAACGGGGACTGCGTTCGGACCTTACGGACCGCATTAACTCCAGCGATTAATCCCTGCGCTGCCGCCTCCTCGTACCCCGAGGTCCCATTTATCTGCCCGGCAAAAAACAAATTCTCCACCTTTCGGGATTCCAGTGATGGAAATAGCTGAGTCGGCGGCGCGAAATCGTACTCAACCGCATACGCGGGCCGCAGCAGTACCGCATTTTGCAGACCAGGAACGCTATGAACCATCTCAAGCTGCACCTCAAACGGCAGCGACGTGGAAAGCCCATTCACATAGTACTCATTCGTCGTACGTCCCTCAGGCTCCAAAAACAACAAATGCCTCGGCTTATCAGCGAAGCGGACAAATTTATCCTCAATACTCGGGCAATAGCGCGGCCCAACGCCCTCGATCTCCCCGGAATACATTGCCGACTTATGTAAGTTATCCCGAACGAGCTGCGCCGTGGCCGCCGTCGTATACGTCATCCAGCACGAAACCTGAGCCGACCCCGGCCGCCAGCCAAGCCGCTGTTCGCCGGTCTGTTCCACGTGGAACAAATTTTCGGGATCGCGCGTGTCATGAAATGCAAAGAGGGCAGGGGAGTTATCACCCTTTTGCTCCTCCATCTGGCTGAAATCCAAACTCCGTCCCAATAACCGTGGCGGAGTCCCCGTTTTCAACCGCTGCAACTCGATCCCCGCCTCAAGAAAACTGGCCGATAACGTCTTCGCGCTAAAGTCACCCAAGCGTCCGCCTTCATTCTTATTCTGCCCGATATGCATCAACCCCCGCAGGAAAGTCCCGGTCGTCACAACTACCGTCGCGGCGTTGAACTCAATATCGAGGTTCGTGCGTACGCCCGTGACTTTTTGTCCGGTGTAAACAAGCCCAGTCACCGTTGCTTGAAAAACCTGTAGATTCTTCTGAAGCTCCAGCGTGTGCTTCAGACGAAACTGATACGCCTTCTTGTCGCACTGCGCCCGAGGCGACTGTACCGCCAGTCCCTTGGATTCATTCAATAAGCGAAACTGAATTCCGGTGAGATCCGTGTTGATCCCCATCTCTCCGCCCAATGCATCGATTTCACGCACCATCTGCCCCTTCGCCTGCCCGCCAATAGCCGGATTGCAGCTCATTTGGGCAATCGTATCGATATTACCCGTCAAAAGCAGCGTGTTAGCCCCCATTCGCGCCGCCGCCAAAGCTGCCTCACAGCCTGCATGACCAGCGCCGCACACAATCACATCAAACGGTATCTTATTGTAAATCATCGACTAGCAGTAAATTAAGCCGACGATTAAGCATAAAACCCCAGCACCACGCAAAGAGGAAGTGTACCCAATTCCCCGCAACGCTCATCCATCGCTTCACGCATCCGCCGCCATCTCCAGCGCCCACCGAGTCCAACTACTTCCCGATACAAAATGTCGCGAAGAGATGATCCAACATCCGCTCGTTATCGATCTTCCCGCCGATCTCTCCCAGCGCATCGAGCGCCCCACGCAGATCGCTCGCCAGCAACTCCACCGGCCCAGCCACTCCGAGATTAGCCCCAGCCGCCTTCAAACATTCCTGCGCGCGCCCCAACGCCGCCGCATGACGCGCATTGATCGCAATCACCTCATCTCCCTGATCGCGACGAAACGCCTCCGCCCGCTCCACCACCGCCGAGATTAGCGAGTCAACGCCCTCACCCGTGCGTGCCGATATTCGTACAACCTCCTTTCCTTCAATATATTGCTCTATATCAAGCTGATCACCGCCGAGATCGATCTTATTAAAGACCACCAACGCGTTTTCCGCCGATAACCGCTCAACCAGCTCCTTAGGCAGCTCCGGATGCGGCCGCGTCGCATCCAACACCAATAAAAACAAATCCGCCTCCGCCGCGCGCTCCAGCGTCTTTTCCATTCCGAGTTTTTCCAGCGGGGCAGGCGAGGGGTTCAGCCCCGCCGTATCGATCAGGCGCAGACAATGCGGCCCCAGGATCACCCGCTCTTCGATAAAATCCCGCGTCGTCCCCGGCTCCGGACTCACCAGCGCCCGCTCGCGCCCCACCAGCTGGTTCAGCAGTGAACTCTTCCCCGCGTTCGGCTCGCCCACGATCACCGTTTTGATGCCGTCTCTCAACAACTCCCCGTAATGCTGCGTCGCCAGCAACCGCTCCGTCCCCGCCGCCACGCGCTCCACCCCACGCGCCACGATCCTGCGATCCTCCGCCGGCAAATCCTCATCGGGAAAATCGATATAAGCCTCCACCCGCGCCAGCACGCCGAGCAACTCATCCGTCAACACTCCCAGATGCCGGCCAAGACTCCCGCGCAGCTGCTGATTCGCCGCCGCTAACGCCCGCTTGCTCCGCGCATGGATCAAATCCATCACCGCCTCCGCCTGGCTCAAATCCATCCGCCCGCTCAAAAACGCCCGCCGCGTAAATTCCCCCGCCTCCGCCGCCCGACATCCCCGCGCCAGCAGATCCTCCAATATCTTCTGCGCGATAAAAGGATTCCCGTGCGATGAAATTTCCAGCGTGTCCTCGCCCGTGTACGACTTCGGCCCCGCGAAAAACGTCACCAGCACATCATCCACCACCGCGCCCGCTCGATCCCGATAATCCGCGTGATGCGCCATCCGGGGCAGGGGAGTCTCTCCAAAAATCGCCCGCGCCAGCTCCGCGCACTCCGGCCCGCTCGCCCGCACCACCGCGATGGCGGACGTTCCCACCGGAGTGGCCAATGCTGCGATCGTATCGAGGGATGCGTGACTCATTCCCCCCAGCCAACACCGCGCCCCGCCAAAAGAAAAGTCAGCTCACGCATCCGCCTTCAATTCCACCACGCCCGTCAGCCTCTCCTCCTTCGGCCTCCCGCTGCCTCAACCCACTCACCGCCCCACCGCATCACCCGCCTTCACCCGCACACCCTCCACGATCTTATCCCCCGGATAAACGATCACGACTTCCTCCGTCTTCAACCCCTCGACGATCTGCGTCATCACCCCATTCGACCGCCCTGTCTTCACCTCGCGCAACCGCGCCCGCCCGTTCTCCACCACAAAAACCTGCCACCTTCCCCCGCGCTGAAACAACGCCCCCGCCGCCACCTGCGTCACCGCATCCTTCTCCCACACCACGATCCGCGCCTCCACCCGGTACGCATCGCCCAACGTCGGCCGCTTCTCCACCGCATCGACGAAATCCGCGATCACGTTCACCCGCTGCTCCTCCACACCCAGCGCAGAAATCTTCGTAAACGCCGACGGCTCCACCAACCGCACCTTCGCCTCCAGCGCTTCACCTCCGCCCCATTGCTCCAAAAACACCTTCGCCCCCTGGTCGATCGCCACGCCATCTCTCGAAAGCACTTCCACGATCACCTCCAGATCCGTCGCATCGCCCACCTCCAGTAACGGGGTTCCCGATACAACCGTCCGCGCACTCTCCTGAAACACCCGCAACACCCGCCCGCTCACCGGCGACACCACGGGCAACGTCGCCAGACTCTCCTGCGCCGTGTCTCCCGCCGCCTCCGGCCTCCCGCGCATCAGCAACGCCCGCGCCTGCTCCAATTCGTATTCCGCGATCCTCGCTCCGAACTCCGACGCCCGCCCTTCCTCCGCCGTCGTCCGCGCCCGCGTCACCGCCGCATCCAGATCCTGACGCGACACACTCACCTGCGCGAAAAGCGACTGCACCCGGTCCAGCTCCGTCCGCGCCAGCTCCGCCGTCGCCTTCGCACTCTCGCGCCTCGCCACCGCCTGATCCCGCGCCGCCTCCGCCGCACGCACCCGCGCCTCCGCCTGCGCCAGACTCCGCGCATCCAATAAATCAGCACCGCTCGTCTCCAACGACGTCAGCAACGTCCCCCGCGCCTCAACCTTCGCCCCCGGCTTCAACTCGATGCGCCGCATATGCCCCGCCGCCGGCGCCGCGATCACGTAGCGATTCTTCACCCGCGTCCGCCCTTCCTCATCGACCGTCACGCGCAACATCCCCGTCTTCACCCGCGCCGTCTCCACCGACACCGGTTTCGGCATCAGTCCGATAACAATCAACACCAGCAACACGCCCCCCGCGATGTACACCCACGGCACACGCCGCTTCTTCACGGAAGCCTTCGATTTCAAAATCACAGGAGCGGAATTATCGGACGGTTTCATCGAATAAAAAAATCAGTCGCGGGCTTTCAGCACAGCCACGAGATCGAGCTGCGCCAGCTTCCGACACGCAAACACGAGCGACAGCGTCGTCGCCACCACAATCACCAGCGTCGCAAACGCGTAATTCCCCGCCGTCAGGATCAACGGCAGCCGCACCGTCTCCGTGTTCACACTCGTGAGAATCGCCTTCGCCATACCCGACCCGAAAACCAGCCCCAGCGGAATCGCCACCACCGCCAGTATCACCAATTCCCCCACGAGCACCGCGCCCACTTCGCGCCGCGTGAACCCCAACACCCGCAACGTCGCCAGCTCCCGCTGCCGCTCCGACAGCGAGATCCGCGCGCTGTTATACACGATCCCAAAGGCCACCACCGTCGCGAACACCAGATAGATCGTCTGCAATAACCCGATGCTCTGCGCCGTCGTCTTCCGAAAACTCTCCCGCATCGAATCCTTGATCACCACGCCCGACGCCCGCGGTGTCTCTTTCACCGCCTGCAAAAACGCCCGCCAGCTCCCCGCGGCCACACTCACATGCGCGCCACTGATCCGGTCGCCTTCCATCAGCAACCGGTTGAGCGCGTCCAGCTCCATATACGCCGCGATCCCCGCAAAATCCTCCGCAAACCCCGCCACCGTCACTTCGCGCACCGGCCGCTTTCCTTCCAACACCCGCACCACAATCGTATCACCCACGCGCAGCCCGAGCGCCTCACCGAGCTTCCGCGAAAGCACCAGCCCGCGCTCCGGCAACGTCAGCGGCACTCCGCTTCCATCGACCACCCGGCTCAACAATCCCTCCGACGGCAGCCCTTGGATCGCCACGCGCCGCCGCACCGTTCCCGCGTCTAGCTCCACCGCCACATAGCGAAACGGCTCGGCATGAACCACGCCCGGCAACTGCCTGAACTCCGCGATCGCCCGCGAGGGCCCCGGCTCCACCAGCGACAGCGACACCGTCTCGCGATGCACCAGATCCCACTGAAAATCCAAAATGTACCCGACTCCGTCGCGAAACGAATTCGGGATAATCAAGATCCCCGTCGCCATCGCCAGTGCCAGGGTCGTCAACCCCGCCCGCCACGGTTTCCGTTCCACGTTCCGCATCGCCATCCGCATCGACGCGCTAAACCACCCGCCGATCCCCGCCCGCTCCACCAGCGACGGCCGAAACGACGCCGGCGCCTCCGGCCGCATCGCCTCCGCCGGCGGCAACATCACCGCGCGTCTCACCGCGCCCACTACACCGACCGACGACGCCACCGCGCTCGCCGCCACCGCCGCCAGCAATGTCGGCCACGACAGCATGAACTCCAGCCGCGGGAACCGGAAAAATAAGTGATACATATCCACCAGCTTGTGCCCCAGCACCACGCCGCCCAGCGCACCGAGCGCCGTCCCCGCCGCGATGATCGCGAACGTGAACTTGAAAAAATGCCCGCCGATCTGCGCGTTGCTAAAACCAAACGCCTTCAAAATCGCGATCTGCTCCCGCTGCAGCGTGATCTGCCGGCTCATCACCGAGTTCGTCATGAACGCCGCCACACTCAGAAACACGAGGGGAAAACCAAACGACAGCCCCTCCAGCACGCGGATCTCATCCCGCACGCGGATGTGCGACGGATGATTCTCCCGCCCATACGCGCCCAGCCCGCCAAACGTCTCCAGCACCCGGTCCATCTCCGCGATCACCGCCCGCTCCGACGCTCCCGGCGCCAGCGTCACCGACACCCGGTTAAACGCCCCTTCCAGACTATACGCCTCCGCCAGCTCCTCGTACCTCATCCAGAAAACCCCAAACGTCCGGTTGTCCGGCAACGCCGCGCCCGGCGGCGCCTCGAACACAAACTCCGGCGACAACACGATCCCCGCGATCCGCAGCGGGATCTTCCGCCCGTTCAAAATCGCCGACAACGCATCCCCTGGTTTCAGCCCGTGCGCCTCCGCAAACGCCTCGCCAACCAGAATCTGATGCCGCGAATCTATCCCAATCATGTGCCCGGATCTCAAATACAGCCGGTTCAACCGCGCCTCGCCGCGCTCCGGCAGCGAATTGATCAACGCGCTCGCCGGCTCGTCCATCCCCGGCAGATCCAGCGTCACGCGCATCCCGATCCCTGTCTCCACCGCGCCCACCCCTGGAATTTCCGCCACCCGCTCCGCGACCGACAACGGCGCCCGCTTCAACCCCGCGAAAACCTGCGCGAAACGATTCTGCTCATAGTAGCCCGCCTGCGCCGTCTCCAGCGACCGGATCAAACTCCGCGTCATGATCATCATCGCCAGCCCGCACGCCATCACCAGCGCCACCGCCAGCGCCTGCGATTTCAACCCGCGCAGATCCCGCAGCAATTTTCGGTCGAGGTGATTCATATTTCAACTACGCGACAGGGCAGGGGACTGGAGTTGCTCATGATGCGTTAGGTCTCGCTCGCACTCACCACTCCAGACTCGCGACCGCCGCCCGGCTCGCATTGCGCTTTTCACTCACGATAAGCCCGTCGGATAAACTCAGCACCCGGTCGGCCATCGCCGCGATCGCCGCGTTATGCGTGATGGTCACCGTCAGCGTCCCGAGCTCGCGATTGATCCGCTGAATCGCCTCCAGCACCGTGATCCCCGTTTTAATATCCAGTGCCCCCGTCGGCTCGTCGCACAGCAAAACCTCGGGCCGCTTCGCGATCGCCCGCGCAATCGCTACACGCTGTTGCTCGCCACCGGAAAGCTGCGCCGGAAAGTGATCCATCCGCTCGCCCAGCCCCACCAGCGTCAGCGCCTCCTCCGCCGTCATCGGATCGCGCGCGATCTCCGTGATCAGCCCCACGTTTTCCCGCGCCGTCAGGCTCGGTATTAAATTATAAAACTGAAACACGAACCCGACCACGTCTCGTCGGTAACTAGTTAGTTCTCGCTCGTCTGCCTCCGCTAAAGAACGTCCGCGAAAATCCAACGTCCCCGCCGTGGGCGAATCCAGACCGCCCAAAATATTCAGCAGCGTCGACTTTCCACTGCCCGACGCCCCCAGCAGCACAACCAACTCGCCGGAGTGCAGATCGAGATCGACGCCGCTCAACGCGCGCACCGTCGCCGTCTCCTCACCATAAATTTTAGTGAGCCCGCGCACGTGGAAGACCGCGTCGCTTCTCAGCTCGGAAACAGGCGTATGAACGTGAGTCATGTTAAGTGCGCTCTCCGACAAAACCCACAGCCGATGGTCTCTACAATTTTCAACTGTTCAGTGGGCAGCAGGCCAAGCGCCTGCTACGATAACTCTGCGGGCTGAGCCGTCGCGGAAGAAATTAAACTATCGAGAACGAACACACGGGTTTTTTGCGACCACACCGATCAAACCGGTTGTTCGCGCGAGCAGCCAGCCCTGCACATACCATGCACGCAATCCTCAGCCTGGCTGAAACTCAGAACACCCAATCCGACATCGTTCTCCAAACGGAGTCGCTCACCGCCCGCTACGACGAATCCACCCGCACCCTCTGGAACTACCTCCACGCCTCACCGCGCCCGTGTTTCACCGAGTCGCTCCTCGCCGACGCCCATCAACTCCATTCCCTGATCCGTAACGGCGAAATCCCGGTGGACTTCTACGTCGCCGCCTCCGCCGTACCGAAAGTCTTCAACCTCGGCGGCGACCTCTCGCTCTTCCGCCAGTGCGCCCTCGATCACGATTGGGAACGCCTGACGAACTACGCCGAGTCCTGCATCGGCGTCCTCAACGACCTCGTCTGCGGCTTTGATCGCAAAGTCATCAGCATCTCCCTCCTCCAAGGCGACGCCCTCGGCGGCGGCTTCGAATCCGCCCTCGCCACCGACTTCATGATCGCCGAAGAGCAGACCAAAATGGGCTTCCCCGAAGTCCTCTTTAACCTCTTCCCCGGCATGGGTGCGTACAGCCTTCTCGCCCGCAAACTCGGCCCCCAGCCCGCCCAGCGCATGATCCTCAGCGGCTCCACTTACTCCGCTCCCGAGCTGCACGCACGCGGACTCCTCGACCAGGTCACTCCACCAGGGCAGGGCGAACACGCCGTCCGCGACTTCATCCGCGACACCCGGAAACGACTCCACGGATACAGATCCTTCCTCGAAGCCCGCCGCCGCACAACGCTCTGGACTTCCCGCGAAGAACTCCTCGCCGTCGTCCACGAATGGGTCGCCAGCGTGAAACAAATCTCCGAACGCGACCTCCGCCTCATGGATAAACTCGTCACCGCCCAAAACCGCCTGAAGCTCGCCGCCTAACACCCTGGCGGGATGACGTCCGCCGCCGAAGCGATCGCTCCTTCAACCGCTTCTGCGGCGGCCTCGCCCAAATATATTCTTCCACGCCTCGCACTTTTCCCGTGGCGGACGGTCCGACAGCGCCCTTATTCATGCGCTTCATGGACCCTTTCTCACTGGTTCGTTCTCTCCAACTCGCCGCCGCGGTCGCACTTCTGCCCGCCGCCGCCCTCGCCCAAACCGGCGCTCCGACCGAGCCCAATCCCCTCAACGCCGTCCGCCGCGAGCTCTCGCCCGACGCCCTCTTCTACACCTACATCGACTTCGAAGGCGGCTGGGGCCAGGTCGGTCGCGAACTTTCCGATACACTCAAGGCCAGCTCCTTCGCCGATAAACCCATCGATCTCCCCGGCGCCTTCGAGGCCATCGGTCTCTCCCAGATCCGCGCCATCGGCCTCAGCTCCGACGCCGTCCCCGGCGGCTACGACAACCGCTTCTTCCTCTACACACCCACCGGCCGCGCCGGCGTGTTCTCCCTCTTCCCCGGCAAACCCCAGCCCTTCCAGGCCGCCCAATTCGCCCCCGCCGACGCCGACCTCGTCCTCGACCTGCGCCTCGACCTCCCCGCCCTCATCAAAACCGTCGAGTCCGTCGCCGTGAAATTCACCGGCGAAAAAGAAGTCGCCGACGAACTCCTCAAGCTCCTAGCCCAGTCCGAGGAAAAAGGCCTCACCGAACTCATCGCCTACCAAGGCCGCGCCATCGTCATCGTCCGCATGCACCCGCAGGACCAGATCGAGCGCCGCGCCGCCGAGTTCTCCTTCAAACTTCCCTTCGACGTTTTCGCCCGCATCGAAACCGGCGGCAAACACATCGCCAAAACCCTCGCCGCCGACTCCGACTGGCTCCGCGAAGAGAAAAACGGCCGCACCTACTTCACCCGCAAACCCACCGACGACGTCCCGCCCGAAGACTTCGCCATCATCCTCGACGGCGACTCCATCGCCATCGCCTCCACGCCCTTCTCCGACGAGTGCCTAGCCAAAACCGGCGCCCTCGCCGCCGACCCCGCCTACCTCCAGGCCCTCGCCGACTCCGCTTCCGAAGGCCACGTGCTCTTCTACATGACGCCGAAGTTTTTCACCTCCGTGCGCAACGCCTCCAAAATGCTCTTCCTCACCAGCAGCTTCGCCAGCCGCTCCTATAAAGACGCACTCATCGCCAACCAGCTCATGTCGATGCTCCCCATGATCGATAAGCCCCTCACCTCCGTCCTCGTCGCCCGCGACGACGGCATCCTCATCCGCGGCCGCTCCATCGAATCCCTCAAAGCCAGCCTCCCCGCCGTCTCCCTCCTCACGCCCGACTTCCTCGGCCGCATCGCCACCTACGCCGCCAAAGCCTGGGTCATCGACGACGCCCGCCGCCACGAAACCGAGCGCGCTCAAAAAGAATTCGCCCCTCAACTCCAGCAAGTCGGCGAAGCCGCGCAAAAATTCTTCGCCGCCAATCCCGAAGCCGAGTCCGTCACGCTCACCGCGCTCAAAGCTGCGCTGCCCAACGAAAAACTCCCCGACTTCTCCACCGTCTCTTCGACCGAAGTCGAAGTCCTCCGCGCCTCCGACATCGTCATCTTGGAGCACAATACTCTCGGCAGTATCCAGCATCTCATGCCGATCACCAACGCTCAGCGCGCCACGATCGAGAAAAACCTCCGTGCCATCGACGGCGCCGCCCTCGAGTCGATGCTCGCCGAGGGCAGCGGCTACGCCTACGCCGGCACCTTGATCGACGCCGGCTGGATCGAGCCAAAACCCATCAGCCTCCTCGGCGAAGATTACACCTCCGTTTCTCCCACGCTCACCGAGCCCCGCCTCACCATCACCACGCGCGGCAACCAGGAAATCGCCATCACCCGAGAACCCAAAGCCCTCGCCCAAGTCCGCCGCTCCATCGCCGAACGACAGCTCCACGTAGAGCGCAACCTCGCAAAAGCCCACGAAGCTGCCCGCCGCTACTTCGAAGCCAGCCCCGAAGAATACGCCGTCTCATTCGACGACCTCGCGAAAAAAGATCTCAAACCCGAACTCACTCCGATCATCGGCGAAAACTACTCCGACCTTAGCTTCACCCGCGACTCCACCTCCACCTCGCTCACGCATCCCCGCTTCGGCCGCGTCATCTACACGGAGCCGCCTTCGCCGAAACTCGTCACCGCGCTCCGCGAACGCCTCCAAAAACTCGAACGCGCCGCCTCCGCCTACTTCGCCAAAAACCCCAAAGCCGAACTCGTCGTCTCCGGCGAAATCTACGAAGACCCCGTCCCGGCCATCGACACCGCTACTCATGACGATGCCGCGATGCCCGTCGTCAGCACGAGCGATGCGCCAACCTCCGCTGCGACCCCCGACCTCAGTGCTCTCGTTATCCGCCGCGATTACGAGACGATCAAAGCGTCCTTGGAATCCGGTTACGAAGTCACCGTCCCCCGCACCAAACCCAAACGCTGAACCTGAACGAAAATGTGGGGCGCTGTTCCGTCAGCGCCGCGCACCGGGGAAACCCGGCAAACCGTCATCATTTATAACAGCGGCCCTTCGGCCGGGCCCGGTCGCCGCCTTCCAGAATAAAAAGCCACGCATTCACCAGCGCGGCTTTTTTATTTTCAGCATTCCGTCGATAACACGAGCGCTCCTCACCAGGCTTCCCGCGTAATCCGCACGGATGTCCGTGCACAGGTATTTATTTCGTCTGCGCAGGCGGCGCGTCAGGAGCTGGCGGAGGTGTCGCCTTGGGCGCGGGTGGAGAGATGACCGGAATTGAGAGACCGCCCGGAGCCGGAGGGGCGATTTGGATACGTCCGGGTGCAGGAGGCGCGTCCAGCTTCACTTTGCCATCGGGCTTTGTCACCGCAGGCACACCGGTCGGAGCGCTCGGCGAAGACCCGGCCGACTTTTCTCCAGAACCTGCCGCCGCCTTGCCATCGCCGCCCGCCTTCGAAAGCACCAGCGCCCGTTTTTCCGCATCCGCGATGATCGCCGTGCGCTTCGCCTTCGTGAGATGATCACGCAGCTGTTTTTCACCCGCCGGGTCAGCGCCATTCTTCGTCGCAACAATCAGCCACGCGAGACCCTCCACATAATCCCGCTTCACCCCGCGCCCACTGGAGTACATCGCCCCCAGATTAAACTGCGCCTCCGCCACACCCGCGTTCGCCGCCGCCTGATAACGCACGAACGCCTGCGGCAGATTTTTCGGAATCACTTCACCGTCTGCATTCAACTTTCCCAGCCGGAACGCCGCGTTCGCGTGCCCCGCATCCGCAGCCCGCTCCAGCAACGCCACCGCCTTTGCCACATCCACCGGCACCTGCACGCCGTTGAGATACATCTCGCCGAGCTGATAGCCCGCCTCCGGATTCCCCGCCTCCGCCGCCTTCTGCATCTCCTCCACACTGCTCCAGCTATTATTGCCCCCAGTCGTAGAAACCAGCTCAGGACGGGAATCGTCAGCCGCCCGCGCGACAGACAACGGCAGCGAAACAACGAGTGAAACGAGAAGGACGTGACGAAGCATGATGAAAGAGGGGGTTGATGAAGCAGGGGAGACGCAGACTCAATCCACGCTCATAACTGTAGCAAAAAACAACAATCAGTTCCGCCGCAACGCAACGGACCAAATCACTCCGTCGTACGTGAACATAAAAAAGCGCGATGCTTTCTCATCGCGCTTTTGTCGGCCACACCAGGCAGGACCGCCTAATGTCCCGCTGTTATTCCAGCCGATCTCACTCCTCCGCTTCACCCGTCACCGTCGCTCCACCCGTGATGTTTACCTTGGCGAGCACGGCTTCCGTGATCTTCTGCGCGACATCCGGCTTGTCCTTGAGCGTCTGTTTTGCCGCATCGCGGCCCTGGCCGATGAGCTCGCCGTTGTAGGCGATCCACGCGCCTTTCTTTTCCAGAATCTTGTGCTCAAGCGCGAGGTCCAGCAACGAGCCGGTCTTCGAAATGCCCTCGTCATACATGATGTCGAATTCCACCTCGGTGAAGGGTGGGGCGACTTTGTTCTTCACGATTTTGATCTTCGTCCGGTTGCCCACGATTTTGCCGTCGGGCAGCTTGATCTGGTCTTTGCGACGGATGTCGATGCGGACCGAGGCGAAGAACTTCAGCGCGCGTCCGCCCGAAGTCGTCTCGGGGCTGCCAAACATGACGCCGATCTTCTCGCGGATCTGATTGGTAAAAATACACACGCAGTTCGTCTTGCTCACGACCGCCGTGAGACGGCGCATCGCCTGCGACATCAACCGCGCCTGGCTGCCCATCGTCATGTCGCCCATCTGACCATCGAGCTCGGCCTTCGTGATCAGCGCCGCGACGGAATCGAGTACGATCACGTCTATCGAGTTGGAGCGGATCAGCGTCTCCATGATGTTGAGCGCGTCTTCACCGGAGTCCGGCTGAGAAACGAGAAGGTCATCCAAGTTCACGCCAACGACGCGCGCATACTTCGGATCGAGCGCGTGCTCGACGTCGATGAACGCCGCCAACCCGCCCCGTTTCTGCGCCTCCGCGATCACGCTCAAACAGAACGTCGTCTTACCCGAGGACTCCGGCCCGTAAATTTCGATGATGCGGCCCTTGGGCAAACCGCCCACGCCGAGTGCAAGGTCGAGGGCGAGCGAGCCGGTCGAGAGCGTTTCGACCTTCATCTTGGCATTGCTGCCCAGACGCATGATCGAGCCTTCTCCGAATTGCTTGGTGATCGAGGAGAGCGCGAGGTCGATGTTCTTGTCGCGCGCAGCAGAGGCGGTGACGACGGCGGACGACTTGGATTCAGCTTTGGCAGGAGCGGCTTTGGACATGGGATGTGTTGTTTGAAAAGTGAGCGTGAAGATCGCGCGTGATGCGCCAATCAACGGGATATGTTCAGGCGAACGGTGGGAAACGTTCGCCCGCTGGCAAGCGCAGAGACGCGCCTTTCTTCAAAAACTATCTCCCGCGCCAACCTTTCAATGCCCCCCCGGCGCCCCGCCGCCGGGCTTGAACGCCGTCGCGAAATACACCGCGAGCAGGATCAGCCCGAAACTCACTGCGTAGTTCCACGTCAGCTTTTCCTTCAGCACCAGCCACGCGAAAATCACGAAAACCCCCAGCGTGATCGCCTCTTGGATGATCTTCAGCTGATACCCCGTGAACGTCCCGCTCATGTACCCCGCCCGATTCGCCGGCACCATCAGGCAGTACTCGAAAAACGCCAGCCCCCACGAAAACAGGATCACCGTCAGCACGGTTTTCCCTTCGAGAAATTTCCACTTCAAGTGCCCATACCACGCGAGCGTCATGAAGATGTTCGAAGCCACCAGCAGCAGGATAGTTTTCATCGGCGTGTCTTAAAAATCAGTACCCGTGATACCCCTTGAACCACGTCACGAACTCCCGCAGCCCGTCCTCTAGCACCACCTTCGGCGTAAACCCAATCGCCGCCTTCGCCCGCTCGATATTCGCGCACGTCTCCGGCAGATCCCCCGGCTGCGCAGGCAACAACTCTACATTCGCCTTCTTCCCGAGCAGCGACTCCAGCATCTCCACAAACAGCCGCACCTCCACCGGCCGGTTGTGCCCGAGGTTGAAAACCCGATACGGCGGGGTGGGGCGCTCGTCCGGCGGATAAAGCAGCACCTTCACCACGCCGCCCACGATGTCGTCTATATAAGTGAAGTCGCGCAACGACCGCCCGTGATTGAACAGCTTCAACGGTGCTCCCTCGCAGATCGCCTTCGAGAAAAGCGACGGCGCCATATCCGGCCGGCCCCACGGTCCATACACCGTGAAAAACCGCAGCCCCGTTATCATGAGCCCGTGCAGATGCGCGTAACTGTACGCCATCAGCTCATTGCTCTTCTTCGTCGCCCCGTAAAACGACAGCGGCTGATCCGTGATCTGATCCTCCGAGAAAGGCAGCTTCGCGCCCGCGCCATAAATGCTGCTCGAAGACGCAAACACCAGATGCTTCGGCGGCCTCGCCCGGCACGCCTCGAGCACATTCAGGAAACCCGTGAGATTCGCCTGCACATACGCCGCCGGATTCTCCGTGCTGTACCGCACGCCCGCCTGCGCCCCGAGATGCACCACATAGTCCGGCTTGAACTGCCGATACAGCCCGCCAAACGCCGCCGCATCGCTGAAATCGCTCTGCACAAACCGAAACTTCTCCAACGGCTCCAGCTGCTTCAGCCGCGCCCGCTTCAGATCGACCGGGTAATAATCGTTGAGGTTGTCGATGCCCAGCACCTCGCAACGCTTCGTCTCCGCCAGCCGACGGCACACATGGTAACCAATAAACCCGGCCGCGCCGGTCACGAGGACTTTCATGAGAGGCGGCGTTGTTAGAGCACCCCGGAAAATGCGGCTAGCGTAAAAACTCCGCTCGCTTATCCCCTTCGCCCACACGCCCGGCTTCTACCCCGCCGCCCTCCCATGAAAAAATTTCCAAACTTACTATTGATTGGCAAAAAAACCGGCCTTTAGGTTGCACCGTTTTTGACCTTAGCGACGCTTCCAGCATGAACATCAAAGCCTATCTCAAACCCAGCTGTGGTTGGTCCAACGGCGTCCGCGCCATCATGCGCAAACACGGCCTCGCGTTTGAAGACATCGACATCATCAACAACCGCGAAAACTACGCGGAGATGGTTCAGAAGTCCGGCCAGCCCCTCTCGCCCTGCGTTGAAATCGACGGCGTGATGCTCGCCGACGTTTCCGGCGAAGAAGTGGAGAACTACATGCTCTCCAACGACCTCATCAAACCCACCGATACGCCCGCCGACGCGCCGACCAACGCCGCATGCACCGACGAAGAGCATGCCAAAATGGCCACTAAAACTATCCGCTTCTTTTAACTAAAAGAGCTCCCCAATTTCAAAACGCTCTGGGCCGGCTCTCGCAAACGCGTGACCGGCCCTTTTCTTGCTCTAAGCCAAATCCGTCCAAACCACCGATTTCCCGCCAGCCGCGACCGCCTCTGCATCACAACTTCCGTCGCACGTTCGCACCGAATCCAGTCCGCCACGCTCTCCAGCTCGTCACCGCATCACCTCCGACTTTTCCCTTTCCATGCCCACCGTGATCCCGTCTCCCCTGTATAACGCCGATCAAGAACACGACGCATGCGGCGTCGGCTTCATCGCGAAACTCTCCGGCGAACGCTCTGCGGACGTCGTCAATCGCGCGATCACGGCCCTCAAATCGCTCGCCCACCGTGGCGCCATCGACGCCGACGCCATCACCGGCGACGGTGCGGGCATCCTCACGCAGGTCCCCGTCGAGCTCCTCCGCGAGTATCTCGAAAAGAAAAAGAAGCCGCTCTTCCGCGATCAGGATCTCGGCGTCGGCATGATCTTCCTCCCGAAGGACGACGAATACGCCCAATCCCACTGCAAGAAGCTCGTCGAGCAGGCCATCAAAGCCGAAGGCCTCGTCTGGCTCTGCTGGCGCGATGTCCCCGTCGATTCCTCCTGCCTTGGCCGCAAGGCCCTCGAGACCCAGCCCGTCATCGTTCAAGCCCTCGTCGCCCGTAAGGAAGAAATCAGCGACGACGAATTCGAACGTAAGCTCTTCCTCGCGCAAAACACCATCGAGCGCAAAGTCATCGAGGCCAAGATCGCTGGCTTCTACATCTGCTCCTTCTCCTCACGCACCATCATCTACAAGGGCCTGCTCACACCCGCCCAGATCCGGAAGTTTTTCCCCGACCTGAAGTCGCCCAAGTTCACCAGCGCTTTCGCCGTCTTCCACCAGCGCTACTCGACGAACACTTTCCCGACCTGGCACCTCGCGCACCCGTTCCGCATGTTGGCCCACAACGGCGAGATCAACACCATCCGCGGCAACCGGAACCTCATGCGCGCCCGCGAAAACTCCACCGCGTACGGCGTGTGGGGCGACCGCTTCAACGATTTGAAGCCGCTCATCCAACCGAACATGAGCGACTCGGCCACCTTCGATAACGCCCTCCAGCTCCTCACGCTCGGCGGCCGCAATCCCCTGCACGCCGCCATGATCATGGCCCCGATGGCGTGGGAAAAAGACAAAGACCTCTCACCCGAGACCCGCGCCTTCTACCGCTACCACTCCTGCATGGTCGAGCCATGGGACGGCCCCGCCGCCCTCGTCTTCACCGACGGCAAAGTCATCGGCGCATCCCTCGACCGCAACGGCCTGCGCCCCGCGCGCTTCAAGATCTTCGACGACGGCTACGTGATCCTCGCCTCCGAAGCCGGCCTCGTGCACGACTTCCCCGGCAAGGTCATCCAGTCCGGCCGCCTCGGGCCCGGTCGCATGATCGCGGTCGATCTCATCGAGAAAAAGTTCTTCACCGACGAAGAGCTCAAGGCGCGTTTCACCAAGGATCCTCACTATAAAGAATGGTGCGAAGCCCACCTCACCAACCTCCACAAATTCGCCGCGTCCGCCGGTGCCGCCGCTCCCGCGACAGCCGACTTGAACGCCTCGCTCCCGCAGCAAGTCGCGTTCGGCTACGACCTCGACGAACAGGAGCTCATCCTCACGCCGCTCGCTGAAGGCATCGAGCCCACCGGCTCCATGGGCGACGACACGCCGCTCGCCGTCCTCTCGCGCCGTCCGCGCCTGCTATACACCTACTTCAAGCAGCTCTTCGCGCAGGTCACCAACCCGCCGATCGACTCGATCCGCGAAAAGTCGGTCATGTCGCTCACGATGTATCTCGGCGGACGCCTCGGTCTCTTCGAGGAATTCCCGAAAACCTCCGGCTACGTCGAACTCGACTCGCCTGTTCTCCAAACGCAGGAGGTCGCCGCGCTCTTCGACGTTCCGATCCTGAAGAACCGCGTCGTCCGTCTCGGCGCCACTTTCGACGCCAAGGCCGGTCCCGCCGCGCTCGAAGCAGCCGTGAAGGATCTCGCCCAGCGCGCGCAAGCCGCCGTCGAGACCAACAACGCCAAGGTCATCATCATCTCCGACAAAAACGTCACCGCCGAGCAGGCAGGCATCCCCATGCTCCTCGCCGCCGGCGCCGTTCACCAGCAGCTCGTCCGCGCCGGTCTGCGCCTCAAGTGCGACCTCGTCTGCGAAACCGGTGAAGCCCGCGACGTTCACCACATCGCCTGCTTGCTCGGCTTCGGCATCAACGCCGTCAACCCGTACCTCGCGCTCGATCTTGTCGCCGCGCTGGCTGCCGCCGGCAAGACCGCGAAGCCTGTATCCGCAGAACAGGCACGCAAAAATTACAAGGACACCATCGACGCCGGTCTCTTGAAGATCATGGCCAAGATGGGCATCTCCACGCTCGCGAGCTATCGCGGCGCGCAGATCTTCGAAGCCCTCGGCATCTCGCACAAAGTCATCGAAGAGTGCTTCACCGGCACCGCGTCGCCGATCGGCGGCATCGACTACGCCCAGATCGCTGAAGAATCCATCCGCCGCCACCTCACCGCGTTCCCCGCGGCCGCAGACGCCGTCGCCGCCCTCGGCAACGAAGGCTACTACCGCGTCAACAAGAAGGGCGAAGGCGAGTTCCACGGCTGGAACCCGAAGTTCGTCGCGTCGATGAACAAGTTCTTCAAGAGCAACTCCGCCGAGGACTACGCAGGCGTTCGCACGCAAGGCGACGAACACGCCCCGCAAGCGATTAAGGATTTGCTCAAGCTCCGCTTTGGCACCCGCCCCGCCGTTCCGCTCGACGAGGTCGAGCCGATCGACGACATCCGTAAGCGTTTCACCACGGCTGGCATGTCGCTCGGCGCGCTTTCTCCTGAAGCGCACGAGGCCCTCGCCATCGCGATGAACCGCATCGGCGGCAAATCCAACTCCGGTGAAGGCGGCGAAGATCCCGATCGTTTCAATATCCGCGAGAACGGCGACAACGCCAACTCTGCCATCAAGCAGGTCGCCTCCGGCCGCTTCGGTGTCACGCCCGCGTATCTTTCATCCGCGAAGGAAATCGAAATCAAGATGGCCCAAGGCGCGAAGCCCGGCGAAGGCGGCCAGCTGCCCGGTGCCAAGGTCACGCCGCTCATCGCGCGCCTCCGTCACAGCGTCCCCGGCGTCACCCTGATTTCGCCTCCTCCGCACCACGACATCTACTCCATCGAAGACTTGGCCCAGCTGATCTTCGACCTGAAGGAAGTGAACCCGCGCGCCAAGGTCTGCGTGAAACTCGTCTCGTCCTCCGGCGTCGGCACCGTCGCCGCTGGTGTCGCGAAGGCGTACGCTGACGTTGTCCTCGTCTCCGGCCACGATGGCGGCACCGGCGCTTCGCCGATCGCCTCCATCAAGAACGCGGGCTCCGCGTGGGAAATCGGCGTCGCCGAAGCCCACCAGGTCCTGATGATGAATAATCTCCGCGGCCGCATCGTCCTCCGCACCGACGGCGGCATGAAGACCGGCCGCGACATCGTGATCGCCGCCATCCTCGGCGCGGAAGAATTCAACTTCGGCACCGCCGCCCTCATCGCGGCCGGCTGCGCCATGTTCCGTGTTTGCCATCTGAATACCTGCCCGGTCGGCGTCGCCACACAACGCGACGACCTCCGCGCCAAATTCCGCGGCAAGCCCGAGAACGTCATCAACTACTTCAACGCCGTCGCCGAAGACGTCCGCCAGTACCTCGGCAAGCTCGGCGCGCGCACGCTCAACGAGATCATCGGTCGCACCGAACTCCTCGAGCAGATCGACGATCCCGCCAACCCGAAGACCAAGCTGCTCAATCTCTCCGGCCTGCTCCACAATCCGGATCCGACCGGCGAGCTCGACCGCTACCACACGCGCGAACGCAACGAGCGTTTCGGCGGCGAAGGTTCGCTCGACGAAGTCATCCTTCAGGAAGCCCGCGACGTCATCCTCGGCGAGTCCGCGCGCCTCGTGGCCCGCTACAAGATCACCAACGTCAACCGCGACGTCGGCACGCAGCTCTCCGGCCAGATCGCTTATCAGCGCGGCAACGAAGGTCTCCCAGCGGGCACGATCGACCTCACCTTCAACGGTTCGGCCGGTCAGTCCTTCGGCGCCTTCCTCGTCAACGGCCTGCGCCTCACGCTCGTCGGCGAAGCCAACGACTACGTCGGCAAAGGCATCAACGGCGGCGAAGTCGTCATCCGTCCCTTCAAGAACGTCGGCTACGCTTGGCACGAAAACTCCCTCGTCGGTAACACCTGTTTGTACGGTGCCACCGGTGGCAACATCTTCGTCTCCGGCCGCGCAGGCGAGCGTTTCGCCGTCCGTAACTCGGGTGCCACGGCAATCGTGGAAGGCCTCGGCGATCACGGTTGTGAATACATGACCGGCGGTCTCGTCGTCGTGCTTGGACGCACCGGCAAAAACTTCGGCGCCGGCATGAGCGGCGGCCTCGCCTTCGTGTACGACGAAAAGGGCGACTTCGAAACCCACATCAACCCCGCGATGATCGGCCTCGAACGCCTCAACAACCAGGAAGAGAGCGACAGCTTGAAGAAGCTGATCTCGGTTCACGCGAAGCTCACCACGAGCCCGCACGCCAAGTCGCTCCTCGACAACTGGGACACGGCCGTCAGCAAGTTCTGGAAAGTGGTCCCACACCCACCAACCCCCGACTTCCCGAAGTCCGTCTACACCTTCGACGCCGCCAAGGTTCCAGTCACGGCCTGATTGGTTGGTCCTTACTTCAGAAACCGCAGCCTCACCGCTGCGGTTTTTTTTGCGTCTCCACCGAGCGCAGAATGCACAACCGAGAATTGGCCAAGCTGCACTCTGCCCGTGAAGTCGTTCCCTCCGCTCAATGGCCTTTTCGTTAAGATGCTCTGAGCGAACCGCCTGAGATTCGCGCCCAACCGTGGCACACCTCCAGCGATACTCCCGGCAGGTCTGGCTCGGAAATAAAACAACCAAAGGAATCCCATGTCTCAGTCTCAAAATCTCCAAGGCAAGAAAGTCGCCATCCTCGTCGCGGACGGCTTCGAACAAAGTGAATTTGAAAAACCCCGTCTCGCTCTCCTTGAAGCGGGTGCCGACGTGACCGTCGTTTCTCCTGTCGAAGACCAAGTCACCGCGTGGGACGGCAACGCGAACGATTTCGGCGATGCATTCGACGTCGATCTCCCGCTTGACGAAGCCAAACCAGAAAACTTCCACGCGCTTCTTTTGCCCGGCGGCGTCAAAAATCCGGATACACTCCGCGGGATTCCCAAAGCCGTGAAATTCGTCCGCGCCTTCTTCGATGCCGGTAAACCTGTCGGCGCGATCTGTCACGGTCCCTGGCTCCTCATCGAAGCCGATGTTGTCCGCGGCCGCCGCGTGACGTCTTACCACACGATCCAGACCGACCTCAAAAATGCTGGTGCCCTCTGGAGCGACGAAGCCGTCGTCTGCGATCAAGGCCTCGTAACAAGCCGTCAGCCCGACGACATTCCTGACTTCAATGCGAAGCTCATCGAGGAAATCGCCGAAGGCATCCACGCCGGCCAGCACTCCTGATTCGTTCGGAGCCTTTCCTCTGCCTCCTTCAAATCCGGCCCACTCGGGCCGGATTTTTTGTGCCCGCTTCTCGTGGTGTCGCAGGTCTTTAGCTTTCAGCGTCTCTACCAAGGGTTTTTCTGTCCCCACGCGTTTAACCGTCGCTGCTAGCTGACCACGCGCCGCTTGCGAAGCGCGTGAATCCTCAGTCCCTTTCGTCCCGCTTATCCGTCACTCAAAAAACATCATGACCATTGCATCCGTCCTACGCCCAGCCGCCCTGCTCGCCTGCGCCCTCGCTCTCGCCTCCACCACCTTCGCCCAGCCAGCCGAGGCCCCCAAAGTCACCTTCCCCGCCGCCAGCCCCGCCAGCACGCTCAAACAACGCGTCGGCCTCACCGACATCGAAGTCGTTTACTCCCGCCCCAGCGTCAAAGGCCGCACCATCTTCGGCGGACTCGAAGCCTACGGCAAAATCTGGCGCACCGGCGCCAACAACGCCACCAAGCTCACCGTCAGCACACCCGTGAAACTCAACGGCACCGACATTCCCGCCGGCACCTACGAGCTCTTCACCATCCCCGGCGAAACTGAGTGGACCGTCATCATCCACAAAGATTCTTCTCAATGGGGCGCCTACAAGTACGACGCCAAAAACGACATCGCCCGCTTCACCGCCACGCCCGTCAAACTCACCGAAGTCGTCGAGACCTTCACGATCGACGTGAACGACATCCGCAACGAGTCCGCCACGCTCAATCTCCGCTGGGAACGCACCCGCGTCCCGATTAAACTCACCGTCGACACTGCCAGCCTCGTCGTCCCCCAGATCGAAGCCGCCCTCGCATCCCCCGCCAAAAAATCCTCCGGCTTCTACTTCAACGCCGCTCAATTCTACTTCGACCAAGGCCTCGATCTCACCAAGGCCAAAGCCTTCATCACCGAGGCCACCGCCGGCGACAAACCCGCGTTCTACATGGTCCACTTGAAGGCCAAGATCCTCGCGAAACTCGGCGAAAAGGCCGACGCCATCGCTGCCGCGAAACAATCCTCCGAACTCGCCGTCGCCGTCGAAGGCCCGCAAAGCGGCTTCGTGAAGATGAACAACGACCTCATCGCCTCGCTGAAATAACCTTCCGCGCCACCGCCCGATAAACGCGCCGGAGCGACGCGTCCCTCACATGGACATAAACATCACCGTCGCTCCCTCCGACTCATCGCCCAAATCCACCGCGACTCATTCACCCTCCGGCCCGCCACCTGCTCAGCCAGCGTTACTCCCGCAACCTCCGCGCCGCCCCGCCGTCAAGCGAGCGACGCCACTCCAGCTCCGCCGCTCACGCCTTCATAATCACGCCCCATGCATCACCCGCTCTGGCGGCTGGCCACCAGACTTCTCGGAGCCACCGTTTTGCTCTTCGCCTCCCACGCCTTCGCTCAACCCGCCGCACCTGCCTCAGCCACTCCGCTGTCGTCGGGCGAAATCCTCCAGGAGCTCCGCAGCTTCCGCGAACTCGGCAGCGTCCTCTACGTCGCCGCCCATCCCGACGACGAAAACACCCGCCTCATCGCCTACCTAGCGCGCGGCCGCGGCTACCGCACCGGCTATCTCTCGCTCACCCGAGGCGACGGCGGCCAGAACCTGATCGGCACCGAGCTCCGCGATTCCCTCGGCCTCATCCGCACGCAGGAGCTGATCGCCGCCCGCCGCATCGACGGCGCTCAACAATTCTTCACCCGCGCCAACGACTTCGGCTTCTCCAAAGACTACCGCGAAACCCTCTCCATCTGGAACCGCGATCAAGTCCTTGCCGATATGATACGCGTCATCCGCACCTTCCGGCCCGATGTCCTCGTCACGCGCTTTTCCCCCCAACCCGGCACCACCCACGGCCACCACACCGCCTCCGCCATCCTCGCCCTCGAAGCCTTCACACTAGCGGCCGATCCAGCTGCCTTCTCTAAAGAGCTCGGCCATCTGCCGCCCTGGCAGGCGAAACGCGTCCTCTGGAACACCGGCCCCAGCGGCGCGAGCCGCACCGGCCAGTCCGCGAATCCCACCGTGCTCCGTCTCGATGTCGGCGGCTTCAATCCGCTTCTCGGAGAATCCTTCGGCGAAATCGCCGCCCGCAGCCGCACCATGCACAAGAGCCAGGGCTTCGGCTCCGTCGGAACCCGCGGCACCGCCTACGAACACTTCCAGCTCCTCGCCGGCGAACCCGCCACGACCGACATCCTCGACGGCATCGACACTACCTGGTCCCGCATCCCCGGAGCCGCCGCCCTCGGCCCGCTCACCGACGCCGCGCTCAAAAATTTCTCTCCCCAAAACCCCGCCGCTAGCATCCCCGCGCTCCTCGAAATCCGCTCCGCGCTCGCTGCGCTTCCGACCGATCCAATCCTCGCCGACAAACGCGCCCACCTCGATCGCATCCTCACCGCCTGCCTCGGCCTCCACTGGGAAACCGTCATCCCCCAAGCCGAAGCCGTCCCCGGCGAAACCTTAAAACTCCGCCACACGCTCATCGCGCGAAACAACTTCCCCGTCCGCTGGCTCGCCACGCGCTATCCCACTCTCGCCACCGAAATCCCCGTCGCCACCGACCTAGCCGCCAACGTCGCCCTCAACCAAGAAAACGCCCAGCCGCTCCCCCCCGCGACTTCGCTCACTCAACCGTATTGGCTTCGCAGCGACGGCACCGCCGGCATGTTCGCCGTCGCCGACCCCGCCTTGATCGGCCTCCCCGAAAACCCGCCCGCTTTCCCCGTCGAGCACTTCATCGAGATCGCCGGACAAACCCTCATCGTCGCCGACGAACCCGTCCAAGTGATCGACGACCCCGTCAAAGGCGAAATCCGCCGCCGCCTCGCCGTCATCCCGCCCGTCTCGCTCGGCTTCACCCAAAACCTCGAACTCTTTTCCCCCGGCTCCGCCAAAACCGTCGCTGTCGAAGTGACCGCCGCCCGCACCAGCACCACCGGCACGCTCCGAATCGAAGCCCCCTCCGGTTGGAAAACCTCACCGTCCTCCCAGCCATTCGCGCTCGGCAGAGTAGGGGAGAAGTCCCTCCTCACCTTCACCGTTTCTCCCCAGACATCCGCATCTTCCGCGCCCGCGACCGCCTCACTCACCGCCGCCGCCGACATCGACAACGTCACCTACCGCAACCGCCGCATCGATATCCGCTACGACCACATCCCGCCACAACTGCTGCAGCCGCCCGCCAGCCTGAAAGCTGTCAGCATCGATCTCCAGATTCGCGGCAAAACCGTCGGTTATCTTCCCGGCGCCGGCGATCTCGTCGCCGACAGCCTCACGCGTATGGGCTATTCGGTGACATTCCTCACCGGCGCCGATCTCACCATCGACCGCCTTCGCTCCTTCGACACCGTCGTCCTCGGCATCCGCGCCTTCAACACCCGCACCGATCTTGTCCCGCAGCTCCCCGCGCTCTTCGACTACGCCAAAAACGGCGGCACCGTCATCGTCCAGTACAACACCACCGCCGATCTCCCCTCCGCACCGCTCGCGCCTTACGACCTCAAAATCTCCCGCGACCGCGTCACCGAAGAAAACGCCACCGTCACGATCCTCGCGCCCAACCACCCCGCACTTAATACGCCCAACAAAATCACCTCCGCCGACTTCGACGGCTGGGTCCAGGAACGCGGTCTCTATTTTCCCAATCAGTGGGCGCCCGAGTTCACGCCTCTAATTGCCTGCGCCGACGCCGGCGAAACCCCGCTCTCCGGCGGACTCCTCGTCGCCCAACACGGCAAAGGCTGGTTCGTGTATACCGGCCTCTCCTGGTTCCGCGAGTTGCCCGAAGGCGTCCCCGGTGCGTATCGTCTCTTCGCCAACCTCGTCTCCCTCGGAAAGTGAACACGCCACCGCCCAACTCTCCGCCAACACCGCACGCCGAATCCGCCCCCGGCGTTCCCGGCTTCCGCACCTGGCGCGGCGTGTACCTCTTCGTCTTCGGCTGCTTCATCGTCGTCGTGATCGCGCTCACGATCTTCTCCCGCGTTTTCGCATGAACGGCCTCGATTGGATCGTCCTCCTCGGGACCATGCTCGGCATCGCCGCCTACGGCACCTGGCGCACGCGCCACACAGACAATCTCAACACCTACCTCAAGGGCAGCCAGACGACCAAATGGGGCACCATCGGCCTCTCCGTCATGGCCACGCAGGCAAGCACGATCACCTACCTGTCGCTTCCCGGCCAGGCCTACGAAAACGGCATCGCCTTCATCCAAAATTATTTCGGCCTCCCGCTCGCGCTCATCCTCGTCTGCGCCGTCTTCCTCCCCATCTACCGCAAGCTCGGCGTGTACACGGCTTACGAATACCTCGGTCAACGCTTTGACCGCAAAACCCGCCTCCTCGGCGCAAGCCTGTTCCTCCTCCAGCGCGGCCTCCAGTGCGGCATCACCATCTACGCGCCCGCCATCATCCTCTCCACCGTGCTGGGCTGGCGCGTCGATCTCACCATCGTCTTCACCGGCTTGCTCGCGATCGTCTACACCGTCACCGGTGGCAGCGCCGCCGTGAACCTCACCCAAAAATGGCAGATGGGTGTCATCTTCGGCGGCATGCTCACCGCTTTCGTCGTCCTGCTCGTGAAACTCCCTCCCGACGCGATGCACATTGCCGGTGCGATGGATAAACTCGATGCCGTCAGCTACGAGCCCGACCTCAAGCAACGCTACACGCTCTGGAGCGGCCTCATCGGCGGCTTCTTCCTCTCGCTCTCATACTTCGGCACCGATCAAACGCAGGTCCAGCGCTACATCGGCGGCGCCGCCCTCCGCGAGGGCCGCCTCGGCCTCATGTTCAACGCCCTCCTCAAGATCCCGATGCAATTCTTCATCGTGATTCTCGGCGCGCTCCTCTTCGTCTTCTATCAGTTCTCCCCAACCACGCCGCTTCTCTTCAACCAGACCGAATGGCGCCGCCAGCTCGACGGTCCGCAAGCCGCCACTTTCCGCGCCTTCGAGGAAAAACACACGGCCCTCCACGCCGACAAACAGGAGAAAATCCGCGCCTTCTCCGACGCCCGCGCCTCCGCCGATCCACAGCTCGAATACACTGCCCGCGCCGCCCTCGCCGAATCCCAAGCCGCCTCCGAAACGCTCCGCAACGAAGCCCGCAACGCCCTCTACGCCGTTTCCCCCGAGGCCAAAAAAACCCGCGACTCCGACTTCGTCTTCATCACCTTCATCCTCACCCAGCTCCCGCACGGCGCCATCGGCCTGCTCATCGCCGTCATGTTCGCCTCCGCGCTCTCCTCGAAAGCCGGCGAGCTCAACGCCCTCGGCACCACGAGCACGATCGATCTCTGGCGCCACTTCCGCCCGCTCGCCGCCCACGACGAAGCCCGCAACGTGAGAAACGCGAAATGGTTCACCGCAGTCTGGGGACTCTTCGCCATCGGCTTCGCACTCTTCGTCAGCTTCGCCGAAAACCTCATCGAAGCGCTCAACATCGTCGCCTCCATCTTTTATCCCGCGCTGCTCGGCGTCTTCATCGTTGCCTTCTTCTTCAAGAAAGTCGGCGGCTCCGCCGTCTTCTACGCCGCCATCGCCGCGCAACTCGTCGTCATCGCCATCTTCGCCCTCGGGAAATTTTTTCCCGCTCACGAGATCGGCTACCTCTGGCTCAACCCCATCGGCTGCGCCGCCTGCGTCCTCTTCGCCCTCGCGCTCCAACCGCTTCTCGGCTCCGCAAAAACATCTGCCACCGCCGCATGAGCGCTGCACCCGTCATCTGCTTCGGCCAGCAACCCTGCGGGATTTTCCCCCGCCGGTTTCTGTATTCGAAATTCCAGACGGCCCGCCGTCTCCAATCCGAGATCGGCGGCCGCATCGTCTTCTTCTATCACGACAGCGACCACGACCCGCGCGAAACCCAGACCTGCCTCCGCCATCGCAAAACCGGCGAGCCTCATACGCTCAACTTCGCCTTCGAAAACAAACTCCAGCGTAAGTACTCACCACTCTACGCGAAGCGCGTGACTTCCGCCTGGCGCGACACCACCGCCCGCCAGCTCCCCGCTTACGTCCCCCAGTGCTGGACCGATGCCTTCCGCAAAACCGAGGCCGTCAATATCGCCGACTTCTGCCTCGAAATGTACCGCCACATGGGCCTGCTCGACGGCGTGGAAATCGTCCGCTCCAGCTCGCCCGACGTCCGCCGCGCCGCCTGCGACATCACCGACTTCTTCGTAGACGTCCCGCACGAAGGCGAAATCGTCCGCGCCCGCCACAACCCTTCTGCCAACTCCCTCCAGCTCCACGAGGGCGGAAACACCTTCGTCACGCTCCCGCATTCCGCCGGCTCCTGGGAAAAATCTCAGATCAGCCCCACGCGCGACTCCCGCCTCCGCTGGATGCAATCCGTCATCCACTGCACTCACTACATTGCCGGCCTCGGCGAACAGGCTTATCTCAATAAAGCCGACGCCCCTGAAATCCTCTTCGTCACCCGCGACGAAATCGACCGCTCCGATGAAGCCTACACCGATGTCCCCGTCTGATCTGCCCGCCACGCTCCTCGCTTTCGGCGCCCACCCCGACGACATCGAGTTCGGCTGCGGCGGCGTCATCGCCCGCGAAACCCAGTCCGGCCGCCCCGCCCACTTCGTCATCTGCTCGCGCGGCGAATCCGGCACCAACGGCACCCCCGCCGAACGCACCGCCGAAGCGCAAAAATCCGCCGCTCTCCTCGGCGCCACCTGCGAATTTCTAAACCTCGGAGGCGACGCCCACCTCACGCACACCGTCGCCCACGCTCTCCAACTCGCCGCGATCATCCGCCGCCTCCGCCCGCAAATCGTCCTCGCGCCCACACTCGTCGAAAACCAGCACCCCGACCACGTCATCGTCGGCCGCCTCGTCCGCGACGCCGCCCGCCTCGCCCGCTACGGCGGCGTCGCCGAGCTCCGTGAAACTCCCGCGCACGCCATCGCCTCGCTTCTCTTCTACGCCATCACGCCCGACGCCGAGCCCGCCGACCGCTCCGCCCTCCTCATCGACATCTCTAGCGCGGTCCCCGCGTGGACCGCCGCCATGGAAGCCCACACCACCCAGCTCCGCACGCGCAACTACGTCGAACTCCAACTCACCCGCGCCCGCGTCAACGGCCTCCGCTCCGGTGTAGCCCACGCCACCGCGCTCTTCCCCAACGACCCGCTCGTATTCGATTCCCTGGCACAGCTCGCCCGCACGGCCCGCCAGTTTTAATCTTCCTCCGCCGCCCACCGATGTCCGCTCCCGCTCCACTCAAAATCGGCATCACCTGCTATCCCTCCGTCGGCGGCAGCGGCATCCTCGCCTCCGCCCTCGGCGAAGAACTCGCCCGCCTCGGCCACGAAGTCCACTTCATCAGCTACGAGCGCCCCTTCCGGATGCCCGCCAACGCGCCGCGTCTCTTCTTCCATCCCGTCGATATCAGCGACTACGGCCTCTTCAAATACCCCGACTACACGCTCCCGCTCTCCGTCAAAATGGCCGAGGTCAGCCGCGAGCACCGCCTCGACATTCTCCACGTCCACTACGCCGTCCCGCACGCCACCGCCGCGCTCCTCGCGCGCGACATGCTCCCGCCCGAGCTCCGCCCCAAAATCGTCGCCACCCTCCACGGCACCGACACCACGCTCCTCGGCAAAGACCCCGCCTACGCCCCGGCCATCCGCCACGCCCTCGAAGGTGCCGACGCCATCACCACCGTCTCCCACTTCCTCAAAGCCGAAACCCTCCGCCTCCTCGGCATCATACGCCCCATCGACGTCATCCACAATTTCTTCGAGCCCCGCCCGCCCAAAGAATCCCGCGACTCCATCCGCGCCGGCCTCGGCCTCAAAGAAAACGAAGCCCTCATCCTCCACGCTTCTAATCTCCGCCCGCTCAAGCGCATCGACCTCCTCCTCGAAACCGCCGCCCGTATCCGTCCGGCCGATGCCTTCAAACTCGTCATCCTCGCCGGCGGCGACTTCGAACCATTTCTCCCCGACATCCTCCGCCTCGGCCTCCAGGACCGCGTCGTCGTCCGCACCAACGTCCCCGACATCGAGGACTACTTCGCCGCCGCCGACCTCGCCCTCTTCACCTCCGAAACCGAAAGCTTCTGCCTGAGCATTCTCGAAGCCATGGCCTTCGCCTGCCCCAGCGTCACGACCGACGTCGGCGGCATCCCCGAAGTCGTGGACCACAACCTCAACGGCCTGCGCGTCCCCTTTGGCGACCCCGACGCCCTCGCCCTCGCCGCCGAATCTCTCCTAGCCGACCCTCCGCGCCGCACCGCCCTCGGCAACGCCGCCCGCGAAAAAGCCCGCACCGCATTCTCTGCCGCCACCATCGTCCCGCAGTACCTCGCCCTCTACCACCGCGTCCGTAACAAGTGACGACCGTATCTAATGGAGGGACGACCTCCGTGCCGTCCACGTTCGGCTCTGACGCGTCGCCCGTCTCCCGGGGAGCATACGCGTCCCGCGTTTGGTGTCCGGCGTCACCCCGGACACGCCTCGATTTTTTGGCCACAGTTTAATTTGAACCGCGCTAAATCGCCCTTCGGAAGGAGCAGTCGCAAAATTTTGCGACCCCGCGCATCCCTAGCGTTTGGCTGCGTGTACCCACTGCTGACGATTTTCAGCAAACCTAAGCCCAACATCAGTCGACGCTATTCCATGAAATAATGCCGCAAGTTATCACGTCCCCTGCGTCGAATCTATAGACCCGCAACTGATTGTTCTGCCAACATCCTGCATATCAGGCCCCAGACACCGATCCGCCGCATCAGGCGAATGAAAGTTTATTGACAGATAGCTTTCATGAAATGGAAGCTATCTATCCATCTTATTTCATTTGAAATAAGATCCCCAAGCCCCACCCGCGCGTCCCCCTTACGCGCCAAAACCTAACCGCCCTAGCATGAACTCCCGTCGTCTCGCACGAGGTGCCACCGCCGCATCCCGCGTCCGTGCCCTCAACGTCCGTAAACTCGCCCTGCTGCTCGCGTCTCTCACCGTCGCCGTGCAGTTCACGCCCACCACCGCCATCGCCCAGACCGCCGCCACCGGCTCGATCCAGGGCCGCGTCTTGAATGCCACCAACGGCATGTACCTCGGCAACGCCCGCGTCGCCGTCGAGGGCACCAACCTCGAGACCTTCACGAATCAGTTCGGCGAATACACCTTGAGCAACGTCCCCGCCGGCTCCGCGACGATCCGCGTCACCTACACAGGCCAGACGCCCCAGGTCAGCACCGTCACCGTCGCCGCCGACGCCACCGCCGTCCAAGACATCACCTTCAACGCCGGTGACTCCACCACGGGCGAGGACGGCACCCTCGTCCTCAACGAATTCACCGTCGCCGCCAACCGCTTCCGCAACGCCCAGGAAATCGCGATCAACGAGCAGCGCAGCTCGGTAAATATCAAGAACGTCATTTCGACCGACCAGTTTGGTGACATCCCCAGCGGCAACGTTGGCGAACTGGTTAAGTTCCTGCCTGGCGTCCAAGTGGATTACGGCAGCGCAGGAGGAAACTCGGGCTACTCCGATTCCGATGCTAGTGCTATCTCCGTTCGTGGATTCGGCGCAGAAGACACAGCGATCCTTATCGATGGCCTTCCCGTTTCCAGCTCGGTACCCGGAAGCCTCACCCGCACCGTGACGGTTGACCAGCTCTCCATCAACAACGCCTCGCGCGTCGAACTTATCAAGGTGGCGACACCCGATATGCCGAATAACTCGATCGGTGGGCAGGTGAACTTGATTACCAAAAGCGCCTTTGAACTCGCCCGGCCTAGTTACACCGGTCGTGCTTATTTTAACGTCAACTCACTCACCGCGAGTCTTTCGAAAACAGCAGGGCCAACCAACAAGGATACGTTCAAGACACAGCCCGGTTTTGAAGTGTCTGCGTCTTATCCTTTTTCCAGCACCTTAGGCGCGACTCTGTCTGCGTCGGCGGCCAATGAGGCCACCCTTACGGAGAGGGCTCAAAATAGCTACACGTACACGGGAAGCTTCACGAACGCGGCCGGACAGGCCCCTTCCATTAGCAATCCATTGCTCAACAGAGTCCAGGTCACCAGCTCACCACGTTTGATCGAAAAGCGTTCGGTCAATCTTCACGTCGACTGGAAGCCCACACCCTCGCAAGTGCTGCGGACGAATGTGCAGTACGGCACATACGAGAGCACGGAAGCTCAAAGGAGAATGGACTTTCGTCCGTTACTTGGGGCCGGAGCAGACTGGAGCCCCACTTATGTGATCGGTGTCGCTGGTACCAGCGGGACTACTGCCATGACAGTCACCACCCGTGATCGCACGGGCGAAACAAAATCCGGCCAGGTTCAGTATAGTTTCAAAAAAGAGGGCTGGAACATCGGCGCAGCCGCGAGCATCTCCGTGTCGACTGGCGAGTATTTGGACGCTCAAAACGGGCATTACTCTGAGGTAGCGCTCAATCTTAATCCGGGTCGGGTAAACCTCAACAGCATCACCGACGGCGTACCACAAAACGTCACCACGTATTGGCGTACAAATGCGTCCGGTGGTTTGGCGGGAACTCCGAAGCCGTACACCAGCCTTAATAGCTGGTCGTTCGATGGCACGACCGCCAAATCGGGCGAAGCCGTGAACAAGAGTACGAGAGGCCTCTATAAGGTAGATATTGAGAGAGATCTCAGCTTCATCCCCTTGATTGGAAACAACCCTCTCTCGTTGAAAGTCGGCGCGCGTCGAGATGAAGATAAAGACGAGAAAAGCGGGCGCGGATCAGGTTATCGCGAAATCCTCCGCCCCGGTGCATCCTACACGGTAGCCAACATTCTAGACCCCGACTACATGGAAAAACCAGGCTTCAATCTCCCGGGCCAGCAATGGGTTTCCACCTACCGGCTATTCCAGCTCAACCAAGAGCAGAATCTATTTTATGCTCCAGATTTCGACGAAGCCACCAACACGCGTGTCGAAAATTACCGGAGCTGGGTGAACCAACAAAAGTCCATCACTGAAACAACCGACGCTTGGTACGGCATGCTCAGCGGTCGATTCTTCGACAATCGTCTGTCATTCGTGGGTGGCGCTCGTCAGGAAAAGAAAAGTCGAGAAGGCCGCGGCCCGTTTACCAACGCTAAATGGGATTACATATATCGTGCCGACGGCACTCTCTACACGGATATCGACAATCCCAATGGCGTTCAACTGACTCAAGGCAATGGCACCATCGATCCGACCACCGGCGCTTGGATTCCCCCCACGACCGCTCCTGGCAGCCCAAACTGGAATAGGCCTATCTTTGAGAATACCGCTAGAGGTATCGCACTGCGCCAAGCACTGACTACTGCAGGAATCCCTTTCCCGATCCTTCCATATGGTCCTCCAAATAACTCCCTCGCCTCAGCTCAGCGTCAGCTCAGCGCCAATCGCCGTGTTGATACCAGCATTAAAGGCGATCCCTCCTACTCCCTCAGCCTTGCCTATAAGCTGACCAGCAAAATTGATCTGAAAGCGTCCTGGAGCCGCAGCTTTGGGCTGCCTAAACTTGAAGACGGTAACAACGGCATCCTTTCCGGAAACAACCAGTTCACTGAAACGCCATATACCGACACTGAACAGATCGCCAATTCAGGCTTCTTAGGTCAGCTCGCCGTAGCTAATCCAGGCATCAAACCTCAGGTCTCAGACAACCTTGAAGGGAATATCGCCTACTACACTGATTCAGGCGGCATCTTGTCTGTCAGTTACTACACAAAAACCGTCACCAACCAGATTCAGAACTTCACGAGCCCTTCAGGAACATCCACGTTTAACGCCGTGCTGGGAGCTCTAGGATTAGACCCTTCCAATTATGATAACTGGCGCGTGGTGACCACGACGAATAGTCAAAACGACCAGAAGACTTCAGGTTGGGAATTCGAGGTTCGGCAGGATTTTGGGTTCCTTGGCCGTTTCGGTCGCAATATCCAAACGTTTGTCAGCTATTCCATGACCAAACTGGCGGAGCCCTCCACGCCCGCTCCGTACTCAATCACGGCCCCGGATGGCAGCATCGTTGCCCTGACACCGTCTGTTGTGACGATTGATCGTCGTGCTACAAAGTTTGGCGGCGCGGGCATCCAATACTCGGGCGACCGATTTTCGGCCCAAATCCGCGGAACATGGCGTGAAGAAGATGAAGACTCGGGATTCTCTCGGGTCATTTTGCCGAATGGAAATCTGCTCCGCCGTTACGCGCCGGAAGAAACACGTATCGACGTCACGCTCAACTACGTGCTCTCGCCACGTTACAGCCTGTTCCTAAGCGGCCGCGATGTCTTCAACGCCGAACGCGAGCAGATCCTTCGTGACGATCAAGGTCTGCTGCCCAGCTATGCCGAAATTGCAGACATCCGGCGCTTCGGAGTGGTCTGGTCCGTGGGCGTTACCGGCAAATTCTAAAGAGTGCTCTCCATCTCCATCCTCAAAGCCCGGCGCGACTCACGGTCGCCCGGGCTTTTTCGTGCCCATCATTCCCCTACACCTTCCGGCAATACCTCTCACGGTCCCACCACATTCACCCGCATAAAAGCCCTCACCTGCGCGCCCCGCGTATACACTGCCGTCACGTGATTCCCCACCGTCTGCACATCGAGCGCCGGATTATCCGGCACATCATCATTCCACGAGACCAGATCGGTGCTGACCTCAACCACGTACGTCAGCTCGCTCCTCATCCGCTCAAACTCCAGTCTCAGTTTTGTCGCCCCGTCGATCACCACCGCCTGAGGCAGTAACGCCGCCGAACTCACCCGTGGATTCAGATCGAACGCATACTCCAACAAATTGCTCACGCCATCCCCGTCCGGATCAGCCGCATCCCCAGACACCGACGGCTGCCCAAGCTCCACCGCATTGAAATTGGCCACCTGCCACGCCGTCGGCCCGGCCACCAGCCGCCGGATCATCCCGTCGCTCTTGCTGAGCAGAAACAACTCGCCGCTCGCATCCATCGCCCACCGCACATCCGCGCGCCCCACATCCGTCGACGCCGCGCCGCCCGGCAGATGACTCCCCCCCGTGCCTCCACGCGCCCGATAAGTGTCCACGATCACCGTGAACAACCCGCGATCCTCCGGCACCGCCCCAAATCCACCGCTAAAAACGCCTGCAAAAGTCTCCGCCCCATCGAAGTGCAGCAACCCCGCCCCCAGCGAATCGTCCGGATCGTCCCATCGCAGATCGATCACGCCGATGGCCGCCACCGTCGCCGGATTCCCATCATTCACCGCGTCCATGTCCGCGAGGTTCGCATAGAAAAGCCTGGCCGTCGTGATGTCCCCAAAAACATATTTTCCCCGCAACGCCGGGATCGCCGCCCCCCGGTAAACGTACCCGCTGGAGATCGCATCCCCGAACTCGAAGTTGTTCGCATCCGAGTGCGGGTAACTGACTACCGGATACGTATAGCCAAAGGTCGCGTCGTTCCCCGGCAGGGCCTGCGTCGTGGTGCCGATCGGACTCGTCGAAGCCCGTAACCCCTCGCGCTCCGCCCAGCCATAATTCCCGCCCGCCACCACGATGTTCACCTCCTCCGCATCGTGAAACCCAATGTCGTTCACGAACAGCCGCGCCACCGTCGGCGCCGCCGGATCGACATCCCACGAAAACCGGTGCGGATTGCGAAACCCATACGCCCACACCTCGCCACGCACACCGCCCATCCCCACAAACGGATTTCCCGCCGGCACCCCGTAACGCTGCGCGCCCGCTCCGTCCGGATCGGCCACATTGATCCTCAAAATCTTCCCGCCCAGCGTCGCCAGGCTCTGTGGATTCCCATGTCGCGTCGCATCGGCCGCCTGCTCGCCATCCGCCCCGTCGCCATGCGCCAGATACAGATTCTCCCAGTCCGGATGCGCCGCCGTCGTCGCCAGCGGATTAAACGCCAGATCCCCCAGCGGATGGATGCGGCTGTTCCCCTCCGTCCGCAGCAACTCCCGCGCAGTCCCCGTGAAAACATAGTCCGTCACATCCGTGTCCTGCCACTCGATCAGCACGCAATGGATCGCCGTCGAGGTATTCGTCCCCGGCGCGGCCTGCACGCTGGTCGTCGTATACCCCGCCGCGTTGAACCCGGAAAAATTCGTCGTCACCGGGAGCCGCGTCGCCGCCCCATCCGTCGTCGGCACTTCCACATGCACCGAATAAAACTTCCCATAACCCGGCTGCCCCACCTGTGCGTACTGCGGGTGAAACTGAAAAGTCACGAGTCCCCAAGAGTATCCGCCCGCCGTGTACATCTGCGCGAATAACCCGCCATTCGTCCCCGTGCCGTTGAAGTTCAGCAGCGTGTGAAACTCCTTGTCGTCCCGATCCAGCACATAAAGCCGCCCGCTCGAATCGTTCACCCAAAGCCTGTTCGCATCCCCCGGCTGCGTCCTCAGAAAATTCACGCGCGCGATGTACGTGTCCGCCGTCGCCCCCGTCGCCGGAGCCGCCGCGAAATCCTCCAGCTTCGCCGTGATCGTCGGCAACGTGATCGCCGTGTACTGCCCGAACGAGGGCAGGGCGGCCACCGCCGCGACCGCGACTCCCGCGAGCAACCGCCGGACCAGATGAACAGACACGCGAGACCGGCTGACACATTCAGGATAATTCATGGGGTAGGGCAGGGGTTGGACTGCGAAACCCTTATCCCGCGAACCACGCCCCAGTGCAACCGTCCGCCTCGCAGGGTCTTCACCTCAGCCCGTCCCCTTGCTCCTTCATCGAACCTTATACCCAAGCCCCTCGATTGCCCTCCGCAGCAAATCCTACCAACATCTCAGCGCCTTCCCGCTTCAACCCCACCCGCACCCCGATGAAAGCCTTCGTCCCCCTCGCCACCGCGCTCGCCGCCCTGATCTGCCTCAACGCTCACGCAGCTCCACCCCGCAAGACCTCGCTTGAAATCCTCAGCATGGCCAACCCGCCCTTTCCTCAGCACCTCAGCCAGCGCGGCATCCTCGAAGGCGAGGCCGAGGTCATCGTCAGCATCAACCCCGACGGCCGCACCGCCGACTGGCTCGTCACCGCCTGCACCGACCCCGCGTTCGAACAAATGGCCGCCGAGATCCTGCCCACCCTTGAATGCCGACTACCTCCCTCGACCAGCCGCAACGGCCCGGGCCGCATCAAGCTCCACTTCCTCTTCGAGACCAAAGGCGTCATCATCTCCCAAAACGCCAGCAACACCGTGGACAGCCTGATCACCCGCATCACCCCGGTTCGCCGTATCAATAAACTGGGCACTCTCCGCCAGCTCGACCACGCCCTCATCCTCCGGCACTCCGTCGCCCCCCACTATCCGGAATCCCTCCACGAGGCGGCAGGCGCGCGCGTCATCCTGGAATTCCTCATCGATGAAACCGGCCGCGTCCGCATGCCCGTCCTCCACACCGGCGATAACCAGCTCCTCGCCCACGTGGCCACCGACGCCCTGCTCGACTGGCAATTCGCCCCACCCACCCGCGCCGGCCAGCCGGTGATCGTCTCCGCCCGCCAGGAATTCGTCCTCCCACCGAAATAATGTCTCCACCCTGTAGGGCCTGACCTCGCGTCAGGCCGTCCGTTTCCTACCGGCCAGCGTAGTCCCGATAAAGTCATGGCCTTATTCTGTGGAGGGACGGCCTCCGTGTCGTCCACGGTCGCCACACCACCCGGCTCTCCATCCGAGCAGCCACGACTTTTCTGAAAACGCTCTAAAACCGCACCCCGCCTTCCGCCTCCGCGCGGACCGCCTGCCTCACCGGCCCCATCTCCGTCACCTGCGTTTTCACCGGGTGATAAAGCAGCCCCGCCTCCACAAATGCCCCCGCTGCCTCGTGGAAATACGCCTCGCTCACTGGCGGCCGGTACACGAAAGACCCCGGCGTCAGAAAAAGACTGCTCCGCGTATTCCGATACCAGTTACGCCGCCCCGCCCGTGACCACGCGCGCCCGCCACCCAGATCCTCCAGCGAAAACCCCTCCTGCCTCGCCAGCGTCGGCAGGATCGCCTCCGTGTGCCCGCGCCAGCTGCCCTCCTTCGCCAACGCCGCGTACCGCTCCAGCAACCGCCGCGAGAGCCGCATGATCGGGAAAAACCCGCGCGTGTGCAGCCCCAGTGGCACCTCCTCCGGCGGCTCGAACCAGCTCCAATGCATCCAGCCCGGATCGTCCGTCCGCGAAAACAACGTCGTCCCCACCAAGTCTGCCTCGCTCCTCCCGGCCTCCGCAAAAAACTCCCCCCAGCTCCCCGCGAAATCCACGTCGTACTCCACCATCCATACATGGTCGCACCCGCGCAGCCGCTCGTTCATGAGCGACGGCAGCCAGGTCAGATCGGGAAACCCGCTCGCCAGCCCACGCCCCGCGCTCCGCCTCAGCTCCCGGCACCGCGCCGGCAGCAACCGCTCCGCGTCCCCCTCCGTCGCCACCAGATCCGCTTTCATCTTCTCCACCACTGCCGGCGCCGTGCCCCCGCCGACATGAAAACTCAAATACACCGGCATCGCCTCGCCCACCTCGCGCTTCAACCGCTCGAAGTGCCCCGCGATTCTCCGATCGCCCAGATGCGTGTGAAAAACGATCGCTTGCTCGCTCATAAATAAATTCGCGGCCGTCCGCCCGGCCAGTGAGCGCGATCACCCCGCCCGCGACGATGCGGAAAAACCAACAGCCACCCGCTGACGCAACCCGACTGCACGCCGCGCCTCCTCGCTCCAAGCGATTCCCCCACACGAGCACCGGGGAAAAACGCCCGCTTACCTTTTGCGGACCGTGTACACCTCCGGCTTTTTCAATCACCTCCATGGCCCGCATCGTCTCCTGTCTGATCGATTCCCTCGACTACCTCCACGAGAACACCCCCGGCCTCACCCTCAACGGCGCCAACCTCGTCGCCTCCCTCTACCTCCGCCACTTCCTCCGCGATCCAGACATCGAGACCCTCGAACTCTTCCTCCCCACCGCAATCTACCTCGACCGCCCCGGCCTCGAAAACGCCGCCCGCCAGGCCCTCCCTCCCGAACTCCGCGGCCGCGGCAAACTCCACTTCCTCCCCCTCTCCGCCCTCCCCGAAACCTGGGCCGACCGCCGCGAACGCATCCTCTGGGTCATCGACGCCGCCACCCTCCAGCGCGAACGCTACCTCCGCGACCGCTTCGCCACCGCCCCCACCGCCGTCGTCGCCGACACCCACACCCTCGGCGCCCACGTATTCTGGAATCAACTTCGCCCCATCGCCGAAGCCACCCCCGTCGATTTCGACGCCATCTGCTGCCTCTCCCGCTCCTACCGCGACTCCCTCGAAAAATGGCTCGCCCGCCTGAGCCCCACGCCCGCTTCCTGCCGCCTCGAACTCGTCCCCCGACTCCTCGACACCTCGCTCTTCCAACCCGCCTCCGGCCCCACCGCCCAAGCCACCGCCCGCCGCATCCTCCGCCTCCCGCAAGACCGCACCCTCAGCCTCTGCCTCGGCCGCCTCACCCCCAACGATAAAGCCGACCTCCTCCCCGTCCTCCGCTGGTTCGCCGAGATCTCCTCCCCGCAAGACGTCCTCCTCATCGCCGGCGAGGAAAACGTCCCCGGCTACGCCGCCATGCTCAAACGCGCCGCCCACGAGCTCGGCCTCGGCGACCGCGCCCTCTTCCACGGCCGCGTCGATCCCTCCCTCCGCCCGCTCTACTACCAGGCCGCCGACATTTTTCTCCTCCCCGCCGACTCCATCATCGAGGGCTCCACCGTGACCCCCCTCGAAGCCATGGCCTCCGGCATCCCCGTTCTCTCCGCCGACTGGGACGGCGCCCGCGACTCCATCGAAGAAGGGAAAACCGGATACCTCATCCCCACGCGCATCATGCCCGGCGCCCTCGACCCCGTGGAAACCCTCTCGCCCGCCAGCCAGCGCGCCGCCGACTTCCTCCACGTCGCCCAGATGGTCTGGATCGACCCCGAACTCTGGAAAACCCGCTGGCTCTCCCTCCTCCGCGACCCCGCCCTCCGCGCCACCCTCGGCCAGGCCGGCCGCCAGCGCGTCGAATCACACTTCTCCTGGCCCCCCGTCCGCCAGCGCCTCTTCTCCCTCTGGGACGATCTCCTCGCCCTCGCCCGCGCCGAATCCCCCGCCTCCGCCGCCACCCGCCGCGAAGCCGCCTCCACCCTCGGCCGCCCCACACCTTACACGTCCCTGTTTTCCAACTACGCCACCGCCTCCTGGGATTCCTCCCGCGACCGCTTCCGCCTCTCCCCGCGCGGCCGCCTCCACCTCGACGACGCCCGCCCCATCGCCTTCTACGACGAAATCACCCCGCTTCTCCGCCAGCCCCTTCTCGATTCCCTCCTGCGCCTCTTCGACCGCGCCGGCCCCGCCGGTCTATCCCTCGCCGAAACCGAATCCGCCCTCGGCTCACCGCTCAAAGCTTCCCCCGATACCATCCGCTTCCACTGCGGCCTCCTCCTCAAAACCGGCATCCTCGACCTCATCCCCGTCACGCCCACCGGAAACGACGCACCCTAAAATTCTATTTCCCTACCGAACTATGAACACCATCCAGAATAATACGCTCGGCAAAACTGCCGCTCTCGCCACCGCCACACTCGGCGCCCTTGCCCTCACCGCCGGAAAGGCCGAGGCCCAGTCCGCTCCCACCCGCTTCGCCGTCGAAGCCGGTGCCAACTACCTCCTCGACAGCGATTCCCGCGACACCGTCGGCAGCACCGGCGTCCGCGTCGGCGTCGCCTACGCCCTGCCCAAAGGCCTCCTCGGCTCCAGCAGCGTCGCCGTCGATTACACCCGCCACAGCAAAGACGGCCGCCGTCTCGAAAACTACGGCGCCTGGTATCAGGAACGCATCGACATCCTCGAAAACGCCCCGCTTCCCCTCTACGCCACTCTCGGCGTCGGCATCGTCCGCCAGTCCGTCAAATCCACTCGCGAACAACGCACCGTCGTCGTCACTCCCGTCCCCTCCGGCAGCGGCGGCTACGGCCCCAGCGTCATCACTGTTCCCAACGGCCCCATCGCCCTCGCGGCTGAGTCCGTCGTCGTCGTCAATAACGGCACCACCATCACTACGACCACCACCCGCGACATCGGCATCAGCGACGACAAATGGACCGCCGCCGCCCGCGCCGCCCTCGGCACCAACTTCGGCAGCGGCTTCTACGCCGAGCTCGGCCTCCAGGTCAGCGAAAAGACCCTCGGCGTCACCCCCACCAGCGCCCAGCTCTCCACCGGCATCCGCTTCTGATCCGCCTCAACCACGGCCAACAAAAAAGGCGCCTCTCGTTTCCCGGGCAGGCGCCTTTTCTTTTCCCCACAGGCCTCCGCCCGCCCTCACGGCAGCGGATTCAACCCCTCCACCCGCACCACCCATTTCCCATCCTTCGGGAAACCCGGTGCAGCTCCTTCAGGCGCGCCGTCCCAACCACCCGCCATCAATCCCGCCGCCGTCAGCAACGACGCGTTCACCGGCAGATACGTCACGCAACCCTCCGGCTCCTTCGGGCGCCGCACATGACCGCTCGGCATGAACCGCGTCTGCTTCGAGGGATTGGTCAAAATCGCCACCGCCAGCTCCGTCTGCCCGAGCCGCGCCGCCGTCAGCGCACCCTGCCCGAGCTGCCAGCTCATCCAGCGATCCGCTCCATTGCGCCGGTTCACTTCCGCAAAGGTCCGCCTCGCTGTCTCCACATCCAGCAACGCCGTCTTCGGCAGATACCCATACGCCAGCATCATCGAGATCGGGATGTGTCCCGGCTCCTGGTACATGTCCTTCAACGTCTCGATCTCCAGGTAAAACCCTTCCTCGCTCACCGGCAGCTTCGAGAGCTTGGCCAGGATGTCCGCCCACTTCGGCTCCGGCGCCAGCCCCAGCCGCTCGCGCCACGCCTGCGCCACCTGCAATCCATAATACCAATACGCCAGCTCGAACGTCGGGTTCTGCGTAAGGTTCGCCCCGCTCTTCTCGCTCACATTCTTGATCGGCGGCCCCAGCACATACCGCTTCGTCGCCTCATCATAGAACGCAAACGACGCCAGGAACTCCGCCGATTCGAACACCACGTCGCGATACGTCTCCAGCGTCTCCTTCGTCGGCTTCGACCGGTAAACCAGCTCGCTCAGATAAATCGGGTTCGGCTGATTCCAGATGATGAACGGATTGATCCCGCCCGGCCCCGTGCGACCATCGATCCCCGCCATCTTCGGCCACCGCACACCCGCGAAGCCCTGCGCCGCCGCATCCGCCTTCCCGACCGGCAGGATCTTCCGGTACCACGCCAGACTCTTCTCCAACAACTCCGTCCGCCCCCACTGGTAGAAGTGCGCCGCGTGCCAGAAATACATCTCCGAGTTGTGCTTCCCGTACCAGCTGATGTGCGTCAGCCCCGTCTCCGCCGGCGGCACATCCCCCGCATAGTTCACCTTCATCAAATACTGCGACAGCACGATCCGCCGCTCCAACTCCGCCGCCCTCGGGTCCGTGCTCCCCGTGAAATCCACCGCGCCCCCCCGCGTCCAATAATCCTTCCACCCCCGCGCACTCGCCGCGCTCACCTCGGCAAAACCCAACGCGGCCCCCGCCTCCGGCTTCTCCGCCGAAAACGCGAACGTGAACGCCAGCTCATCTCCCGCCGCCTTCAGGCGGAAATCATGCGCCGCCGCTTCCTTCAACGTCGCCGCCCCGTCCCAGCGCAGCTGCACATAATAACGCGTCGCATCCAGCGCCCGCTCGATCACCGCACCGCCCTCCGCCCGCTCGACGATCTGCGACCGGTGACTCTTCGGCTGATCCCACACCAGCGCCGGCTTGTTATGCTTCGCCAGATTATGCGAATACGGAAAACGCAACCGCACCTCCAGCGCCCCGCTCTTCACCAGCGGCGACACGATCGTCACCCCCACCGCGCTCGCCGTGTCATGCGCCACCGTCTCCACCACCACAGATTCGCCCGCCAGCACGTACTCGCTGCGGATGATTCCCGTCCACAGATCCAGCGACTGCTTCACCGCGCCCAGCTGCTCCTTCGTCACCGGCTTTCCTTTCAACAAAAGACTCACCTGCCCGAGTGGCACCGGATGCGGATTCTGCCGGAAATACTCCCCCGCCGGGCCCCGCTGCTTCGTCGCATACGAGATCTTCCGCCCGTGAAACTCATGCAGCTCCGACGCATCCGCCAGCGTCAGCCCCTGCGTATTCGGAAACTCATGCCACGCCCACGTCGAGAGCGTCTCCAGCGGGATGCCCTCCCTGAAATAAAGCGCCTCCATCGATTGCAGCCCCGTCGCGTCCACCGTGAACGCGAAATCCCCGTTGCCCACGCTCAGCGCCGCCTCCGGATCGACCTTGTCCACGCGCACCGTGTGCCGCTTCACCAGAGCCTCGCGATCGATCGGCTGCGCCAGCGCACCGCACACGAGCACCGCGCAAAAACCAGCGGCGGAAATTACCTGGAAAACAAGACGGGCAGGGCAGGGGAGACGCATGATCGGGAAACAGGGCTCGCAGTGTCCCTGCCCACAGGCAACCCGCCACCGCGACCATTTCCGAAGCGTCCGATTTCCCCCGCCCCCCGCCCTTAAACCATCGTGCTCGCACGCTCACTTCCGCTCCGTCGCATCATTTCCGCCCGACACACGCCCACGACTGTAGATTGAAGGCTTTGCCCGTCATTCCCTGCGCGTTTCGCACGGACTTACCCGCACCGCCGCTCCCCCGTGATTGCCTAAGCCACTGCCCATCATCGCTCACACGTTTTCTTGTCCTCACCGGCACGCGCGAAGCGAACTCACCACCAGCGGCGCACTGACGTGTCGCGTAACCGAGATCATATTACATGAAAACCACCGATACCTCCGAGACCATCGACCTCCTCAATACCCTCATCGAAACCTGCAAAGACGGCTGCGAAGGCTTCAAGACCGCCGCCGCCGACTCCAAAGACTCCGAACTCCAAGCCGTCTTCCACCGCTACTCCGCCCAACGCTCCGACTTCGCCCGCGAACTCCGCGCCCTCGTCGGCACCCTCGGCGGCGACCCCGATAAACACGGCAGCGTCACCGGCGCCCTCCACCGCGGCTGGATCAACATCAAGGCCGCTGTCTCCTCCAACGAGCCGCACGCCGTCCTCGCCGAAGCCGAACGCGGTGAAGACGCCGCCGTCTCCGCCTACCGCAACGCCAGCGAACAAATCTACGACCCAGCCGCCCGCGACCTCGTCTCCCGCCAGTTCAACGCCGTCAAGGCCGCGCACGACCAGATCCGCGATCTCCGCGACAGCCCCCGCTACGCCAAAAAATAAACCGCTGCGGCGACAACGGCCGCAGCACCGCGCTCCACCTGTCGAGCGCTTCAAAAAGCGCGCCCACCTCAGGCGCGCTTTTTCATTCTCATTTCCGTGAGCAGCAGCAGCCCGCCGGCTTTCACTCCGCCCCGAGCACAGCCCTGCGTTCCGCACTCACCCCGCATTCATCGTCTCCAGCGCCATCGCCGCCGCCGCCGTGCGATTCTCCACGCCGAGCTTCTGATAAATTTTCTCCAGGTGCTTCTTGATCGTCGTCAGCTGCACATTGAGCAGGATGCACAGGTCCGCGTTCGCCTTGCCCTGCGCCAGCCAGAACAGCGTCTCCGCTTCGCGCTCGGTCAGCCCCAGCGGCATCAGCATCGCGGGCGAAAGCTCCTTCGGTAGCGGAGCCATCTGCTCGCGCCGGTTCAGCCGCGACTTGATCGCGCCCACCAGCTCTTCGACCTCCACCGGCTTCGTCAGATAATCATCCGCACCCAGATTCATCCCCGCCCGCACATCCGGCCGGTCCCCATGCGCCGTGAGAAACACAAACGGCGTCTTCATCGTCGCCGCATCGGCGCGCACCGCCTTCAGCACGCCATGCCCGTCGAGCTCCGGCATCGAGATGTCGCAAAAAATAAAATCCGGCCGCTGCGTCCTCGCCACCTCCACGCCTTCCTTGCCGTGCTTGGCCTCGATCACCTCGTAGCCCTCCATCTTCAAAATGGTGACCAGGTTCGCTCTCATGCGCGGCTCGTCTTCAACAACCAGGATGCGGTGTTTTTTCATAAGTCTTAAAAAATCAAAGTGCCGCCGCGCCCGGGCCCGATAGCTGCGGGAAACGCACCGTCACCGTGGTGCCCCGTCCCGGCTCGCTCTCGATGTCGATCGTCCCGCAGTGCAGATCCACACAACGCTTCACGATCACCAATCCCAGCCCGCTCCCCGAGATCGTCCCCACGTTCGACGCGCGCTGAAACATCTGGAACAGCTTCAACTTGTCCGTCGCCGGTATCCCGATACCCGCGTCAGTCACGCTGATCGTCAGCCAGCCCGTCACCGCCTTCGCCGTGATCGTCACCGCGCTGTCCAGCGTCGAATACTTCAACGCGTTCGAGACCAGATTCGTCATCGCATGACGCAGCAGCCGCTCATCGAGCATCGCCCGCACCGCCCCCCCTTCGACAAAAATCGTCACGTCGCGCTCCGCCCCGAACGACGTCACCACATCGTTCGCCAGCGACTTCAACCACGGCTGCAGCTCCACCGCCTGCGGCTGCATCACGACCATCCCCGAATCCGTCTTCCCGAGGAAAAGCACCTCCTCCATCAAATCCGAAAGCCGCCGCGCATTGAGACGGATTTCGCTCAAATGCTCCGCCCGCTGCGCCTCGTCCAGCCGCGCGAAATACCGCTCCAGGATCTGCGCCGACGAGCTGATGATCCCCAGCGGCGTGCGATACTCGTGCGTCACCATGTGCAGGAAACTCGTCTTCAGCCGCCCCAGCTCCCGCTCGCGGTCGATCGTCGTGAGCAGCTCGCGCTCCAGCGTCTTGCGCTCCGTGATCCCCTGGACCGTCGCGCTCAAAATACGCCGCCCTTCCTCTCCCCGCCGTCCCACCCGTGCCGTCAGCCGCAGCCAGCGCACCGCCCCATCCTTGCGGATCACCCGGTATTCCAGCGCGCGCTCCACACCTTCCGCCTCGTTTTGATACTTCTCCAAAAACGCCCGCAACACCTCCTGATCTGTCGGGTGTACCCGCGCGATCACCTCCTCCAGCGGCGGCGGTTCCTCCGCGATCGGAAACGCGTACAACCGGAAAACCTCCCGCGACCACATCCGCCGCCCCGTCTCCAGATCCACCTCGATGTCCCCGAGCCGCGCGATCGCCTGCGCCTCCTCCAACCGCTCCCGCGTGCGGTCCAGCGCCCCCAGACTTTCGCGCAACTCCTGCGTCCGCTCCGCCACCTGCTGCTCCAGACTCGCGTTCAACCGGCACACATCCTCCTCCGCCTTCTTCTGCTCCGTGATATCCCGCAAAAACGCCGTGAACACCGGCCGCCCCTCGATCTTTAACCGCGCGATCGTCAGCTCGCAGGGAAACTCGCTCCGGTCCGCCCGCATAGCCGTTATCTCGATACGCCTCCCGATCACCCGATTCTCCCCCGTCGCCAGATGCCGCTTCATCCCCGCGTTGTGCATCGCCCGGTACGCCGGCGGGATCATCAACTCCGCCATGTCCTGCCCGATCACATCGACCGCCCGGTAACCAAACGTCTTCTCCGCCGCCGGGTTGAATTCGATGATCCGGTTCTCCCCATCCACCGTCACGATGCAGTCCAGCGCCGCAGCCAGGATGCCCGTCAACCGCGCGTGCGAATCCGCCTGCACCTGCGCAGCCGCTTCGTCACCTGCGTTTCCCTGGACAGAAACCATATGCGCGCCAACTCACAGCACATCCCCGCCAGAATCAAGGCCGCGCCATTTGCACCCCCGGGCCATTCGGCCCATCCCCAAAAAGTCCCCAATGTGCGATAGTGGGCTATGCCCACGCCCGCCCACGCGCTGACCTCCGAAGAAATCGCCCTCATCCGCTCCACATTCGCCGCCGCCGCGAAACAACCCGACGCCACCGCCGCGCTCTTCTACGCGAAACTCTTTACCCTCGATCCCAGCCTGCGCGGCCTCTTCCACGGCGACATGCGCGCCATGGGCGAAAAATTCATCAGCATGCTCGCGATGGTCGCCGCCAACTTGAGCCACCTCGACCGCCTCCTCCCCACCGTCCGCCAGCTCGGCGAACGCCACGCCGGCTACCGCGTGCAAGACGCCCACTACGTCACCGTCGGCGCCGCCCTCCTCGCCGCCCTCGCCGAAAATCTCGGCCCCGCCTGGTCCCCCGCCGCCCACACCGCCTGGTCCAAAGCCTACGACCTCCTCTCCTCGACCATGATCGAAGCCGCCCATCAGGCCGCGCAAAAAAAAGCCTCCTGAAATCCGCCCGCAGGCCAGCGTGCTTGCACGCGCCTCCGCTGTCCGCCGGCACTCGCTCGGCACCGCCCGCCCGCGCTCTATGCCTTCGGCAGCGTGAAATAAAAACGCGCCCCGCCGCCCTCCCGCGGCTCGTACCCACAACGCCCGCCCTGCAACTCCACCAGCCGCTGCACCACCGACAACCCAAACCCCCGCATCGAGCCCGGCTCCGCCAGCCGGTTGAACGGCTTGAACAGCCCCGCCCGTTTTTCCACCGCCACGCCCGGCCCGCGATCATCCACCCAGAAACGATGCTCCGCCTCGTTCTCGCCCCACCCGAGTTCCACGTGCGGATTCACGCCCGTGTGATCGAGCGCATTCAAAATCAAATCCGCCCAGATCCCTTCGATCCACGCGCCGACCCCGCTCACCATCGGCCACACCTCCGCGTGCACCACATGCGCCTTCCGCTCATGCATCCGCCGCTCCACCCGGCTCAACCCCCGCCACACCAGCTCATCCATCGCGATCAACTGCGGCGCGTTCGGCGCAGCCGTGGCCTTCGCCACGAAACTCACCTGCTCAATCAGCCGCGCGATCTCCGCCGCCGATTCCACCACCGGCTGCACGAGCTCCACATCCTCCGGCTTCTCCGCCGATAACACTTCTTTGATCACCTCGCCCGCCGTCATCACGCCACTGAGCGAAGAACGCAGATCATGATTCACCCGCCTCGCCACCGTCAGCAGATCGCCGCGTAACCGCGCGTTGTCCCGCACCAGCGCGTGCTTCTCCACCGCGTAAACCAGCCCCCGCGCCACCGATCCCACCGTCCACTCCTCCGGCCCCAGCGCCAACGCGTCCGCGCCCGGCTCCCGCCCTGCCGAAACCAGCACCAGCACCGGCCATCGCAACAACCCGGAGCCATCCAATCCCGTCCGCGCCCCCGCCACCAGCGAAGCCGCCGGATCAACCAGGATCAACACACCCCGCTCCGCCTCCGGCCGCGCCTGCGCCTGCGCAAACGTCTCCAGCACCGCCAGCACCGCCTCCGGAAACACGCGCCCCACCGCCTCGGTCAGCAGCGCGCGCAGCTCTTCGCGCATCCCGATTACGAATACTTGCTGGATTTTCATGGAGAGTGCGGTTCGTCCGTCATCGCGTTGCCCACCGGCGGCTGCCCCTGCACCGCCGTGCCGGACGCCGGATTCCTGCCGGATAAAATCTTCTCAATCGCCCGCTCCAGCGCGCCCACATTCACCGGCTTCGTCAGGTGCTCCACGAATCCCGCCTCCCGCGTGCGCGCCAGATCCTCATCCATCCCATAACCGCTCAGCGCGATCCCCGGCAGCGTCGGATTCACCACCCGGAACTCCTTCATCAGCACACAGCCATCCACATCCGGCAGCCCGATGTCCGAGATCACCAGATCCGGCGGCTGCTGCCGCGCCAGCTCGCGCGCCTCCACACCGCTGCCCGCCACACTCACCTCGAAATTCCGCCGGCTCAGCAGATTCTTCAAAGTCTGCCTCGTCGGCGCATGATCCTCGATGACCAGCAGCCGTCCGCGCTTGGCACCGCTTGCATCCGGCGCGGACGCGGCATCGGCATTTTCATGTTTTGGGGTGGGGTCGTTGGGTGTCGTTACACTCATGAGAGGCAGTTCGATGATAAAAATAGCTCCGCGGTTACGGCCTTCGCTCTCCGCACGGATGTCCCCCCCGTGCATCTCCACGATCGAGCGCGAAATCGCCAGCCCCAGACCCAGCCCGCCGAAGCGATGCGAGCCTCCGCTCGCCGCATGCTCGCCCTGGGAAAACGCCTCGAACACCCGCCCCCGCTCCTCCGCCGTCAGGCCGATGCCCGTATCCTGGATCTCCAGACGCAGCCGCCCCGTCCGCTCATCCACCGACGTGCGCACCGTGATCGCCCCGCCTTCACCAGTGAACTTCACCGCATTCTTGAGCACATTCCAAAACACCTGCTGCAAACGCACCGCGTCGCCCAGGATCATCCCCCCCGCCGCGCCCGCCTCCAGGCGGAAACCCAGCCGCTTGCTCTCCAGCTCCGGCCTCACCGTGTCCAACGCGTCGTTCAAGACCGCATGCACATCCACCGCCCGGCGGTCCAGCGACAGCTTCCCGCGCGTGATGCGCGTCAGATCCAGCAGATCGTCGATCAACCTCGCCTCCAGATTCACCTGCCGTCGGATCGTCTCGAACGACTCACGGATCTCTGGCGCGAGTGTCATATCCTCTGCGGCGTCGCTCGCCAGCAACAGCACCGGATTGAGCGGCGTGCGCAGCTCATGCGAAAGCGCCGCGAGGAAATCGTCCTTCGCCCGCGAAGCCGCCAGCGCCTCATCGCGCGCCCGCTCCAGCTCCAGCTCCGCGCTCTTGCGCTGGGTGACGTCCGTCAGCACGCCGACAAATCCCGCGACATAACCCTCCTCGTTTCGATCCGGCACGAACGTGACATGCACCCAGCGCGACCCGAGTCTGTCGTACGGGATCTCCATTTCGAACTCCACCCGCTCCCCCATCAGCGCGGCGTCGATGTGATGCTTCGCCGCGTTGAAAGCCGACCGCCCCGTCACCTCCCACACCGTGCGGCCGATCAGCGTTTCCGGCGTAAATCCATAGCGCGCGGCATAAGGCTGATTGGCGAACGTGTACCGGTACTCCCGATCGCATTGCAGCAGAAATACCGGCGCGTTGTTCGTCACCAGACGCAGCTGCTGCTCGCGCGCCCGCACCTCCTCACGCGCACGTTTATGCTCCGCCAGCTCGCGCTGCACCGCCCGGTAAAGACGCGCGTTATCGATCGCGATGGCCGCCTGCGCCGCGAGCGCCTCCAGCACATCCTCCGCATCCTGCGTGAACACATCCGCCTCCGGATGGCCGAAAAACAACCCGCCGATGATCTCTCCCGTGCCCGACTTCACCGGCGCCGCCAGATAACTGCGCACCGGCAGATGCCCCGGCGGCATCCCATGATGCGGCGCGGATTTTCCATAACGCGCATCCGCCAGGATGTCCGCGACACGGATGGTTTCTTCTCCACGAAACGTCGGTCCGAAGACCGCCGTGTTCCTCGGCATCGGGAAATGCGCGAACGCTTCGCGCGACACCCCCGAAAGCGTGTACAACGTGTACGACTCACCCAGGTCGTTCACCGTGTTGTAGAAAAACGCTCCGAACTGCGCCCCCGTGATCTCCCGCGCCGCATCCGTCACCGTCTGCACGATCTTCTCCAGCTCGCGCTCCGCCACTAGCGATTCGCCTACCCGGTTCAAAATCTCCAGCGTCCGCGTGCGCCGCCCCAACGCGAGCTCCGTGGCTTTGCGCCGCGAAATATCGCGCGCGATTTTCGACGCCCCCACGACCACCCCGCGGCCATCCCGGATCGGCGAAACCGTCAGCGACACATCGATCAACGCCCCGTCCTTCCGCCGCCGCACCGTCTCATAATGCTCGATCGGCTCCCCCCGCCGGATGCGCTCCAAGATGCGCGCCTCCTCATCCAGCTGGCCATGCGGCAGCAACAACGTGATCGACCGCCCGATCATCTCCCGCGCCGAGTATCCGAAAAGTCGCTGCGCCCCCGCGTTCCACGTCAGCACGATGCTGTCCAGATTCTTGCTGATCACCGCGTCGTCCGATGACTGCACGATCGCCGCCAGCTGCCTCGTAGCCCGGTCGGCATGTCTGCGCGAGGTGATGTCCTGCACCACGCCCACCATCCCGAGCAGCCTGCCGCCCTCATCGTACTGCCCGCGCCCGGTCGAGGCCACCCACACCATCGTCCCATCCGGCCGGTTCACCCGGTACTCGATCGCATACTCCGAACGCCCGGCCAGCGCCGTCTCCACCGCCAGCCGCGCAGGCTCCCGGTCCTCCTCGTGTAACAGCTCCCGCATCCTGCTCCACGTCATGTATCGCCCCGGCGGAATCCCGAAAATCTCCGCCCCTCGCGGCGAAAAATCCACCACATCGCTCGCCGTATCCAGCGTCCACGGCCCCAGATCGGCCGCCGTCGCAGCCAGCTTCAACTGCTCCGCCTGATCCAGCAGCCGCCGGTCAGCCCGCACCTTTTCCACCAGCGGCCACACACGCGCGATCGCGTTCTCCAGCAACGAAAGCTCATCCTGCCGCCAGTGCCTCGCCTCGCTGGAGTTCACCCCGAGACACGCCACCCAGCGCCCCTCGCGATGAAACGCCGCCGTCGCGAAAGCCCGCGACCCGATCCGCTCATGCATCCCCGCCTGCGCGCTCACCAGCGGATCGGTCCGCACGTCGTTCACCGCGAACTGCGGCTGCGCGAGCCGCTTCAACAGCTCCGGCGTCCCATATTCTTCAAGCGCGTAGCGCCCGCTCGCACTCGCCAGCCCCGCCGCCCGCCACTCCTCATGCATGATCGTGTGCGAGCCTCCCGCCTCCACCTCGAAAAAATAACACCGCTGCACTCCGAGATGCCCGCCCACCGCCTCCTGCGCCACGGCCAGCACCTCCGTAGGATTGGACAACAGGCTCAACCGCTGCGCGAGCTGGGCGAGAAACTCCGCGTGCGATTCGTTGCGTTTGCGATCAGCGATCTCCCGCTCCAGCTCCGCCACATTCGCCTCCAACTGCGCATTCTTGCGCTGGAGCTCCCCGCGCTTCACCTCCAGCTCGCGCCGGATCGACGCCTTCTCGATCGCATTGCGCACCGCCTTGTTCAACAACACCGCGTTCGTCGTGCCCTTGAGGATGAAATCGTGCGCCCCCATCTGCAACGCCTCCACCGCCACCGCCGTCGCGGCTGAGCCCGTCAGCATCACGATGCCAAACGCGTGCTCCCCATGTGTCCCCACGATCTCATGCAACAGCGCGAGATCTTTGCCCCCCGGTTGATCGTATCCGATCAGCACACACTCCGGCCGCCCCGCCGCTAGCACCGCCCGCGCCTGGGCCACATCACCCGCTTCCAAAATTTCATAACCACCGCCCCCGTCAGCCAGCATCCGCCGAAGCGCCGCCCGATCCCCGGCCGACTCCTCGATCAGCAACAAACGAATAGGTGTGGAAAACGATGTCATCGCGTAGAGTGGCCCCGCTGCGTTTTCAAAAACCACTCGCCCCCGCGACCGCGCAACTCGCATGACCATCCGCCGTGCATGTGTTCAAAAAGTGAAGCAGCCGCATGAGAAAAAAATGTGCCGCCACAGTGGCGATGAACGCCGCGCTCATGCAAGCCGCACGCGGCCAAGGTTTAATCTTTTCAAAAACAACCCCAGGAAAAATGCACTGTGCAACGAGTCCCATGCCAAATCGGGCAACGTGCATTTAACCACGCCGCCTTATCCCTTGAGCGCTCCCGCCGTAATCCCCTTCACCAGCTGCTTCTGCATGAGCAGATACAGGATCAAAATCGGGATCGTGACCACGATCACGCCCGCGAAAAGAGACCCGTATTCACTCCGGTACTGCGCCGTCAGCGACAGATTCGCCAGCCCCAGCGGCAACGTCCGCGCCGCCCCCTCGCCACCGCCCGAGGTGAACATGAACGCGAAAAAATACTCCTTCCAGATCCCGATGAACTGGAAAATCCCCACCGTCACCAGACCCGGCCGCGCCAGCGGCAGCATCACCCGCCAGAACGCCCCCGCCTCGCTGCACCCATCCACCACCGCCGCCTCATAAAGCGACGCCGGCAGTGCCCGGAAAAACCCCGCGAGGATGAAGATCGCAAACGGCAGCCCGTTAGCCGTGTACACCAGGATCAACCCCAGCCGCGAATCCAGCAGCCCCAACGCCCGCAGCTCGAAGAACAGCGGCACGATGCTCAACTGCACCGGAATCATCAGCCCCGCCAGAAACAGCCAGTACGTGAATTTCCCCAACGGATGATAAAACCGGCTCAGCGCATACGCCGCCATCGCCCCAAGCAGCACGATCGCCGCGACTGAAACTCCCGTCACGAGCACGCTGTTGAAAAAGTAATCCCCAAACCGCGCCTCCCGCCACGCCCGCGCATAATTCTCCCACATGAGCGCATCGACCGACGGCAACGCGAACGCATCCCGAAAAATCTCCGCATCCGGCTTGAGCGACGAGTACGCCACCCAGAACACCGGATAAACCACCCACACCAAATACCCGCAAAGCACGGCAAAGATGAGCCCGCGCGAAAGCGAAAAGCCGCGTCCTCGTGAGAAATTTTTCTGCTCTTCGCTCATGTCAACCTTCCTCCCGGTTTCGCATCACCCGCAGCAGCACCGCCGAGCCCGCCAGCACGAGGACGAACATCACGACCGCGATCGCCGTCGCCCGGCCGATCTGGAATTCCTTGAACATCGTCGAGACCATCAGCGTGCTCAGCACATGCGTGCCGCTCGTCGGATCTTGCGACGTCAGCAACCAGATCATCTCAAACGTGTTCAACCCCGCGATCACGATGAATACCGCCGATATCGCCAGCACCTCACGGATCTGCGGCAGCGTGATCGAGAAAAACTGCCGCCACTCCGACGCGCCATCCAGCTCCGCCGCTTCGTACAACTCGTGGCTGATCCCCTGCATCGCCGCCAGGTAGAGCACTAGATTAAAGCCGCACGCCATCCACAGGTAGATCGGGATCAGCGCATGATAGAGATTCGCCTGCGAGAGCCACGCGTATCCGGCAAACGATTGCAGCCACTCGCTCCCCGCCCACACGCCGATCTTCACCAGCCCCGCGTTGATCAGCCCGCCGTGCGGATCATAGGCGTTCATCCAGAGCAGCGTCGCCGCGATGCCACCGAGCAGATTGGGAAACAAAAATACCGCGCGGAAAAAACCTCCGCCCCACACACCGCGATGGATCATCGCCGCGAAGAACAACGCCATCGGCACCACCGCCAGCGTCGGCACGATCATGAGGTAGAGGTTATTTTTGAGCGCGAACCAGAACGTGTCGCTCTCCAGCAGCAGCCATTTGAAATTCAAAAGCCCCGCCCACGTCTGCCCGGTGAAACCATCCCAACGCGTGAACGCCCACGTGATCGAGGCCAGCGCGGGCAGGATCACGAACGCGCCAAACAACACCAGCGACGGCCCCACAAATCCCGCCGCCAGCGGCGCGCGCAGCCGCCCGACTCCTCCGCCCGCTGGATCTGCTTTACGCCGCGATTCCGTCTTCCGCCCGCCACGCGCCCGCCAGCCCAGCCACAACATCACCGCCACCAGGAGCCCACACAACGCGAGCGCCTTGCCCGCGTGTTTCACTTCCACGCGATCCGGTTCCCGCGCGCGCTCACGTTCGCCTTTCGCCGCGCGTTCGAGCCGCGCTCCAAATTCCTCCGGCGTGATGCGCCCGGTCATGAGCTGGAAACGCGCGTCGTTAAGCCCCTGTGACACAAAACTCAAAAACGCCGCACTCGCCGGCGGCGCAGCGTCCACGACAGCAGGCGCGCGCTCGACGAACTCCGCGATCTGCCGCAGCGCCGGTGACGCATAGTCGTCAGGTCGCACCGCGCGCAATGCCACCGGCGCATCGAACCGCTGCGCAAATGCCCGCACGCGTTCCCGCGACGTCAGGAAGCGGAAGAAATCCACCGTCGCCCGCTCGCGCTCCGCATCGCCCGTCGCGAACATAAAAAAATAAGCGCTCCGCGCCTGCACCGCGCCCATCGGACCCGCTCCGTCGGGGAACGACGGCATGTTAAACGCGCCGAGCTGAAACCCGTCGGGAATTTTCCCGCGCATCTCGCTCACCATCCACGTCGCGCTGATCGTCATCGCGGATTTCCCATCGAGAAACGCCTGCTGCGCCGCCGTGTGCGTCATGCCTTCCCAGCCGTTGAGCAGCGTTTCGCGGCTGATCCGCTGGAGCACGCCCGCCGCGCGCACGAAACGCGGATCGGTGAAAATCCCCGGCGCGAGTTGCTGGTACGCGCGATAACCCTCCGCGCCCGCGAGGCTGAACAGCGCCGCCTGCCAGAACGCATCACCGTAGCGCATATACACGCCGGGCAGCGTCAGCGGCGCGAGGCCGGTGGCGCGGACCTTTTCGCTGAGGGAGAAAAACTCGTCCCACGTTTTCGGCGGCGTCCAGCCATGCCGCGCGAAGAGCGCTTCGTTGTAGAAAACCACCCACACCGCATGCGTGTACGGCACTGCGTAAACGCCGTCAGTCCGCGTCCACCGACCCAGCACTCCCGGCAGAAACGACTCCCGCCACGCGCCATCGCCTTCCCAGTTCGGTCCGTCGAGATACGGCGCGAGATCGCGGACTTTGCCCGCCGGGATCAGCGTGTCGTAGAGCAGGCGCGCATCGGTCGCGTCGGGAAAATCGCCGCCCATCGCGCGAATCTGGACCTTGTCGTCATTGCGGATGTCGCCCGCGATCCGCACGCGCACGCCGGGCCGGAGTTTCTCGAACTCCCGGGCTGTCTCGTCGAAAAACGCCGTGCCGTAAGCCGCTGGCTGGATCGGTATCTCGATTTCAACCACGCGCCCGCCCGCCTCCGCCGCCAGGCCGCGAAACGGTGCGGTCAGTGCGAAAACACCGAGGAGAAAAAGAAGCCGGGCGACCGGCGCGAGGCGCATGACGCCTGCATGGATTTCCACCCGGGAGCTGGCAAGGAGGCGTTGCTCGAAACGTAGCCGCCTCACTTAAGACGCGGTCTGAAATTCAATGTCTCTTCCGCGTCTTAAATGACGCGGCTACGAGGAAGTATCCCGCTCAGTCCTTCTTACCCGCGCGTTTCTCGCCCATCTTGGCGAAGGCTTCACGTGCCGCAGCTTTCTCCGCGTCGTTGAGTTTCCCATCGCCGTCCTTGTCGAAGCGTTTCACCAGACGCGGATCTGTCTCGATGGCCTTGGCCATTTCAGCGCGTTCGGCCTCGTCGAGTTTGCCGTCACCGTTCTTGTCGAATTTCTCGAGCGCCTTCTTGCCGAGTCTTTCGCGAGCCTTGTTCTGGCGGCCGTTGGTTTCCTCGCGGTTGTACTCTTTGGCGGCGGCCTTCTCGTCCTCGTCGAGCTTGCCGTCCTTGTTTTTGTCGAAGCGTTTCATGATCTCCGCCTGCTGGGTTTTGCTCATGGCGGCGCTTTCGGAGCCGCCGCTCATTTCGTCGGCGGGCGCGGCATCGGCGGCGTGGACGGCGGGCATGAGAAATAGCGTTGCTGCGAAGAGGGCCGGGGCTAGAGACGAGGGCTTCATGGCTGAGATCGTTTGAGTTGAATGGTGGCTGTCTGAGTTTTTTCAGACGACTGCCACGGTTTCAGGTTACAGCTGTGAAGGCCGACCGGCATGTACCAAGTCACCTTCTCCGAACAAGCGATGCGCGAGCTCAACAAGCTCGATAAACTCACGCAGCTCGACGCGATCTCGCCGATCAGCGGGCTGCGGGCCGAAGACCTCGCGAATCCACGCGAGCCGCTCGGGCGTTTTGCCCGCGCCGGACACACACTCTACCGGCTGCGCGCAGGTGATTTTCGCTTCTACTTCCAAGTGACCGGCGAAACGCTCCACACCCTCTATATTTTGCACAAGAACTCCCTCGAGGATTTCCTGCTGCGCAACAAACTTCCCGTCTCCGAAGACCAGCTCGTCGAGCAGCACTCGAAGTTCTGGAAATACCTCGAAACGCTCACGAAATAACGCGTCCCATGGCCGACGAACTCGATCCGCAGGAGGATCCCTACCACGTCAGAAACGCCAGCCGCATCTATTTCCTGCCGAATCTGATGACGGCGGGAAATCTGTTCTGCGGTTTCATGTCCGTCATCCACTGCATCCAGGCGCGCCTGGCGGAGACTTCTGGCGGCACTTACCTGGGCAACAGCAACACCGACCACTATCGCTACGCCGTATACTTCATTTTTGGTGCGGCCGCCTTCGACACCCTTGATGGCCGTCTGGCGCGCATGGGTGGGCGCGAATCGCTCTTCGGTGCGGAGTTTGATTCGCTGGCCGATGTCGTGTCCTTCGGCGTAGCACCGGCATTGATGATGTTCTTCTTCATCCTGTCGCCGACTGCGGGCTATGAGTGGTTCCGCAACATCGGCTGGTGCGTCGGTTTCATCTACCTGCTCTGCGCCGCGATGCGCCTGGCCCGCTTCAACGTCATCACGAACCCGCTCCTGCATCGCTCTGCGAAAGAATCGAGCAAGGACTTCATCGGCCTGCCTGTCCCTGCCGCCGCCAGTACGGTGGCCGCGACAGTGCTTTTTCTGGTCGAGATCGTGCAGACCGACAAATCGCTCAACCGCTGGGCCCTCGCGCTGCCGCCGCTCATGGTGATGATCGCGCTCCTGATGATGAGCACCATCCGCTACCCCAGCGGCAAAAACCTCGGTATGCAGACGCAGACGCGCATGAAACCCTTCATCGGCGGCATCGCCCTTGTGAGCCTCCTCGTTTTCTACAAAGAGATCGGCTTCCTCGTGATCTGCCTCGGCTACATTTTCTTCGGCCTTGTCCGTCACTGGCGGCGCCGCGCCACCGGCCAGAGCATCACCCAACCGCCCTTTGGGCCCAAGGTGTGAGCAACTTCCCGGCAACCTTCCAACAACTTTAACCGTGCGAACAAGTGCCCCGTTATTCGACCTGCGTTTTCATTTGTTCACAGCTTCCCGAGCACGCTTTTCTCCAGTGAAAACCGGACGGTTATCAGTCTTTTTCACAGCACATACTGATACTGATAACATTCCTTATTGAACTAGGTATTATTTAGACTTTGTTAATTTCCTTACGCCGCTGAGCCAGTGACCCCTTCCAGCAACACATGAAATTTAAGATCAATCGCGATCACTTCAGCAACGGACTCGCCCAAGTTCTCAACGTCGTCGGCTCCAAAGCCACGATGCCCATCCTGAGCAACGTCCTCATCGAAGCGGAGAAGGACCACATCACCCTCACGACGACCAATCTCGATCTCGGCATCCGCTGCAAAATCAAGGCCGAGGTCAAAGAACCCGGCTCCGTCACTCTTCCGGTCAAACGCCTCGCCACGATCGTCCGCGAGCTGCCCAACGTCGATGTCGTCTTCGATGGCGCTCCCAATCACCAGGTGAAACTCGCGTCCGGCGGGTCCAATTTCAAAATCATGGGCATCGGCAAGGAAGAGTTCCCGCCGCTGCCCGAGTTCGGCGACGAGAAGTCCTTCACCCTCGAGCAGGCCGAACTCACCGCGATGCTCAAGAGCGTCGCCTACGCGCAGTCCACCGACGAGACGCGCTACATCCTCAACGGCGTCTATTTTAACTTCAAAGACGGCAAACTCTCGCTCGTCGCCACCGACGGCCGCCGCCTCGCGCTGATTTCCAAGGAGCTCGACGTCCCCGCAGCCAGCGCTGGAAGCATCATCCTGCCCGCTAAAACGGTCGGAGAGCTCCTCCGGATGCTGGACAAGGGGGAGAAGCTGAAGATCTCGTTTAATGACCGCCGCGCGGCGTTCCAGCTCAACACCGACAAGGACACCAGCGGCCTGATCGACAGCATCTACCTCTACTCGAAGGTCGTGGAGGGTAACTACCCGAACTACAATCAGGTCATTCCGAAAGAGACCCACCAGCGCATCAAGCTGGAGCGCGAACTCTTCCAGCAGTGCGTCCACCGCGCCGCGCTCGTGTGCAGCGAGAAGTCGAACTCGGTGAAGATCAAAGTCACCAGCAACCTCCTCGAAATCACCGCGCAAAGCCCCGACTTCGGCGAGGCGCACGAATCGATGGCCATCGCCTACAGTGGCCCGGATCTCCAAGTCGCGTTCAACCCACAGTTCATCATGGACCCGCTCCGCGCGTTGTCGAAGGACGAGGTTTTCTTTGAGCTGAAAGACGAAGTGAGTCCCGGCGTGTTCAAGACGCTGGAAAGCTTCATCTGCGTAATCATGCCGGTGCGCCTGAGCTAACACGCCGCCAGCCACATCCTCTTTGCCTTTGGGCGGCTGGTTTCGACCAGCCGCCCTTTTTGCCTCCACCATGTTCGACCCGACCTACCTGATTTTTGCGGCGACGATCCTCTCGTTCGCGCTCTTTCAGCTCAACCTGCGCCTCGCTTCGCCGGTACTCGCCATCGTGAATCGCTGGCTGCGCTGGATCATCTTCGGCACCGGCGGCGCGTTGATCGCCACGCATTACGAGTTAATCGACCGGCCGTATTGGGCTGTGGCGGTGGCGTTTTTGCTTATCTGGTTTCTCGGCGAGACGCTCTACAACTGGCTCGCGATCAAAGCGCTCAGTGTGAGTTCGCTGCCGCTGTTTCCGAAGTTTACCGCCAACACCTCCGGCGAAGAATGGCCGACGAATCCGCGATTGCTAAAACTGCGCGACTGGCTGCGCGCGCAAAACTTCAAACAAGTGCAGGCGCTCAAGGCCGAGGTCGGCCAGGGCGTACACTTGCGCGTATCCGTTTATCAAGACGCCAGCGCCGCGACGCGTGTGCAGATCACGTTTCTCCCGCAGATCAACGGCGCGATTTCCGTGTGTTGCAGCCTCTCGACCCAGACGGTGAGCGGCTACCGTTACGTGACGGATAATCTGTTTCTCCCGTTCGGCGGTTTCTATCCCGAGAACTGGCTGGTGGAGCGTCGTCCGTGGACGCGTTCGCTCGCCACATTGCTTGCCAGCCACCGCGCGCGGCTGGCGAAGGCTGGCGAGATGGCGCTGCCGTGGACGACGGAGCCGTTGAATGATCTGAACGCGCAGCAGCGGGAGCTGGAGCAGGTGAACACCGAGCTCGGTTTTCTGATGCCGCACGCGGACCGCGAGGACTTTGGCAAGATGACCTACGAGGGACGTTACCGCGTGTGGAAAGAAATCTGGCTGCTGAATTATTTCGGCCGCAGCGCGCGCTACGAGTGAGCGTGATCGAGCGGGTGAGGTCTTCGTAACAACCAGCTGACTTTTCGCGAAGACAGGCTATGCGTTGTCACGCAGCTTAATCTCCATCCTTCCATGGCTAAAAACGAATCACTCACCGGCATCGAGGGCGCGGTCGCTTCCATCAAGAACGCGATCGTCGACCTCAGTTCACTCGAAGTCATCACCTTCCGCGGCAACATCACGGGCATCGTCAAAGACGATCTCGAGTGGGACAAACTCATGACGAAGGCGACGGCTGGCAGCGGTCAGCTCAAGGTCGCGCTCGCGACGGTCATCGATTTCGACAGCGACGTGCGGACATTCATCGCCGACGAAGCGCCGCCGCAGTGGATTCTCGACGCGCACAATGCGGCGGTGAAATCCGGGATCGATTCGCGTCGCGCCGTGCTCGACCTGATCGGCGGGTTTCTGGGGAAGAAGTGAGCGCGTAGGACACGTTGATGTCCGCCGAAGCACTCGACGCTTTTCGCACGGCCGAGGCCGATCTCGATCCGCTCAATGGACTCGTCGGGGCGGAGCGTTATTTCAACGCGGCGTGCGATGCGGGCGAAGTCACGCCGATGACGCTGGATCGTGAGGATCTGGCGATCGCGCCGGAAGACGAAGCGGCGCGAATCGCGGCGGTGCGCGACCGCTTGCGGCGGCTGGGTTATCCGTTGAGTGACGTGGCCGTGGGTGCGCGCGGGATTTGGAGCGACGATGTGCGCTCGGCACTGCGGCAATTCCAGATCGAGGCGGTGCTCGCGGAGCGTTCGGGCGAGCTCACGGTCGAGTCCTGGGATGCGTTGCAGGAGTTGTTTAACTTCGAGACGCGGCTCCAGGTGGCGGAGTGGTTTGGTGCGAGTGGTGCGGACCTGACGTTGGGGCGGGCGGCGCGGTTGCGGCTGAGCGTGTTTGGTTTTGGCGCGGTGCCGGAGGCGGATGATTTTGAGCCGAGGGCGGAGATGATTGTGGCGTTTGCGCAGGTGGCGGCGGCGCTCGGAATTCCGAATATGGGAGAAAGCGGAGCACTGACGCCGGAGTTTGCCGGGCTGCTTTTTGGGCACGATGCGCTGACGGACCGGCTGGCGGATTGCGGCGAGCGACTGGCCGCGCTCGACCGGAGAATGCGGGCGCGGGCGGAGCATTTTCTGGTGTGCTTCGCGAAGATCGAGCTGTGGCTGCACGGCTACGATGTGGCGCCGGATGGCTCCAGTAAGCTGATACAACCAGCGATGCACGGGCGGCATGGCGGCGGCCAAATGGAGCGGACGAATCGGACGGCGGATCAGTTCAATTTGTTCTTCGCTGAGCTCGCGCCGGAAGGGATGAGCGTGAAGTCGGCGGCACCGGCGGCGATTCCTGCGCGGGTGCCGGAGCTGCTCAATCGGATGCGCGAACTGCGGGCGGCGCAGCCATTGGCGAAGGAGTCGGCGTCGAGTGAAGTCGTGGCGTTGCTGGAGACGGAACTTGCGGCGAAGCCGGGGCTTTGGGCGGAGTTGAAGATGGCGGCGGCGAACCTCGTCGGGATTTTATTCGATGGGGTGCGGCGGGTGCTGGCGTGGATCGGGAAGCTGTTGAAGCGCGTGTGGTCGGCGATTTCGACGGTGGCGGTGAATATGTGGCGGGCGGTGCATCACTTCATGGGCGGGGCGGCGTTTTATTTTCGGAAGGCGGCGCGGGCGTTGGGTGAAGGCGTGAATTTTTTAATCGCGCCGGGGCTGGCGAGTGCGCCGGTGTGTTGCGCGCGGTACACGCGGAAGAAGGATTTCGACGCGGCGATCTTGATCGATGTGTCGGCGGATGAGGCGGAGGTGGGGATTTTCACGCGCGGGCTGGCTCGCAAGGGGGCGGTGCTGGCGATCGCGTGCCGGATTATCCGGCTGGTGTGTACAGCGGTGAGGATCGCGCTCGGTGGGGCTGCTGGTGTGATCGGCGGGTTTGTGCCGATGATCCTCGGGCTGGCGGCGGTCTGGTCGCAGTTGCGCGAGCTGGGGCGGATGCTGGATGCGTTGCCGGAGGAGGTCTGAGGCAGAAAATTGGCTGTAGGGCCTCACCTCGCGTGAGGCTGTTGAGTGTCGAATCACGGAGGACCGACACGAGGTCGGCCCCTACGCCGGAATCATTTTTTCGCGTGCAAGGCTTCTTTGAGGAGCTGGGCGAGGGACTGGATGGTGAAGGGCTTTTCGATGAAATGCTTCACGCCGAGATTGCGTGCGCGATCAATTTCAAGGGAGCGCATGAAGCCGGTGGAGAGAATCACGGGCAGTTCGGGCCGCGTGAGGAAAATGCGGCGGGCGAGTTCCACGCCGGTGATTTCCGGCATGGTGAGATCGGTGACGATGGCGTCGAAGGACTGCGGGGATTGCTGAAACAGGGCGAAGGCCTGGCCGGAGCTGGTGAGGGCGGTGGCGTGGTAGCCGAGTTTGTTGAGCATGCGTTCGCCGATCTGGGCGATGCTGGCTTCGTCGTCGATGAGGAGGATGCGTTCGCCGTTGCCGCGCACGGGCTGGATGGGGGCGTTGATGGTTTCGACTTCGCCGGTTTCGACGGCGGGGAAGTAGAGGCGGAATTCGGTGCCGAAGCCGGGCTTGCTGTCCACGGTGATGGCGCCGTCGTGGTTTTGCATGATGCCGTGGACGACGGCGAGGCCGAGACCGGTGCCTTCACCGGCGGGTTTGGTGGTGAAAAAGGGTTCGAACATGCGTTCGCGGGTCGGCGCGTCCATGCCGACGCCGGTATCACGAATGCGGAGACAGACGGCGCGGCCGGCGGCGAGCTGTGGATGGGCGGCGGCGAGGGCGGGGTCGGCATCGCAGAGGCCGAGGGTGACGGTGAGGACACCGCCGCGTTCGCGCATGGCGTGGGCGGCGTTGGTGCCGAGGTTCATGACGATCTGGTGGACCTGGGTGGCGTCGCACAGAACGCGGGGGCAGCCGGGGGCGATGTCGGTCTGGAACTCGATGGTGGAGGGCAGCGAGGCGCGGAGGAGGCCCAGGGCTTCTTTGAGGACGCGGTCGAGGGCGGTGACGACGCGTTGCTGGTCGCGGCGGCGGCTGAAGAGGAGGATCTGGGCGACGAGATCGCGGGCGCGGTTGCTGGCTTTGAGGGCGTCTTTGAGGAAGGCGCGGGAGGGGTGGCCGGGAGGAAGCTCAAGGCCGGCGAGCTCCATGTTGCCGAGGATGCCGGTGAGGATGTTGTTGAAATCGTGGGCGATGCCGCCGGCGAGGGTGCCGATGGCTTCCATTTTTTGCGCCTGGCGGAGCTGGGCTTCGAGGGATTTGCGGATGTTATCCGCCTCGATGCTGGCGGTGATGTCGCGGGTGATGATGACGCCGTGTTCGCGGCCGTCGGCGGTGGTGAAGGCGCGGCCGGAGGATTCGAACCAGCGCCACGCGCCGTCTTTGTGGCGGTAGCGGTAGAGGGCGGGCTCGGAGGCGGAGCGTTTCTGGAACTGTTCTTGAACGAGGGCGAGGTCGTCGGTGTGGATGCGCTCGAAGATGCTGGTGCCGACGAGTTCGGCCTGGCTGTAGCCGGTGATGGCGAGGTGGTTGGGGCTGACGTAGTGGACGCGGCCGTGGATATCGATCTCGCTGACGAGGTCGTGGGAGTTTTCGACGAGGGTGCGGTAGCGGAGTTCGCTGTCTTTGAGGGCGGCATCGGCGGCGCGGCGTTCGGCGCGGCGGCGGGCTTCGCGGAGTTCGCGGATGACGGCGGGGGCGAGGCGGGTGAGGTGGTCTTTGAGGAGGTAATCCTGAGCGCCGCCGCGCATGGCCTGGACGGCGACGTCTTCGCCGACGGTGCCGGAGACGAGGAGGAAGGGGAAATCGAGGCCGCTGCGGCGGAAGATGGCGAGGGCGTCGAAGCCGGAGAAGGTGGGGAGGTTATAGTCGGCGATGATGAGATCCCAGGTGCCGTGGTAGAGGGCGTGTTCGAATGCGTGGGCGGTCTCGACGCGTGTGACTTGGGGATCGAAGCCGCCGCGGGTGAGGTGGAGGATGACGAGCGCTTCGTCGGTGTCGGAGTCTTCGACAAGGAGGAGACGGAGCGGGTTGGCGGACATGGTTGGAGAAGATCGGAGGGATTAACGGCCGGGTGCGGGTTCGTTGAGGATGAGCCAGTAGAGGCCGAGCTGGCCGACGACGCGGATGAATTCGTCGAAGTCGACGGGTTTGCGGATGTAGCTGGTGGCGCCGAGGGAGTAGCTTTCGACGACGTCGCCTTCTTCGCGGGAGGTGGTGAGCATGATGACGCGGAGGAGGGCAGTGCGGGGGTCGGCGCGCATGGCGCGGAGGACTTCCATGCCGTCGAGTTTGGGGAGTTTGAGGTCGAGGAGGACGAAGGCGGGGAGGTCGGAGGTGTCTCGGCCGGCGTGGGCGCCGGTGCCGAAGAGCCAGTCGAGGGCTTCTTGGCCGTCGGTGGCGATGACGACTTCGTTGGTGATGCTGTTTTTCTTAAAGGCGCGGAGAGTGAGGGCGACGTCGTCGGGGTTGTCTTCGACGAGGAGGATTTTGCGGGAAGGGGCTGGCATGGGAGGGGGCGGTTTTAGGATGCGGGCGTTTTGAGCGTGAAGTGGATTTGGGTGCCCAGATCCAGGGCGGACTCGGCCCAGACGCGGCCGCCGTGGCGTGTGATGATGCGGCGGACGGTGGCGAGGCCGATGCCGGTGCCTTCAAATTCGGCACGGGTGTGCAATCGCTGAAATGGAGCAAAGAGTTTTCCCGCATACTTCATGTCGAAACCGGCCCCGTTGTCCCGGATCGTATAAACGAGGCAGCCTTGATCTGGGGAATCGGCGGGGGCGTTGGCGACAGAAAACTCGATTTTCGGGGAGGGCTGGCGGCGGGTGTATTTCCAGGCGTTGCCGAGGAGGTTATCGAGGACGATGCGCATGAGGTCGCGGTCAACCTTGGCGGGGAGAGCGGAGGGGCAGGTGAACTCGACGTGGCGGCCGGGTGTATCCGCCTGGCGAAGTTCGGTGGCGACGTTTTGGGCGAGGGCGGCGAGGTCGATGGTGTCGACGCGCATCTGGGTGCGGGTGGCGCGGGAGAGGCGGAGGAGGTCGTCGATGAGCTGGGCCATGCGCTGGGAGGCGTCGCGGATGCGGCGGAGGTAGTCGCGGCCGTTATCATCGAGGGCGGCGTCGTAGTCTTCGGCGATGGCGCGGGAGAAGCCGTCGATGGCGCGCAGGGGGCTGCGGAGGTCGTGGGAGACGGAGTAGCTGAAGGCCTCGAGCTCGGCGTTGGCGGCGGCGAGCTGGGCGGTGCGCTCGGCGACGCGTTCTTCGAGGGAGGCGTTGAGGCGGCGGATCTCGGCCTCGGCCTCCATCTCAGCGGTGATGTCGTCGATGGTGCCGACGTAGCCGCCGAGTTCGCCGCCCGGGGCGAGGAGGCGGCGGGCGTGGAACTGTATCCAGCGCGTGGAGCCGTCGGCTGGGTGGGCGAAGCGGAGTTTGTGCGAGAACTCGCCGTTGCCGCTGGTGAAGGTCTGCCACGCGAGCAGGAGGCGCTGGAGTTCGTCGGGGGGGAGTTTTTCGCGCCAGCCTTTGTGGAGGGCGTCTTTGTAGGAGATGCCGGTGATCTCGGACCAGCGTTTGTTGACGTAGGTGCAGTTGCCGTGGGGGTCGAACTGGTAAACGCCGACGGGGGAGCTTTCGGAGAGGGAGCGGAAGCGGGCTTCGCTGGAGCGGAGGGCGGACTCGGTTTCGCGGCGTTCGATCTCGGCGGCGGCTCGGGCGGCGAAGAGCTGGAGGATGGCGATGACGGCTTCGCGCTTGGCGGGGGGGCGGGCGAACATGGCGCTGAGGACGCCGATGCGGTAGCCGGTGGGGGAGGTGAGGGCGCAGCCGACGTAGGTGTTGACGCTCCAGCTGGCGAACATGGCGTTGTGGGCGGGGAGAATCTCGGCGGCGTTACCCCAGCAGCAGAGGAGGCCGTCGCCGCGGTGGAGGACGGCGGCAGATGGGCTGCCGGCGAGTCTGTAGGGGTCGATCACCGACGCTTCGCCGCGGTGGCAGACGGCGAGGGGGAGCATGGTGTCGGCATCGTCGGAGAGGCGGCCGACGAAGACGCGGGTGGCGTCGAGCGTGCGGTAGAGTTCCTGGGCGAGCTGATCGAAGAAGGCGCGTCCTGGGGAAACGACTACGCGCTCAAGCAGGCCGGTGAGGGCGCGGGCGCGCAGGCGGCTGTCGGAGACGTCGATCATCGAGCCGATGAGTCGGTGACGGCCGCTGGCGATGACAAAGCTGCCTCGGTCGTGGAGGTGGATGTGGTGACCGTTTTTGTGGAGGAAGCGGTAAACGGTGTTGTAGGCTTTTTGGGAAGAGATGGCGGAGGTTAGCAGGGTGACGGCTTCGGCACGGTCGTCGGGGTGGATCATTTCCTCCCAGCAGGTGACGTCGATGAGTTGAAATTCTTCGAGGGTGTAGCCGAGAAGGGAGGCGGTAGCGCCGGACCAGGCGATGCGGCCGGAGGCGATGTCATAGTCGTAAACGACCATGCCGGCTTGTTCGGCGAGCAGACGGTAGACGTCGGCGTCTGGCTCGTGTTGGCGGGGGGATGAAGCAGGCTCGGAACTAAGGGGTATCATGAGCGCGGCGGAAAGCGGTCACGACTTTTTAGCGAGCGGCCTGATCAAGGCAACTGCCGCGTGCTGAGGGAGATTGCCCAGATTGGGCGTGCTGGCGCAGCGGAGATGCGGGGTAAGGGCACCCCGTCTACAGCTTTTCGGGGGCGTGCAGGGTGACGACGCACTCGAGGTGGCGTGTCTGGGGGAAGAGGTCGAAGGGCTGCACGGCGCTGAGTGTGTAGCCGTGCGCGGTGAAGTGCTTGAGGTCACGCATCTGTGTGGCGGGGTCGCAGGAGACGTACACGACGGCGCGGGGGCCGAAGGCGAAGAGCTGGTTGAGGAAGTTTTCGTCGCAACCTTTGCGCGGTGGATCGATGACGATGACGGTGTCGCGCGGGGGAAAGGTGAGGCCGGCGAAGATGGCGGAGGCGTCGCCGGCGAGGAAGGTGGCGTTGGCGATGCCGTTGGCGGTGGCGTTTTCGCGGGCGAAGTTGATCGAGGTGGCGCTGAGTTCTACGCCGGCGACTTTTTCAAACGAAGGTGCGGCGGTGAGGGCGAAGAGTCCGGAACCGCAGTAGGCGTCGACGAGGAAACGCGCGCCGGAGGCAGCGGCCTGCTGGCGGACGTACGAGGTGAACGCGGGGAGGATGAAGGGGTTGTTCTGGAAAAAGTCGCGGGCGAGGAAGTGGAGTTTCAGATCGCCGACTTGTTCGTGGATGACGGCGTCGTACTCGGTGATGACGCCTTCCTGGGCGTGGCGGAGGAGGAGGGTGGAATCGCGTTTGAACTCACCGGCGGCGGCGCGGGCGTGGGTTTTGGCGCGGACCTCGGGGAGCTTTTCGTTGATGGCATCGGTCGCGATCGGGCATTGCGGGACGTCGAGGAGGCCGAAGCGGGTGCCCTGGCGGAGAAAGCCGATGGGGAATGCGGACGCTGAGAGTTGAGGGTTGAGCGTTGAGAGAGCGGCGGGATCGCGCGGCGGGCTGAAGTGCGGGGTGATTTTGGAGCGGTAGCCATACTCCTTGGGCGAGCCGATGACGGGGGCGACGAGGAATTCGAGGCCGGCCATGTACTTGAGGAGCTCTTCGACCTGGCGGCGTTTCCAGGCGAGCTGCTCGGCGTAGGTGAAATTTTGGTACTGGCAGCCGCCGCAGCGGCCGAAGAGCGGGCAGAGCGGATCGACGCGGTGGGGCGACGGTGTGAGGACTTCGACGAGATCGGCTTCGGTGAAGTTCTTGTGGTTGCGGAAGGCGCGGGCGCGGACGCGTTCGCCGGGGAGCGCGAAGGGGACCATGACGACCCATTGCGTATCTTCGCCGGTGGCGGGATCGCGGAGAGGAACGCGGCCGAGGCCGACGCCGAGGTTGGTCAGCGTGGCGATCTCGAGCTCGATCTCGGCGTGATACGCGAAGGGATGGTCGTTAAATTTTTTCTTTTTAACCACAGAGGCACAGAGGACACAGAGGGGCGGCGGAAAGAGGAAGCGCAAAGTCGGGGCGGCGGGGTGTGGAGGAAGCGAATGCTGAAAAGGCTCACGCAAAGGAGCAGCAAGGATCGGAGGGGTTCACGCAAAGACGCGAAGGCGCGAAGAAAGCCCTGCAGCATCTCAGCGTGAGTGAGTCAGAAAACTCCGGCTAGCGTCTCTGTGCGCTCTGTGTCTCTGTGGTTCTTTCTCTCCGATGTTTGTCGAAAAAATCACCAGTCTCCAGAATCCGCGTGTGAAGCAGCTCGTGAAGCTGCGTGACCGGCGTCCGCGCGATGAGGCGGGCGTGTTTCTTGTGGAGGGTTATCGCGAGGTGCGAAGGGCGTTGGAGAAAGGCGTGAAGCTGCAGGAGATTTATTTTTCGCCGGAGTGGTTTCTGGGGGAGAATGAGCCCGCGTTGATCGCTGAAGCGCAGGCGGCGGGGGCGCAGGCGTTTGAGTTGTCGAAGGAGGCTTTTGCGAAAGTGGCTTATCGGGAGCGGCCGGATGGGTTGCTGGCGGTGGCACCGCAGTGGAAGCGCGGGCTGGAGGATCTGGCGCTGAAGCCGCAGCCGTTTCTCCTGGTGGTCGAGGCGATCGAGAAGCCGGGGAATCTCGGGACGATTTTGCGGAGTGCGGATGCGGCGGGCGTGGATGCGCTGATCGTGTGCGATCCGGTGACGGATTTGTTTAACCCCAATGTGGTGCGGGCATCGACGGGCGTTTTGTTTTCAGTGCCGGTGGTCGTGGCGGAGAGTGGGCCGGTGCGCGCGTGGCTAAAGGAACGCGGTATCCGTGCTGTGGCCACAACGCCGGCGGCGAAGGAGCTGCACACCAACACCGATCTGCGCGGGCCGGTGGCGATCGTGATGGGGAGCGAGCAGTACGGGCTCAGCGATTTCTGGCTGAAGGAGAGTGACGCGCAGGTGCGCATCCCGATGGCGGGTCAGGCGGATTCGCTGAACGTGGCGATGGCGACGATCATCACGCTGTTCGAGGCGGTGCGGCAGCGGGGGTAATGTGCCTGCCGGTAACGATTGCGCACTCAGGGAATGGACCCGGCTACAGACGCGAGCTCCGCAGGGAGTGGTGTTAGGTTTTTAGCGAGAAACGCTTCAATCGCCTCAGCGATTTCAACGCGATTTTTGTAGTACGAGAACCCGTGGCCTTCACCGCTGAGTAAATGTTTCTCGAAGGGAATGTTGTAGCGTTCTAATTCCGTAACGAGACGCTTGGACTGAGCGACATCGGCGATCAGGTCGTCTTTCCCGTGAGCGACAAAGACGGGGATCTTGATCTGACTAACGCGTCGCAATGGAGAAATTTCCTCGAACAACTCGCGTTGGGTTTTGGGGTTACCCAGTTTCCGAAGTAAAATCGCGTGCTTGCTGCGGAAGTAATCGTCGTTTTTCGATTCCCGAATCACCTGCTCCCAATCATAGACACCGGCGAGCGCGACAGCGCAGCGATAAAGATTTTTTTCCTGAACAGCTCCTGCCAGCGCCAGATAGCCACCGAATGACCAGCCCATGATCGCAACGCGGCGCGAATCGATCAGACCGGTTTTAAAGAGTGCCTTCACGCCATCGGTGACGTCGTCATGCATGCGTGTGAACTCCCATCCTACATCCCCGGAGAACTGCCATTGATAGCTCGTGGACCCGCGATAGTTTGGCTGGAAAACGGCGTATCCGCGACTGGCGAAAAATTGTACTTCCGAATTAAAGCCCCAAACGTCGCGTGCCTGCGGGCCGCCGTGTGGAAGCACGAGTAATGGCGCGGGTTTTTCTTTGGAGGCGCCGGCGGGTAAAGTCAGGTAGCCCTCAATGCGAAATCCGTCGCGGGTTTTATAGGTCATCGTCTGCATAGGCAGCATGCGCTTGGGATCGATCCATGGCGCAGTGCTTTTGATCAGGCCGAGCTGCCCTTTTTCGAGGTCGATCTGGTAGTACGCCACCGGGCAACGATCGCTGAGAGCAGCGACGACGAAGCGTTTTTCGGCCTCATCGCTGCCGATGATACGCAGGACTGTGTTGGGTACTGGAAACGATGCATTGAGGCGCTTTTGCAGTGCTCGATAGTTTTCATCGAGCCAGATGGTCTGGGGACCTGAGCGGGTAAATTGCAGACCAATGATTTTCTGGCTGACCGGATGACGATACAAGGAGACGCCATCCGGATCATATTTATCGTCCTGATAAAGAAGTTCGCCGAGCTGGCCAGTTGCGGAGTCCATGCGGTGGAGCGCACGAGGTTTCCCATTCTGAGAGGGAACTGTGACGATGAGTTCGCCCGGGACATCGCCGCTGCCGACGATTTCGGTTTCATCAAGATTGATCGGGCAAGGAACCCATTTCTGATCCACCAGACGGTGAATGGTGAAAATGCCTTTGTCCTGAGTATAAGCGAAAGCGAGTTCGCCTTGGTTGTCGCAGGTATAGCCAGCAGGCACGCCCTCCGTTGGAATAGCGTAAGAGGAAATCACGCTGGCCGTGGTCCCATGAGGGAATTTTTTGCTATCCAATCCCCAACCGTCATTTACCGGCTGTATCTCCTGCTTGGCGTTAATCTTCAAAACGCCGTAATCGCGTCCATTATCCCACGCATTCGCACGTAACCAGACGACGGGCTGAAGCGGGTTTTTACGCGGAATGCCGATAACATGAAGAACGTTGTATGCTTCGATTTGATAGGCTTCGGAGAGGCGGGAGAGCTGGGCTACGAACATGCCCCGGGCGTAGCGCTTCTCTTTCGTCAGCCATAGCATGAGGTGACGATCGCCGAGCCAGTAGAACGATTCGACATCGCTGTTCCTGCCGGCGCCGAGGGGCTCGAGTTTCCCCGTCGTGATATCTGTAACAAGCAGATTGGTAGTGTCGTCGTTATCAGAAAAAAGCGCGGCAAAATGGGTGCCGGCGCTATTGATCTGCGGGCTTCTAAACAAAGGAGGCCGATAAAAATCCAGCGTAGGGACCGCCTCGGTTTCGGGAACTGGTTTGATCCGGTCGAGGGGGTGGGGCGGTTTAGCGTAAGCAGAACCGGTGATAGCCAAGATTGCCGCCGCCACGGCAAGGGGAGTCATTGAAGACATGGGGCATTATGCAAGACGACGGCCGCTTTAGGGCGCAAGGCGGAAGGTGTCACGGCCACTGTAAACACGAAAAGCGCGAGCTTGGGAACGCGCCGCGTTATAGACTCGTGCACGGCAGCTGATCCCCACCGCTGCCGTGTGAGCGGGATCAAGCGGCTCAAGCCGCGGTAGCGAGGGATTGGACGGTGGCGCTGGCTTCGGCGAGCGAGGTTTCCCGGAGCGGGTTGCCGTCGTTGAGGCTGTGCGCGTAGACGAAAGTCACGTCGGTGATGCCGACGAAGCCGAAGAAGGCGCGCAGGTAACCGTCGAGGAAGTTGTAGGCGCCGCCGGGACTGGCGGGGCGGAAATCGCTGCCGCTGCTGACGATGATACGGACGCGTTTGCCGCCGAGCAGGCCGACGAAACCGTTTTCGCCGCGGGTGAAGGTGCGGCCGTAGCGGGAGATTTGGTCGATCCAGGCTTTGAGGACGGCGGGGATGGTCAGGTTGTAGATGGGCGTGGCGATGACGACTTCGTCGGCGGCGATGAGTTCGTCGACGTAGCGGTCGGAGACGCGGATGGCGGCGCGGGCGGCGGTGGAGTGGCCTTCGGCGGGCGTGAAGGCGCCTTCGACCCAGGCTTCGTTGACGAAGGGAGGCGGTTCGTGGCCGAGGTCGCGGGTGACGGAGTTGCCGGTGGGATGCGCGGCTTGCCAATTCGCGAGATATTCCTGGGCGAGCTTGCGGCTGTGGGAACGTTCGCCGCGTGGGCTGGCGTCGAGGAGGAGGAGGGAGGGAACGGAGACAGTGGTGGATTTGGATGTGCTCATGATGTTTTTGGATAGGTGGGTGGATTTAATTTTGGTAACAAAATTGGTTACATTTAGGTTCAAAAAAAGGGATCAGTGTTTGCCGGTGCAGATGGCTTTGAGCTGCTGGCTGATGTCTGCGATAGAAACGCTGGCGAGTTCGGTTTCGAAGCTGGCCTGGGCCTTGGCGAAGGTTGCTTTGAGGATGTTTTCGATGCGCGCGCCGACGGGGCATTTGTGGTTGGGCGCGAGGCGGCTGAGGCCCTGGTCGGTCTGCGGCTCCACGGCACGATAAATATCGAGGAGGCTGATGTTTTCCGGGGCGCTCGCGAGAGAGAAGCCGCCGGTGGCTCCTTTCTGGGTGTTGACGAGGCGGGCTTTGACGAAGGCGGCGAGGAGACGGCGGATGACGACGGGGTTGGTGTCCACACTGGAAGCAATCTCCGCCGACGTGGTCTGCGCACCGCCTTTGTAGGCGAGGTACGACAGCACGTGCACGCTGACGGCGAATCTTGAGTTTCCAGTCATGGGTTTGGTTTAATGTAACTCGAATAGTTACGATTAAGTCGAAAGTGTCAAGCGGGGTTTTTTTGGGGCGTCGCATCTCCAGCGGAAGCGATCAAGCCGTGAGGCGCTTAACGAGGAGGCGGTAGGGAGGGAGGAGGGCGAGGGCCATGAAGAGTTTCACGGCGAGGTCGCCGGTGGCGAGGTGGAGCCAGCTCTCGCCGGTGCCGGCGAAGGCGAGGCTGAAGAAGAGGGCGGTGTCGATGATCGAGGCGGTAGCGGAGCCGAAGAAGGGGGCTTTCCACCAACTCGCTGCGCGGAGGCGGTTGAAGATGGCGACGTCGAGGAGTTGGGAGACGATGAAGGCGGTGCCGGACGCGGCGGCGATGCGCGGTGGGGCGAGGATGGCGGAGAGAATCAGACCGACGCCGAAGCCGATCCAGGCGACGCGGCGGGCGAGCGAGGGACCGGCGGCGCGGTTGCAGACGTCGGTCACGAAGTAGGCGACTGGATACGAGAAGGCGCCCCAGGTGAGCCATGGGTTGATCGGGTACTGCACGAGGATGTTCGAGAGCAGCACGATGCCGGACATCGCGAGCGCGGGGGCGAGGAGGGAGGACGGATTTTTAACCACAGATGGCACAGATGAGAACGGATGGCGGAGGGACGGTCAGTGGTGCAAAGAGGGAGGAGTGCGTGACGCGGATTTGGTCAGCCAGCCTGGGCACGGTACCATGCGATGAGTTCGGCGGTGCCGGCGGCCATGGATAGGCGTGGCTGGTAGCCGAGGTCGCGGCGGGCGGCGGTGAGGTCGAACCAGTGGTCTTTGGCGAGTTCGGCGGCGATGAAGCGGGTCATGGGCGGTTCGCTGCGGAGAGTGAGAACGCGCCAGAGGGTTTCGCAGAGAGCGCCGATGGCTGATGCGGCGCCGAGGGAAATGTGGCGCGTGATGGGCGGTTCGCCGAGGGCGGTGAGGAGTTGATTGATCCAGTCCCAGAGGACGACGGGTTCGCCGTTGGTGATGAAGTAAGGGCGACCGGCGGCGGGGCCATCGAGGGCCTTTTCGGCGAGGAGGTGGGCGTCGGTGGCGTTTTCGACGTGGACCATGTCGACGCGGTTGGTGCCGGGGCCGACGATGCGGAGACGGCCGGCGCGCGCGCGGGCGAGGATGCGGGGGACGAGGTGGGGATCGCCGACGCCCCAGATGAGGTGGGGGCGGAGGGCGACGGTGCGGAGTTCGGGCGAATTGGCGGCGAGGACTTCGCGTTCGGCGATGGCTTTGGTGAGCGGATACGGACTCGGGCAGGCGGTGGTGAGAGGGAGGGATTCGTCGGCGTTGCCGAGGGCGCGGCCGTTGTACACGACGCTGGGGGTGCTGGTGTGGACGAAGTTTCGCACGCCGTGGCGGCGGGCGCCGTCGATGAGGGCGCGTGTGCCCAGGACGTTGATACGGAAGAAATCGTCGTAGCGGCCCCAGACGCCGACTTTGGCGGCTACGTGGAAGATGGTGTCCACGTTTTGGCAGGCGGCGGAGACGGCGGCGGGGTCGTCGAGGGAGGCGCGGATGAAGCGGACGCCGCGGGCTGCGAGGTCGGGCGCGGGGGTGCGGCCGAGCACGGTGACGCGGCGGCCTTCGGTGAGGAGGCGTTCGACGAGGCGGCGCCCAAGGAAGCCGGTGCCGCCGGTGACGAGTGTGTAACTATTTTCCAATAAACGTACGAAACACAGCGGACGCGGCGGAGGAAGCGCTTTTCGGCGTGAATCGCGGGCGATGGCTTGGCTAGGTTTAGTAAATGAAGCTCCGAGTGAAGGGCCAGCCGGGCCCGCCTGCTGTCGAGGACGCGACCCGGTCGGCGGGCGACGGGCCGATTTCGAGTCGGCGGCGGAAGGGCAAACTCACCACGGCGGGGCGTTGGGTGCTGGGGTTGTTCTTCACCGTATTTTTGGCCTTTGGGGTGGGGGCGACTTATGCACTCGCGCTGAAGCCGTGGATCAACGTGGTGGCGGCGCGTTCGTGGGTGCCGGTTAACTGCCGGATTCTGACGAGCGAGGTGCGCCATCACAGTGGTGATTCGTCCACATACAGCGTGGAGATCAGCTATGCGTACACGTTCGAGGCGCAGACGTTCACGCTGGAGGGACGCACGTTTACGGGGACGCGGTACGATTTCACGACGGGTTCTTCGAGTGGGCGCAAAGCGAAGCAGGCGATTGTGGCGCGGTACCGGCCGGGGTCGGCGGCGGTCTGTTATGTGAACCCAAAGAATCCGTCGGAGGCGGTTATCAACCGTTCCCAAATCCGCGATTGGGGATTTGGATTCATACCGCTGGTTTTCGTTTTAATCGGGGGCGGTGGCATTTGTTTCGCGATTTTTGGTCAGCGAAAATCCAAGGACTCTCCAGCGAATTCACGGAGTGCGTTGCGTGCGCGGGAGAGTCGCTGGTCGCGCGGACCGGCGGAGACCGAGGATTTCTCTGCGTATCCGGTGGATCGTGAAGGATCGATGGAGCTGGTGCCTTCGTCGACGCGCGTCGGCAAGCTGGTGGGCATCGCGTTTTTCGCGGTGTTCTGGAATGGGATCGTCTCGGTTTTCGTGGTGAGTGTGGTGAGGGACATTGGGCGAGGCGGTTTCATCGAATGGTTTTTCGCGCTGTTCCTGCTGCCGTTTGTCGCGGTCGGGCTTTTCCTGATCGGACTGATCGTGCGGTTCGCGATGGAGCTGTCGAATCCGGTGCCGCGCCTGACGGTGAACCGGCGAGCGTTCCTGCCGGGAGAAACACTGGACCTGACCTGGCGGTTTGAAGGGCGGGCAAAGCGTTTGAAGTCGGTGCGCTTCTGGTTGGAAGGCCGAGAGGAGGCGACGTATCGGCGCGGGACGGACACGAGGACGGACAAGGAGATTTTCGCGACGCTGGAGATCGCGTCGGCCTCGGGGCTGGCGTCGGCGGAAGCGGGTCATGCGACGCTGCGGCTGCCGGGACGGTTGATGCATTCGTTCAAGGCGGCCAATAATCGCGTGGTCTGGGAGCTGCGCGTGAAAGGCGAAATCGATTGGTGGCCTGATCTCAGCGAGGAGTTTGCTGTCGCGATCGTGGCGCCGAAATCCTCCTCACACACGGAGGCGAATCCAACAGTCGAAACATGAGCACGCCGTCTGAACTGGGAATTTTTATCGCGGACAACCGGACGCATTTTCGTCCGGGGGAAACGCTGGTCGTATCGACGCTGTGGGCACTGCCTGACGTGCCCGAGGCGCTGGAGGTGCGGCTGTTCTGGTACACGCGCGGGAAGGGGACGGAGGATGTGGATATTGTCGCGACGCAGCCGATCGCGAAAAGGGAGGCAGCGGGTGAGCGAGAGCTGACGTTTACGCTGCCGATGCAGCCGTGGTCCTTTTCGGGGAAGTTGATTTCGCTGATCTGGGCGGTGGAGCTGGTGGCGGAGCCGGGCGAACGATCGGCGCGGGCGGAGTTCACGCTGTCGCCGGATGGAGCGGAGATTTTGCTGCACGAAAACGGCGGCGCGAATGGTGGGAATGGCGATGGGGAAACGTTGAGGAGTGGAGGGTGAGCGCGATGGTGCGGGCGAAGGATAATCCGTTCGCGGTGGATCGTGTGTTGCGCGAGCGGTACCGGCTGAATGAGCGCGGGTTGGCGGAGTTGTTGGAGAAGTGGGAGCGGCTGGGGAGGCGTGGGGCGTTGGTGGGGGCGCATGGGTCGGGGAAGACGACGCTGCTGGAGGATCTGGCGGTGCGGCTGGAGCGCGACGGATGGCGGGCGCATTGGGTGAGACTGAGTGCGGAGTTTTCGCGGCTGCCGGAGGTGTGCGACGCGGGGTTTTTTGCGGGGCTGGGCGGGGAAGATGTGGTGCTGGTGGATGGGGCGGAGCAGCTGGGATTCGTGGCGTGGCGGATTTTTCGATACCGTGTGCGGCGGGCGGGCGGGCTCCTCGTGACGACGCATCGGGCGGGGAGGTTGGGAACTTTGAGAAGATGTGAAACGACGGCGGAGTTGTTGCGGGAGTTGGTGGGGGCGCTCGGCGAAACGGTGAGCGCGGAGGAGGCGAGGCGGTTGCACGCGCGGCATCGGGGGAATGTGCGGGAGGCGTTGCGGGAGTTGTACGACCGTTGCGCGGCGGGCCGGAGGGGATGAAGGGTGTCTCGCGAAGGAAACGAAGGACGCGAAGGAAGCGGGGAGGCGGAGTATCGGCTTGATGCGGGGCGGGCGGGCGGCGATTGATCGGCGGCATGAACCCCTGGCTGTGGAGAGCTGCCCCTGTTGTTGCGTTGTCACTGCTCGCGCTGCCGGCGCTGGCGAAGAAGAAGGAGAATCCGTTGGAGCGGATGACGCCGGTGGCGGCGGATCAGCCGATCCCGGCGGTGGATTTTTTCCGGCCGAGGTTGTTCACGAATCCGGAGCTGAATCCGGCGGGGACGCATTTCGCGGCGATCGTGTCGGGCGAGGCGGACCGGCTGGATTTGATGGCGTTCGATCTGGCGACGAAGAAGGCGGAGCGGCTGACGGCGGGCGGCAACTATGACATCAACGCGTACGAGTGGCTGAACGACAAGCGGCTGCTTTTCAGCATCACGCAGGACAAGATGTACTCGACGGGGTTGTTCGCGGTGGAGCTGGGGCGGTTTTCGCAGTCGTACGTGTTGCAACGGCGGAACGTGGTCGTGCCGGTGGGGTTTCCGAAGGAAAAGCCGCTGCACGCGATCTTGTGGATCAAACACAGTTCGCAGCATGACGGCGGGGATGGCGGGGTGGTGAAGATCGACACGCGGCGGAGCATGGATTCGAAGGACGGGTCGCTTTTCATGAACGGGGATGACGGCCTGCGGGCGGACATCGTGGAGACGTATCCAGATCTCAAGGGCGGCTCTGCGCTGGGCTATATCGTGGACAAGCAGGGAGAGATGGCGTTCGCGCTGACGGCGAAGGATGGGCGGGCGACGTTGCACCGGTATGTGGATTCGAAGTGGGTGCAGAGTCCGGTGGATCTGGATGAGATGCCCGTGATCGGGGTGGGCGATGAACCGGGGGAGTTGCTGACGCTGGGAGCGAGGGAGGAAGGGAAGCCGCGGGCGCTGCACCGGTTGAACGCGGTGACGGGGGAGCGGGGCGAGCTGTTGTTTCAGGACGAGAAGTACGATTTCACGGGTGTGCGCATCTACCGGCATCCAGTGGATAACCGCATCCTGGGGGTGCAGTATCAGCGGAAGGGGCCGCAGAGTGTGTGGTTTGATGAAGGGTATGAGCGGATACAGGGGGCGCTGGGGAAGGCGTTTCCGGGGGAGGTGGTGAGAATTTTAGGGAGCGACCGGGCGGAGAAGCAGTTTTTTATCAGCGTGTCGTCGGATGTGCGGCCGGAGGCGTATTTCCATGTGAAGCTGGAGACGAAGACGTTCGCGCCGGTGGCGAATGTGGCGCCGTGGATCGATCCGAAGCGGATGCGGCCGATGCAGATGATCACGTACAAGGCGCGCGACGGGCGGGAGATCGAGGGGTATGTGACGCTGCCGGAGGGCGCCTCGGTGGAAAACAAAGCGCCGCTGGTGGTGCTGCCGCATGGCGGGCCGTGGGTGCGCGACAACTGGGGCTGGGATGCAGAGGTGCAGTTTCTGGCGAGCCGGGGGTATGCGGTTTTCCAGCCGAACTATCGCGGATCGACGGGGTATGCGTGGCGGTTTCCCGAAAGGGACATGTGGGATTTTCGGAAGATGCACGACGATGTGACGGACGGGGTGAAGGCGGTGATCAAGACGCGGATGATCGACGCGGATCGCATCGCGATCATGGGCGGATCGTTTGGCGGGTATCTGGCGCTCAGCGGGGCGGCGCATGAGCCGGGGCTTTATCGCTGCGCGATCACGGTGGCGGGGGTGTTCGATTGGGAGCGCTTGATGAAGGACGCGCGGGGGAGCGATTATTTGCGCGGGCGGTACGGTGTGTTTCGGCGGCATCTGGGCGACCCGGCGAAGCGGAAGGAAGTGTTCGAGGAAATCTCGCCGATCAAGCATGTGGACAAGGTGAAGATCCCGGTGTTCGTGGCGCATGGGACGGGGGACATCGTCGCGAGCGTGGGGCAGTCGAAAGCGTTGATCGCGGAGCTCAAAAAATACGGCGTGCCGCACGAGAAGCAGATCGAGCGCGGGGAGGGACATGGGTTTCGGAAAGTCGATAACCAGGTGGAGTTGTACACGGCGGTGGAGGCGTTTCTGGCGAAGCATCTGGCAGTGCGGGCGGAGAAGGCGGCGGGAACGGGCGCGGCGGTGACGGCGGAGGTGGGGACGGGGGCGTTGTGAGGAAAACGGTGAATCGCCAGCGGGCGCGGGATCGGTTTTGGGTTACGCCATGAAGCCGAAGCGTCCGCGTATCCTGATTCTTAATGCCGCGTTGTCGGGTGAAGCCGGGAACACGGCGGTGGCACTGGAGAAGGTGCGGGGCGCACTGGTGCGTGGGAAGAAGGCGGAGGTGCGGGTGGTGACGCTGGTGGGAGACGATGACGGCGCGGGTGGGAGCGGCGTGGCTGTGGGAGAGAAACGGGCGAGGGGTTTCGCAGAGGTGAAGGCGGAGCTGGGGTGGGCGGACGCGGTGGTTTTTGGGACGGGCACGCACTGGGATTCGTGGAGCAGCGTGCTGCAAAATTTTTTGGAGGATGCGACAGAGACCGAGGGCACGAAGCTGTGGTTCGGAAAGCCGGCGGCGTGCGTGGTGACGGAGCACAGCGTGGGCGGGAAGGGTGTGTTGTCGCGGTTGCAGGGCGTGCTGGTGACGCTGGGGTGCGAGATTCCGCCGATGAGTGGAGTGGTGTTGAGCAAGGTGGCTCAGATGGCGCGCGCGCATGAGCCGGAGGAGGCGGGAGATTTTTGGGGCGAGGACGATTTGAAGATCGTGGCGCACAATCTTGTCGAGGCGGCGAAGGGGACGCGGCGATGGAAGGCTTGGGCGGTGGATCGGGAGGATTTCGCGAAGCGGTGGATGGAGTGATCGGTGTGCGTACGGTTGCAGTAAGGCGGAGAGGCTCACGCAAAGACGCGAAGGCGCAAAGTTCGGAGGTACGGAGCGGGGCTTGCGGTGACTGGGGTGATGGGGAGACTCGCGGGATGAGTTTGAGTCCTTATGCACGCGCCCGTGAATTGATTGATGAAGCGCACTCGGCTGATCCAACGCGGACGGCGGAGGGGAAGGCGGCGGAGTTGGTTTATGCGGATCGTGTGGAGGCGTGGGTGGCGAAGCTGGTGCCGAACGGGCCGGCGGTGTTGCGGTTGGGGGCGCGTTGTCAGCATCTGGAACGGTGGTCGGTGCCACGGGCGAGTTATCCGGAGGGGAAAGTCGGATACCTGATGTGGCGGCGGTTTCTCTACACGAAGCAGGCGGATCGCGCGCAGGAGTTGTTGCTCAAAGCGGGCGTGAGCGAGGCCGAGGCGGCGGAGGTCGCGACGTGGGTTTCGAAGAGCGGGCTGAAGATGAATGCGGGGACGCAGGCGCTGGAGGACGCGGCGTGCCTGGTGTTTTTGGAAAACGAGATCGCGGATTTCGCGGCGCAGCACGCGGACTACACGCGGGAGAAGTTCGTCGATATCATCCGCAAGACGTGGAAAAAGATGAGCACGGACGGGCAGCGGCTGGCGCTGACGATTCAGTTGCCGCCGGGGATCGCGGAGTTGGTGGGCGAAGCGGTGGGCGGGGCGAAGACTGAATAAGGCGTGATGTCGCGCACTGTGTTTTGTCCTGAGTTTTCAGGACGCCACGTCTGAACGAAGAGTTGTTAGTCTGGTGGGGAACCCCGCGCCGGCCTGCTTTCGGCGGTGCGCAACCCTACCTACCCAATGAACCACCTCCGTTGCCCGCATGCGACCCTGTCGCGTCCGTGTTTCGCCCGACGCACAGTCGGGTTTTTCTCACTGCTACTTTCGACGTTTCTCACGGTGCCGACGTTCGCCCAGTCTGCCGCGACCGGCTCGATCTCGGGATCGGTCGTGAACGAATCCACCCAGAAAGTCTTGGAACGTGCCACCATCACGATCGAAGGCTCGAGCCAATCCACGTTGTCGTCCCCGGATGGCAGTTTTCGTCTAACGGGTGTTCCAGCAGGCAGCCATACCGTGCGTGCTTCCTATACAGATCTCGAAGCTGCAACTGCGGTTGTTGAGGTTACTGCGGGCGGAAGCGCCACGGTGCAGCTCGCGTTGAAATCCGAAGAGATCATGCATCTCGGCGAATTTCGTGTTGCCGCCGAGCGCGAGGGTAACGCTTACGCCACCCATCAGCAAAAGAACGCCGAGTCGCAGCGCACCATCGTTTCTGCCGATGCGTTCGGCGTCGTTTCCGATGCCAACCCAGGCGAGTTCTTGAAGCTCATGCCGGGCCTTCAGATGGATTACACCGGTGTCGAACCGCGCACCGTTTCGATCCGCGGTCTCGAAGCGAATTCCAATCTGGTCATGATCAACGGCAATCAGGCCGCCGCGGCGTCGAGCTCATCGACGAATCGCGCCTTCGAGTTCGATCAGATAACCATCGACAACATCGAGAGCATGGAGGTGTTCAAAGCGCCCGTGCCTTGGATGCCGGCGAACGCCACCGGTGGCATCGTGAACATGATCACGCGCAGCGCGTTTCTTCAAAAGGGCCGCCGCATCAACGCCACGGTCAACGTGACCGCCAACTCCGACAACCTCTCGCTTGGCCGCAGTTCCGGCCCCAACGAAAAACCCGAGCGCAAGGTCCATCCCGGCGGCTCGTTTACTTACTCCGATACGCTGCTCGACGGCCGGCTCGGTGTCGTGGTCAGCGTCAGTCAGATGAATGTCAGCGGTTTTGGCGGCACCGCGTATAACACCTATACATCGAACGCCTCGGGTACCTTCGTTTCACAATACCAGCGCGAGGATCACCAGAACTTCACCACGCGCACCGGCGCTTCGCTCAACTTTGACTACAAGGTCAACGACCGGACGACGGCATTCCTGCGCACCACGTTCACCGATCACTACTATGAGTTCCGGAACCGTTTCTTCCGTCTCAACACCGGCACGATTGTCGGCACTGCCACGCCTCAACGCGTTGAGACGACCGGCGGCAACTCGGAGCAGAACATGTCCTTCGGCGACAAAAACAGTAACTCCTGGACCATCAATCCGGGTGCGAAACACCGTTGGGACAACTGGACGATGGACTACGATCTCTCGTTATCCCGCGCGACCAACCACTATGATTATTTCCCGCGCATGTTCGGCGGAATCACGGTGAGAAACTCCGGTGTGGGATATATTCTCGAAAAAGACGCCAGCCGGTCCACGGCGACACGGATTACGCAAACGTCCGGCTCCGACATCTACAGCCTCGCGAACCATCTGCTGACGGCGAATTCGATCAGTGTAGGCACTCGTAACTCGGTCGACCGTGTCACTGCTTCGAAGATCAACGTCCGCCGTGATTTCGACGGACGCTTTCCCTACTACGTCCAGGGCGGTTTGTCTTACCAGCTGCAAGAACGCTCCCGGCAAAATCCGAGCAAGACCTGGAGCTACGCAGGTCCAGATGGAATCGTGGGCACTGTCGATGACAATACGGTCGCCGGGGCTAACATCGTGAAGTTTGCCGAGCGCGAATACACTCCAAACATCTGGTTTGGCGAACGCCCTCCGGATGCGTGGATCAGCCCTTTCGCGCTGGCTGATTTTTCGGCCATCTATCCTCAGGCGTTTGTCGAAAACGTTCCCAATTCCTACACCCAGGCATTCCGCAACAACCAGCGCATTTCCGAGGAAATTTTCGGCTACTATGTTCTCGGAAATGTGAAGTTTGGAAAACTCGATATGCTCGCCGGACTTCGTCTGGAAGAAACGTACGCGGAAGGCGAAGGTGCCCGCACAGAGCCCGCGATTCCCAACAACGCCACACTCGCCGACGTCATTGCCCGCCTCTCCCGTTTGCGCACGTCGCAAAGCTACACGCCCGATCCGTTCAAGTACCTGCATCTCACCTATCGCTTCGATGAGAAACTTCAGGCGCGTGCCAGCTACACGGAGGCGATTAACCGCCCCAACTTCGGCAACCTCATTCCCGGCGTCCTCCTCAATGCGAATAACACCGCCACTGTTTCGAATCCGAATCTCCGACCTGCGTTCTCTGACAACCTCGACGTAAGCCTGGAGTGGTATCCGACCGGTGCCAGCACCGTGAAAGGCGCCTGGTTCAGCAAAGACGTCAAAGACTACATCGTTACCAACACCTACCTGTCGGGTTTGAATGATCCATTCGGTGTTCCTCCGAATCACACGGTCACCACGCAGGAAAACCGCGATGCGAAGATTGAAGGATTCGAACTCGAAGGCCGCTACCGGCTTCGCTTCCTGCCGGAGTGGTTTCGCAACATAGAGGTGTTCGCAAACTACACGAAGCTCACGAAGACCGAGGGCAAATTTAATCCCGCCAATTCCCTGGTCGCGACAAATGGTCTGCCAAATATCACCCCTGAAATCTATAATTGGGGCGTCAGCTACGAAACTCCCCGGGGCAAACTGTACGTCGCGTTTCGCGCCAACCACGCTGGCGATGTCCTCCTGAATAATGTGACGAATGAATTCAAAGACGCGCGCACGGTTCACGAGGCCGAGATCCGCTACCGCATCAACCCGCGCTACACCCTCTCCCTCGCCGGTCGCAACGTAACCGAGGCCGAGGAAGGCCAGCACTTCTTCGATGGCCGCGCGACCCGCACCGGCACCGGTGGCGGCGCGGCTCTGACGCTCACACTTGCAGCCAGATTCTAAACTCTGGCTGCTTCATCCCAACGCCGCTCTTGCCACCTTGGTTGGTTCAGCAATTGCGGCGTTGGTTCAATTTCCTATCCTCCCGCATCCCCGCCCTCAAAATGATCCCTTCATTCCTTCGTCTCTTCATAACGGTTTCGTTGCTCTCCGCCGTCGCGCTTACCGGATGCAAGCGCTCCACACCCGCCGGATCGACCGCTGAAACGAAAGCGCCCGCCTCGCGCAAAGTCGCCGTCGTCGTCTCCACGTTGAACAACCCGTGGTTCGTCGTCCTCGCAGACTCTGCGCAGGACCGCGCGAAGGAACTCGGCTACGACACCGTGCAGTTCGATTCGCAAAACGACCCGGCGAAGGAGTCGCAGCATTTCGACAACATCATGGCCTCCGGCTACGGCGCGATTCTCTTCAACTGCACCGACGCCAAAGGCTCCATTGCCAACGTCCGCCGCGCGAAAGCCGCCGGCATTCCCGTGTTCTGCATGGATCGCGAGATCGAGGCCAACGACGCCGCGACGTCGCAGGTTCTTTCCGATAACTATTCCGGCTGCGTGGCGCTCGGTCAGTACTTCGTCGATCAGGTCGGCGAAGAGGGAAAGTACGTCGAACTCCTCGGCCTTGTCGCCGACACCAACACGTGGAATCGCTCAAAGGGTTTTCACTCGGTCGTCGATCGTTATCCCGGTTTGAAAATGGTCTCTCAGCAAAGCGCCGACTTTGACCGCACGAAGGCGCTCGAAGTCCTCGAGTCCATCCTCCAAGCCAACCCCGACATCAACGCCGTCTTCTGCGGAAACGACGCCATGGCCATGGGCGCATATCAGGCGCTCCTCGCCGCGGGCAAAGCTGACAAGGTGAAGGTCTTCGGCTTCGACGGCGCTGACGACGTCGTCAAATCCGTCGCCGAGGGAAAAATCACCGCGACCGTCATGCAGTTTCCCAAAACCATGGCGCGCACCGCCGCGGAAAACGCCGACAGGTATTTCAAAGGCGAACGCAATTTTCCGCAACGCGTGCCTGTCGCGGTCGAACTCGTGAACCGCGACACCGTCGCCAAATTCGGCGACTACGGCCGCAAGTAAGCTGATGTCGGCTCCCGCTTCTTCCTCCGATCATCCTGCGACCGCGCGCCGCATTGCTTTCCCTTGGCCGGTGTGGGCGGGTGCGGCGATCTTCGTCGCGCTGCTGATTCTCTATCCGCCTTTTCGGATCGTCTCCAAAAACGCGCACTCGATTGCGTCAGCGGCTGGAGCCGCAGGCACAGTCTTCGAGCCCAAGGCGTTCACCGAAAAATTCTGGAACGAAAAACTCCAGCCGGCGGCGGCGAAAGCGCCGGAAGCGGCCCCGGTTTTATCCGCGCTTCACAACGACACGGCCGCCGCGCTAAAGGCGCACGCGCGTCGCGTCGGCCTCGGCAACGCCGCCTACGTTTTTCTGCGCGGCAGCGGACGCGTCACCGCCGTTGAACGCAGCCGTCTCTTGATCGACGTGGACGGCGTGATCGTTGCGCTCCGCACCGGTCCGGTTTTCGGCAACATCGTGCGCGACGGTTCTGGCCTCATCGACGTCAACGACGTTCCGGGCCTCACTGAGTTCAACGCGCTCTCCGCCGAGTTGAACCGCCTGGTCGAAGAACGCGTGCAACCCGCGCTCAAGTCCGTGACCGTCGGCGCGACCATTCGTTTCGTCGGCTGCGCCGAAGCGCCCGAGTCGCTTCCAGCTAACGGACCGCTGCTCACCTTCATTCCCGTGAGCGCGGAGGTGATGCCATGACTTCCATGACGGCATCGACCGACGTGCTGCTCGAAGCGACAGGCATCACAATAACATTTCCCGGCGTTCGCGCGCTCGACGGCGTTTCGATCCGCGTTCGCGCGGGCCGGTTGCTCGCGCTGCTCGGCGAAAATGGCGCGGGCAAATCCACGCTCATGAACGTGCTCTCCGGCGTCTTCCCGCCCGACGCCGGCACGATCAGTCTCGGCAATGGAGAATCGGTGCGTTTCGCCAGCCCGCACGCCGCCCAGACACGCGGCATCGGCATCGTTCATCAAGAGCTCAACCTAGTTCCCGGGCTCAACGTCGCCGAAAACATCTGGCTCGGCCGCGAGCCACGCACGTCCGCAGGCTTCATCGATTACCGTCGGCTCAACGCCGACACCGCCGCGATTCTCGCCCGCCTCGATCTCAAAGTCTCGCCGGTCACGCTCGTTGGCGACCTGCGCGTCGGCCAGCAGCAGCTCGTGGAAATCGGCAAAGCCCTTTCCGCAAACGCGCGCGTGCTCATCCTCGACGAGCCGACCTCCTCGCTCTCCGCCCACGAGGTCGAAGTCCTTTTCAACGTCATCGCCGAGTTGAAAAAACAGCACGTCGGTCTCGTTTACATCACGCACAAGTTCGAGGAACTCGCCCGTCTCTGCGACGACGTCGTCATCATGCGCGACGGCCGCGTGGTCGGCGAGATCCCTTACGAAGGACTCACCCGCGAGCGCATCGTCCAGCTCATGGCGGGCCGCGAATCGAAGGACGTTTTCCAGAAATCCTCCTTCGAGCCCGGCGCGGAACTTCTGAAGATCGAAAACCTTTCACTCGCCGGCAGCACCAGCGGTTCCACCGGGCGACGCCTGCTCGTGAACAACGTCTCGCTCACGCTGCGCCGCCGCGAAGTGCTCGGCATCTTCGGGCTCGTCGGCGCCGGACGCACGGAATTCCTGGAGACGATTTTCGGTCTGCATCCCGGACGCACTAACGGAAACATTTCCGTCGGCGGGAAACCCGCGTCGTTTCGTTCCCCGGCCGACGCCATTCGCGCCGGGCTCGCGCTCGCGCCTGAAGATCGCAAACGCGACGGACTGATCCTGCCGATGAGCGTCGCGGCCAACGCCAGTCTCGCGAGCCTTCGCCGCACCTTGCGCGGCGGATTCGTCAGCCGCAGGAAAGAATCCGATTATTTGATACCCTACGTGGATCGCTTCCGCGTGAAAACGCCATCGCTCGATCAGCTCATCGTCAATCTCTCCGGCGGCAATCAGCAGAAGGTCATCCTCGCGAAGTGGCTGGCGACCGATCCGAAGATCATGCTGCTCGACGAGCCCACGCGCGGCATCGACGTGAATGCGAAGCGCGAGATCTACGCCTTCATCGACGAACTCGCCCGCAACGGCCTCGGCTTGATCGTCGTTTCTTCGGAGCTGCCCGAAGTCCTCGCGCTGTCCGACCGCATCCTCGTGATGTGCGAGGGCCGCAAGACCGCCGAATTCACGCGCGCCGAGGCCACACCCGAGCGCGTTCTCCACGCCGCGCTGCCCGACCGCGCCGCTCTCGCTTCCTGACATGCCTCTCTCGCCTCAACTCACGAGCCAGTTCGTCCGCCTCCGCTCGCTCATCGCACTCGTCCTCATGACGGTCGCGCTGAGCCTGCTCTCGCCCAATTTTCTGACAGCGGACAACGGGATCAACATCCTGCGCCAGGTCTCGATCAACATGTGCCTCTCGATCGGCATGACGCTCGTGATTTTGAGTGGCGGCATCGATCTCTCCGTCGGTGCGATCCTCGGCTTCTCCGGAGCGATCGCTGCGGGTCTCGTTAAAAATGGGCTCTCAGTTCCGGGCACGGACGTGCACCTGCAATTCACCACGTCGGGCGCGATCCTCGCCGGCGTCTTTGTCGGTGCGCTGCTCGGTCTCCACAACGGCGTCGCGATCACGCGCTTTCGATTACCGCCGTTCATCGCGACGCTCGGCATGTTGAGCATCGCGCGCGGCCTCGCGTTTCTCTGGACCGGCGGATTTCCGATCACGGGGCTCGGCGCGGATTTCGGTTTCATCGGAACCGGCGCGTGGCTCGGCGTGCCGATGCCCGTATGGATCATGGTGGCGTTTGGCGCGTTGTTCATGGTGGTGACAAAACGCATGCGCTTCGGACGTCATCTCTACGCTGTGGGCGGCAACGAACGCGCCGCGCGTCTCACCGGCCTCAGCGTCTCCCGCATCAAGATCGCCGTGTACACACTCGCCGGTGCGCTGGCCGGAGTCGCGGGCCTCATCGTCACCGCGCGTCTTGACTCCGCACAGCCCAATGCAGGCCTCAGCTACGAACTCGACGCCATCGCCGCCGTCGTGATCGGCGGCACGTCGCTCTCCGGCGGGCGCGGCACGATCTTCGGCACCGTGCTTGGCTGCCTCATCATCGGCGTCCTCAACAACGGCCTCTTCCTCCTGAACGTCCCGCCGATGCTCCAGTATGTGATCAAGGGTTACGTCATCCTCGTCGCCGTCGCCATCGATCAGGCCAGCGCCCCCCGCAACCGCGATTCCTGATGAAAACGCTCCTCCGCCTCTGCTGCCTCGCCACCATCTGCGCTGTCTTCGTCGCTCCGTCGGCTCACGCCGAAACGCCATCAACAAAACCGCGCGTCATCGTTTCGACCGACATCGGCGGCACGGACTTCGATGACTTTCAGTCGCTCGTTCATTTGCTCGTGTACGCCGACAGCATCGATCTCGAAGGCATGATTGCGTCGCCGTGGGGCACCGGACGAAACCGAAAGGATCATCTGCTCAAACTCATTGATGTGTACGCGAAGGATTTTCCGAATCTCCGCACGTACTCCGCGTCGTACCCGACGCCCGATCAACTGCGCGCCATCAGCAAGCAGGGCGGCAGCGACTCCGCCGATCTCCGCGGCTGGGGCGAACGCACCGAAGGCTCCGACTGGATCATCCAACGCGCCCACGCTGACGATTCGCGTCCGCTCTGGCTGCTCGTCTGGGGCGGCATCGACGACCTCGCGCAAGCGCTGCACGACGATCCGTCGATCAAAACAAAACTCCGCGTCTATTGGATCGGTGGCCCAAACAAAAAATGGTCCACCACTGCGTTCGACTACATCGCGCGCGACCACCCCGATCTCTGGATCATCGAAGCCAACTCGACCTATCGCGGCTTTTTTATGGGCGGAAACCAAGCCGGCGACCTGAGCAACGACGGCTTCATCACCGAGCACATCAAAGGCCGCGGCGCGCTCGGCGATTATTTTGCGGAGATCGCGAAGACCGTGAAAATGGGCGACACGCCCTCGCTCACCTACCTGCTCAACAACAAGACCCCTGAAAATCCAACGGTCCCGTCTTGGGGCGGCAGTTTCGTCCGCGCGTGGGATCGCCCGCGCTACACCTTTGATCGCGCACCGACGGCCGAAGACATCGTCGAGACGTATGCGATCGTCGATCTGATCTATCGCCCAAAAGGCGATGCCCCCGCCGACGTACAGGCGAAACTCGTCGTAGATAAACAAGAGTTCATCGGCTTCCCCGACAAAGACGGCGCGTGGCATTTTCTGTTTTCGCCAAAAGACACGAAGTCCTGGACCTACCGCATCGCCAGCAATCACCCCGGACTCGACGGACAAACCGGCGCATTCACCTCGGTTTTGCCAACGACCGAGACTGCCAAACCGTCGCCGAATTTCCCCAACTGGTGGGCCGATGATCCCGATCCGGCCCTGCGTGAGAAAAACGAGCAGGGCGTGAAAACCATCAACCGCCACCGCGAAGCCTTCCTCCGCGACTTCGCCGCCCGTCTCGAACGATGCGAAACCCCCAAGCCATGAAAACACGTCTCCTCCTTTTTCTCATCGTCAGCTCGGTTGCGCCACTCACCGCGTTCTCGGCTGAAAAGCCCCGCGTCTTCGTCCTCACCGACATCGAGAACGAGCCCGACGACGCCATGTCGCTCGTGCGCTACCTGACTTACGCGAACCACTTCGACACTGAGGGCCTCGTCGCCATCACCTCGATACACCAGAAAACCCACGTCGCTCCGCAGCGCATCCGCCAGATCGTCGCCGCCTACGGCAAGGTGCGCGACAACCTCGAAAAACACGAAGCCGGGTTTCCCGCCGGCGAAACGCTCCTCTCGCTCGTCACCGAGGGGCTGCCCATCTACGGCATGGAAGGCGTCGGCGCGGGCAAAGACTCCGCCGGCTCCGAGGCGCTCATCCGCGCCATCGATCGCGACGATCCGCGCCCGCTCTGGGTTCCCGTCTGGGGCGGCCCGAGTGTCCTCGCGCAATCCCTTTTGAAAATCCGCTCCACGCGTTCGCCCGAGGCGCTCGCCAAAGCCGTCGCGAAACTCCGCGTGTACGCCATCTCCGATCAGGACGATTCCGGCCCGTGGCTGCGCAAAGAGTTTCCCGGCCTCTTCTACATCGTGAGCCCCGGCTTCAGCGCGGGCGGTGCGTACCATCACGCGACGTGGAGCGGCATCAGCGGCGACTATTTCCACGCGCGCTGCCCGGGCGGAGATTTCACCCTCGTCACCAACGAGTGGCTCGACCGCAACGTCCGCAAAAAAGGCCCGCTCGGCGCCGAGTATCCGCATTGGGAATTCCTGATGGAAGGCGACACGCCCAGCTTCCTCGGCCTGATCGCCAACGGCCTCAACGAACCCGAGCGCCCCGACTTCGGCGGCTGGGGCGGCCGCTACGAGCTCTACACGCCGCGCCCGATGAGGTGGCACCTTTTCCCCGAAACCCGCCCGATCTACGCCGACGCCGATGACGAAGTGCTCGGGGCCGATGGCCGCTGGCACGACACGAACCACGCCACGATCTGGCGCTGGCGCGAGGCTTACCAAAACGATTTCGCCGCGCGCATGGATTGGACCATCAAAGCGCCGAAGGAAGCCAACCACCCGCCGCTCCCGAAGCTGGCGCATGCCGCGCGCATCACCGCGAAGCCCGGCGAACGCGTCGAGCTCAGCGCCGAAGGCACGACCGATCCCGATGGCGACGCCCTTTCTTACGAGTGGTTTTACTACAATGAAGCAGGCACCTTCCCGCTCTCCAGCGCGCGTTCCGGCCAGCCGCTCGAGATCAAGAATTTCGACCAGCCCAAGGCGTGGTTTACCGTTCCGACCGCACGGGTGATGGCGCCCGGCACGGGCCAGATGCACATCATTCTGGCGGTGACCGATCACGGCGCGCCTCGACTCACGCGGTACCAGCGGGTCATCGTCGATGTTGTTGCCCCTGAAAAAAAATGAACCGGTAAACCAGCGCGCTGGTTTTTCTCTTCTCTCCGCCGTCCGTCTCGCGACCGCGTTTCTCTGCGCGGGCATCGGCTTCGCCAGCGCCAAACCCACAGCGACCGGGCCCCGCGTATCGGAATTCTCATTCCGCGCGTGGACGCAGCAAAACGGGCTGCCGACCAATGAAGTCACCGGGCTTAGCCGCAGCCGTTCAGGGTATCTGCTCGTCGGCACGCCGAACGGGGTGGTGCGTTTCGATGGGCGGCAATTCAGTGCGATGACGCACACGGCGGAGACCGCGATTCACGACCGCGGCATATCCGCCTTCGCCAGCATTCCGGGCAGCGACGACATTCTCGCGGCGCCGCGTCTGGGAGGATTGCTGCGTCTTTCCGGCGACGATTTTTCGCCGTACGCGCTGCCCGAACGTTTCGCGCAGACTCCGATCGAGGCGCTCTTCTTCGAAAACGACATCACGCTGTGGATCGGTTTCAAAGGCGGCTTCGCACTCCGCAAACAGGCGGGCCGTCTGGAGGTTTTCGACGCGAGCGCGGGACTCAGCGAACACGAGCCGATCCAGTTTGCGCGCGACAGCCGTGGCGGCGTGTGGATCGCGAGCGGATCGTTTCTCGCGCGCTACGAAAACGGCCGGCTCGTTCCGGCTTCGGTGCTCGGCGCGGGCGAAAAAGATCACGTTCGCATCGCGTCGTCGCGGACCGACGGACCGTGGGTAATCGTCGGTGAAGAAGTCTCCAAGTTGTCGAACGACCGTCTCAAACCCATCGCGCAACTCAGCAAGACGACCGGCGCTTACTACATTCAAGCGTTGCTCGAAGACGCCGCTGGCGAGCTATGGATCGGCACGCGCTCGGCCGGGCTGCATCGCCTCGCGGCGGACAACCAGATCCACCACGTCGCGGAAGCGCCCGAGGATGTTTCCGCGCTTCTCGAAGATGTTGCGGGCAATCTCTGGGTGGGCACCGCGAACAGCGGCATCATGCGCATCAAGGCGGCGGTGCTCGACGTGTTCGACCGCTCCGCGGGCTTGCTCGAACGTCGCAGCCTTTCGCTCTGCCGCGACAACGATGGCGTGCTCTGGTTTGCCAATCGCGATGGCGGGATCGTGTTTCGCGATGCAGCTTCCCGCCTGGCCGTGTTTGAGCCGACGCGCGCGTGGGAGGATTTCAGCGCGTATTCCGTTTCCCCTGCGAAAGGTGGCGGCATTTGGGCCGCGACGACGCATGGTTTGCTGCGGATCAACGGCGGAAAAATCCAAGCGCAGCATACGCAGGATTTTCTGACCGGGCGGGCGACACCGCGCGTTACGTTGACGGCGAAGAACGGCGATCTCTGGCTCGCGCTGGCGGCAGGCGGTGTCTGCCGGTTTCGGGACGGTGAGTTCGTGAGCTTCGATCTCACGCGCGGCGCCGACGCTTCGCTCGTGCGGACGTTGTCGGAAGCGCCGGACGGAGCGATCTGGGCAGGGTGCGATGACGGGAGTCTGCACCGGCTCGAAAATGGCGGGACGTTTTCCTCCGTGGAGCTGCGCGCGTTTGCCGGAAAAGTCGGTGCGATTCAGGCGATCGGCTTCGACGATGCGGGCACGGCGTGGATCGGGACGCAGAAGGGCGGTTTGTTGCGGCTCAACGCGCAGGGTGTTTCCGGTGTCAGCACGCAGCAGGGACTTGTTTCAGAGAACATCACGCAGATCGTGGCGGATGATCGCGGTGCGTTGTGGCTCGGCTCGACCGGGGCGATTTTTCACGTCGGCGTCGACGAGCTCGAAAAACATTTTCGCGGAGAACTGCCACGCATTTATCCGGTGACGGTCGGGCCGGACGAAGGGCTGAACGAAGCCACGTGCTCGGCGGATTATCAGCCGGCGGTCACCAAGACAAAGGACGGACGTCTGTGGTTCGCGACGCGGCAGGGTGTGGTGGCCATCGATCCCGAAAAGGAAACGAGCGCGCCTGAACGTCCACGCGTGAAAATCACCGGCGTGTGGGTCGACGAGCACCCGCTGGCCGCGTCGCCCGTCACGCGTCTCGCGCCCAATCCGCGCGCTCTCGAGCTGCGTTATTCGGCGCCCAATCTTTCGGTGCCGGAGCGTGTGCGCATGCGGCACCGGCTGACGGGTTACGATGACGACTGGCAGGAGAACGAACGCGAAGGCGCGGCGAAGTACACGCGGCTGCCTCCGGGAAAATATCGTTTCGAAGTCGCGGCGCTTCTCGCCGGCGTGCCCGGCGCGGAGTCGGCAGATTCGATCACGGTGGAAGTGCAGGCGGCGTGGTGGCAGACGCTCTGGTTTCGTTTGTTTACCGCTGCACTCGCGGTGGGTGTGGTCGTGGTGGTGGTCCGCCACGTCTCGCATCGGCGGTTGATTGAAAAGCTTGCGAAGTTGGAGAGTGAGCGCGCGCTGGAACGGGAGCGCACGCGCATCGCGGAGAATATTCACGATGATCTCGGCGCCGGGCTCACGCGCATCAGTCTGCTCACGCAGTCCGGTCATGATAAAGCGAAGTCACAGCTCGACCGTATCTACGACATTGTGGGCGATCTCATCCAGTCGATGGACGAGATCGTGTGGGCGGTGAATCCGTCCAACGATGATCTCGAAAGTGTCGCGAACTACCTCGCGGAGTATGCGCAGAGTTATTGCTCCGACGCCGGCCTGCGCTGTCGTGTGAAGATTCCGAAGTCGCTGCCGCATCACGCGCTCACGACTCAATTCCGGCATCACCTTTTCCTCAGCTGCAAAGAAGCGCTGAACAACGTCGTTAAGCATGCGCAGGCCACGGATGTTTCGATCGAGGTGATCGCCGCCGATCACACGCTCACGATCACCATCGCGGACAACGGCATAGGGCTTCCCGACGGGATCGAGGCGACGTCGCACCGCAACGGGCTGAAAAACATGCATTCGCGGATGCGGATGCTCGGTGGTGATGCGACCTTTGCACGCGCCACGCCGCAGGGCACGGTTGTCACGCTCACCGCCCGTCTCTCACAGTCAGCGTCCACGCCATGAAACTTCGTGTCTCCATCGTCGATGATGATGCCCCCACCCGGCAGATCCTCAAAGAACTCATCTTGGAAACCAGCACGCTGGAGTTTGTCAGCGAGCATCCGAACACCGAGTCCGCGATCGAGAATCTGCCGAAGGAAAAACCCGATGTCGTCCTGACTGACATCAACGTGCCGCTGATCAACGGCATCGAATGCGTGCGCACGTTGAAGCCGAAGCTGCCGGACACGCAGTTTTTGATGCTCACGATCTACGCCGACGCGAATCACATTTTCGACGCGCTTTCGGCAGGGGCGACGGGTTATCTGCTCAAGGGCACGCGGCGTTCCGAGCTTCTCGCCGCCATCAAGCAGATCGCCGTTGGCGGTTCACCGATGAGCTGCTCGATCGCGCGCAAAGTCGTGCAGTCGTTCACGCAGCCCGCGCCGCGCTCAGGCATGGAAGTGCTTTCACCGCGGGAAATGTCCGTGCTGGAGCTGCTGGCCAACGGCTATCTCTACAAGGAAATCGCCGACCAGCTCGGCGTGAGCGTGACGACGATTGATACCTATGTGCGCCGCATGTACGAGAAGCTGCATGTGAACTCCCGCAGCCAGGCCGTGGCGAAGTTTTTGAAGCGGGCGAAGTAGCGTGTTGTCGGCGCAGAACGCTTCAGAATATTTCACCGCAGAGGCGCGGAGGACACGGAGAGAAAGCAATTGAACACGAAGGCCGCAAGGAGCGCGAAGGAGGGCTGTGTGTTCGGGCGCGTTTGGTTTTGAATCGCAGAGCGCGCGAAGAGTGCAGAACGGGAAGGGTCGGCTCTCGCTTAAACTACCAGTTAGGTTCTAACGAACTTTCCTCCACGCCAGAGTATGCAGATCGAGCACATAGCTGTACGGACTCGCTCGCACATTATATTCACGTTCCCCGGGGCCCCGAACGATCATTTGGTCGGTTCCGAAACAATACGCCTCACGCCGCCACCAAGTGGATGAAACACTCTTTGGAGCGCTTTCGATGTCTTCTTTGGAAAGGATCTCCTCAAGAGACCACTTCCGCAAAAATTTACCTTCTCCCGTATAGGCGATGACTACGCTTTCTCCACGCCCCACTTGTCCGGACGAATCGAACGCTACCAAAAATTCTGCGTTACGGGTGAGTAGGATGAGGTTTGGCGCGCTTGGACCAACGTGTTGGATGGTTCGGTAGAGGGCGTAGCGCTTCTCCTTAGAATCATATTTGAATAGGGAAATGCGCACTTTCTCATCGGCACTCCCGGGAGGCGCGGAAAAATCCATCTCTTCGATTCGCGCGATAATGTTGCCGTCCTCGTTTGCGGCGACGGGGCTGTAGCCAGGCGGAGAATCGGCCTCTGAAAATACCGCGCTGGATAGCATCAGACCAAAAGCCGCGAGATGGGAGCGCATGTTGATCAGAATCGTCTGAGAGATTTTCGGAATTAGAGAAGGGAGCCCTGCTGCCCGCTTTGTCCCGCGGCGGCTTTGAGGCCGATGGCGTGGTAGCCTTTGGTCGTGAGGATGCGGCCTTGGGGCGTACGTTGCAGGTAACCTTCCTGGATGAGGAAGGGTTCGTGGACTTCTTCGAGGGTCTCGGGTTCTTCGCCGACGGCGACGGCGATGGTGCTCATGCCGACGGGGCCGCCGCGGTAGTTTTCGGCCATCACGCGGAGCATGCGTTTGTCCATTTCGTCGAGGCCGGCGGCGTCGATTTCGAGGAGTTCGAGGGCGCGGGCGGCGACTTCGCGGGTGATGATGCCTTGGGCGCGTTCCTGGGCGTAGTCGCGGACGAAGTTGATGAGGTTGTTGGCGACGCGGGGGGTGCCGCGGCAGCGGGCGGCGATTTCGCGGGAACCGGCTTCGTCGATCGAGACTTTGAGGAGGCCGCAGCTGCGCTGGACGATGCCCATGAGCGTGGGGATGTCGTAGTAGTCGAGGCGCGTCTGGAGTGTGAAGCGGGAGCGGAGGGGCGCGGTGAGCAGACCGGCGCGGGTGGTGGCACCGACGAGGGTGAACTTCGGGATCGAGAGGCGGACGCTGCGGGCGTTGGGGCCCTGGTCGATCATGATATCGAGGCGGAAATCCTCCATCGCGGAGTAGAGGTACTCTTCGACGGTTTTCGGGATGCGGTGGATTTCGTCGATGAAGAGGATGTCGCCTTCTTCGAGGTTGGTGAGGAGTCCGGCGAGGTCGCCGGCTTTTTCGATGACGGGGCCGGAGGTGACGCGAACGGCTTTGCCGAGTTCGTTGCCTAGGATGAAGGCGAGCGTGGTTTTGCCGAGGCCGGGCGGTCCGCTGAGGAGAATGTGGTTGAGGGCTTCGCCGCGGCGTTTGGCGGCGCCGACCATGACTTGGAGGCGTTCGACGGTTTTGGGCTGGCCGGTGAAGTCGGCGAAGGAGAGCGGGCGCAGCGCGGCTTCGACGGGGGAGACGGGCGCGGTGAGCGTGGTCGTGAGGTAGTTCAGGCCTTTGTCTTTGCTGGAAGATTTGGCGGCTGAGGAGTCAGGAGCGGGCATGGCGGATTATTTGAATCGCAAAGAGGCGAAGGCGCTAAGGCGGAGCGAAGATCGGCAGATAGAATGAAGAGAACTAAACTCGCGGGATATCGGGTGTGCCGCGAGCGGAATGCCAGATGCGGAGTATTCTCACGGTTTTGCCGTCGTCTGTGACGCGATAGAAGATGCGGTAAGGCGGTACAACCAGCTCACGGACTTCGCCAGTGGGCGTGAAGTCGTAGTGAGGACCGCTCAGAGGAAATGATTCGAGCTGGCGGGTTCGCTCCCGGATTTGAGCGGCGACTCGTTGGGCTGCCGCCGGGTTATCGGCAGCGATCAAGCTGACGATGGCGGTGAGGTCGGCTAGGCTGCTGAGGGCCCAGATAACTTGCGCAGGCATGAATCGATATGAGCTTCGACTTGGTCTTGGGTGGCGAAGCGTCCGGAATCGATTTCGGCTTCAGCGCGGGAGAGTGCGGCGGCAATCTGAATGCGTTCAAGCGCCTGCGCCCATGTCACGTTGTCCGGCATGGACTCAACCAAGCGGATGGCCTGTTCCTTGATGCTCACTGTGAGGAAACTACCTCTGAGAAGAGACGGCGCAAGCTCACTTCCATTCCACGTCGGCGCCGAGGGCGCGGAGGTTTTCGACGAAGCGGGGGTGGGCGCGTTTGATGGTGTCGGCGTTTTTCACGACGCTGCGGCCGGGGATGCTCGCGGCGACCATGTACAACGCGATGGCGGCGCGGATCACGTAGGGCGCATCGACGACGGCGGGGCGGAGCGGGCGGGAGCCGAAAACATTTACGCGGTGCGGGTCGCTGACGAGGACGTGGGCGCCGAATTTCGCGAGCTCGGGCATCCAGGAAAAGCCGTTTTCGTAGACCTTATTCCAGAAGTGGATCGTGCCGGTGGCGCGGGTGCTGAGCGCGATCATCAGCGGGAGGAGATCGACGGAGAAATACGGCCAGGGGGCGGCTTCGATTTTCGTGAGTAGATTGGACGTGAAGGGTTGCTCGATGATGAGCGACTGGTTGCGGCGGACGATGGCGGTGTCGCCTTCGTGTTCGACGATCACACCGAGTTTCGCGAAGGCGCGAACGATGAGGTCGAAGTGGTGTGGGAGGGAATTTTTCACGCGGATCTCGCCGCCGGTGATGGCGCCGAGGGCGAGGAAGGTGACGACTTCGTGGTAGTCGGTCGCGATGGAGGCTTTGCAGCCGTGGAGTTTTTCCACGCCTTCGACGCGGAGCATGCTGGTGCCGATGCCGTCGATCTTCGCGCCCATCGCGGTGAGCGCGGCGCAGAGGTCCTGGACGTGTGGTTCGCTCGCGGCGTTGATGAGAGTCGAGGTGCCTTTGGCGACGGACGCGGCCATCAGGAAATTTTCCGTGACGGTGACGGACATGTAGTCGCACCAATGGCGGTTGCCGGTGAAACCGCCGGGGAGTGCGATGACGAGGGGCTCACCGGCGTCGATCACGGCGCCGAGTTTGGAGAAGATTTCGAGGTGCGGGTCGATCTCGCGGACGCCGAGGGAGCAGCCTTTGGCGGTGGCGTTGATGGTGATTTTTTTGAGGCGGCGGAGGAGCGCCGGATAAAGCAAGACGGTCGAGCGCATGTCCTGCGGGAGCTCGTTGCTGACGAGTTCGCTCTGGAAACCGGAGTGGTCGACGTGCATCTCGCCGGTGGTGCGGTCCCAGGAGATTTTGGAGCCGTGGTCGGTCATGAACTTCACGATCTTGTTGAGATCGGTGATGTCGGGGACGTTGGTCAGGTGAACCGGCTCGTCGGTGAGGAGAGTGGCGCAGACGATGGGCAGCGCAGAGTTTTTATTGCCGGAGGGCGTGATGGTGCCTGAGAGCGGCTTGCCGCCGTTGACGATGAGATCGGACATGTGGGAGGCGAAAGGCTGAGGGTGAAGGGCGAAGGGCGGGAAGCTGAAAGTGCGGGGCGTGGATGGAAAGGCGGCGCGGGTGGGTGCCGGAGTTTTAGATGGGATTAACGGGATTTTCAGGATGGGCCAGAAGCGGCGGATGCGCGGGGAGGGGATTTCCTCTAGGAATTTTTCTTTGGAAATTTTGTTTTTGCTGCGGACTTGAGCGCATCGGTTGGTTGAAGTGCGCGTCAGACGTTTTCGATGCCACCCCAAGACCCAGAGGTAGCGCGTTGGTTTTCCGCCAACTTGCAGCCACACGAACCCCAACTGCGCGCGTGGCTGACGAGCCAGTTTCCCAGCGGGCAGGATGTGGACGATATCGTGCAGGAGGCGTTTGTGCGGGTGTTGCGCGCTCGGACGGACGCGGAAGTGCGTTCGCCGAAGGCCTATCTTTTCGTGATCGCGCGGAATCTGGCGCTGATGCGGGTGCGGCACAGCAAGGTGGCGAAGGAAGATTCCTTAGCGGAAATCGACTGCTCCGGCATCTTAGATGAGGACGCAGATGTGCCGCACGCCGTCGCCCGCGCCCAAGAACTCGAAATGCTCACCGAAGCGATCCAATCACTCCCGACCCGTTGCCGGCAGATCCTCACGCTGCGGAAGATCTATGGGCTTTCGCAGAAGGAGACGGCGGCCGAGCTCGGCATCGCGGAGCATACGGTGGAGATCCAGGCGGCGATCGGGTTGAAGAAGATCGGGCAATTTTTCAGGAGATACCGTCCGCAGGCGTGAGCGCCTGGACGATGATGAGACGATGAAGACGCCGGAAAAAATCGAAACGGAAGCAGCGCTCTGGGTGATGCGCCTGGAGCGCGGACTCACCGCGACCGAGCAGGATGATTTCCTGCAATGGTACATGGCGGAAGCGGGTCACTCCCAGGAACTCGACCGGCAAATGGCCAATTGGACGCGGCTTAACATGCTCGCGGACTGGCGGCCCGAGCACACGCTCCGGCCCAATCGCGATCTGCTCGCGCCGCAACCGGAGCGGGCGAGGAGCCTGAAGCGGAGACGTCCGTGGTTTTGGTCGGCCGAGGTGGCGCTCGCGGCGGCAGCGGCGGTCGTGTTTGGATTTTTTTTGCTGCGCCCGTCCCCCTCCGATGCGCCTGCCGCGGTGCCCGCGGTCGTGCCGGCGCAGATCGCGGCGATCGAGCGGCGCACACTCGACGATGGCACGGTGATTGAGCTGAACCGCGATGCCGAGGTGGCTGTGCTGTACACTGCGACCGAGCGCAAGGTGCGGCTGGAGCGCGGCGAGGCGATGTTTCGCGTGGCGAAAAACCCGGCACGTCCGTTCATCGTGATCACGGGCGACGTGCAGTTTCGCGCGGTCGGCACGGCGTTTAATGTACGCCGCGAATCGGAAGCGGTAGAGTTGATCGTGACTGAAGGAAAAGTCCGTGTGCAGTCGCAGGCGGTCGAAGCTGACGGGATTGCGGCATCGCCAGACGACTCCGCGGCCGCGCCGCTCGTGGTGGCAGGCGAACTCGCGCTGGTGCCGATGCAGCCGGGCAAGGCACCGATCTCCGTGGCCAAAATCGGGGTGGACCACCTCGACGAGAAACTCGCCTGGCATTCGCGGCTGCTCGATTTCACCAACGCGCGTCTCTCGGCGGTCGTGGATGAATTCAACCGCAGGAACGCGCCCATCCGCATGGTCATCGACGATGCGAAGCTCGCCGACACCGAGGTCAGCGCGTCGCTGCGTTCGGATAATATCGAGAGCTTCATCCGGCTGCTCGAAGGCGGTTTCGGCGTGGATGCGGAGCGCAACGGGAATGTGGTGACGCTGCGCAAGCGGCGGCGCTGACCGGCGCGAGCGCGATGATCGTGCCGCCGACTGCCCGCCAGGCGCGGTGAAAATCAGCCGTGTGAAACCGGCCGCGCAGTTTTTGAAAAATTTATTTAGAGGATTTGCGCCGGTGCGCGCATCCCAAGTAACGAACCCCCTACCCAACGAATGACTACTCCTGTGCGGCGCCTTTCCCGGCCCTGGATGTTCCTGTGCGCGTCTAAAATCATCACGCCTGTTCCAGCCCTCGGGCTGTTTGCGTTGCTGAGTGCGACATCGCTCTCGGCGGCGACTGAGACCAAAATAAAATTCGATCTGCCTGCCGGAGAAGCGGCGCAAACGTTGAAATCCTTCGCGCAACAGGCGCAGCGGGAGATCATCTTTTCGACGAAGTCGGTCGCCGGCATCAAGACCAACGCCGTGCAGGGCGAGCTTACGGTGCGCGAAGCGCTCGCGACGATGCTCGCGGGCACGAGCCTCACGGTTTTCCAGGATGAGAAAACCGGCTCCATCGCGATCGAGGTCGATCCCTCGAAGCAGAGCGCGGGCGGCGTGCCAGTCGCTCCCGGGCAGGCAGTCCCGCAAGCGGCTGCGGATGCGAACGCGATTTCCAAAGACGAAACCATCGAGCTCGCAGAGTTCGTCGTCACGGGCGTGTTCACGCGCACGAAGAAGATGGATGTCACCGCCTCGGTCTCGACGGTGAACACGGCGCAGCTCGCGAAGCTGGTGCCCAACAGCGCGGCCGATCTTTTGCTGAACGTGCCGAGCGTGTACGTGAATTCATCCCTCGGCGAAATCCGCAGCATCGTTTATTCGCGCGGCGTTTCTGCCAACGCGAGCAACGCCGACATGGGTTATTATTATGTGTCGATGCAGGAGGACGGCCTCCCGCTGACCAATGTGGGTTACAGCAACTGGGGCCCGGATTATTTTTTGCGCGCAGACGTGACGACCGAGCGCGTCGAAGCGGTGCGCGGCGGCAGTGCCTCGATTACGTCGGCCAATGCGCCCGGCGGTGTTTTCAACTATATCAGCCGCAAGGGCACCGACACCTACGGCGGTGAAGTGCGCACGCGCTTCGGCTTGGAAGGTGAGGAGAATCCTTACTACCGCACCGACATCCTGGTCGGTGGCGCCGGTCCCTTGGGCACGACGTACAGCATCGGCGGTTTCTATCGCAAGTCTGACGGCGCGCGTAATCCCGGCTACAGCATGAACGATGGCGGTCAGATCAAACTGAACGTTCGCAAAGATTATGGTAAGGGCTCGGTGACGTTTTACGCGAAGTACCTCAACGACGTTAACGGCTGGTTCGAGTTCTACCCGGCCAACGATTTCAACGATCCGCGCGTTGCCGGCGGGATCGACCAAAGTGCTACGAACCTTCACCGCCCGGGCAAGTTCTCCTATGTCGCGGAAGCCCCGGGACTGAAGCGTACCTTCGATCCTGAGAGCCTCGCGCACTCCGTGCAGAAATCGATCGGCGCGGATTGGACGCACGATTTTGGCGGCTGGATCATAAGCAACAACTTCAAGGTGAGCGACAGCAACACGCAGTGGAACACGAGCGCCAGCGTCGCGCTTCGTGACATCACACGCGGTTCGCTCTTCAGCAATTTGAACATGCTTACCGGTGGCGTGGTGCCAGCGGGCGAGTGGATCTTCAAGGACCGCACGAACGGCCAGATCATGGCTCGTATCCAGTCAGCCGGCACCAATAACGGTTCCGGTGGCGCGGGTTCGAGCGGTCTTACCGTGTTGGAAAACAACCTGCCCCGCCAGGATCTCGTGAATGGCGCCGTGTGGTCCAACAACGCCCTCGTTTTCGACCGCTGGGCCAAGGAGCTGATGAACCAGTTCACGGTCAACAAGCGCGTCGGCAGCCACCTGTTCACGGGCGGCAGCTTTTTCGCTTATTCGGATGCCTATAACTTCAACACCACGGCCGGCCGCAGTGTCTCCACGGTGACCAGTAATCCGACTCCGATGGACATCACGCTCATCACCGCCGCGGGCAGTCCTTACGGCGCGGGCCAGACGCTCCAGATCACCAATCCTTACGGTTTCTCCGCAGAGGGTTCTGGTTACACGCTCAACGAGGCAGTCCAGAAGCAGACGTCGGCATTCTTCGGCCACAACTGGGAGATCAACAAGAGCCTCACGCTCGATTGGGGCGCTCGCTACGAGTATCTCGAAGTCAGCGGTCTGAACAACACCGGCCAGGCCAACAGCACGCTCAATCCGGCCAACGGCGGTGCCGACGGCAATCCGCTCACGATCTTCGACAATCGTATCAGCACCCGCAACGCGACCAACTGGGTCTATGACCGTAATCTCGACACACTCTCGTTGTCCGGTGCGTTGAACTACACGATCAATCCCAATAACTCGGTGTACCTCCGCTACACCAATGGCGAAAAAGCGCCTGACCTCTCGTTCTTCATCGGCCTGACGAATGCTTTCGCGATCCGCAATTTCGCCACCGTGCCGCAAAAAGTGGAGCAGTGGGAGGTCGGCTACAAGCTTCGCGGCGGCGCGTTCAACGCGGTGATCACGCCGTTCTACAGCAAGCTGGGTGATATCATCAATACGCCCATCACCGGCACCAACACGGATAACACCACGTACTCGCTACAGCCTCTCTACAGCTCGGTCGAGACCTACGGTGTGGAGCTCGAAACGAATTACGCGTTCACGGAGCATTTCAGTGTCCGTGCCGTAGCGACCTGGCAGCAGGCCGAAGCGACGACCTGGAAGTTCTGGAATCTCGGCAGCAACGGTCCTGGCGATGACTTCATCGTCGATATCGGCGGCCAGGATGCCGACAACAACCCGGACTGGATCGTGAACCTCACCCCGCAGTACCAGCGCGGCAGATTCACCGGTAACGTCTCGTGGAAATACATGGGCGCGCGTCCTGCGAACATCGCCAATATGTTCGAACTGCCCGCCTACGATCAGACCGATCTCTTCCTGAGCTGGGCGTTCAGCGACCGGTTCTCGGTCAGCTTTAATGTGAACAACGTCTTCGATGGCGACGGTGTGCTCAACTGGGCCGGTTACGGTGACGCGAGCAGCCAGTTCAACCGCCAGAATTTCACGACGCGTCCTGCGAACGCCAACACGACCTTCATGATCGTGCCCATCCCTCCTCGCGCCTACTTCTTGTCGGCAACGTACAAGTTCTAACCCGTATTGTTTAACCTCCTGCGCCTGTGAAAACGGGCGCAGGTTTTTTTTCGCCATGCGTTTCCCTCCTTTTGCTTTTCTCGCCGGCCTCGGATGCATGGCCGTTTCGTTTTCACTGATTCGGATGACGGCGGCCGAGGTCGCGACGGCGGGCAGCGATTTCAAAGTTGCTGCGCTTCGGACGGAGTACGCGGTGAATCCGCTCGGCATCGACGCGGCGCAACCGCGGCTCTTCTGGAAAATCGAGAGTACGGCGCGAGGGCAGAAACAAACTGCGTGGCAGATCCTTGCCGCTTCGAGCGAGGCGACGCTCGCACGCGATGACGGTGATCTTTGGGACAGCGGACGCGTGGCGAACGATCGGACGACGTTCGTCAGCTACGGCGGCAAGGCGCTTGTCTCGTCGCAGACGGTTTTCTGGAAAGTGCGCTCGTGGGATCGCGATGGAAAACCCTCCGCGTGGAGCGAGCCTGCGCATTGGACGATGGGCATTCTCACGAAGGAAGAGTGGAAAGCGTCGTGGATCGCATCGCCCGCCGCCACGGAGTCTTTGATGTTGCGCGGAGCGTTCAGCGTGAAGCCGGGCTTGAAGCGCGCGCTCGTCCACGCGACGGGGCTGGGGCAGTACGAACTGTTTTTCAACGGCAAGAAGGTGAGCGACGATCTGCTCTCGCCGGGCTGGACGAACTACAACGTCACGGTGCTCTACAACACGCACGACGTGACTGCGCTGCTGCGGCCTGGCGCGAATGCGGCGGGCTTCGTGCTCGGCAACGGGTTCTACAATCTCGCGCACCGCGATCGCTTCACGAAGCTGACCGGCTCGTTTGGGCCGTTGCGCGCGATCATGCATCTGCGGCTCGAATACGAAGACGGCACGGTCGAGGAAGTCGGGACGAATGATGAGTGGAGGTTCAAATCCGGGCCGATCACGGTCGGACACATTTTCGCCGGTGAGGATTATGACGCGCGTCTCGCGCCGAAGGGCTGGGCGGAGCCGGGTTTCGCGGCGGCGAAGGACTGGAAGCGCGCGGTGGTGTTGCTGCGCCCGGCGGGGCAGTTGCGCGGACATGGCGTCGGCAGCGAGCCGCTGCGTGTGATCGATGTTCACAAGAGCGTCGCGGCGAAAACGTTTTCCGATGGGACCGTGGTTCATGATTTTGGGCAGAACGCGTCGCACATGCCGCGTTTGCGCGTGAGCGGACCGGCGGGATCGATCGTGCGGCTCACGCCGTCGGAAGTCGTCCACGAGGACGGCACGATCAACCGAAACACTTTTGACGGGAAAAATCGTGGCAATGCGTGGTGGCAGTACACGAAGGCGACTGACGGTGAGGAGGAGTGGTTTCCCCAGTTCTACTACATCGGCTGCCGCTTCCTGAAGGTGGAGACGTTTCGCGACGAGTCGGAGCTGCCGCATTTCGTACCGGCAGAAGATCTCAAACGTCGCCCGACGATCGCGGCTGTTCCGCGTCCGGGGGATCCGGCGAAATTGCCGACGGTTGTCTCGCTAGAAATGGCGGTCGTTCACGCCATCGCGAAACCGCTTGGGGAGTTCGAGACCTCGAATCCGTTGCTCAACCGCATTCGCGATCTGGTGCGCTGGGCGCAGCGTTCGAACATGGTTTCCGTTCTCTCCGACTGCCCGCATCGCGAGAAGCTCGGCTGGATCGAGCAGTATCACCTCAACGGTCCCGCGATCCGCTACGAGTATGACGTCGCCCGCATTTTCACGAAGGGCATCCGCGACATGGCCGATGGGCAGACGGATGACGGACTGATCCCAAATATCGCGCCGGAGTTTACGGTGTTCAAAGGCACGTTTCGCGCGGCGGCCGAGTGGGGTGCGGCGTTCTTCCTCGTGCCGTGGCAGCAGTATGAGTTCACGGGCGATGCCGGTTTACTCCGTGAGTATTATCCCGCGATGAAACGCTATTTCGCCTGGCTCGAAGGGCGCGCGAAGGACGATGTGCTGAGCGATGGACTGGGCGATTGGTTCGATGTCGGGCCTGCGCTGGCGGGACCGGCGCAGAATACGCCGCCACCGGTGACTGCGTCGGCGTTTTTCTATTTCGATGCGAAGCTGATGGCCGATACGGCCGCGCTGCTCGGTCATGCCGACGAGGCGAAGGAGTATGCGACGAAGGCGGCGCGGATTCTCGCGAGCTACAACCGGCATTTTTTCAAAGCGGAGAGCGGCACGTACGCGACGGGTTCGCAGGCGGCGAATTCGCTGCCGCTGGTGATGGGAATCGCGGCCCCGACGGAGCGGGCGCGTGTATTTTCCGCGCTGGTGAAAGACGTCGAGCAGCGCGGCTATGCGACGACGACGGGCGATGTGGGTTTCCGCTATTCGCTGCGCGCGCTGGCGGACAACGGCCGCTCCGACGTGATCTACAAGATGGTCACGCAAGAGGATAAACCCGGCTACGCGTACCAACTGAAACAAGGCGCGACGGCGCTCACCGAGGCGTGGGACGCGAATCTGGAGACGTCGCACAATCACTTCATGCTCGGGCAGGTCACCGAGTGGTTTTATCACGATCTGGCGGGTATCGTCTCCGATCCGGCGGCACCCGGTTTTAAGAACACCTTGATCCGTCCGCAGCCGGTGCCGGATCTCGGCTGGGTGAAGGCGAGCTATGACTCAATTCACGGACCGATCTCTGTGCGCTGGGAACAGAAGGGCGCGCAGTTCTCGCTCGATGTTTCCGTGCCCGCGAATGCCACCGCGACGGTCTTCGTGCCTGCACGCGATGGCGCGGACGTTTTCGAAGGCGGTAAAGCCGCTGCCGATCGGCCCGGCGTTAAATTCCTGCGTCGCGAAGGCGATCACGCGCTCTATCAAGTCGAGTCCGGTTCCTACGCGTTTACTTCGCAGCGTTGAAAGATCGCTGCGGGTTGCGCCGCTGTTCGTTCGTAGAATCCTCGTTCGTCATTTTATGAAAAAGTCCCTCGCCCTCCTTGCCTCTTGTCTCGCCACGCTCAGCGGTCCGCTCGTCGCGGCGCCGCAGCATCCGGCGATTGTGAGCAGTCAGTTCATCTATGACACCGGCGCGTATCCAAGTGTCCATGCATCGACGATCGTGGAGACGACGAGCGGCGAACTGCTGGCGGCGTGGTTTGGCGGGACGAACGAGAAGAATCCGGACGTCTGCATTTACGTGGCGCGTTTTGAAAACGGGAAGTGGACGCCCGGCGTGCAGGTGGCGGACGGCGTGCAGCACGCGGGGAAGCGTTACCCGACGTGGAATCCGGTGCTGTTTCAGCCGAAGGATGCGCCGCTGATGCTCTTCTACAAAGTCGGGCCGTCGCCGCAGACGTGGTGGGGCATGCTCATCACTTCGACCGATGGCGGTCGCACGTGGAGCGAGCCGCGCCGTTTGCCGGAAGATGTTTTGGGGCCGATCAAAAACAAACCGGTGCAGCTCGCCGACGGCACGATCCTTTCCCCTTCCAGCACGGAAAGCGTGAAAGATGGCTGGCGTCTGCATGTCGAGATCACGCCCGATCTCGGCAAGACTTGGCAGATAGTCGGACCTCTGAACACAAAGGAAGAATTCAACGCGATCCAGCCGAGCATCCTCACGCACAAGGATGGCCGCTTGCAGCTGCTTTCGCGCACGAAGGAGATGATCGTCGCGACGAACTGGTCGTCGGACAAAGGCCAGACATGGACGAAGACGGCTGCGACGGGATTGTTCATGCCGAACTCGGGCAGCGATGCGACGACGCTCGCCGATGGCCGCCAGCTGCTGGTCTATAACTGGCGCAGCGGTCCGGCGCCGAAAGAAACGCCCAAAGTTATCCGCGATGAGAATGACGAGCCCGGCCCGTCGAAGAAGGGGACGCGCGCGGATTATGGCGTGCGTTATCCGCTGAATATTTCGGTCTCACCGGATGGCGTGAAGTGGGATATGGCGGTGACGCTCGAAGATGAGCCGAAGCCGCATGGCTATGCGTATCCGGCGATGATCCAGACGAAAGACGGGCTCGTGCATGTGACGTACACGTGGAACCGCGAAAAGATTAAGCACGTGGTGATCGATCCGAAAAAACTTTGAGGCACGGGTGTGCCTCTTGTTAGGGAAAATAAAAAGGCGCCCGTCGGTAAGACGGGCGCCTTTTTTATTCATGACGCGGGGAGCGCGTCAGCAGTTAGGCTAGTTTAGCTGGCTGCGGGACCGGAGGAGCCGCTGTCGGAGGGACGGTTGTCGCCTCCACGGCGTTCGCCACGGAAACCGCCGCCGCCTTGACCACGACCGCCACGCTGGCCGCCGCGACCACCGCGATGGTGGTTGCGATCGCCGCCGTGGCCGCCCTGGCCGCGATGTTCGCCACCGGGGTTTTGAGTCTGACCGCCGGGTTGACCATCGGTGCGGGGCTGGGATTGACCGCTGCCACGGTTTTCACCGCGGAAGCCGCCGTTGCCGCCACCCTGACCGCCCTGGCCGCGGTTGCCTTGACCGCCGCGTCCGCCGCGATGATGGCGACGACCGCCGCCGCCTTGACCATCACGGTTGAAACGGCGTTCGCCGCCCTGACCTTGATCGGCTGGCTTTTCGGGAGCGGCGGGTTCGCCGCTGAAGAGGCCTTTGATCCAGGAGATCAGGCCGCCTTTTTTCTCTTCCGCTGCAGGAGCGATCGGAGGAGTCGTGCCGGGCTGTTTCTCGAAGCCGCGCGGCTGGCGGGGCTCGCGAGAGTCGCGTTCATCGCGCGGGTCGCGTGGCTGGCGCGGTTCACGGGCGTCGCGAGGATCGCGGGGCTGACGTGGCTCGCGTTGATCGCGCGGGTCGCGTGGCTGGCGCGGTTCGCGGAACTCGCGGCGCTGTTGCGGCTGCGAGGACTCTTCGGAGTGAGGGGCTTCGCTGGAGGGTGCCGGGCCGTTTTTGGCGGCTTCGGCATCGCGCAGGCGGTGGCGCTCGGTGCGGAAGATCGGGCGTTCGCCGGAGCGGCCGCCCGTGTTTTGATTGTTGTTGGAGGATTGTCCGGCGCCGGGGAACGAGGAGCTTTCCCAGCTTTGGGCGGGGCGCACTTTGTTTTCCGGAGGGAGGATTTTGAGTTCGGCCTTTTCGGCGGGCTCGTGGGAGGCGACCGGGGCGGCTTCGGCCTGGGGGGCTGGAGCGGTTTCGGAGGCAGTTGGGATTTCGGCTGCGGGAGCCGGGCGGGCGGCGGGCGTCACCTCGGGGGCGACGAACGGGGCTGCGGTTTTTTCTTCACGGACGACTTCGGCCACAGGGGCCGGAGTTGTGACCGGAGCCTGGATGGGCTCGGGGGCGGGTTCAGGAGCGAACGGGTTTTTGTATTCGCGCTGGCTCGTGATGATCTGAACGGCCGTGGGGCTGTACTCGCCGGAGGCGGCGGGTGCGTTGTTGTTACTGCTGGTGGCGGGGGTGCTGGCGCGTTTGCCGCGGGCGAGGCCGGAGCCTCGGCTGGTCCCGAACGAGGCGGGGACGGCGGTCGGAGCGGTCTGCGCGGTAGTATTCGCGGCAGGCGCTGGGGACGCGCTAACGGTCTCGGCGGGTGCCACCGGGGCTTCGCCGGACGTTGCTGTATCTGACATGACTATGTGTATTTTATGGTTATTCGCGCGCACCGAAGAGTCGGGGGCTGCGAGGGTTGGAATCGCGGGCGGAGCGCGAAAAAGTTGCGCGCTCCACGCCCGGAATCGGTGGTGAACGTCGCGGGGGAATCTCATTTACGCAACTGCAATCTCAGGCGGTTTGCAGTGGATTCAGGGAGGGAGCGGAAAGGCGGAGTTTATCGCGGAAGCGCAGAAGAGCGGAGACGCGGAACGCGGAGGACGGATTCGGGATGGGACACAGAGAACACGGAGCGCGGACATGGAGGGCACAGGGGCGTGCAAGGTAGATCGGGGTTGGTGGCGCGATTTGGGGTGGGGATGAACGGGCGGGGTTCACGCAAAGGCGCGAAGGCGCAAAGAAAGACGGGAGGAGGGCGTTGGGAGGCGGGGATGGGATCGAGGTGTTCTTTGCGGCTTGGCGTCTTTGCGTTAGCTTTGGTTTGGAGGCCGGGCTTGCCAGTGTGCAGGCGCGTCCGTAGCCACGAGCGCATGGACAAGCTCGAAGAGATTTTCCGCATGCAAGAGGCCCTCAATGCACGCATCGGCGTCACGCTGCCGCCACCGACGGAGGAGGAGAAAACCAAGTGGGTGCTCAACTATACTCGGGCGATGCAGCAGGAGACAGCCGAGCTAATCGACTCCGTGCCGTGGAAGTGGTGGGCGAAGTACCAGAAGTTCGACGAGCAGAACGCCAAGGTGGAGGTCGTGGACCTGTTTCACTTTTTGGTGTCACTCGCGCAGACGCTCGGGATGAGCGCGGACGATGTTTACCAGGCTTACCTCAAGAAGAACGCGGTGAACCACGCGCGTCAGGAAAGCGGCTACGTGAAGAAGGACGAAGCGGACTCGCGGCATATTTGAGGATGATCAAACTACGCCACATCGGTTTCGTGGTGTTCACGATTTGCTTCATTCTCGCGACGCGCATCCAAATTTTTGAGCCGAAGCCGCAACAGCCAACAGCTGCGGAAATTCGATGGGGCACGGCTAAGAAAGAAGACGAGCGATACGGTCTGCTCCGAGGCTTGCGGTACTATATCTACGGTATCGGGGTGATCGGCCTTCTGATCGTCGTGGAGGACTATGTGGGAGACAGGCTTCGCAGGAAGCGATCAAGCGGCAAAGATTCCGCCTGATGGCAGCGGTCAGGCACTCGAAAGAATTTCGTGTGACGGATTCTTCGCGGCCCACTTCGCGAGAGTGAGGCGGTGAATTTTGGCGTTGTGGCGGACGTCGACGGGGAAGGCTTTGTGGAAATAGAAACGGGCGATCCCGGCGGTCGTTGCGTGCGCGGCGGCGAGGGAGCGGAGTTCGCGGGCGAGGGCAGACTTCGCGGAGGCGGAGAGTTTTGCGCGGGGCTGGATGACGAGCGCGGGTAGTTGTTTTCCGGGCACGTCGAGGCCGATCAGGGCGCAGCGGGCGATTTGGGGGTGCGAGCGGAAGATTTGTTCGACGGGTTCGGTGAAGAGCGGGCCTTTCTCGGTGAGCACGCGTTCGACTTTGCGACCGCAGAACCAGAGGCGGCCGAGGGGATCGAAGTAGCCGCAGTCGCCCATGCGGTGCCAGAATGCACCGTGGTCGCCGGTGATTTTGGCGGCGGCGGTGGCTTCGGGGAGTGCGTCGTAGGTTTTGGTGACGGCGGGGCCGCGGACGATGATTTCGCCGATTTCGCCGGGGCGGAGTTCGCGGGCGTCCGCGATCGTGGTGATCGGAGCGTCGGTGATGGCGATGATGCGGACGTCGATGCCGGGGAGCGGGCGGCCGACGCAGGCGCCGCCGGACGGCGCGTTGGACGAGTGAGGGGTGAAGGGTGACGGGTGAAAGGCCGGGCGGGTCTCTTGCGAGAAGGGGGATTGCGAGGTGTCGGCGACGGAACGGAATTGGGTGGAGGGCGAAGGTGCCGACGAAGCGGATACGGACGAGGCGGAGACGGACGGGCTCTTCGCAGGCGCGTTGATCGCGGCGGAACGCGGGATGATTTCGGCGGAGCAAACGCTGGCGATGGGGAGGGCTTCGGTGGCGCCGTAGGGGCTGTGGAGTTGTCCGTGCGTGAGGAAGCGGCGGGAGTTTTCCCAGAGGGTTTCGGGGACGGGGGCGCCTGCGGAGAGTACGCGGCGGAGGCTGGGCAGGGTGATATCGTGCGCGAGGCAGTGGTCGGCGATTTTGTTCCAGAGCGTGGGCGAGCCGAAGGAGTTGGTGACGTTTTCCTGGCGGATGGCCTGGACGATTTTGGCGGGGTCGACGGCGGCGGGGCGGGCGGGGTCGATCTCGGGGACGATGGTGGTCATGCCGAGCGCGGGATTGAAGAGCGCGAAGATCGGGAGCATCGGCAGGTCCACTTCGCCGGGCTGGATGCCGTAGGTGGCGCGGATGAGGCGGACCTGGGCTTCGAACATGCCGTGTTCGTAGCAGACCCCTTTGGGTGCGCCGGTGGAGCCGGAGGTGAACAGAATCGCCGCTAGATCGGCGGCGTTTCTGTTCACGAGTTGAGAGTTGAGGGTTGAGAGTTGAGAGACGGAAGCGGAGAGGCGGGCGGTGGGGTTGGGGCTGGCGGGGATGCGGATTTGGACGGAGCGGAATTTTTGGCGGAAGACGCGGCTGATGACTCGGGCCAAGGGGATGCCGAGGAGGGCGCGGGGTTGGGTGCGTTCGACGCAGGTGAGGAAACTTTTCAGGCCCATGCCCGGATCGATCACGATGGGGACGGCGCCGATTTTGAAGAGGGCGAAGGCGGCGGCGATGAGCGGGAGGCCCTGGCGGACCATGACGAGGACGCGGTCGTCGGTTTTGACGCCGGCGGCGGTGATGCGGGCGGCCCAGGCGGAGACTTCGGCGTCGAGTTCGACGAAGGTGAGCGTGAGGTAATCGATGTCGCCCGCGCGAGTGCGGCCGCGGGGGATTTTCAGCGCCGGGTGATCCGGCTGGCGCGCGGCCATGAGCGGCAGGTGGCGCGCGATGTTGGCGCTGTCGGTGGTGGCGGGCGGCATCGGTGGACGGAAGGCTGCGTCGGGAGCGACGGAGTTGAAACCACGGATTTCACGGATGGGCACGGATTTTTCGGAGGAGAGCCCGTGTGTGGAAACAGGGATGGCGGAGAGGATGGGAACCGCGGAGACGGAATTTTAACCACTGATGGAATCGCCCAACGGGCGATTCTCGAGGTGCGGCCTCTCGCAATGCTTCGGCTGGGTGGCGGAGGGGCGGCTGATGCCGCCGGGGGTTCAAGCATTCGGCTGGCGCTGTGGGTGGCGATCTTTGGATTGGAAGATCTCAAACAACAGATACGCGATATCTCGCCGATCAGGTCGTTTACGCTTTGGGCTCTTTTTTTCTAACAGGAAAATTTCCTTCGGAGTCTCGTTTAATGATCCCCGCAATTCGTTTTAGCGCCGCGATCGAGTTTTCGAAATAATTGCCATCAACTACTAATCTTTGGCCGATGTTGCCTCGAGCGTTCGGCTCAGCCTTAGCCAAATACACGCTGTTGATAACGCCGTCACTGTGAACCAAGAGATCACGTGTGGCCTTCATTTCTAGATACTGCTCAAAAGCATCGTCGGGTTCTTCGATACCAATAATTTTTTTTGCGTAATCGAGGTATGCCTTTGGTTGGGCGTAAAACACTCCACTCAGGTGCTCAGCGATTACCGCTTCTTGCGCTTCCTCCAAGCTGGATGCGTCAAAAATGGTAGAGATGGGTGCTGTTTTGCAGGCGCTAACGCCGGGAACTGAAATGCTAAGCTTTCCGGGATATTCAGAAATAATCTCCCGCAAAACTTTTAGGAGAAATGCTTCAAAGGCCGAAATCGAAGCGACAAGAAATGCCTCGAACAGACCAGAAGATAGAAATCGATCGTAGATGGCCTTCAGCTCTTGGTCTGTTCTTTGGGCGATTTTACTCTTTCCCAATGCAGGAACGAAATACTTCCGATCTTCTTCATGAGTTGAAGATGCGAAGGGCTCACGAGCATCCTTAAGTACTGGAGCTGCCTGGCTCAAAAAGATGTGCGAGTCGTTCAGCTCTCGCACGAGTTGAATCTGAATTGCTGCGATCCTTAGAGCGAGAGGCCTCATTCAATCGGGTCTTTTATGGACTTGAACTATTGGCCTTCATCCACGGTTCGTTGCGGAGGAGGTTGGCCTGCCAGGGGAGGAGGATTTCGTCTAACTTTTCGGGGTTGCGGGCGAGTTGGGCGAGGGTCGCGCGGTTGGCGATCAAGGTCGGGTCGAGGTTGATGGCGGCGGCGACGCGGTCGCGGTCGGCTTTGAGGCGGTCTTGGAGTTCCAACTCGGCGGGCGTGAGCGGTTGATGATTGGGGTCGCGGCCGCGGCGTTTGGGGAGGGTGTGCGGGTCGCGGTTGAGGCCGGCGTCGAGCGCGTCGTAGAGGCTGGGGGCGATGCGGTCGTGGCGTTTGCCGAGGTTGACGTTCTCCATCAATGCGCGGGGGGAGAGGCCGTGGTCGGCGGCTTCGGCGATGCGGAGGAGGGTGTCGTTGCTGGTGACTTTGAAGGGCGGTGTATCCAGTTTTCGGGCCCAGTCTTCGCGCCAGTGCCAGGCGGCGTGGAGGGCGCCGAGGCCGTAGGGGCGGAGGCGTTCGGAGCGGCCGATGCGCCAGTCGTTTTCGTCGTCTTTGGGGAAGCCGAGGAGGCCGGACTCGATCTGGCGGTTGCACTGTTGGGCGAGCCAGTCGAGGCGGTTGAGCGCGGCGAGTTCGGCGGTGAGGAGGTCGCGGAGTTGGTAGAGGTAGAAGACGTCGAGGGAGGCGTAGTCGAGGAGGCGTTGGGTGAAGGGGCGTTTGGACCAGTTGGCGGTCTGGGAGTCTTTGTCGAGGGTGACGCCGAAGTGTTCTTCGAGGAGCGCGGCGAGGCCGACGCGGGGGCGGTTGAGGAGCTGGGCGGCGAGCATCGTGTCGAAGATGCTTTTGGGGCGGAAGCCGCAGAGGTCGTGGAGGAGGCGGATGTCGAAATCGCTGCCGTGCATGAGCAGGTGTTTCGTGGCGAGGCGGGTCCAGAGGGCGGAGAGGTCGAGGCCGGGGGCGAGGACGTCGACAAGGTGGATTTCGCCGGAGACGTAGAACTGCAGGAGGCAGACGCGCGTCTTGTAGTGGTACATGTTGTCCGCCTCGGTATCGAGGGCGGCTTCGCCGGAGCGGTCGAGGGCGGCGAGGAGGGGCGCGAGTTGCGCGGGGGTTTCGATGAGGGCGTAGGGAGGCGTGTCGGGCATCGGGACGGAGACGTAGTGTGTTGGGGAAGGGAGGCAGAAAGGCGGGGGCTTTCCAAGCGCGAGGAGTGGGCGAGGGTTTAGTGAAGCGCAAAGATGCGAAGACGCTAAGGTCGGAGCGAAGAGCGGCGGGTGGGATTGGAGCGATTGGGATCGTGGTGGTCGGAATGGGTCTTATGGGTCCTATGGGACTTATAGGACTTATGCGGGGACGATGAAGGGAAAGATGGATGGGTGGCCGGGGCGGGCTTGCGGAGGGAGGGGAGTTTTGCGGCGATGGGCGGCATGAAGGTCGTCGTGCTCTGTTCTGGCGGGATGGATTCGGTGACTGCGCTCTATTGGGCGCGGAAAGAACATGCCGTGCTCGCGGCGGTGAGTTTTGACTATGGGGCGAAGCATAACCCGAAGGAGCTGCCGTTTGCGGCGGAGCATGCGGCGGCGTTGGGCGTGCGGCATGAGGTGGTGTCGCTGCGGTTTATGGACCGGTTATTCACGTCGGATTTGTTGAGTTCGGGCGGGGAGATTCCCGAGGGGCATTACGAGGCGGCGAACATGAAGCAGACGGTGGTGCCGTTTCGGAATCCGATCATGCTGTCGATCGCGACGGGGTTTGCGGAGAGCATCGGCGCGGAGGGGCTCGTGATCGCGGCGCATGGCGGGGATCACGCGATTTATCCGGACTGCCGGGAGGAGTTCATGCGGGCGATGGGCGAGGCGATGCGGCTGGGGACGTACGCGGGTATCCAACTTTTGAGGCCGTTCATCGCGATCAGCAAAGGGCAGATCGCGGCGGAGGGGGCGAAGCTGGGCGTGGATTTTTCGCGGACGTGGTCGTGCTACAAGGGTGGGGCGATCCATTGCGGGAAGTGCGGGACGTGCGTGGAGCGGCGCGAAGCGTTTTTGACGGCGGGCGTTGTCGATCCGACGGTGTATGCGGAGACGGGGGCGTTGCCGGCGAAGCCGTGAGGGAACGGCGAAACCGGCGGGCAGGTTTTCGGTGGGGTTGTTGAAGCGCGAAGACGCTAAGACGCAAAGGTCGGAGCGAAGAGCGGCGGGTTATTTCGGTGACCGGGATTTCGCGGTCATCGGAATAGGGCCCATAGGTCTTATGAGACTGATAAGACCTATGTCGGAATCGGAGAGGTTTTCCTTTGCTCGGACCTTTGCTTCTTGGCGGCTTTGCGATTCACCTAGTCGGCTTCCAACTGACGATGCTGATTTCTGAGATTTTCTACTCGCTGCAAGGCGAGGGTGTGCTGACGGGGGTGCCGTCGGTTTTCGTGCGCGCGGCGGGCTGCAATCTTCGCTGCAATTGGTGCGACACGCCGTACGCTTCGTGGAAGCCGGAGGGCGAGACGCGGTCGGTGGCGGAAATCGTGACGGAGATTTCGCGGCATCCGGCGAAGCATGTCGTGCTGACGGGGGGCGAGCCGATGATCGCGAAGGAAATTCGTGAGCTGGCGGGCGAGGTGAAAAAACTCGGGTATCATATCACGATCGAGACGGCGGGGACGGTTGCGCCTGAGGGGATCGCGTGCGATCTGGCGTCGATCAGCCCGAAGTTGAAAAACTCGGCGCCGGATGAGCGGTTGCCGGATGCGTGGCGGGAGCGGCATGAGGCGACTCGCTGGCAGCCGGAGGTGGTGCGCGCGTGGATCGATGCGGGGGATTATCAGCTGAAGTTTGTCGTGAGCAGCGCGGCGGATGTGCAGGAGATCGAAGAGATGCTGGCGGAGCTGGGGCGCGACATCCCGCGTGCGAAGGTGTTACTGATGCCGGAGGGGACATCGATGGAGGCGTTGCGGGCGAGGGCGGGATGGCTGGGGGAACTGTGCAAGGAACGTGGATATCGTTACGCGCACCGGCTGCATGTGGAACTTTATGGCAACAAACGCGGCACCTGAGCCTGAGCAGCCCGAGGGGACGGGCGAGTTGCCGCTGGAATCGCCGCGAGCGCTGACCGTTTATGTGGCGCGCAGGCGGAAACTCTCGGAAGAGATGGAGGCGCTGAAGGCGCGTTCAGCGGAGGGCGAGCTGACGTTGCGCGAGGCGATCGTGGTGCTCGGCGTGCGCGCGTATACGTTGCTGCTGATTTTGCTGTCGCTGCCGTTCATCACGCCGATCCCGCTTCCGGGGTTGTCCACGCCGTTTGGGGTGGCGGTAGGGTTGATCGCGCTGCGGCTGATGCTTGGGCAGAAGCCATGGCTGCCGGAGAAGGTGTTGAACCGGCCGATACCGCCGGGGTTTTTCGGAAAAGTTTTTAAGTTCGCGGCGGGAGTTATCCGGTTTCTGGAAAAGCTGCTGAAACCACGGCTGACGTTTTTGACGGACACGGTGATTTTATACCGCACGCATGCGGCGCTGATGCTGGTGGCGGCGCTGGCGTTGCTGCTGCCGCTGCCGATCCCGTTCACGAATACGTTTCCGGCGTGGACGATCATTCTGGTGGCGGCGGGGTTGCTGGAGCGGGACGGGCTGTTCATTCTGGGCGGGTATCTCGCGTTTGCGGCGGGGGTGCTGTATTTCGTTTTCCTCGGGGAGGCGACGCAGCGCGCGCTGGTGTGGTTGAAGGATTGGGTGGTGTCGTGGTGGTGACGGCGTGAGCGCGACGAGGAGTGGCTTCCACTGTTTAGATGCGGTGAGTGATCTGGCCTGAACGCTGCTCACGAGCGGGGCGTCGCGTCGCGTGTTTTTTGCAATCCTTGGGTTGCCGCGCGCGATCGAAGAAATCCTATTCATGGCGTCACTGTCTTCGCTACCCACCTGATCAGCCAGTTCTCACCCAAACCCGTACCGCTCATGCCTGCCCCATTGCCTGTTTCCTCTGAAGAAAAACTCCGCCACGCGATCAACCTTCGCCTTGCGCTGCTCGGCTTGCCGACGGTGAGCGATGCGCGGTCGGAGCGGTGGACGGACATGGCGGCGCCGATTTTCGCGCGGCATCGCGAGACGACGCGGCAGCTGATCGATCCGCTTTGTCCGGCGGATCACCGCATCCAGGCGTGGCTGGAGCATTTCCTGGCCGATGTGGGACCGGCACCGATGTTGCCCGCGCGCTCGTTTATTTTGGATGAGGCGGGGCTGGCGCGGACGTTGTCGCTGCCGGCGGAGGGAGATGAGTGTTCGTCACCGCTGTTGAAAAGTTACCGGGTACGGCAGGGCGTGCTGCATAATCCGGCGAGCGACCGACGGACGACGCAGGGAGTTTTCCATGTGAGCGAAGGCGGACTGCCGATTCCGGACGACAAGCTCGCGGTGCCGAAGCGCACGTACTCGAAGATGCTGGAGATCGCGCTGAATCCGCCACGCGAGTTGCTCAAGCTGCCGTTCACGCAGGGCCGGCCGCAGGAGGCGCAGTCGTTTGTGTCGCTGCTGTTGCGGCCGCTGGTGTGCCCGGCAGTGGCGGGGTTTACCGAGGAGAAGCGGATGGAGATCCGGTTCCTCGCGCCGGGCTCGCTGGTGAGCAATCTGGATTTCGTGGAGTCGATCTTCGGCAACGCGGGCGATCCGTATCTGCCGGAGAATGACGCGGGGCTCGATGTCGATCACTGGAACGGGCATACGGGCTGCGTGATCCTGGCGCCGCATCTGGTGACGGTGCCGAAGCATCTGGCGGGGCTGCCGCACTGGGATCTGGCGACGCCGCGCCAGCGCCGCGATGGGATGTGCTGGAAGGATGAGGCGGAGCTCTACAACAACGGATCCGCTTTCAAACTCACTGCGCGTAACGAGCGCGGTGTGATGGTGACGCTGATCGCCGATAACTACTATGGTTACTGCAAGAAGGAGGTGAAGACGCAGATCAGCTTCTCGGCCAATCTCTACGGCCTCGCTGAAGAGGAGCACGCGGGCGGCGCGCTGGTGTTCCCGAGCTACGATCTTGGCGAAGAATTTTCAGGATTTTCCGAGGAGAACATCGGGTCGGTCGAGTCGGTGGTGAAGCGGCTGGGCGGCGGTTTTGAATGCAAGCCTGAGGGCTATGCGATCGCGCTGGAGCGGCCGGAAGCGGTGATCGTGCCGGAGGCGACGACGTTTAATCTGCGCAAGCAAACGGTGTCGTGGAAGGACGCCACGGGCGCGGTGAAATCCATCAAACTGCTCGCGGGAAAAACCTATCTGCGGCCGAGCGGCTATCGTGTTCACATGGAGCAGATGAGCGGGACGAATTCCGCGTGGCGGCTGGTGGGCACGGTCGCGGAAGGAACGGTTTGCCATAAGCCCTGCACGGTCTCGGGTGGTGGGAAATCGGAGATATCGAAGGCGATCTCATACGCGATTTTGCCGGGGCATGTGTTCGTGGCGGATTTCGACAAGGACTTCGACCAGGTGGCGGCGATTCTGGCGAAGGATTTTTCGCAACGCTTCCGCGATGCGGCGAACAACGGGAAAGACACGCGCCTGATCCTCAGTCCGCAGCGCTCGTTGGGCAGCGTGATCAAGCTGCTCACGCCGTCGCGTCGCGAGTACAGCGAGGAGTACAACACGTGGATCACCGCGATCCCGCAGCACATCAAGGAGCTGATCTTCGTGCTGAAACGTTTCCACAAGGCGGAGTGGGGCGCGCACTGGCGCGAGCATTTTTCCGTGGATACGATCAACGGGCGGCCCGGCTACGAGCTGAAGCTCGACGGCCGCAAGCTGGTGACGAACTGTTTGCGGGTAGGCTTCGAAGAGGACGGCTCGTGGCGGGTGTTTGGACTGCGCAACGATTTCCATCCGGCAGTGAAAGTGCAGATGGAGGACGACATAACGGCATCGGTCGTGGCGCCGGTGAAGGCGCTTAAAAACCTGCCGGCGAATCTGCACGCGTCGGTCGCGGTGAAGTTTGTGGAGAACACGGAGGCTCGGCTTTTCCAGCGGCCGGACGATGCGGTGCATCGCGGGTACGATCACCAGGCGGAGGCGGACATGGCTTCGCCCGGTTCTTTCATCTCGAACTTCGAGCCACTCACGGGCGATGATGCGCGGGCGCTGATCGAGGACGCGATCGGGTACAACGCGTACACCGCGCCGATGCGCGATCTGATCCGCGATGCGGCGGAGCCGGATGCGAAGCCGAAGTATTTCGTGTCGTCGGCGCACTCGCGCATCGTCGATGGGAAGCCGACGAAGAATCCGCGTTATCTCCAGGTGCGTCCGGATCTGGCGAATCCGCTCGGCTCGTATCTCGCGCAGCTGAGCGCGCGGCTGCATCGCGGGTTGAGCGCGGCCGATCCGGTGTTCACGCCAGTGGGTGTGCTGGTGCCGGGGCGGCGCAACAACCCGCCGGAAAAAGGCGTGCGTGCGCTGGCGGTGTTTAATCCGATTCATTATCTCGAACTGCCGGAGCTGTTCATGGAGTTCATCAGCTCGATGACGGGGAAATCGCCGTCCACGACGGGTGCGGGTTCTGAGGGCGCGCTGACCAAGGGGCCGTTCAATGCGCTGAGGCCGATCGTGGATCTCAACGCGGCGCTGATCTCGGTGATCCTCACCGGGCACGATGCGTTTGTGTCAGCGGCGGGTTATGTGGGGCCGAAGGTGCGCGTGGATCACGACGTGAGCCTGCTCATCCCGGAAGTGTTTTCCCGCATGACTGCGGCGGAGCGCGACGCGAAGGCGTTGATCGCCGCGGGCTGTCTGGAGAAATGCTCGGACTTCACACACGAGGGGAAGAACGTGCTCGCGAGCCGTCTCGGATACCGCATCACGACGCGTTTCGTGCGGATTTACTTCGGGCGCGTTTTCGATCATCCGCACGCGGTGTTCACCGACGAGATGCTGCGGCCGGAGCTGCAGGACATGGCGGTCTTCCTCGATGGCATGGACAATATCTGCGCGACGCATCGCCGCGTGGCGGAGAGTTATTTCAACGACGGCTCGATCGATGTCGCGGTGCCGCCGCTCAAGGCGCTGCTGCACATCATGGCACATGGGAGCTTCGAGGGGAAAACGCTCGAGGATGCGGGCGTGCGCGCTCTGTTCACGAAGGAGAGCCTGTTGAGCAGTTCGTGGTACGCGCAACGGCTCACGTCGAAGCAGCGCGCCGACACGACGTTGTGGAAGCGGCACGTGAAATATCTGGAGACGTACCTGGATCGTCCTAATTGCGCCGATACGGCGGCGCGGTTCGATCTCAAGGGGCGGCTGGCGCGGGCGAAGGCGGAGCTGACGAGCGTGGAGTCGCCGGAGTATCTGGCGGGGTTGCAGCACACGCTGGGGTTGCAGCCGCTGGCGGAGTGAGACGGCGGTGATCGAGTTGGCGCAAGCTGAGCTGAGAGATGGGGAGCGGCACTTGGTAAGTGCCGTTCCGACGGAGGTGCGCGGGGCGATGGGCAGGGGAAATCTTGCGGAAAGGTTCGCGCTGTCGCGGCGACGGCGTTTCGTGGCGGTTCTTATGGCTGAAAAAATTGCGTTTGTCGGAGTCGGTCGGATGGGTGCCAACATGGCGCGGCGTCTTCAGGAGTGCGGGTTTCCCGTGGTGGCGGTTTACGATGCGCACGCACCGTCGGCCGAGGCGCTGGCGGCGGAGTTGAAGACGCGACATGCGAAGACGCTCGCGGAGGTGACGGCGGCGGCGGAGGTGATTTTCACGGTGGTGACGGACGACGCGGCGCAGCTGGGCGTGTTTGCCGCTTCGGGCGACACGTTGCTGATCGGCGCGAAGGGGAAGATTTTTATCAACTGCGCGACGATCACGCCGGCGACGCATGTCGAGGTGGAGCGGCGCGCGAAGGCGGTGGGCGCGGTTTCGCTCGAAGGCTGCATGGCGTCGTCGATCCCACAGGCGCGGAACGGGACGTTGTATCTGATGTGTGGAGGCGAGCGGGCGACGTTTGAGCGGGTGAAGCCGATTCTGGAAAAGTTGAGCACGGCGCTGCGCTACATCGGCGGGACCGGGCAGGCGGCGCAGGTGAAGGCGCTCGTGAACATGGTCATGAATATCAACACGGCGGGGCTGGCGGAGGGACTCGGACTGGGGAATGCGCTGGGGCTGGATCTGGATATGTTGCGCGAGGTTTTTGCGCAGACGGGTGCGAATTCGCAGGTGCTCAAGACGGATGGCGAGGACATGCAGAACCGGGCGCACGATTGTTTTTTCTCGGGCGCGCATGCGGCGAAGGACAGCGGGATCGCGTTGCAGCTGGGAGTTGAGGCGGGGCTGAAGCTGCCGCTGGCGCAGGCGACGAAGGCGCAATTCGACGAGATGGTGCGGCTGGGGCTCGGCGGGCTCGACAAGAGCGGGGTGGCGGAGCTGACGTTCAAAGGGCGGCACGGCTGAGCGTGCGGTATGGCTGGGTGAGCCGGTGCGGCGTGGGAGGGGCGGCACATACTAAGTGCCGTTCCGGTGCAGGCGTCGGCTGGCGTTGGTCCGTGAATACGGCGTGGAAATGCGGGCGAGGTCGAACCGGCGGGGTTGGGCCAACCCGCCCTACCTTTCGGAGGCAGCGAGCGAGAGGCCTCCGCGGGGAAAATTAAACCGCCGCCGGTGCAAGGCCGGGCGGCGGGGTGTGGTGGTCGGGCGCAACGTGTGCGCGCGAAATGGGACTTACGGCGTCGGAGCGGGTTCCTTCACGATCATTAAGGACTGCGTGCGCGTTTCGGTGGTGCCGTCGGGCTTGGTGATTGCGACGGTGCGGGTGCCGGTGCCGTCGGCGTTCACCTGGCGGGAGAGTTCGCGCTCGGTGGTTTTGCCGTTGGGGCCGGTGATCGTGCCGGTGGTGGCGCGGCCGGTTTCGGTTTTGGTTGTCGTGGAGTTATAGGTGCCGGTGCGGCCGTTGATGCCGGTGGCGGTGCCCTGAGTGGTGACGGTGCCTTCGGCGGTTTTGGTGAGCGTGCCTTCGCGGGTGCTGGTTTTGCCATTGGCGCGCGTGGTTGTTGAGGACGTGGTGCCGGAACCGATTTCCTTATCCCAGGTGCGTGCGGAGGAACGCGTGGCGGTGGCACCGTCCTGATTAGTGCGGGAGGCGTCGGTCGTGCGCGTGCCGGCGTCGCGGGTGGATATACTCTTGAAGCTGCCGGATTTGCCGGAGCCAGTGGTGTAGTTGCCGGATCGGGTGCGGGTGCGTTCGGCTGCTTCGGAAGGAGTGACGAGGGCAAGGATGACGCCGACGAGGAAGGTGAGTCCGAGAAACTTGTGGATAAGCGAATAATTCATGGGAGTGAGGGCGGTTACTCCCGGCGAGACGCGGGGTTTCGCCGGGCGGTTTCAACGGGCGCGAAAAAGCCGGTGCCTATATTTTTGCACCGGCCGTAACCTGAACGCAGGTGATGGCGTCGCGCGGGAATCGGGTCGGGGGATCAGTCGCTGGCGGACCAGAATTTCCGAAGGGCGGAGGCGCGCTGGGTGACTTTTTCCACGAGGGATTTGGAGCGGTCGGCGGCCGGCGCGGGCTGGTTGTTTGCGGAGGTGGGGTGGGGCTCGATGCCTAATTCGTGGAGGCGGCGGAAGAGCGGGACGAGGGCGCTTTCTTCGTCTCGGAAGAAAAGACTGCTGCGGATGCGCACGAATTTCCAGCCGAGGCGTTCGAGGACGGACTGGCGCTCCATGTCGGCCTCGAGTTGTTCGGGGCCGTGGAAGCGGCTGCCGTCGCACTCGACGGCGAGGCGGCGGCCGTTGGCGCCGATGACCACAAGATCGAGGACGCAGGCTCCGGCGCGGTAGTCGGAGAGGACTTGGAAGTTTCGCGCGACGAGGTGGCGACGGACCTGTTCTTCGAAGCCGGGGGTGGCGGCATCGGGTGTTTCGATACGCGGCTCGAAGCCTTGCGGATCGAGGGCGTGCTCAATGAGGCGGCGGCGGTAGTCGCCGGGCTGGAGATCGGTTTCGTGGGCGAGGCTGTGGACGACCCACATCTGGTTGCGGGCGCGGCTGGCGGCGACGTTGAAGCGTTTTTTGAAGACCTTCTTCGGGCCTTCCTGGCGGATCGCGAGTGGCGGGTTCGCGGGTGGGCCGTCGACGACGGAGAGGAACATGACGTCGCGTTCGTCGCCTTGGAATTGGGCGGCGTCGCCGCAGAGGATCTGGCGCTGCTTGTAGGCGGCGGGCGTGAGGTGGCGGCGGAGCAGGGCGTCGATTTTCACGGCCTGTTTGTCGCCGACGAGGGAGACGACGCCGAAGGAGACGGGCGTGCCGCGGTCGTTTTTGGCGAACTCGGGGAGTTCGTGGGCGGCGCAGATGAGCGAGGCGATGGTTTGCGCCTCGGCATCGTTGGTTTCGCCGGCACGCGCGCGGCCCTCGGGAACGTGGAGCGGGACGACGTGCGGGCGGAGCGGAACGGCAGAGGATTCGCGGAGGGGCTGGATCTCGCCTTTGTAGGAAAGATGATTGCTGAAGCCGATGATGTCGGGGGCGCAGCGGAAGTGTTCGGTGAGACGGATGACGCCGCCGAAGGCGATCTGGGCGAGTTCGTAAACGGAGGTTTCGCCGTCGTAGAGTTCTTTGTGGGGGACGCCGTCGAGGAAGATGCTGACGAGTTTGCTGACGTCTTCGGAGTGTGTGCCGATGGCGATGGGCGTCACCTGCTCGTCGTCGCCGACGATAATGGTCTGGCGTCCGAGATAGAGGGCGAAGAGCGAGGTGGGATCGCACTGGCTGGCCTCGTCGACGATGACGACGTCGAAGCGAGCGGTGCGCGGATCGAAGGTCTCGGCGACCTCGGCGAGCGGCATGATCCAGACGGGGACGGCGTCCTTGGCGACGGCCATCTCGCGGCGGGCGGCGGCGCGGTTCTCAGCGTCGCGCACGCCCTTGCCGGTCTTGGTGATTTTGTTGCGGAGCGCGGCGTAGGCACCGAGCGCCTGCTTCTGCGGGTTGCCGGTTTTCACGAGGCGGTGGAGCCAGGTCTGTTTTTCGACGAGCTGCGTGGTGACTTCGCGGAGTTCGGTGGAGAGCTGCTCGATGCGAGCCTGGAGAGAGTCGAGGGAGACGGCGGCGCGGACTTCGAGTTCGTCGTGGAGCTGGCGCCAGATCCAGGCGGCGCGGGGATCGCCGGGAGGCTGGGGCGCTTCGTGCGGCTGCACGCGGTTTTCCAGGGCGGAGGCCCAGGCGGGTGCGGTGGAGGAGAGCGTGGCGAGGCGTTCGCGGCGGGAGTGGAGCTCGGGCTCGAGCGCGCGGAGACGGGCGAGCTCGTCGTAGGCTTCTTGATACGCGATCGGTGAGGACTCGGTGAGGGCCTGGCGGAGGCGGCGGGTGGCGAGGGCGTCGCGTGGAGTTTCGGGGAGCGAGGCGAGCCAGCGGGCGAGACGGGACTGGAGAACTTCGTGGCGGAGATGGTTGGCGCGGGCTTCGAGAACGGGAGCGAGGTTGTCCACGATGGCGCGGCGCAGGCGGCGGAGGTCGGCGTTTTCGCCGGACTCGGGCGGAGTGGATTCGAGGAAGGCGCTCCAGCGGAAGCCGAGGCGGTGGAACTCGGCTTCGAGCGGGAGCCAGACATTGGCGTGCCAGTCGAGGCTGGCACGGATTTGCGGAACGAACTGGCGGCAGACTTGTTCGGGGCGTTCGCCGAGTTCGGTGGAGGGAATGCCGCCGCGGGCGCTCATGTAGCGGGCCCAGCGCTCGACGAGTTCGGCGCGGAGCTGGTGCTGGCGAAGGAGAGCGCGGACGGCGCGGACTTGCGGGAGGCTGGCGATGTCGAGCGGGCGGTTGCCGACGGTCATGGTTTCGCTGAGGGCGAACCAGGAGCGTTTGGTGAGCTTGGCGATGAGGTTGAAGGAGCCGCCGGTTTCGTGGTGGACGATGATGGCGTCGATCAACGGGAGCAGGTCGCGAGGCGGGCGCGGATCGGTGAGCGCGGGGCCGTGTTCGAGGATGAGGGCGTGGCAGTCCTGGAGTTCTTTCCACGTGAGTTCGAGGTACTCGGCGAAGGCGTCCCAGACGCGGCGGGCTTGCTGGCCGTCGCGACCGGCCTGAATGGCTTCAAGCTGCCAGGGTGTGCTTTCGCGGAGGAAGGCGATGGTGCGGTCGGCTTGGTCGAAGAGGCGGTTGAAGGCGGCGGGGTCGATGGCGACGGCGGGTTGATTCCAGAGCTCTTCGCGGAAGCGCAGTGGCAGGTGGGCGAGCTGATCGCGGGCTTCGACGGTGGCTTTGAAGTCGGCGGGTGCGGCGAGGCTGGTGAGATCGGGGCGGGCGAGGGCGAGCTCGCGTTCGTCCGCGAGGGAAAGGCGGGCGTTGCTTTGGTAGAGGGCGATGAGGTGCGACGCGTGGAGCGGAAGCGGCGCGCCGGGTGTGACGGGGCCGGGTATCCAGGAGTCTTTGACGGCGCCTTCGCGGATGTGGCGGGCGGCGTCGGCCGGGCGGAAGGTGGTGCCATCGATGGTGAGGTCGCGGATCTCGTCCATGCGCGCTTCGAGCAAGCGGGTGCGGGCTTCGCGGAGGGCGGTGAGGACGCGGGTGCGCTCGGACTGGAGGCGGCGGGCTTCGCGTTCGAGGACGACGTTATCCTGGCTGAGCTTCGTGTGGATCGTGCGGACGGAGGCCTGGAGTTCTTCCTGACTGGGCTTGTCGTTGTGGAGAACGCTGACGCAGAGGGGGCGGAGCGGCTCGACGACTTTTTCGCGGAGGACGCGCAGGGCTTTGGGCGTGTGGGCGGTGACGAGGACGCGTTTGCCTTGGGCGAGGAGGTGGCCGAGGAGGTTGGCGATGGTATGGGTTTTCCCGGTACCGGGCGGGCCTTGGACGAGGACGCAGTCTTTGCGTTCGAGCTGGCGGGCGATTTCGAGCTGCTCGCGGTTGGCGGGTTTGCTGAGAAGAATGTCGTCGTCCTCGTTGCCGGAGGCGGAGAAAGGAGCGAGCGAATCGTCGGCGAGTTCGGCGTCGGGCGGGAAGAAGCCGAGGATGCGGAGGAGTGAGGGCGGGAGAGCGTCCTGGCGTTTGTGGATGTCTTCGAGGACGAGATCGAAAACGTTGCCCGGGCCGCTGCGGCGGACGCGCATGAAGATCGCGGGCTGGCGGGTGATGGTGGGCGTGGCGGCGGACTGGCCGGGTGTGGAGACGGTGCCGGCGCCGGGGAAGAGGCCTTGGATGAGGCGGCGGAGGAAGGCGTCGGTGTCGTCGCCGCCGAGTGGGGAGAACTCCATGCGTTTGAGTTCGTCGGCGCATTGGGCGAGTTGCTGGTTGTTCACGCTGGGGAGGACGCGAAGCAGCTCCATGTAGAGAGCGGGCGGGTGCTCCTGTTTGCGGAAAACGAAACACGGCTGCGGGGTGTCGGGGTAGAACTCGAGCGTGAGTTTTTGGAAGAGTACGGGGTGGCGGAAATCGCCGGTGGCGTCGGGGCAGTGGAGGAGACCGTCGCCGACGAGGAGTTCGATGCGTTCGCCTTCGCGCTCGAGGATGCCGTGCCATTCGTAGGCGCGCTGGAAAAGGTCGAGGGCCTGACGGACGGGGCGTTCGCGGGCGATCCAAGCGTCGCGCTGGGCGAGCCAGGCGCGGAGGCGGGTGAGGCGGCGTTCGTCGGTGTCGAATTTCTCGATACGAGGGAGGCCGCGGTCGGCGGAGAATTCGCGGGCGGGGAGGAACTCGGCTTTGGCGGAGAATTCCTGCCAGCCGGGTTTCAGCCAGTCGGCGATGTCCTCGTGCGGAGGCGGGCAGGGTGTGCAGACCGGGCGCGTGAGGCGGAGGATGATGCCGGAGTCCTCGGCGTTTTCATCGGTGGCGGACGTGGCGGCGCTGGAGGTTGCGCGGTGACGCTCGACGGAGGAATCGTCGGGGAGCTCGTGGAGCCAGACGGCGTGCGGCTGCTGCGCGAGGTCGCGGACGGGCGGGTAGCGGAGGTCGGTGTAAGCTTTGAGGAACTCGAATAATTGCGCGAGGCGGGTGCGGGCGAGCGGGGCTTCGAGGACGGCGGTGGCGGGCAGGTCGGTATTTTCCACGGGATGCACTTTGACCGGGAAAGTGCGGGGCGGTGCGCGCGGGGGCGGGGCGAATCCCGCAAGCGTTTCACGGGCACGGCTCTGCGGGCGTATGAAAAATCCGGGGCGGGATTTTTAGGAAAATCAATGGGCGCGGCGCGTGCGGTTTGCACGGCGCGGTCAAAGCGCTGGCGATCAGCGGCTCGCGAGAATCGGTTCGGGGCGGCCGAGGAATTTGGGAGCGCGATGAAGTATGTGAAGATCGACGATGGTGGCGGCGCGGGCGATGACTTCGCGGAGTTCGGTGCGGAGGGAATCGCGGAGGTTCACGTCGGCGGAGCAGAAGCCGATGGCGTCGATGCCTTCGTGGCGGGCGATGGCGAGGGCGCGGGTGTTGTGGTAGCGCTGGGTGACGATGGTGAGTTTTTCCGCGCCGAAGATGCGGTGGGCGCGGATGACGGAATCGAGAGTGCGGAAGCCGGCGTAATCGCAGGTGATGGCTTCGGAAGGGACGCCGCGGGCGATGAGAGCGTCGCGCATGGCGTGAGGTTCGTTGTAGGAGGCGTGGCCGTTATCGCCGCTGACGAGGAGGTGGCGGACTTTTCCGGCGTGATAGAGCTGTGCGGCGGCGGCGATGCGGGAAGCGAAGTGGAGATTGGGGCGGCCGTCGGAAAGCACGGGGCTGGCGCCGAGGACGAGGGCGATGTCGCGCGTGGGGAGATCGTCGATACGCGTGAAGAGGCGGGCGGAGTTTTGGGTGAGGATGCGGAGGTTGGCGAAGGCGACGAAGAGGACGGCGAGAGCGAGGGAGCTGAGGAGGACGGTGCGCGGGCGGAGGCGGAGGAAGCGCGGGAGAGAGGGGAGCATGGGGTGGAGAGAGCGTACGGAAGGCCACGCTGCGGACAGCGCGGCTACGGGGAGTTACGGGGCGGCTTCGAGTTTTTGGAGGGAACGGGTGAGGTTGGTGCGGGCTTGGGGTTCGAGGTGAGTGAAGAAAAAATCGGTGGTGTAGAGGCGGGGGCGGGCGAGGAAGTGGCGGAGGATTTCGCTGCGGCGTTTCGCGAAGTTGGCGGGGGTGGCCCAGGCGTATTCCTGGCGGATCTGGGTTTCGTAGAGGTCGAAGGCGGCTGGGGGCTGGCCGAGGATGGCGAGGTCGATGTCGATCAGGAGGGCAGCGTCGGTGGCGAGGGAGGAATCGGCCAAAGGCGGAGTGGTGTGGGTTTTGGTGGCGAGGATGAGGGCGTGGACTTGTTGCGTGAGGGAGTCGTCGGCGCCGAGTTCGTGGAGGAACTGGCGGGCGAGGGCGGCGCTGGATTCTTCGTTGAGGGGGCTGCGGGGGTCGTAGATGGCGTCGTGGAGCCAGAGGGCGAATTCGAGGGCGCGGGGGTTTTGGGCGAGAGCGCGGGAGGCGTCGAAGTGGCGGAGGCTGTCGGCGATGTGGGCGAAGGTGTGGTAGTGGCGGTGGGCTTCGGAGTAGGCGGCGAGGAGGCGGGGGAGCCATGCTTGCGCGTGGGTGTGGGCTTCGGCTGAGTTGCGGACGGAGCGGCAGAGCTGGGTCCAGCGGGCGGTGGCTTCGGCGGGAGTCATGGGTGTGGAGGCGGGAGGCGGCGAGACCAGTCTCCAGCTTTTACGGTGGTGAGGTTAATCGCAAAGGCGCGAAGATGATAAGATCGGAGCAAAGTCGTGGAGCGTCATTTGTGGGTGTGGTTAAAAATAAAAACCGCCGGTCGCGATTGCGGGTCCGGCGGGTTGGGGTGCGGAGAGGGGAGAAAAATTCAGGCGAGGGTGAGGAGGCGGAGTTTGCGGCGGAGGCGGCGTTTAGTGGGGAGGGTGTAGCCGTGTTTTTCGAGGGTCTGGCGGGAGACGGTGGAGCCGCGGGGGTGTTCGCCGACGGGGGCGAGGAGGTTGTAGAGCTCGATGGCGGGGAGGTGGCGGAAGCCGGGCTGGAGGCCGAGGTATTGGGCGGGCGCGGTCATGGCGGTGCGGTGTCTGAAGGGGAATTTCCCGGGTGGCGGTTGTTCGTTACAGACTATCGCGGCGGGGGCGGTTTGGGAATTAGCCGAATGGCTAGGGCGCGCGAGCGCCTGCGGCGCTCGCGCGAATGAGCGGTGGGATAGTATATCAGACGGGGGCATGTATAGGGAGATCGGTGACGGGATGAATAAAGGTCATGGCGGGCGGGGAAATTTATCGTGGGCGAGGTGGTTGATTTGGGGGCGGGTTTTGTTTTTGTGAGGGTCGATGTCGTCGCCCGATCCCAAGCTCCTCGCATCTGCCGCGCCGTTGGCCATCAACGATGTGGAGCTGGCGGCGTGGTTGCGGCAGGGGATCGATGCGCATGCGATCGTGGCGATCACGGATGCGAAGGGTGTGATCGTGTTTGCGAATGACCGTTTTTGCGCGGTGTCGGGGTATGCGCGGGAGGAATTGATTGGGCAGACACATCGTCTCCTGAAGTCAGGGGCGCATCCGGATGAATTTTATGCGGAGTTGTGGAGGACGATCGCAGGGGGGCGGGTGTGGAATGGGATGATCTGCAACCGGGCGAAGGGCGGGGCGCTTTATTGGGTGGAGAGCACGCTGGTGCCGCTTTTGGGGACAGATGGGCGGCCGAGGTTTTATCTGGCGCTGCGGACGGACGTGACGTCGCTGAAGCAGGCGGAGGAAAATAACGCGCGGCTGGCGGCGGAGGTGACGGCGCGGGCGGAGGAGCTGAGGCAGACGCAGGCGCAGCTGGCGTTGTTTTCGGAGCAGGCGCCGATCGGGTTGAGCTGGCGCGAGATTGACCGCGACGGGAAGCCGGGGATCAACCATGTGAACGGGAAGTTTTGCGAGTTGATCGGGCTGACGGCGGAGGAGGCGCGCGACATCAATAACGTGCGGCGGGCGACGCATCCGGATGACTGGGCGGTGCAGGACAAGCTGACGGCGGAGCTGTATCAGGGACGTCGTGACCGGTTCGCGCTGGATAAGCGTTATCTGCACCGGAACGGCAAGGTGGTGTGGTCGACGCTGACGGTGGTGGTGTTGCGCGATGGCGCGGGGCATGTGACGCATCATTTCGCGATGCTGGAGGACATCACGGCGCGGCGTGCGGCGGAGGATGAGTTGCGCCGGAGCGAGTCGCGGTGGCGGACGTATCTGAGCACGGCGAGCGAGATCCTCTACGCGTTGACGCCGGAGCACCGGTTCAAATTCGTATCCGAAGCGTGGACGGCGAAACTCGGGCACGCGACGGAGGCGGTGATCGGGCGGGAATTCACGGAGTTCGTGCATCCGGAGGACCGGCAGATCTGTAGTGAGTTTATCAACGCGGTGATGGAAGCGGAGCCGCACTCCAACTTGATCGAATACCGGGCGCAGCATGCGGATGGGCGCTGGGTGTGGCATGCATCGACGGGATCGGCGTACATCGACCGGGATGGGCGGCACGCATATTTCGGCGTGGGGCGGGATATCAGTCTGCGGCGGCAGGCGCAGGATGAGCTCAAGGCATCGCTGGCGAAGCGTGAGGAGCTGGAGCGGATCGTGAACCGGTCGCCGTCGGTGGTGGTGCTGTGGCGCGCGGATGGCGGGCAGTGGCCGGTGGAGTTCGTGTCGGCGAGTGTGAAGCAGTTTGGCTACACGCCGGAGCAGTTTATCGGGCGGCAGTTGTTGTTCACGGACATCACGCATCCGGAGGATCGCGAGCGGGTGCTGGCGGAGGTGGCGGCCCATGCGGAGGCTCAAGATCCTGAATACAATCAGAGTTATCGCATCGTCTGCGCGGATGGTTCGGTGCGGTGGGTGGACGATCACACGGTGGTGCGGCGCAATGCGGAGGGGAAGGTGACGCATCATGAAGGGCTCATCTCCGATGTGACGGACCGGCACGTGGCGGAGGAGGCGGAGCGGGCGGCGCGCGAGCGCGATCTGCGGGTGGCGGCGGACATCCAGCAGCATCTGCGGCCGCGGGTGTTTCCCGATTTGAGCGAGGTGGAGATCGAGATGTTTTCGGCAAGCACGATGCACATCGGCGGGGATTATTTCGACGTGCTCAAGGTGGACGAGCGGCACTGGGCGTTCGTGATCGCGGATGTGTCGGGCAAGGGCGCAGGCGCGGCGTTGATGATGGCGGAGTGCCGGGCGACGCTGCGGCTGTGCGCGTCGGGCGAGCTGAGTCCGGCGACGGTGATCCGGCGGTTGAACCGGGCGATCCAGCCGGACATGCGGCCGGGGATGTTCATCACGTTGTTTTATGGCATTCTGGATCTGGATACGAATGCGTTGAAGTATGTGCGGGCGGGGCATGAGGACATGATTGTGATGAGGAAGGGCTCGACGGTGCCGGAGCTGCTGCACGGCGAGGGGCTGGCGGTGGGCCTGGATGACGGGGCGATTTTCGACGATATGATCGAGGAGAAGGAGGTGGCGTTGAATCCGGGGGATCTGGTGGCGCTGTACACGGACGGGATCACCGAGGCGCGGAATGCGGCGGGCGATGAGTTCGGGCGGGACCGGCTGGCGGCGGCGTTGCTGCGCAACGAGGACCGGACACTGAGCGAGGCGGTGAAGCGGGTGGATCGGTTTGCGCGGCAGTTTTCGGCGCTGGTGCCGCGGCATGATGACAGCACGTTGTTGTTGTTCAGGCCGAGGTGAGGCGTTTCGCGCCTCGCGCTGGTTTATGGAGGGCAGGGTTGCGGAGTGAAAAGGGGGCGGCATGGTGGCGCGCATGAAGTATGACGTGGTGATTGCCGGTGGTGGATTTGCGGGGGCTTATTGCGCGCGGGTGCTGGGCAAGGCACTCGGTGCGGCCGGTGTGAAGCGGGTGGCGCTCATCGCGGAGAGGAACGTGCTGGTGTTTCACCCGATGCTGGCGGAGGTGGCGGGGGCGGCGCTCTCGCCGCTGGATGTGGTGAATCCGCTCCGGGAGTTTTGCAAAAACGTCGATGTGCTGCAGGGCGTGATCCACAAAGTGGATTGGGCGCAGAAGCAGCTGGTGCTCGATGGAGGGCGGTTCACGCGCAACCATGTGGTGACGTTTGATCATCTGGTGCTGACGCTCGGGAGTGTGACGGATATGAGCCGAGTGCCGGGGATGGGCGATCATGCGTGGCCGATGAAGAGTGTCGCGGATGCGCTGCGGCTGCGGGCGGCGCTGATCAACCGGCTGGAGGAGGCGAATTTGGTGGAAGACGCGGAGCTGCGGCAGCGGTTGATGACGTTTGTCGTGGTCGGCGGCGGCTACACGGGGGTGGAGACGGCGGGGCAGATCATGGATTTGCTGCACGAGGTGCGGCCGTTGTATGCGAATCTTAAAGACACGTTGCCCAAGGTGATTCTGGCGCACAGCCGGGCGCATCTACTGGAGGAGATCGGGGAGAAGCTGGGCGACTATGCGCAGCGGGTGCTGGAGAAGCGGGGGATGGAAGTACGGCTGAACACGCGGGTGACGGAGGTGACGGCGGCGAAGGTGATTTTGCAGGATGGGAGTTTCATCGAGGCGCACACGGTGGTTTGCACGGTGGGGAATGCGCCGAGTCCGGTGGTGCTGGATCTGGCGAAGCAGCTGGGGATGCCGGGCGACAAGGGGCGGGTGGAGGTGGAGGCGACGATGCGGGTGAAGGGCGTGGACAAGCTCTGGGCGTCGGGTGATTGCGCGTCGGTGCCGTGGGATGATCGCGGGACGATGAAGGTGGCTCCACCGACCGCGCAGTTTGCGATGCGGCAGGGGAAGCAGCTGGGGGAAAATATCGCGCGCGTGCTCAAGCGGGGCGCGGGGGCGGAGCTGAGGCCGTTTAGTTATCGGTATATGGGACAGCTGGCGACGGTGGGCGAGCGCGAGGCGGTGGCGGAGGTTTTCGGGATGCACTTCTCGGGCTTTTTCGCGTGGTGGATGTGGCGGACGATCTACCTGGCGAAGCTGCCGGGGATGGGGCGGCGGTTTCGCGTGATGGTGGACTGGACGTTCGATCTGTTTTTCGCGCGGGACATCTCGCTGGTGCTGCCTCCGGCGGAGGATTTGTTGCGGGCGATCCACCTGGAGACGGGCGAGAGTTTATTCGAGGCGGGGACGAAGGTGCGGGCGTTTTATTTTGTGAAGCGCGGTTCGGTGACGCTGGAGGCGGCGGGTGAAGCGCCGCGGTTGATGAGTGCGGGCGATGTGATCGATCAGGCGTGCGCGACGGGCGAGGGGTTGTGGCGCGTGGGGGCGGCGGCGACGGAGAGCACGGATGTCGTGGTCATCCGGGGACGGGCGCTGGAGATGCTGAAGACGACGCTGAAGCTGGTTCGCAGAGAATGAGGTGCACGTCGGTGGGGAAATAAAAAAGACGGCCGCCGGTGGGGCGGGCCGTCTTTAATGAGGATGTGAGGGAAACGAGATTACAGGAGGGGCGGGGTCCAGCCGCCGAGGACGTTGGCGCGGGAATAAGTCGCGGCCTGGGCGGCGGTGAGGCGGACGACCCAGGATGAGCGCGTGGAGAGATTCACCGCGGCGCCGGCGAGGGTCTTGGTGCCGTATTCAGCGGCCCGGCACGTGGCTTCGCGGCCGTCCCAGGGGCTCCAGCCGGCGGCGGTGATGTGGGAGTCGACGGAGCAGTTGATGACGACGGTCTGTCCGTAGGGACGCCAAGGGCGCATGAAGGTGGAGCTGTTGTTGGCGACGTTGCTGGAGCGGTTGAAGGTGCAGCTGTTGAAGACGAAACCGTACGTCACGCCTTGTGGCGTGCTGGGAGCAGTGGCGGGGCCGCCGGTGTCGCGGATTTGTTTGATGTTGGTGGATTCGAAGAAGGCGGTGCCGCCGCTGTAGATGAAGTCCACGCTGCCGCGGATTTCGCAGAATTTGAAGAACGAGAGCGAGTTGTCCCAGAGGCCAAGCGTGTCCTGCCAGCCGTTGATGTAGCAGCGGTAGAACTCGACGCGCTTGCTGTTCACGCGGGCGGCGAGGGCGGGACCAGCGGTGGCGCCGGCGGTGTTTTCGACGGTGAGGTAACTGATGGTGGTGTCGTTGCCGTTGACGGTGAGGGCGGTCTGCGCGGCGGTGGTGGCGCGGATTTTCACGCCGGTCTGGGAGGCGCCGACGAGTTTGAGGCCGGTCTTGCCGGAGGGGATGTTGACCTGCTCGGTGTAGGTGCCGTTGGCGATGCTGATGGTGTCGTTGTTAGCGGCGGCGTTCACGGCGGCCTGGATGGTGGAGTACTGTGAGGGAACGCTGCGCGTGGCGGCGGAGAGGGCGGTCGCGAAGGTCGCGACCGCGGCAATGAGGAGGGGTAGTTTCATGGGGTTGTTTTGTTTTTCTGACGTATGGTCGCAGCTGGAAAATCAGGGCGTGGCGTGTGGCTCGAAAGAGGCGAGGGCGGACGCGCGGGTTTCGGGGCGTAGCGCGGGTGAATTCGCAGCGTAACTACGCGCGGCGGAGGGATCGCGCTCGGCCCAGAGGCGGATGAAGTCGAGGAGCGTATTGGCGCGAAGCTCAGGATCGACGATGCTCTCGGCCCAGCTGGCAGCTACGTCGGGATTTTTTTGGGCGATGACGGCGGTGGTGGCGACGGCGGCGGCTCCGGCGTCGAGATCGCGGCTGGGATCGAGGCGGTCCATCCAGGCAGAGGCGGCGATGGGATCGAGCGAGACCCATTGCTGGAGACCATCGCGAAGGGCGGTGGCGCGGGTTTCGCCGGCGGGAAGTTTATCGGCGTTAGCGACGAGGGCGGCGGGATCGCTCATGGCCCAGCCGGTGATGACGCCTTGGAGCGCCTCGGTGCGGGCGGTGGCGTCGGGCAGCTCGTGCGCGGCGGCGATGGCGCTGGAGGGTTGGTGTTGAGCCCAGCGGGAGAAAGCGGTGGAGAGCCAGTGGGCGCGGAATTCGCCGGGAGCGGTGGCGGCGAATTGGGAGGCGAGATCGAAACGACCGGCGCTGGCGAAGGCGGTGACGAGGGCGTTGCCGTGATCGCTTTGTAGCAGCGGATCGGATGCGCAAAGAAAGTGGGCGGCCTGGATCGCGGCCTCGGGTTGCGCGATGGCGGCGGAGAGGAGGGCCTCGGCAGCGAGACGGCGTTCGCCGAGGCGGACGTGATCGAGGGTCCAGCGGGCGGCGTCGAGAGGTGCGGAGGCGGCCCAGCCTTGAAGCGCGGCGCGGATGAATTCATCGCGCTGGCGGGGACTGGGGGCGGCTTGGGCGAGCTGGAGGGCGAGCGTAGGGTTGGTGGTGGCGAGGGTGCGGAGGCATGCGCGTTGAGCGTCTTCGCTGGCGGGCGTGGAAGGAATGGCGAGCGAGGCGGGCCAGTTCGCGGTGGAGAGTGCGGGCGTGTTGTTCGAAGAGGCGGGTGATGTGGAAGAGGCGGATGGGCGGACGTCAGCAATCGCGGAAGCGCTGAAGGGCAGAAGCGCGGAGGAGGGGAAGTTGGAGAGGGCGGGCGCGGTAGTGCGGCCGAGGAAAAATCCGCCGGTGAGGAGAGCGGTGCCGGTTGCGCAGAGGAGGAGGGTGGAGTGTGAGGCGCGAGGCATGGCGGGCGGGGCGTTTCGGCGAAAGGGGCGTGGGACGCGGATGAGTGCGGAGAGCGCGTGCGAGCACGCTGGCCTACGGGGATGGAGCGACGTTGCGGGTGTGCGACGTCGCTCCGGCGCGTTAGGGCTAACGCGCCCTACCTTCGGAGGGCGCGTGGCTCAGCGGTTGCCGGCGCCGGCGAGGACGCGGGTCTTGGCGTTGGCGGCGGTGTCGAGTGTGTAGCCGTAGGTGGGCGTGAACACGCTGTCGTTGCTCGTGACCATGGTGCCGGTGCAGTTGTTGAAGACGTTGCCGGAGGTCTTGAGCTTGCCGCTGTTCTGCTTGTCGAGGGGGTTCTTCACACCGTCGTAGTAATTGTTCTCGCTGAGCATCTGGGTGACGTTGCGAGCGGTGGTGCAGTAGTCGTTACCGGCGCAGTTCCAGTAATTGTTATACATGTGGCAGGGGCCGAAGCGGTCGGCCAGCATGCGCTGTTTGCAGCCGGTGGACCACCAGTTGTGATGCCAGGTGTGGCGGTAGCCGCCGGTGTCGGTGTCGGAGGAACCGATGAGGTTGGAGAAGTTATGGCCGTTGTTGCGGGTGTAGTAGAATTTGCACCACGAGACGGTGACGTTGTCGGAGCCCTTCGCGATATCGAGGTTGCCATCGGTGCAGTCGTAGATGGTGCACTTGGTGATGAAGACGTTGGTGGAGGCGTTGACGGAGATGCCGTCGTTGGAGGCGGGTTCGCCGGTGTTGGCGGTGACGTTGAGGTTTTGGATGATGACGTTGTTAACGCTGCTGAGGTTGATGGTGCCTTTGATGGTGGCAGAGGCGTTGGCGCCCTTGAGGGTTTTGTTGGATTTGAGGTTCACGCGGCCGCTGGCCCCGAGGTCGATCGTGCCGGAGACGGTGATCGTGTAGGTGGTGGCGGACTCGGCGTAGGTTTTTAGCTGAGCGGCGGTGGTGGCGGTGACGTTGGCGCCGCCGGTGCCGCCGGTGGCGGAGCGACCGTAGCCGTCGGCAGCGACGGAAAGAACGGGCGCGGCGCAGGCGGCGAGGAAGGCGAGGGCGAGTTTTAGGTGGGGTAGTTTCATTTGGGGTAGGGTTGAGTTGTGGGGTTGGATTTTCTGACCGGCGGGTGCCGGTGAAAGCGGGGTGGCGATCAGGGCCAGAGGGATTGTTCCTGGAGGAAGCGGCGGGTGGCTTCTTCGTCGAAAACGGTGCGGAATTCGCGGTGGATGCCGGCCTTGAGGGAGGTGGCGGCGGCTTCGCGTTCGGGGAGTGGTTGGGTGTCGAGGCTGGCGAGGCGTTGTTTCGCGTTGAGGAAGGATCGATAGAGGCGGCGGACGGTGGCGGCATCGGTGCGCGCGTGACGGCCGTCGAAGCGCAAAGTCTGGCAGACGGGATCGAGGCTGATGAGGTAGTCGTCGAAGCGTGCGGGGCCGAGGAGTGCGGCGGTTTTTTCGAGCGCGGATTTTTCGGCGGCCTCGCGTTGGGCGTCGATGGCGGGATCGCCGCCGTGCGGTTTGTCCTCGAAGGCGAGTTCCAGCGGGTGACGCAGACGGAAGACAGCGATGAACTCGTCGCGCGTGGGAGCGAAGGCATCGAGCTCGTTGCGCATGCGGGCGGCTGTATTCGAATTCCGGAGATCGTAGTCGAGGAGCTCGTCGGCGGTGAGGAGTTGTTCGAGCTGGCGGCGGGTGTCGTGGTTGGTCTGCCAGAGGGTTTCCCATTCCTGGGGGTTGAGCATGCGGCCGCGGGATTCGAGGAAGTCGTCGCGGGCGCGGGCGGAGCGGTCGAGGAGGGCGAGGACCTGGGCGCGTTTATCGGCGGGGAGATCGCCCCAGCGGCGTTGTTCTTCCCAGCGGTCGAGGAGGCCGGTCTCGGTTTCGGCGTGGGGGAAGAGTTCGTCGTATTTGGCGCGGACGAGTTCCTCGCGCGCGGTGCGGGCTTTGACGAGTTCGGGTGTGTTGAGATTGCTGACGGGCAGGGAATCGGGGCCGGTGTGCCAGAAGTGAAACGGTTTCAGATCCTCAAAGCGGAGGACGGGCTCGGGATTCAGACGGCGCTGAACTTCGAGGCCGAGGAGCGCGCGGATGTGGGAGTCGGGCCAGCCGGCTTTTTCGAGGGAGTTTTTGAGAGCGGGGAGATCGGTCGTGGCGATGCGGTCGAAGGAGAGGGCTTCGGTGGTGAGTGGAGTCGCGGTGCTGACGGCCTCAGCGCGTGCGCAGACGATGGATACACCGATGCCCGTGATAACGGCGGTGAGGCGCAGGAGGTGGATAATGGGGAGGGCTGAGTGGATCACGGGAGGACGGGTGGCGGGAAGCGGGCTCGACGGAAGGACGACACGGAGGTCGTCCCTCCAGGGTGAAGACTGGGCTCAGCGGTTGCCGGCGCCGTTTTGGACGCGCGTCGGAACGTTGGCGGTGGGGTCGAGCGTGTAGCCGTAGGGCAGGGTGAAGCCGGTGCCGGTGGCGACGTTGATGAGGCCGGTGCAGCTGGCGAAGGTGTTGCCGGAGGATTTGATTTTGCCGCCGCCCTCTTCGTAGAGCGGGCTCTTCACGCTCTGGTAGTAGTTGTTTTCGGCGATCCAGTTGGAGCCGGCGCGGGCGTTGGTGCAGTAGCTGTTACCAGTGGCGTTGAAGTAGTTGTTGTAGACGTGCGCCATGCTGTAGCTGCCGGAGGGCATGCGCTGATCGCAGCGGGCGGCGAACCAGTTGTGATGCAGTGTGGTCTCGTAATTTTGAGAGACGTCGACGTTGCCGAGAATCATGGCGAAACGATGCGCGCTCTGGGTGGGGTAGGAGAATTTGCACCAGGAGACGGTGACCTTGCTGGCGCCTTGAGAGATGTCGAAGGAGCCGTCGCCGCAGTCGTAGAAGTTAACCTTGGTGCAGAAGACGTTGGTCGCGCCCCAGCAGGTGACGCCATCGCCGGAGGGGTTGGTAATGTTGAGATTCTGGATGATGACGTTGTTCACGCCGCCGCTGCCGAGATCGAGGCATCCCTTGATGGTGGCGGAGGTGTTGGCGCCCTTGATGGTTTTGTTGGATTTGACCTTCACGGAGGAGCCGGTGGCGGCGGCGTCGATGGTGCCGGAGACGATGATGTTATAGGCGGTGGTGGATTCGGCGTAGGTTTTGAGCTGGGCGGCGGTGGTGACCGTGACGGTGGTGCCGGAGCCGCCGCCGGTGGTGTTGCGGCCGTAGCCGTCGGCGGCGTGGGAGGCGACGTGAGGGGCGAGGCAGAGGAGGGCGAGTGCGAGGATGCGGGCGAGCGGAGTTTGGAGGAGGTGCATAACGTTTGGGGTGGGTGCGCGCGGACGGAGTGCCCGTGCGAAGCGGTTGAGCATCGGATCAGGGGTTGGGGGCGGGCCGGGGGAACGCTTCGCGCGCGCAGCAGCCTTGGCGGGCGGTTGCGGGGTGAGAAACCAAGCGGGGTGAGAAAGCAGCGAAAGAACGACGCCGGGGTGGGCGGTCAGCGGGAGCGCGAAAGTGGGGTGGCGCGGCTGACGGGAGGAGGTTTGTGCTTCGCGCGTGGCGGGCTGCAACGGGGGCGTTGCACGCATCGTTGACGGGTGCGGGGGAATCGCGGGGCGGCGCGTGGAGAATAAAAAACCCCGCAGCCGGAGGGCTGCGGGGTTTGAAGGGTTGCGGATTTCTCCGGGGTCTTAGCGGCGGAAGAACCGGCGGAGTCCGGCGAGGAACGTCAGTGCGCCCAAGAACCAGAGGGAGGGAGCGCCGCCGCCGCCGGCAGCTTCGGAGCTGCTGCTGGGGACGGTGGAGCTGCCTGAGCTGGCGGCGATGGTGATCGGCGTGCTGACGATGGTCTCACCGGTCGCCAGGAGGACGGCGACGGTGAAGTTACCGGTGTTGGAGCCGGTCGCTCCGTTGATGGTGAACGTGGGGTCGGCGGTTGGCGTACCGAGCGGCGTACCATTGAGGCGCCACTGGTAGGGAGGCACCGGGGTGGCCGGGGCAACGTTGAGGCCGGTGGTCACGGCAGACAGCGTGAAGGAGCCGCCGAGTGGGACGGTGGTGGCTGTGGATGTAACGGACGCGGTGCCGACCGGGGCTGGCGTGGTGGTGGAGGCACCGGCGGTGTTACCTGCGCTGGCCGAGATGTCGGCGGCGACGGAGGTGGTGGGGATCAATTGATAGGAGTATGGAGGCGCGAAGGTGATGAAGTCCGTGCCTGCATAAACGGCCGTGCCAGTCGCTGCCGTGTAGGAGTCGCCGATTGCCCTGACGAGGCCGATGGCGGCGGCTTCCTTGGTGAGGGGAGCGGTGATGGCGGTGTACTGGTTGCGCTCGGAGAACAGCTGGGCGTTGGCGTGGACGAGCGTGCCGGTGGTGTTACCCATCGGGGTGCCGGCCTCGGTGCGGAACAGGTTGTTGTACATATGCACGCGGCCGTAGGTGGTCTCGGGCATGTGGGTGGCGATGTTATCCGACCACCAGTTGTGATCGAAGGTGACACTGAGGGGCTTGGTTTCGCCGGTCGCACCGACCAGGACTGCTTTGTTACCGGCAGCGAGGGCGGTGTAGTAGAATTCGCTCCATGAGACGGTCACGTTATCGGCGCCACCAGTGATCGCGAGCAAGGTGTCGCTGCAGTTATAAAACGAGACGTGGTTGATGTAGACTTTGGACGCGCCTGTGATGGTGATGCCGTTGCCGGCTGGGTTGGTGATATTCAGGCCGCGGATGACGACGTTGGAAACGCCGCTGGCGAGTTCGAGGTTACCGATGAGGGTGGCCTCGCCGTCGATGCCTTGGATGGTCTTGTTGGACTTCACGCTGACTTTGGCGGGCAGGGTGAGCGTGCCTTGGACCGTGATGACGGCGTCGGCGGTGGATTCAGCCTGGGTCTTGAAGTCGGCCGCAGTTGTCACGGTGACGGCTGCGGCGCTGCCGCCGCCGGTGGCCGAAGCGGCGTAGCCGCTGGGGGCGATGCCAGAGAAGTTATAGGTGAGGCTGAGGGTGGCGGCGGCGCTGGTGACTGCGGCGGTGGAGTTGGTCACCACGACGCGGTACTGGCCGATGGAGGAGGTCTGAGTGCGGGTGATGGTGTAGGTGGCGGTTGTCGCACCGGCGATGTTGCTAAAGGAGGCACCGTTATCGGAGCTCTTTTGCCACTGGTAGGTGAGGCCGCTGCCGACTGCGGTGACGGAGAATGTCGCAGGACCGCCGCTGACGGCGGTCTGGTTGGCAGGATCGGAGGTGATGGAGGGAGGAGCGGGAGGATTGACTGCTAGAATCGCGGTGGAGCTGGTGGTGCTGCCGATGGAGTTGGTGACGGTAACGGTGTAGTTGCCGGCGTCGCCGAAGATGGTGGCGGGAATCGCGTAGGAGCTTCCGGTAGCGCCGGTGATGTCCATGCCGTTCTTTTTCCACTGATAGGAGAGGGTGCCAGCTGTATCGCCGCCACCGGAGGCGACGACGCTGAGGGTAGCTGGGTCGCCGACGATCACGGTCTGGCTCTGGGGCTGGGTGGTGATGACGGGGACGATCACGGTCCGGCCGGTCGTTTTGATGTCGATCGAGTTAATCGCCATCACGCGCAAACCTCCGCTGGCGTTGGTAGCCGTTCTGAAACCGAAGCTAAAAGCGTCGTACACCAAGCCCATGTGCTGGCTACCGGTGTTGGCCTGCACGGTAAGGATACCGTTACCCAACGGAGTACCGGTGGCGGTGGCGCCAGGGTACATGGCTGTGGTGACGGTGATACGTGGAGCGGCATCCGTGTTCGTTTTGGTGAAACGAATGACGGCGGTGTATTGTGATCCAGCGAGTAAGGGCGTAAACGTTGAGGCGGGGCTCGAAACAATCGCGGTTCCGGTTGTCGCGAGCACCTCTTGATTGAAGCCGCCGGTTTGGGGAGTCCTCGTGTAAACGCGGTATTGCGCAGTGCCTCCTGTGTTACCCCAGATTCTGGACACATAACCCCTCCAAACGGCTGCGTAGCCTGCGAGAGTAGCCGTGGAGTTGTCTCTGCCGCCCGGGAGGGGCTGGCTGATGACGGGATCTTCCAACGCGATTGCGCTGCTCGGGGCTACGGAGCTGGAATTGAAAAGGCCAAAAAAGACGCCGTTGTTGCCGTCCTCCAAGAGGGCCGTTTCAGCGGTGAAGGTGACCTGTGCCTCAATGTAGTCGTTGAGGTTGGCCAGCTTGACGGCGTAACGCGAAAAAATCGCCTGAGCCTCGGAAAAGCTCGCTGCTCCGGTGGAGTTTAAGCCCAAGCGCAGCGCTCCGGGTTGACCAGAGGCGGGGGCGACAATCTGAGGGGTGCCAGAGGCAAAGGCTTGGCCCGAGATTACCTGATAGGCAGCGGTTCCCAGAGATGGGTTGGCTGGCGACGTAGGATTGGAGTTTACGGTGCTGCCCCCGGCGAAGGTGTCGTTGAAGACAGTGACGGGGGTTTGCGCGAGCGCTAGAGAAGTCGCGGTCAGCGCGAGAAGCGTGGACGCAGAGACACGACCACTGAGACGACGGAGGAGGGACATACGGGACGTTGGTTTACTGGTGGTGACGCCCCTGCATGTGCAGGAAGAGGGGCAAACTGGACTCGCCGATAAAAAGAGGGGTGGTGACTCTTTCCGCGTGGCGGGTCTACGGACACTAAGAAGGGAAGGAACGGGATAATCAGTCAGCAGGGTAGGCCGACCGAGAATAAGAACGCACAAGAGGTGTTCTCATCTTTTTTAGCTGTCAAGTGCGGGGAGGTTGCAGGTGCGGGGCTTTGTCGAAGGCGGGCGGATATGCGGGGCAACGAACTGGTGGCCGGGATCGGGGTGGTAAGCGGTGTTAATCGCTTGGTTGGAAACGGGAAGTGTCCGGAGCCTTGGGTGAGTTGTGGGCGCGCTTCTTTTTCGAGAGGTACGTAGGGGTGAGGAAGGTGCTCGCGACTAAACAGATTTTTTGAAATTTCGCAGGCTGGCGAGCAGTGCGAGGGCACCGAAGAACCACAGGGAGGGCGAGCCGCCACCACCGCCGGTCTTGGCAGGTGGGGGAAGGGGGGCTGGGTTCACGGTGAGGGTGACGGGAGTGCTGATGACGGCTTCACCGGTGACTTGCAGGGCGGCGACGGTGTAGGTGCCGGCGTTGGCGGATTGGGCGCTGCTGACGGTGTACGACTGGCTGGTGGCGCCGGGGATGTCGGTGTGGTTGAGGCGCCATTGCCAGCTGGTGACGGCGGAGATGGAGGTCGAGGCGGTCAGCGTGAACGAGGAACCGGCGGTGACGGTGGTGGCGCTGGCGTTGATTGACGCGGAGGCCGCGCTGAGCGTGGCGGAGGCGCCGCCGGCGGTGTTGCCCGCACCGGCGAGGAGGAGGGCGGGGACGTCGGCGGTGGTGTGGAGGTGGTAGGAGTACGACGGTGTGAACACGGTGTCGGTGCCGGCGTCGGCCGCGGTGCCGGTGGTCGTGGTGTACGCGTTGCCGATGGTGCGGATGAGGCCGCCGCCGGTTTTGGTGAGCGGGCTGACGATGCTGGTGTATTGGTTTCTTTCGGACAGGAACTGGGCGCTGGCGCGGGCGATGGAGCCGGAGGTGTTGGCGGTGCCGGCGGGGTTGAAGTAGTTGTTGTAGGCGTGGACCTGGCCCCAGGTGGAGTCGGGTTGCTGCTGGTCGACGCGGTCGGCGAACCAGTTGTGGTCGAGGGTGACGCGGAGGGCTTTGGTTTCGCCGGTGGCTGCGCCGATGAGGAGGGCGCGGCGGGGGCCGGAGTGGCTGGTGGAGTAGTAGAACTCGGACCAGGAGATGGTGATGTTGTCCGTGCCGGCGGCGATGCGCAGGAGGGTGTCTGAGGAGTCGAAGAAGGTGACGTGGGAGATGAAGACGCCGGTGGCGCCGGTGAGGGTGAGGGCGTCGCCGGCGGGGTTGGTGAGGTTGAGGCCGCGGAGGACGACGTTGGAAACGCCGGAGGCGAGTTCGAGGTTGCCGATGAGGGTGCTGTTGGCGTCGAGGCCCTGGATGGTTTTGTTGGATTTCACCGCGACTTTGGTGGAGCCGAGGTTGAGCGTGCTGGAGACGGTGATGACGGCGGCGGTGGTGGACTCTGCTTGGGTGCGGAAGTCGGCGGCGGTGGTGACGACGGACTGGGTGGCGCTGCCGCCGCCGGTGGTGCCGGTGGAGTATCCGCCGGGGGCGGGCGCGGCGAAGGCGGGGGCGACGATGAGGGTGGCGGCGTTGCTGGTGACGGAGCCGGCGGTGTTGGTGACGGTGACGGTGTAGCTGGCGGCATCGGTCAGCGCGGCGGTGGCGATAGTGTAGGTCGCCGCAGTGGCTCCATTGATGTTAGCGCCGGCTTTTTTCCATTGGTAGGAGAGGCCGGTACCGGTGGCGGTGACGCTGAAGGCGGCGGAGCTGCCGATGCTCACGGTCAGCGAGGCGGGTTGACTCGTGATTGCCGGCGGTATCGGCGCGGCGGTGACGGCGAGGGTCAGCGGGGTGCTGACGATGTAGCCGCCGCCGGGGAGGCCGAGGACGACGGTGTAGGCTCCGGCGTCGGTGCTCTGGACGTTGGGGCGCGCGAGCGTCGCCGAGGTCGCGCCGGAAATGGCGGCGTTTTTGAAACGCCATTGGTAGGAGGCGGGCGTGAAGCCGGTGGGCGCGGCGGTGAAGGTGACGCTGGCACCGGTGACGACGGAGGTGGAGCCGGTGATCGTGGCGGAACCGAGGGAGGCGGGGGCGTCGATGGCGACGTTACCCGCGCCGGCCTGGACGAGGGCGGCGACGTTGTTCACGTCGAGGAGCGGGTAGGAATAGGGCGGGCTGAAGATGGCGTCGGCGCTGGTCGCCTGGGTGCCGGTGCAGTTGGTGAAGAGATTGCCGATGGTCATCAGCTTGCTCTGGTCAACGGGGAGGGCGGTGCGTTTGGCGAGGGGGTTTTTGACGCCGTTGTAGGAGTTGTGCTCGGAGAGCATCTCGGCGGTGTTGCGGGACTCGGTGGCGTAGTCGTTGCCGGAGCAGTCCCAGTAATTGTTGTACATGTGGGCGCCGCCGAAGCGGCAGGCCAACATGCGCTGCATGGCGCCAGTGGACCACCAGTTGTGATGCCAGGTGACGCGGTACTGGCCGCCGGCACCGAGGTCGTCGTCAGCGGAGCCGATGAGGTTGGAGAAGTTGTGGCCGTTGTTGCGGGTGTAGTAGAATTTACACCACGAGACGGTGACGAAGTCGGAGCCGTTGATGACGTCGAGGTTGCCGTCGGTGCAATCGTAGATCGTGCACTTGGTGACGAGGACGTAAGTGGAGGCGGCGATGGTGATGCCGTCGTTTTCCGCGGCGGCGCCGGTGTTGGCGGAGACGTGGAGGTTGGAGACGATGACGTTGGTGGCGTTGCTGATGGTGAGCGTGCCGAGGATGGTGGAGGCGGTGTTTTCGCCTTTGATGGTTTTGTTGGATTTCACGTTCACACGGCCGGCGGCACCGAGGTCGATCGTGCCGGAGACGATGATGACGTAGGGGCTCGTCGCGGCGGCTTCGGCGTATTGGCGAAGGGCGGACGCGGTGGTGACGGTGACAGTCGGCCCGGCGGCACCGCCGGTGACGGTGGCGGCGAAGCCGTCGGGTGTGGAGATGCCCGCGAGGCCGTTGACGGCCAGGGTGGCGGCGTTGCTGGTGGCGGAGCCGGCGGAGTTGGTGACGACGACGGAGTAGGTGCCGGAGTCAGCAAGCGTGGTGGCGGAGAGGAGCAGCGAGGCGGAGGTGGCGCCGGAGATGTCGTTGCCTCCTTTCTTCCATTGATAGGTGAAGGGGGTGGTGCCGGTGGCGGCGACGGTGAAGGTGACGTTGGTGCCGGCGGAGACGTTCTGGCTGGCGGGGTGCGTGGTGATGGTGGGCGCGACTACGCCACCAGCGACAGTGACGGTGGCGGGGTTGCTGGTGGTTGAGCCGGAGGCGTTGGTGGCGACGACGGTGTAGGTGCCGGTGTCACCCGCGGCGGCGGAGGCGATCGTGTAGGTCGCGCTGGTAGCGCCAGAGATGTCGGTGCCGTCTTTTTTCCACTGATACGTGGCGGACGGGATGGCGGCAGTGGTTGCGGTCAGCGTGACGGGCTGGCCGGCGTTGACGGAGGCGGCGGCGGGGTGAGTGAGGAAGAGCGGGGAGAGGGCGGGGGTCCAGGTGCCGGCGGTGGCGGCTCCGGTGATGGTGGTGTTGAGCACCCAGAAGGCGTCGCGGTAGTTGGCCTGGGTGGTGGTGTCCACGGGCATGATGGTGGATGCGGGGCGGGAGGCGGGCGGGGGGGCGAAGGTGACGGGGGCGCCGTCCTTATCGACGGAGTTGTTATCCCAGTGGTGGACGGTGGCGACGTCTGCGGCGACGTTGTTGAGCTGCCACCAACCGGTGAAGTAGTTGGAGCCGGAGGTGCCGACGTTTGTATTCAGGAAATTGTTATTAGTCGCATCGCCAATGATGGAATCGAGGAGGACCATTTCGCAGTTGGGGTACTGGGCGGAGCTTGGATCGATGCGGTTGAGAAAACCGCCGGTTACGCCGGCGGAGGCGGTGAAGCGGCAGGCTTGGAAGACGAAGCCGTGGTTGCCGGCGCTGTTGCGGACCTGAGCGACGACAGGCGCGTTGTTGTTTGCACGCAGCAGGCTCTTAATTTCGCAGTTGCGGAAGAAGCTCGGGCCGTTGCCCCAGAGGAAGTCCACGTCGCCCTCGATGTAGGAGTCGGACATGTAGAACTGTCCATCGACCTGGAGCGTGTCCTGGTAGCTGTAGAGTTTGAGGCGGGTGGCGAGGTTGCGACCGGTGGTGGCGGAGCCCTTGACGATGAGCGCCTCGGCCTGGGAGCCGTTTTGCGGGGTGCTGTTGCGGATGGTGAAGTTGGCGAGGACGAGACCGTTGACGCTTTGGGCGAGGACGGTGCCGCGGCGGTAGCTGCCGGAGGAGACGTTGTTGAAGGTGTTGTTGGTGGGATAGACGATGACGGTGTTGTCAGCGCTTTCGCCGAGGAGGGTCAGGTTGTTGCGACCGGTGAAATAGATCTGTTCGAAGTAGGTGCCGTTCTTGATGAAGATCGTGCGGGCGGTGGAGCCGGCGGGGACGAAATCGAGGGCGCCCTGGACGGTGTTAAAGTCGCCGGAGCCGTCGGCGGCGACGGTGACGAGCGTGCCGAGGGCGGGGGCGGCGGTCTTGGTGGCGAATGTCCAGGTGGTGTTGTTGGCGATGCCGGCGAAGTCGCCCTGGGCGTCTTTGAACGCGCCGCGGTCGATGCGGACGTAGTAAGTTTTATTGTACGCGAGGGAGCCGTTGCGCGGGTAGATCTTGGCGGTGTTTCCCGAGAGGATGACGGGGTAGTAGTTGACGCTGGTGAGGCCGCCGACGGTTTTGGTCTGGTAGGGGACGCCGGAGAGGTAGGAGAGATTTCCGGTCACGGCGGTGCTGGCCATGTCGATGGTGTCGACGACGGAGTCGTTGGAGGCGTCGTAGATTTTGATCGTGCCGGAGGTGCCGAAAGATGGGGCGGAGGCGAAGGTGAGGGTGAGGGGTGTGTCGGGGTTGACGAGTGTGCCGGCGGAGGGCGAGGCGGAGGCGAAGGTGAGCGCGGGGCTGAGGACGCCGAGGAGGGCGGGGTTGCTGGTGACGGCGCCGCCGTCGTTGCTGACGGTGACGGTGTAGCTGGCGGCGTCGGAGGGCTGGAGGTTGGTCAGCGCGAGGGAGGCGGTGGCGGCGCCGGAGATGTCGGCGCCGTTTTTCTTCCACTGGTAGGTGAGGGCGTTGCCGGTGGCGGTGACGGTGAGGGTGATGTTGGCGCCGTTGAGGAGATTCTGGCTGGCGGGGTGCGTGCCGATGACGGGCGGGGGATTCACGGAGCCGCTGGTGACGGTGAGATTCGCGGCGGAGCTGGGGACGGTGCCGCCGCCGTTGGTGATATCGACGGTGTACGCGCCGGAGTCGGCGATCTGGAGGTTGGCGAGGGCGAGGGTGGAGGCGGTGGCGCCGGAGAGGGCGTTGCCGTCCTTTTTCCACTGATACGTGAGGGCGGAGCCGGTGGCGGTGACGGAGAGGGTGGTGGTGCCGCCGGTGCCGATGGAGAGGGTGGTCACGCCGCCGGTGAAGGTGGGCTGGGCGGTGATGACGGGGAGGGCGGGGGTGTAGATGGCTTTGACGTTGGTGAAGGCGATGCCGGTGGAGAAGCCGCTGCCGCCGATGCGGAAGGCCATCATGTCGAATGTCGTGTACGGGGCGGAGGTGTCGGTCGCGGTCCAAGTGTAATTGGAGAGGGAGCCTCCGGTGACGGCGGCGTCGATGCGGGTGTTGGAGGCGTCGACGCGGGTGATGCTGTAGGTGAGGGTGTAGGGCGTGGAGTTGGAGAGGGCGGTGCGGGCGGTGGCGCCGGAAGAGGAGTCGGTGAGCGGGGTCCAGTCGGTGGCGGCGAGGGTGTTGAAGGGGTTGCCGGAGGACGTGATGCCGGTGGTGCCGGGGGCTACGCGTTTATAGGCGACGAAGGGGCTGCCGGTGCCGCTGGCGTAGAATTGGAGGGCGTAGGCGGTGTCGTCGGGGAAGACGGTGGTGCTGTTCATGCCGCCGGTGAGGTTGGCGGTGTTGCGAGTGGTTTTGCTGTCGAAGACGCCGAAACGGATGTCCTGGCCGGTACCGACGAGGCCGGTGACGGAGAAGGTCATGCTGACGGTGAGCTGGTCGCCGACGGCGAGGGTGACGGGGCTGGCGCTGTCGGTGAAGTGGGCCCAGAAGCCGTCGGAGCTGCTGGAGGTGACGGCGAAGGAGACGGAGCCGGCGGTGTCGGTGCGGGTGTGGGCGGCGCGGCCGTTGAAGAGCCAAGCGGAGTTGCTGGCGAGGGCCTGGTTCTGGCTGTTGGCGTCGGCGAAGGAGTCGTCGAGGAGCGTGGTGGCGGCGTGGGCGGGTTGGGCGACGAGGAGGGCAGTTCCGAGAAGTAGGAGGCTGCGGAGGAGGGCGGGGATTTTCATAATAAAGGGAGGGGGCCGGTGGGCGGTACGTGGGCTCAATCCGGGGGGGGGCGCTCGTCGTTGAGCGCGCATCGCGACCGCGAAGCGTGCGGGGACGATGAGGCGAAACGGGAGCGGGATTGAGGCGGGCCTGGGTGGCGACGGAGGGACGTCGGTTGAGCGGGCCGTGTCAGTGAGCGCGGGGCAGGGGGACTTTTGCGGGGCGGACTATAGTCGCGCGCGCGCGGGGCGTCTTGTCATCAATTTTGATGACAGGAGTGGGGCGGACGATCAGGAGGCGGGGGTTATGGCCTTTTCGGAAAAGTCGTGGCCGTGTGGATGCGAGCCGGGCATCGTGCTGAGCGTGGCCCACGCGGAGGTTGTCTCTCCATAGTACGGCCGTCGCTTTATTTGAGCTGCTTTAGCGAGGAAGGGCCGGGGGCGTTTTATCCGCTTCGTGTTGAGCGGAAGATTCAGGGTGGCAGGTGCTGGAGGAGGCGGCGGACGCCTTCGATGGGAGGGGTGGTGATCGGCGTGAGGGGGAGGATCGTGCGGGCGCGGAAGAGGGATTGCACGACGGGGTGGGTGAGGATGGGGCCGCTGAGGCCGGCGGGGAGGTGAGAGAGTTCGCGGGCGGGGAAGAGTTTCGCGGCGACGCGTTCGGCGAGGGCGAGGAGGGGGAGGCAGGCGTCGCGGATGATGTGTTGAGCGTGTTCGTCGCCGTGCTCGGCGAGGTCGAGGACGGCGGGGGCGAGCGCGGCGATCTGGCGGTTGGGCTCGGGGTGTTGATAGAACCAGCGGGTGATGGCTCGGGAGTCGGAGTCGGTCGGGAGGCCGGTGTGTTTGCGGATGAGTTGGGCGAGGCTGGTACCGGGAGCCCAGCCTTGGAGTTCGAGGAGGGCGCGGGCGATGGCGAGGCGGCCGATTTCGTGGCCGGAGCCTTCGTCGCCGAAGCGCCAGCCGAGTCCGCCGGCGTAGTGGGTTTTCCCGGACGGATCGCGGGCGGCGACAAAAGAGCCGGTGCCGCCGTGGAGGACGAGGCCGGGGCGTCCGTCGGTGGCGAATTCGAGGACGGGGATGGAATCGTCGAGGGCGGTGACGGGGCCGAATTCGCGGGAGGCGGTGAGGGTGGTGGCGGTTTCGCGCCAGAAGTCGGGGGCGCCGGCCATGCAGAGAAGCGTGGAGGCGGGGCGGGTGGCGCCGATGCAGAGCGGGGAATTGGCGGCGAGCGCGTGAAGGGCGTCGAGGAGGGTTTCGCGGGCGCGCTCGGGGCCGGCGATGTTGGGGTTGCAGCCGGGGGCGTGGTGGCGGGCGACGATTTCGCCGCGGTCATCGACGAGGATGAGTTCGGTTTTGGTGCCGCCACCGTCGACGCCGATTTTATAAGAGAGGTTCACGCAAAGTCGCGAAGGCGCAAAGAAGAGCTTGGGATGATTTCGGGACGGAAATTAAAATGTGGAACTCAGGAAGGCTGGAACGGAGAGAATTCAGAGCAGACTGAGGGAATCAGGAGGAATGGAAACGGGTCGGAGAGTTAATCTGGAAAGCTGGAACTCGGGAACTGAAAGATACGGAGCTGAAAACGGGACGTTGGGACTCGGTAATGGGGCGTATGGGCTTGGAAGATTTTCCAGTTTTCCTGAGTTCCGCATTACTTCTTCGGATCGAAATCAGCCGATGAGTTTGCTGAGGCGGGTGCGGTATTTTTGGGAGAGCTCGATGTTGACTTCCATGCCGCCGGGGAGGTTCTGGCTGCGGACAAGGGGGAGCGGGTGACCGTTGTCGCGGAGCCATTCGAGGACGGCGAGCATGAGGAGATTGAGGAGGGTGCAGCCGATGAAGGTCGAGGTGGGGCCGGCGAACTGGCCGGGGGTGACCTCGGTGATGGCGTCGCCCGAGACGCCCAGGTTATCGAGGGTGTAGTCGGCGATGGCGTGGAGGTTTTTGCCACCGGGGTGGACGGTCTTCGCCGTCGTGCTCATGGCGAACGAGGTGAGGCCGACGACGGTGAGGCCTTTTTGTTTCGCGTAGAGGGCGACTTCGATGGGCGAGGCGTTTTTGCCGGAGTTGGAGATGACGATGATCGTCTCGCCGGGGCGGAGGCCGTAGTGGTGGTCGTGGCGTTGGGCGAGCCGGGTGCCGTAGCCGACGACGTTTTCGGAAAAGCCGTAGCCGGGATCGAAGAGGCCGGTGACGGGCATGAGTCCGCCGGCGCGGCCGATGATTTCACGGGCGATCATCTCGGAGTGGCCGGAGCCGAAGGTGTGGAGGACGCCGCCGGCGGCGATGGAGCGGCCGATGATGGGTGCGAGCGCGGCGAGGGCGGCGGCATTTTTCTCGCGGGAAGCGGCGAGGAGTTCGAGGGACTTGGCGTAGTAGGCGTCGGCGAGGGCGGAGGCGGACATGGCGATAGGTGATTAAAGCGGGCGGTGAGTTGGGTTGAATCGCGAAGACGCTAAGATGCGAAGGTGGCGCGAAGAGCCGGGGATCGATTTGAACTCGAAGAGTTAGACCGAGACTTGAGTTGGTTTTGGGAGAGACCGTTGCCTGAGTTGGGCTCTTTGCGACTTTGCGATTCAACAAGGGGCCGAAATTTTTTGGGACAGGATTAAGCGGATTTACAGGATTTCAGAAGAGGGCGGTGAGGCTGATGGAGCCGAAGACGTCGCGCTTGAGCTGGCCGTAGAATTCTTTTGTCCGGTAATTTTGGATATACGCGAGCTGGAGGCCGCGGATGGAGCCGAGGCGGGCGGGGAAGCGCAAGACGAGGCCGGCGTTGAGGTCGGCGACGACGGGGCGTTTGTCCACGGAGGGGCTGTCGCGCCAGGTGTTGCCGTCGAGGAAGATGTTGCGGGCGACAGCACGGACTTCGGTGCTGCCGAAGAAATAGATGCTGGTGGCGCGGGCGGGGGCTTCGTCGCCGCCGCTGGGGCGGATGAGGTCGGCGCCGAAATCCTCGGGGAGGCGCCAGCCGATGCGGGCGCCGAAGCCGCCGGCGATGTTGGTGCGGATGTTGCCGAGCGAGAGGCCGTAGCGGCCGATGAAGTCGGCGGAAAAATCTTCGGACGCGTTCAGGCCGAGCTGGAGGAGGCGGTGGCGGCGTTCCCAGCTGAGGATGAGGCCGGGCTCGTTTTTGAGCTGGTGGTCCCAGCCGTTGGCGTGGGGGACGTTGATGATGTCGTGGAAACCGTTTTGGAATTCGCGGCCGAGGGCGGCGGGGCCGACGACCCCGAAGGCGATTTCGACCATGCGGAGCGTTTTGCCGTCGAGCGATTTGGCCTGGAAGTCGAAGGAGCCGTAGAGCCAGCCGGCGTAGGGACGGTCGAGCGGATCGGGTGTGGATATCTCGGTGTCGCCCGGGGTGTAGATGTTTTGACCGAGGGAGACGCCGACTTTGTAGAGCTGGCGGGAGGCGTCGGCGCGGAGAGTCGGGAGTAGTTGCGTGACGCGGCGGATGAAGTCGGGGGATTCGTTGAGGCGGGTGGTGCCGAGGAAGGAGAGCTTGAGGCCGTTAGTGTAGTGGCGGTCGGTGCCGGCGAAATATTTGTCGTTCTCGGTGACGAGGGTGAAGGCGCTGGTGTTGAAGAGATCGCGGTAGCGGGGGGATTCTTCGGTGACGGGCGGGGTGTCGGTGGCTTGGAGGGCGGCGGGCAATAAGGCGAACGCGGCTAGGAGGGAGGGAAGACCGGCCGTCAGAAACAAGGTGAGCTTCATGTGCGATGTGCGGTGTCGAAGGGCGGATGATTCTATTTATTGGAGAGCGCGGAGACGACGTTGCGGAAATTGTTCAGGCCGACCCATGCCCGCCGTTGCGCGGATCGTGTGGCAAAATAACCAGACCTTGGAAATGATGCTGTCGCCTTTTAAGGAAATCATAGCTTCCAGCCTTCGCGTCGCATCAAGCCCTGCAACGTGATGCAATGTACTCCAAGCTCGCGGCAAACGTCGGGAATATACATCGGCCGGGCCGGTTTCCGTTTCTCTGAGGCTGATGTTTCTTGAGTCACCACGATGCCATCCCGGAGCTGGGCAAGGGCGATCACGTACGCGTCGGCTTCATCGAACTCGGACTTCGGGTCAAGAAGGCCGGGAAAACGACTTTGAATTGTAAGGGCTGCTGCGAGCACTTCGGCATTTGGCACCCAAATCGAGGTGTGAGCGTCTGACCAAGCGATCAATTCGGGGGTACCGACTTTTCGAAGTTCTTCGTCGACGAGTGCTGGAGAACAGAAGCGTTGTTCAGCGACGAGCGCGTCCACTCGCTCGATTAACGAAGAGAAGATATCCGTTGGATAATACCGAAATTGCCAATCCATGAACACATTGGTGTCCACTGCGTAGAGTGGACGGCGGGGCGCGTCACTCATCGTCTCCTCCCTGACCAGGACGAGTTAGTAATGCGTCTTTCAATTTTTCAAAATGTTCGGCCTTGAGATCGAGATGGTGTGCCGCGTTGACGACGGTGATTCGATTGGCAGCAAGCGCTTCCAAGACGGTTTGGGTGAAGGGCCGTCCGGCCCGGCCAAGTGTCATTGTGACTGGATGGGCAAAGCCGCCGGTCTTTGGTTTTAATGTGGCGACATAAGCATCCCAGCCGCGTTTCCAGCTTTGGTAATGGGCCCAATCAAAATACCCGGAGGCGCGCAGCCGTGTGGCCATGGCCAGCGAGGTGATCTTGAAGCGACTGGCGAGCACGCGTACGTCCCCGATGTCCCAGCCATTGCGCGGAAAGCCATCTGAACGAATTTGCTGCGCCAGCATCGTTTCGGAAACGAGGGTGTGGCTCGCGGTCTCTTCTGCAAAGCGCTCCACCTCAGCCCATGCTTCGCCATTGCGAGTCTCTCGTGCTGCTGGAGCTTCTTCTTTTCCAGCTGCCAGCATCAAGTGGACGACTTCGTGGAGAAGCGTGAACGCACGGGATTCGGGGCCTTCCTTGGAGTTGACCGCGGCAACCGGCAATGGCGCGCGAAGCAGAGACAGACCGCGTGCTTCCGCGAGTGGTACTCTTGGAAACTGAAACACCAGCACGCCAATGCGCTCGACTGCCGCACGCCATGCTGCCCATGCCTGCCACTCATTGGCCCAGTCGCTTTGCTCTTTAGGGCTGAGTGCGAGCGCGGCGCGTAACCGTCCGGCAACAGCAGCCGGGGCTTCGGATAAATGAGCGATTAAGTCGAAAGCCGGAGTCGATTCGCCGAGCTCGAGCAACAATTGAAGCATTGTTTCACGCCGCGACGACATTTTGCGCAAAGCGAGACGCAGCTCAGGCGATTCGTGACCGGGTACTACTCCAGATAGACGACGATATTCAGCTGCCAGCGCCGGAATCACCGGTGGCTTTGGCTGAAAGAAGAGGCTCAACGGTCGATGATAGAATTTCGCCAGCTCTTCCACCTGTCGCATGGTTGGTTGACGATCCCCATGTTCCCACTCGGTCAAGCGCTCGGGCTTTACTCCGAGTCGTTCGGCCACGCGTTCAGCCGGGTAGCCACTTTCCAGCCGCGCCCAGATGAGCACAGAAGGTGAAATGGGAACAGGGAGCGCGGTCGGCATCGATAGGATGAAGTAAGCGTTAACGTCTGCGTTTCACAAGATCACCGATGGAGTCTTTCCAATTCGTCGAGGATACCGAAACCGCTTTCGTGATCATCCTGAAAACGGATGAAGCGATTTTGCCGGGCTCGATCATATCGGCGATTCCAATCAAATGATCTTCATGATGATTTTCGGCAACTCACGCCTCCCAGCGGCCGTAGATGCCGCAGGGGAGGGTTTTTCCGTCGCGTTGTATTGGGAGACCCACTTCGCCGGCGGTGATGGTGCCGCCGGCGTCGTGCATCAGGGCGGAGAGGAGGTTGGCGACGACCGTGGGCGAGAGGCGGGCGGTGTAGGCGTTGATGAGGAAGAAGAGGGGACGGTCGGTGAGGACTTGTTTGCACTCGCCCAAGAGTTCCCAGAGGTGGTCTTCGAGTTTCCACATTTCGCCGGTGGAGCCGCGACCGTAGGTGGGCGGGTCCATGATGATGGCGTCGTACTTTTTGCCGCGTTTGATTTCGCGGCGGACGAATTTGAGGCAGTCGTCGGTGAGGTAGCGGATGGGGGCGTCGGTGAGGCCGGAGAGGGCGGCGTTTTCTTTGCACCATTTGACCATGCCTTCGGCGGCGTCGATGTGGGTCACACTGGCGCCGGCTTTGGCGGCAGCGCAGGTGGCGGCACCGGTGTAGCCGAAGAGGTTGAGGACGTTGACGTCGCGGCCGGCGGCTTTGGCGGCGCGGATTTTGGCGGAGAACCAGTCCCAGTTCACGGCTTGCTCAGGGAAGAGGCCGGTGTGTTTGAAGGAGGTGGGGTGTATCTTAAAGGTGAGCGCGCCGTAGCTGATTTTCCAGTGGTCGGGGAGTTCGCGGCGGTATTCCCATTTGCCGCCGCCGGTGTCGGCGCGGTGGTAGAAGCCGTCCCATTTTTCCCATTTCGTCGCGCCGCCGGAGCGGGGCCAGATGATCTGGGGGTCGGGGCGGACGAGGGTGTAGGGGCCCCAGCGTTCGTGTTTCATGCCGTGGCCGGCGTCGAGGAGCTGGTAGTCTTTCCACTGGTCGGCGACGATGAGGGAGGGGCGGGCGATGGAGGATGATTCGGCGGGCATGTGGCGGTGTTGAGTGGACGGAGCGAAGGGTCGGGGGGCGGGGTTGTCGAGTGTGCGGGGGGGGGGCAAGGCGCGGGCGAAATTAACGGCCGATTGACAGCTTGAGGCGGGTGCATAGCTCGGGGGTGATGAAACTACACACACTGACCAAGGCCTTCGCGGCCTGCATCGTCGCGGTAAGCGCCGTTGCCCAACTCTCCGCTGACGTCATCGAGACGAAGAGCGGTTCCCGCATCACGGGAAAAGTCGTTAAGATCGATGGCAGCTCGGTCGTCGTGAACACCGATTTCGCCGGTGATATCAAAGTGAAGCAGTCCGAAGTGGTGAGCATCTCCACTGAGGCTCCGCTGAATATCCGTCTCGCAGGCGGCACGGTGCTTCAGGGCACGTTGAGCAGCCCGACGGGTGGTGGCGCGGTGGTTCTCACGGGCTCCGAAGGCACCATCAATACGTCGGTCGAAAAAATCGCCACGACGTGGGCTCCCGGTACGATCGATCCTGAGCTGGCGGCGCTCCAGCGTGGCTGGGCTTACGAGGTGGCCGTCGATGTGACGGGCAAGACGGGTAACAAGGAGCAGCTGGGCACTTCGTTCAGCGCGCGCGCCGTGCAAAAAAACGCGCAGGACACGCTCCAGTTCTACACCGCTTACGATCGTCAGGAAACTGATGGCCTAAAATCGGCTGATCAGTTCAAGGCCGGTGTCGATTACGCCAACAATTTTGCGGGCCGTCTCTCATGGTACACCCGCGACGAAGGCGGTTTCGACCGCGTGAAGGATATCGAGCTCTACAACATCGCGGCTGCCGGTCTCGGTTATGATTTCATCAAGAAGGCCAATCAGACTCTGACGGGCCGCGCGGGTGTGTCGTTCCGCTATGAAGGTTACAAGAACCCTCTCATCGAGGATGTGAAGGCCGCCGGTTTGGACTTCGGTCTGACGCATGAGTACACTGGCTCGTTCTGGTCGCTCGTGAACCGCATCTCCTGGGTGCCGCTCTTCGAGGATTTCGGCAATTACCGTGCGCAGCACGAATCCTATCTCGAGCTGCCGATGGCGAATCCGAAGTGGAAGGCGCGTTTCGGCGTGAGCAACGATTTCAACAGCGAGCCCGCTCCTGGCGTGGACAAGCTGGATACGACGTACTTCGCGCGTCTGGTGCTGAGCTTCAAGTAAGCGACTGACCCGGTTAATCATAATCTACTACGCTCAACGTTATTTGGCCCCGGCTCTGATGAGCCGGGGCTTTTTTGTGCGTGTCTGAGTGTCTCATTTTCATCGGTAGCGCTCAGAGAGCAGGACAAGGGATGCTTGCCCGACGCATTAGCGTTTCAGCTACAAAAAAGATCTAGGGATTTTGAGTTTACTTACTTAGGTAGGATACTAATTAGACGCTCCTCTCTTACCGGTCAACCGGAGAAATACCAAGTAAACTTACGTCAGGTAAGAGAACCGTCCTTCCCGAAAACGGGTGGCGCTTAACATTGGAAATTAATATGTTAGCCACCGATTTGATTTATAATTTGAGCTTCAGAGGAGTTCGTAAACCCGCCTTTGCAGGCATCGCATCCATTTGGGCGATAGGCATCGCTCTTTCATCCTTGTCGGCGCAAGACCGGGAGGGCCCCGCTACTCCCGCGAGTGAGCCCGTAAAGCCTGCGGTGGTGGATGAAAGCCTTGTGGAGCTGAGCCCGTTTCAAGTGAGCTCCACGAAAGACGTGGGCTATCTCGCGCGCGAAACGCTTGCTGGCAGCCGTCTGAAAACGTCGCTGCGCGATGTGTCGTCGCAAGTGTCGGTGATGACACCGGAATTTTTGCAGGACGTCGGCGCGGTAACGCTCGATGAAGCGCTCCGCTACTCGCTCAACGTCGAGAATCCAAAAGAGTACTACGACGCCACTGGAGCGAATAACACATCGCTTACGCTCAATCCGTTCTCGGGTCAGGGCCGGACGCGCGGTCTGGCGTCATCGACCACCACGCATGATTTTTTCCCGACCTATTTGCCGGTCGATTCTTACAACACCGAACGCTTCACGTTCACGAGCGGGCCCAACGCGATCTTGTTCGGCTCGGGTAATCCCGCGGGCAGCATCGACACGGCGTTCAAGCGCGCGCGCCACGGGAAGACGCGGGTGAACCTCGAGCTCCGCGGCGATTCCGAAGACGGCCTGCGCGGCAGTCTGGACGTGAACCAGCCGCTGATCGCGAACGTGCTTTCGGTGCGCGTGGCCGGCGTGAAGAGCCGAGGCGAAGAATTTCGTAAGCCTAACTTCGAAAAAACCGAGCGCACCTACATCACTGCGACCTACGAGCCGCTGCGCTGGTTGAGTCTGCGCGGCTGGTATGAGGATGTGCAGATCGACCGTCAGCCGGTGCGCAATACGATCGTGAAAGACCGCGTATCGTCATGGATCGCGGCGGGCCGGCCTATTTTCAACAACGCGCTCGGCTACACACCGCCGGCGAATAACAACACGCCGGGCAGCGCGAACTACTCGCCGGTTTTCCTGCCGTTCACCGGCACGAATGCGACGAGTCGTCAGGTTTACGTGCTCGGCCAGGGCTCGTTTGTGACACCTGCGTTCTGGACCAACACAGTCATCTCTCGCGGCTATGACACGACGCTCAGCGGCGCCGATGGATTCGATCACAGTGTGAACAACTCCGCCGTGTTTCCGAACGACACCAACATCACCGGTAACGGCCTGCAAAATCGCCTGAGCGGTTTCATCCGCGGCGGCAGTGCCGAGCTGAATCCGTTTAAAAATTTCTACGTCGAACTCGGTTTCAACGAAGAGGCGTACAAGCAGTGCTTCGTGGAGTTCGGCGATGTCGGCGCGACTGCGCTGATGGTCGATGCGAATCGTTATCTGCCAGACGGCGTGACGCTCAATCCCAACGCCGGCCGCTATTACATCCAGGGCACCGTCGCCTCGGGCACAGCGTGGAATCATAATCAAAACTGGCGCGGTACGGCGTCGTACGAACTCGATTTCACCGGAGAAAAAGGCGGCGCGCGCTGGCTCGGGCGTCACCGCATCGCCGGCCTGCTCGCCCGCGATCGCAACTGGCGCATACTCCAGCGCTCGACTCCGAGCGTCGTGGGCGGAGGCGCCGTGCCTTACTACCGCGTTTACGTGGATCGTCCGGATGACGCGAATTCCGGCGGAGTTTACCATGTGAACATCCCGTTCGATCTATTTTCCGGATACACGCTGCCTGGCACGAACACGACGCTCACTTCGCCGTTCGCGACCAATGCGACCTTCGCCGCTGCCAACGGCAGCGCGGGGGATCTGCAGACCCAGCTCTACGCCACGCAGCACTTCCTGTTGCAGGATCGTCTCGTGCTTACCTATGGAAAACGTAACGACGAAGCGATCGGCGCCACTACGCGCGCCGGTGTGCCCGGATCGCTGGTGGGGCGCTTCGATGTCTTCAACCGCGTCAGCAAAAAGACGCTCCGCACCGATCTGAAAGGCGCGGTGGCGCATCCCTTCAAATGGCTTTCGCTGCATTACAACGAGTCGAACAGCCAGAACCCGTCGAGCGCTTCGACGCTCGATCTCGACGGATCGCTCAAGCCCACGGGCGACGGCACGGGCAAGGACTATGGCTTCAGCCTGAACTTGCTCAACGAACAGATTTCCCTGCGCGTGAACCGCTACGAATCGATCCTGCTCGAAGGTCTTTCCGGCTACCGCGCCGGCGCCGGCATCGGCGGCATCAATCCGTTTCGCGACACCGTGTTTAACATCGAGAAGAGCGTGTTGAACGCGGGCGCGCCGATCAACGCCGCGTACGCTTCGTATGGAAACGCCGTCGCCGCGAATGCGCCGGGCACGAGTTTCGCCGGGCGCGAAGTTTACGACGTGTCGTCGAATACGCAGTCGGAAGGTTACGAAGTCGAACTCGTCGCCAATCCCACGCGCCAGTGGCGTTTGAGCACAAGCTTCTCGGAAACCGAATCGGTCGAGACGGACATCGCTTCGGACTGGTTCGCGTTTATCAATACGCGTCTGCCGGTCTGGGCCGCATACGCGAACTCTCCGCTGCACAACGATCCCAGTCGCACGGTGGCGAATTTCATCAACACGAACGTCATCTCCAGCTGGAATTTTATCCGCGCGCAGGATGGCCGTTCCAATCCCGCGATTCGCAAATACCGCGTGAATGCGACGACGCGCTACACGGTGGCAAACGGACCGCTCAAAAACGCCTTCATCGGCGGCAGCTACATCTGGCGCAGCAAGGCCGTGCTTGGCTATGCCACGACGACAGTGCCCGCTTCGCAGCTGGAGTTTTCCTATCCCGGACTCACGACTGGCGATCTCCAGGCGATAGACACCACGCGTCCTTATTACAGCGATGCGCTGACGGCGTTCGATGCGTTTGTCGGTTACAGCCGTACGTTCCTCGATGGAAAACTCCAGTGGCGCGTGCAGCTGAATGTCCGTAACTTACTGGACGACGATGATCCGCTCGCGCAACGCGTGGACAGTTCAGGTATCGTGCAGGTCTACAATCTCGTCGAGCCGCGTACTTTCGTGCTCACCAACTCGTTCTCGTTCTGACCCCATGAACAAACTGACGTCACTTCTCACCACCACGGCGGCCGCGTTTGGCGCCGCCTTGGGCACGCTGCCTGCCGCCGAACGGGTGGCGGCCGCGACTGGCACTGAGCGTCCGCTCAATGTGCTTTTCATCCTCTCGGACGATTTGCGCACGGACCTCGGCTCCTACGGACATCCGCTCGCGCAGACGCCGGCCATTGACCGGCTTGGCGCGCAAGGCGTGCGTTTCGAAAACGCTTATTGCCAGTATCCGCTGTGCAATCCGTCGCGCACCTCGATGCTCATCGGGCGTTATCCGACCACGACCGGGCTTTATAGTAATCGCAACTGGTTCAACGGCGTTTACCCGGACTTGGTGAGCCTGCCGAAATACTTCAAGGCGCATGGCTATCAAACTCTGCGCACCGGAAAAGTTTTCCACGGCAACATCGACGATTTCGAGGCCTGGACGGAGGGCGGAGAGCCACACGCCTACGGAAAACAAACGCTGACACCGATCGGCGCTCGGGCCGTGACCGACACGGAACAGCAAAAGCACACTCAACAAATCGCAGCCGGCGACCTCACGCGAGCGAGGAGTTCCGATCGCTGGGAAGCCGTCGAAGGCGAGGCGGTCGCCACGCAGGGTGACACGCGCGTCGCGGACCGGGCGATCGAACATTTGCGGCGGTGGAAACAGGCTGACGCGCCGTTTTTCCTGGCGTGCGGATTTTCGAAACCGCACAGCCCGCTGGTCGCGCCGAAGGAGTTCTTCGACAAGTACCCGCTCGAAAGCATCACGCTACCGGTCGATTTCGCACCGCGGCCCACCGTGCCCGAAGGGTTTCCGAACGGCTCGATCCGGCCCAATAACGCGGACCTTTTCGTGCGACGCGATGCGACACCGGAGGAGGCCAAGGCGTACATCCGCGCGTATCTCGCGTGCGTGTCGTACGTGGATTGGAACGTCGGACGCGTGCTCGCAGAACTCGATAAACTCGGTCTGCGCGAATCGACGATCGTCGTTTTCTGGAGCGATCACGGCTATCAGCTCGGCGAGAAGGGCAAGTGGTCGAAGGCGGGCTCGTTGTGGGAGCAGGGCGCGCGGGTTCCGCTGATCATCCACGATCCGCGTGCGAAAGGAAATGGCTGTGCCTCCACGCGCATCGTGCAGTCGGTGGATCTTTACCCGACGCTCGCGGCGCTCGCAAAACTGCCGGTTCCAGACGGACTCGATGGAGCCGATCTCACGCCGCTGCTGGACGATCCGGAGGCTGCGTGGGACAAGCCCGCGTACACCGTCTGGAACGAGCGCGACCGTGGCGTGACCGGCGTGGCGGTGCGTACGGAGAAGTGGCGCTACGCCGAATTTTTCGGTCGCGATCCCGGCGCGTTTCTCACCGATCCAAAGAACGATCCGCACGAGTTGAAAAATCTCGTGGGCGATCCGCGTTATCGCGAAGTCGTGACTGAACTCGCGGCGCTCGTGAAAGCGCATGTGCGCGATCAGGCGGAGCCGGCGCCGTAAGGTGCGCGCGTAATTATGGAATCCTCTGCCGCCGCCGATGGGCAAAAAGCCAAGGGCTGTTGCGCACCGGCGCGCGGCGAATCGGCGGCAGTGGAACCGGCTGGCGGCGGAGAGTTGCCGGGAAAGCGTGCCCGGAATGCCAATACGTCGGGAATGAAACTGATCCCGGGCGGGGATTTTTTAATGGGCAACGAGCGCGACTATGGTTTCCCGCTGGATGGAGAAGGGCCGGTGCATGCGGTGACGGTGGCGCCGTTTTACCTCGATGCGACGACGGTCACGAACGAGCAGTTCAACGATTTCGTGAATGCGACGGGCTACAAGACGGAGGCGGAGCGTTTTGGGTGGAGTTTTGTTTTTGAGGGAGATCTCAGCGCGAAGCAGCTGGCGAGCGCGGTGCGTGGTGTGGTGCGCGGGAGCGAGTGGTGGTGCCGGGTGGATGGGGCGACTTGGCGGCATCCGGAGGGTGCGGGGTCAAACATCAAGCAACGCTGGAAGCATCCGGTCGTGCATGTCTCGTGGAACGATGCGGTCGCGTATGCGACTTGGGTGAAGAAGCGGCTGCCGACGGAGGCGGAGTGGGAGTTTGCGGCGCGGGGCGGGTTGCCGGCGGGGAATCGTTTTCCTTGGGGCGATGTCTTGGAGCCGGAAGGGCGGCATCGCATGAATGTGTGGCAGGGCGTTTTCCCGTCGAAGAACACGGCGGCGGACGGGCATGCGGGCGTGGCGCCGGCGCAGAGTTTCAGGCCGAACGCGTACGGGCTTTATCAGATGACGGGGAATGTCTGGGAGTGGTGCGCGGACTGGTTCGGCGCGGGGTATTATCGTGTGTCACCGAGGGAAAATCCGGCGGGGCCGGAAAAGGGGAACGAGCGGGTGATGCGTGGCGGGAGTTATCTTTGCCACGCGAGTTACTGCAACCGGTACCGGGTGGATGCGCGCAATCGCAACGGCGCCGACACGAGCACGACGAACATCGGGTTCCGATGCGCGAGCGATGTCTAGCGTTTACGGGGCACCCTTGCCGGTGATGTCGAAGACGACGGGGACGGAGAGGTAGCAGGCGATGGGCTGGCCGTCTTTGACGGCGGGGGAGTATTGCCACCTGGCGATGGCGCGGGCGGCGGCGTCGCCGAAAGATGGATGCGTGGCCTGGATGACGGTGATGTCGATGATGCGGGCGTCGTGGGTGATGATGAAGCGGACGGTGGCGGAGCCGGAGATGTTTTCCCGGCGCATATCGGCGGGGTAGTCGGGGCGGGGCGGCGGGTATTTGAGGAGGCGGGGGGCTTGATCGACCTCGGTGGCGCTGAGGATGCCGGTGGGGGGAGGCGGGGGTTCGGCCGTGAGGGCGGTGGGTGGCGCGGGTTTGCTCTGGCAGGCGGCGATGAGGAGGGCGCAGGCGAGGAGGGTGAGGGAGGTGGTGATGCGGACGGCGGCGAAGGATTTCATGGTGCGGGTGGATGATCGGGGAGGTTGGCGCGGACTTCCTGGGCGGTGGGCCAGCGGTGGAGCGTGGTGATGATCGCCGGGTGGTCGCTGTCGATAGTGGGGGGTGGGGCGAGGAATTCGATCATCGCGGTGATGCGCGAGACTATCTGCGTAGCACTGGGGAAACCAGAACAGATGTGTTTCTGGTATCGTCGCAGGCTATTTCACGATCTCGCAGTTAGGAGTATAGGTGAAACGCTCAAATTCGACCGCGTATTTTGTGTGGCTGATGGCACCTTTCCAGAATTCTACAGCTCTGTTCTGGCCAAGCAGCGTTAAGCAAACGATCTCGACAAATTCTCTAGTGCATCGAGGGCCAAAGTAGACGGCTTTCAAAGACTCTTTTGGGTAGATGTAGACTGTTCCACGTGAACGGTGAATTACCCGCCATTCGCGTTCATAGTGCCAGTCTGCAGGCTTGGTGCAGTACATGTCATCTATCCATGTGGCTTTTCTGGTTCCGAACACGCTCATCAGGATATCCAAGGCGTCCAAGACCGGAGGCTTCTCTTTGTAGTGAACCTTAATCGCCTTCTCGAAAATTTCGCTGTTGGTGCTAAATTCCAAACAAACGCCAGTTCCGCCTGACGAGTAATGTGACCACATCAAGAGGTTCTCGTTTCGCTCAGAGAAACATGTCACCCCGCGATGGGCTATGAAATCTTTTTTTGATTGGGCGACCATATCCACAGCCGAACGTTTGAGCATGTCTCTGAATTCAAGCGGATCCATTTTCTGAATGCCCTGCCGAATCGAATCGGGAATGTCGGGGGAGCTTGAGTAGTGGTCCCTCATCATTTGAATCACGGTGTCATTGTCGTTGGCTGATGCCGGAGCTATCTGGCACTCGAAAGGATCATTGAATGCGTCGACCCCGCCAAAGAAGAAGCACTGCCGCTTGATATTTTCGAGAGATTGTAAGCTCGCAGAGTAATGTTTGAAGAGCGATTTGGGCAGCATTTGGAGATCTGAATATCGCGTGTTAGCGTCATTGAACTACTACGCATTTCTCGCTTCAGCTCACGTGCCGTAGAGGCGGTCGCCGAAGTCGCCGAGGCCGGGGAGGATGTATTTGCGAGAATCTAATTCGCGGTCGAGGGCGGCGGCGTAGATGGGGACGTTGGGGTGCGCTTTCTCGACTGCGCGGACGCCTTCGGGGGAGGCGACGACGTTGAGGAGGTGCATGTCTTGACCGCCGCGTTGGGCGATGACGTCGAGGGCGTTTACGGCCGAGCCGCCGGTGGCGAGCATGGGGTCTACGAGGAGGATGCGGGTGCCTTCGAGCGGGGGGAGTTTGCAGTAGTAGCTGCGGGCGATGGCGGTGGTGTGGTCGCGTTCGAGTCCGATGTAGCCGATGGAGACGTCGGGGAAGAGGTCGACGATGGTCTCCACCATGCCGAGGCCGGCGCGGAGAATGGGGACGACGACGAGGGGTTTGATGAGGACGCGGCCGGCGGTGTGTTCGAGGGGCGTGTCGATCGGGATCTCGCGCGTGGGGAGATCGTGGGTGGCTTTAAGCGCGAGGAGGAGCGAGAGCTGGTGGGTGAGGCGGCGGAAGGTGGCGGGCTCGGTGGTCTTATCGCGCAGGTGGGTGACGAGGTGCGCGGCGAGCGGGTGGGTGAGGACGTGGAGGGGCATGTGGGATCAGATCGGAGGGCAGATGCCAGAACGTGAGAGGCCAGAGTCAGAACGGGAGAGGCTAGGGGCGGAGACTGAGAAACGGGTGGGTGCGGTGGGATTATTTTTTAACCACAGATGGCACAGATGGGGAGGGATGGCGGAAGGGGAGTGGTGTCGGAAATTTTAACCACTGATGGGCACTGATGGCGGAAGGGGAATTTTTTAATCGCGAATGTACGCTAAGGGACGCGAATTTTTCGGAGGAGGCGGAGGACGGATTTCTTTAACCGCTAAAGAGCGCTGAGGGACGCTAATGGTTCGGAGCGGGCGGAGTTTTGGACAGGATTGTTGGGATTAAAGGGATTGTCGGAGACGGAATGGACGACACGGAGGTCGTCCATCCGGAAGGAGCGTGAATGTGCGACGGGGGAAGCTCCACTCGCTGGCGCTCGTGGCTACGGGACGGGTTAGAGGAGGTCGTGGTCGACTTTGCGTTCGAGGATTTTTTCGAGGTCTTTGCGGAGTTCTTTTTCCTTACCTTTGAAACCGGGCATCAGCGCTAGCCAGTGGTAGACTTCTTCGCGGAGGTGTTTGGGCATGATGGGCTCGGTGGCGACGACGCGGTCGAGGGCGCGGACGCAGGCCTGGGCGATTTGTTCGCACATGAGCTGGGCGCCGGCGGAGCTGTGTTGTCCGGCGAGGCGGACGACTTCGTCGAGGGGGGCGTTGCCGCGGTGGCGGTTACCGAGCTGGGCTTTGTAGAGGCCGAGGCTGTCGAGGATGACGTTGGCGGTGCGCGGATAAAAACTCGTCATGAGGTTCCACGGGTCGCCGCGCTGGTCGCCGCCGTGGCGGAAATCGCTGCGGAGGATGACCGAGGGGATGTCGGCGAATTTCGCGAACATGAATTCGACGACGGTGCCGGAATCGAGTTCGGGGCCGTCGTAGTTGAAGAGGCCGAGGTCGCACTCGAGGAGCGTGCGGATGTCCTGATCGCGGATGGATTGAGCGGTGTTGCCGCGCTGCTCCAAATTTTGGGGCAGGACGCAGAGGTAGCGGCCGTGCGATTTTTCGTAGATGGCCTCGGCCAGGTACGCGTTTCCGATGAGGTGCTTGAGGCTGAAGAGCTCGCTGGCGAAGTAGACGGTGTAGCTCTTCTTTTTGGTTTTCATGCGTGGGTGACGGAGTCGTCGTAACGCGGGAGGCGTGCCAAGCTCAACGGGAATCTGGGGGCGTGGGCGGGATGTTGGTCTCGTGAAGGGAGTGAAGGTGTAGAGCGGAGGGATCGCGGAAGTGCTGAAGGGCGGAGGCGCGGAAATTTTTAACCACAGATGACACGGATGGGGAGGGATGGCAGAGGCGGAATTTTTAACCGCGAATGGGGCACGATGGACGCGAATGGGTCGGAGTGAGGGCGGAGGCAGAGGAGAACGATAGGGGGCGGGGAGGTTAGGGCTTGAGTTTGTGACGGGGGCGGGCCGCTTTTTGCGGCATGAGCAAGTATCACAAGATCATCGCCATCCTGGGCGCGTTTATCGCGGCGTTAATTGTCACCGTTTTCCGGATGCAGATCGGGATCGCGGCGCGGGAGAATCCGTCGCCGGAGCAGCGGGTGGAGCGGGGGCGCAATCTGGTGGAGAAGGTCGCTCAGTGCGCGGATTGTCATACGCCGCGGCTGGCGACGGGGCAGCTGGACCGGTCGCGGTGGCTGCAAGGAGCGCCGCTGGGATTCAAGCCGCTCATGGAAATGCCGTGGATGCCGGTGGCTCCGGGGATCGCGGGGTTGCCGGGCTACACGGAGGAGCAGGCGATCGCGTTTTTCATGACGGGCGTGCGGCCTAATGGCACGAAGTGTCTGCCGCCGATGCCGGAGTACGCATTGAGCCGGGAGGAGGCGGCGGAGGTGGTGGCGTATTTGCGGAGTCTGCCGGCGGGGCGGTGAGGGGGCGGGAATTTTTTAACCACAGATGACACAGATGGGCAGGGATGGCAGAGAGCTTAGGGTGTGAGGGTGAGCGTGTGTTGCGCGGGGCCGGGGAGGAAGGGGGTGGGCTCGCCTTTGAGCCAGGCGTCGTGGCCGGCGCGGTAGTAGGGGGAAAGTGGATGCCCGCTTTGGCCGCCGGGCATGTGGTAGATGCCTTCCGACTCATGGCCGGGGGAGACGGCGAAGCGTTCGGAGGCGCCGTGGTTGGGCGTCTGGACGCGGGGGAGGTCTTTGTCGCCGGGTAGCGGGTCGGCGGGCATGTCGAGGAGGCGGGCGAGGAAGCCGGGCAGGGAGCGGGAGAGGGGGTGGCGGATGCGGGCGGTGTTTTGCTCGCCCCAGGTGGTGGCGGGGCCGTCGTCGTCGGTGGCGAGATCGGTCGCGGCGGCGGCGAGGAGGTCATCCCAGGTGGCGTAGGCGGGGGCGAGGAGGTGGGCGGGTTTTTCGTCGAGGAGGCGCCAGAGGGCGGGTTCGTAGCGGAGGCGGTAGATGTTGAACTCTGGATACAGTTCGGTGGTGCGCTCGAAGATCGGGCCCAGGGCGCGGGCGGTGACGTGGCGGCGGAAGTTATGGACGAGGCGGTAGCTGGTGGAGTCGGTGGTGGCGCGGGAGGTCCAGGGGGAGAGCGCGGGGGTGAGGGCGTCGCGGGTTTTGGCGGAGATGCGGGTGTCGTCGGCGAGGGTGCGCAGGAGGAGGAGGTGCCAGCGGTCGAGGTGGGGGGCGTGGTCGTCGAGCTGGATGGCGAGGAGGTCGGCGGGGGTGGCTTTTTCGAGGGGGGCGAGGAGTTGCTGGATGCGGGAGGCGCGGAGCGGGGGTTCGTAGCCGCCGTCGCCGATGAGGGCGAGGGCGTCGCCGCCGAGGAGGCGCTGGTTGGCAGTGCTGAGGCGGGAAGCGTCGAAGGAAAGCGGCCCTTCGCCTATAACGGGTATTTGGTTTTCGGGGACGAAGCCGTCCCAGCGGCGGTCGCCGAAGGACATGGTGACAGGGAGGCGTCCGTCGAAGCCGATGCGGCGGGGGAGTTTGCCGGCGAGGGTCCAGGCGATGGCGCCGGTGGAGTCGGCGACTAGGAAATTTTGCGTGGGGATGCCGGAGCGGTGGGCGATGGCGACGGCGTCGTCGACGGTGGTGGCGGTTTCGAGTTCGCCGAGGGTGAAGTTGGTGGCGGCGGGGTCGTGGGCGGTCCACTTGAGGGCGAGGTGCTGGCCGCGGATGTTGTTACCGATGATGGGGCCCCAGGGGGAGAGGAGGATGGTGTGGGTGACGGGGTCGCCGCCGCGGACGGCGATGGTTTCGACGCGTTTCTCGAATTCGCGGGTGCGGCCTTCGTGGAGGTAGAGGGTGCGGTCGAGGTCGGAGGCGGAGATGGCGACGGTATCGACGGTGTCGGCGTTGCTGTTGGTGAAGCCCCAGGCGATGTGGCCGTTGCTGCCGGCGATGACGAGGGGGGTGCCGGGGAGGGTGACGCCGGTGACGCGGGTGCGCGTGGCGGCGGAAGCGGAGGGGAAGTCGAGGGACGCGCGGTACCAGGTGTTGGGGACGCGGAGGGAGAGGTGCATGTCGTTCGCGAGGAGGGCGGCGCCGGTGGCGGTGTGGGCGCCGGAGAGGGCGAGGCTGTTGGAGCCTTCTTTGGGAGTAGTGAGTAGCGAGTAGCGAGTAGTGAGTAGGGCGGAATCGGAGGAGGCGGAGGAGAAGGTGGTTTCGGAGCCGGGTTCGGGGCGGGGGCGGAGGTCGAGGATGCGGGGGCCGGGGGTGGGCGGGAGGGCGGCGGTGGAGCCGTCGAGCGCGGCGTCGTCGGGGGCGATGAGTGGGGAGAAGAAGTTGGTGGCGGCGGTGCCGAGGGTGTCGCGGAGGGCGGCGAGGGTGCGTTCGTAGGCGCCGTCGGCGTCTTGCAGATCCATCCACATGGCATGGGCGACGAGGATGCTGTCTTCGGGCTGCCAGGGGGCGGGCTCGGAGCGGAGGACGAGGTATTCGAAGGGGCGGGCGTGGAGGGAGGAGAGGCCTGAGTTGACGCCCGCAGTGTAGGCGTCGAGGAGGGAACGTTCGGCGGGGGCGAGCTGGGCGAGCGTGGCGCGGGCGACGGTGCGGAAAGCGTGGATACGAGCGGTTTTGTCGAGCGGGAGGGCGCCTTCGCCGACGAGTTCAGAGAGTTCGCCGGCGGCTTTGCGGCGGGAGAGGTCCATCTGGAAGAAGCGTTCCTGGGCGTGGAGGAAGCCGAGGGCGCGGGCGGCGTCGAGGCGGCTGGCGGCGCGGATGGTGGGGACGCCGAGGGCGTCGCGCTCAATGGTGACCGGAGCGGTGAGGCCGGAGGCGGGGAGGGCGATTTCGCCGTCGAGGACGGGGAGGGATTTTTTAAGCTGCCAGTAGAACCAGCCGCTGGAGAGGGCGATGGTGAGGAGGGCGACCGCGAGGATGCGGAGGAGGATTTTTTTGAAGGAGCGGCGTTTGGCGGCGGGCATTGGGGAGAGGGAGGACAGGTCTTATAGGACGTATGGGACCGATAGGACTTATAGATTATTTTGAGAGAGGCCGAGGGATTGGCGGATTTGGGCGACGATGGTTGCGGGAGGGAGGGCGATGTCGGCGAGGAGGGCGTCGGCGGGTTCTTCCAAGGTGGAGAGCTGGCTGGCGAGCATGGCGGGTTTCATGAAGTGGCCGGTGCGGGCGGCGAGGCGGGAGGCGAGGAGCTCGGGGGTGCCTCGGAGATAGACGAGGCGTATCGGCTCGTTGGGCACGGGCTGGAGGACGTGACGATAGGCGGCTTTGAGGGCGGAGCAGGCGAGGATGGCGTTTTCGTTGGCGGCGAGGCTTTGCTCGATGCGCTGGCGGAGGGCGGCGAGCCAGGGGGCGCGGTCGCCGTCGGTCAGTGGAGTACCGGCGGCCATTTTGGCGACGTTGGCGGGCGGGTGGAAGTCGTCGGCGTCGTAGAACGGCCAGGCGAGATCGGTGGCGAGGAGGCGGCCGAGGGTGGTTTTGCCGCTCCCGGCGACGCCCATCAGCAGGATGATCATGCGGGCGGGTTTTCCCAGAAGCGGCCGGTGACGGGGTCGCGGCCTTCGTCGAATTCGTTGAGGTCGAAGAAGGTTTCGATGGGTTTTCCTTCGAGGCCTAGGGCGGTGATGCGTTGCTGGAGGGCGGCGGAGCGGTCGTCGCGCCAGCCGATCTTCATCATGAAGCGGGACCAGGTGTTGCATTCGTCGTCGGTGCGGGGCGTGCCGTGGGCGTGGGCCCAGGCGAGGATGTCGGCGTCGGTGCCGCCAGCGAGGGTGCGGGCTTTGAGGTCGGCGTAGGCGACGCCGAGGAAGGTGCAGGTGCGGGCATCGAAGCCGATGCCGAGATTGGCGTGGTAGTCGGTGGGGAGGCGGTCGGCGGCCTGGAGGCGGATTTTATCGAGGAGGCGGCCGAAATAAACGAGGCGGCCGACTTTGGAATAGCTGCTGCGGAGACCGGGGACGAAGGACATGGTGGAAGAGAAAAATCACAAACGCCAAAGGGGCAAAGGCCAAAGAGGCCAGGCGCGGCCAGAGACCAGAGGCGCTGCGCGGCTAACAGGAAACGGGAGGTTCGCGAACGGCTCGACGCGAGGTCGAGCCCTACGAAGCAGGTGGCGTGAGCGCGAAATACGGGGATTCTAAATGGGCGACGCGGAGATCGTCTCTCCAGCAGAGAGACGCCGGTCAGCGGCGGCCGTAGTAGATGGCGGTGCAGAGGAGGCCGAACATCACGGTCGGGGCGATGATCCAGAGGGGGTGAAAGGGGACCGTGTAATTCGCGCAGGCCCACCAGATGAACGCGCTTTTGAAGGCAATCAGCACCCAGCCGATGACGATGATGCGTTCGACGCGGGGATCGCGGGCGGGCTTTTCGCGCACGATGATCTCCTTCACGAACGCTTGTTCGTATTCGTTATCCGGATTCCGGCCGAAGAGTTGGAGGAAGTTGGTGAGCATCGCGGGCGCTTTCTTGCTGACTACCTAGTTGAAACGATAGCGCGAAAACGAGAATGCGAAAGCGGCGGGCGATATTTTCATAATCTCCAAACGCCGGGATAAACGCGCGGTGGGCATAGGGAAAATGCACACGGCATTGCGATGAAACAAAGTCCCGGTATCGTTGGTCGCAACTGGTCAGTTCCCTTCCCCCCTATGAAAACTAAATTTGCAGTGGCCGCCGGTTTGCTGGCGGCGGTGTGTGCGCCGGTGTTTCCGGCTGATTCTGCGGTGTCCGCCGAGGCGGGTGCGCGTGTCGAAGTGACGTTTGTGAACCCGGAGAAATTTACGGATGTGAAGGATTCGGACTTCGGGACGGAGCGGCAGCGCGACGATATTTTGGCGTTATTGAAGGAATTTCTCGTGGAGCGAGCGCCGAAGCTGCTGCCCGAGGGGCAGGTGTTGTCGGTGACGATCACGGATATCGATATGGCGGGGGATTTTGAGCCGTGGCGCGGACCGAAATTCAACGATGTGAGGATCGTGAAGGACCTTTATCCGCCGAGAATAGACCTGACGTTCAAGGTAACGGACGCGAGCGGGGCAGTGGTGAAAGAGGGGACGCAGAAGCTGCGCGATATGAGTTTCCAGATGAGCGCGTCGCCGGCGTTTAGCAGCGATTCGCTGCGGTACGAGAAGGCGTTGCTGGATGGCTGGCTGCGGAGTGAGTTTCCGAAGGTGAAGGCGGCGAAGGAGAAAAAGTAGCCAGCGAAGCCTCAGGGAGTGCGTGCGAGAGGACTCGCTGTGGAAAGACGAAGGCCGGCGTGATGCCGGCCTTTTTGTCGTGGGCGGAAGAAGGGGCGACGGAAAATAGGTCTTATGGGTCCAAGAGGACGTATAGGACTTATGATCTGAGCCGTGTGGAAGATCTGCGGGGTGGAGTGGGTTACGGTTTTCGGAAGAGGTAGTGGCTGACGAGCCACTCGGTGCCGCGGCGGTAGCCCCAGAGTTCGGCGCAGGCCATGTAGAAGACGCGCCAGTAGGCCCACCATTTTTTCGCTTCGGCGGGACCGTAGGTTTGGGCGAAGAGGGGGAGGATTTCGGCGCGGTGGCGGTCCATGTTTTGGAGCCAGTGTTCGGCGGTGCGTTGGTAGTGCGTGCCGTTGACGATCCAGTGGTCGGCGAGTTTGAGGTGATCTTGAAAGCGCGGGAGAAGGTCGTCGGCGGGCATTTGGCCGCCGGTAAAAAAGTAGCGGCTCATCCAGTCGGAGTCGTCGCGAGGGACGAAGTGGTAGGAGAGGTTTTTGTGGGTGAAGATGTGGACGAAGAGGAGTCCGCCGGGGCGGAGCCAGCGGGCGATGTTTTCGAAGAGGAGGCGGTAATTTTTAAGGTGTTCAAACATCTCGACGGAGACGACGCGGTCGAAGGCGGCGGGGGGTAGTTCGAGGGCGTTGATGTCGCAGGTGATAATCTGGACATTGGTGAGGCCGCGGCGGGCGGCTTCGGCGTCGATGTGTTCTTTTTGGGTGCGGGAGTTGGAGACGCCGGTGATCCGGGAGCGGGGGAACTTTTCGGCCATCCAGAGGGAGAGGGAGCCCCAGCCGCAGCCGAGTTCGAGGATGTGTTGTCCGTCGGCGAGCTGCGCGCGCTCGGCGTAGATGGCGAGCATGGCCTCCTCGGCGTGGTCGAGGGTTTCGGTGCCGGTGGGGTAGAGGCAGCCGGAATATTTAAGGCGGCGGCCGAGGCAGCGTTGGTAGAAGGCGGTGGGGACTTCGTAGTGTTGCTCGTTGGCGGCGCGGGTCTGCTCGGCGAGGGGGCGGGTGGCGAGGTTGGCGGCGTAGGCGGCGGGGTCGTAACGGGGAGTTTCTTCCTGGATACGCTGGGCGAGGAGGCGGCGGATGCCGATGCGGATGAGCCAGTCGGGGAGGAGGTTTTTTTCGAGGAGGGCGTCGAGCATGGGAGGCAGAAGTAGCGAGTAGTGAGTAGCGGGTAGCGAGTAGGTCGGATTTTTAATCTGGAACTCAGGAAATCTGGAACGGAGGTGGGGCGGAGCGGGGGCTGGTATTTTCCAGCATTCCTGAGTTCCAGATCAGGATTTTTTCGGGAACCAGGGGATGAAGGGGCTGGTGGTGGCTTGGTAGCGGCGGTAGGCGTCGCCTTTGCTGCGGAGGCTTTGGGCTTCGGCCAGAGGGATGCCGGTGACGCGGAGCAGGAGATAAAGAATGATGCCGGGGGCGATGATCGCGAAGCAGCCCCACGGGGAGGCGAGGGCGAAGACGAAATAGGCGACCCAGATGAGCCACTCGAAAAAGTAGTTGGGGTGGCGGCTGAAGCGCCAGAGGCCGCGATCGCAGACCTGGCCGTGACGGAAGGGGTCGCGTCGGAAGGCGGCGAGTTGGGCGTCGGCGAGGGATTCACCGAGGACGGCGATGAGCCAGAGGGCGGAGGCGGCGAGTTCGAGCGGGTGGAACGACTGGGCGGGGTTGCGGACGATGAGGAGAAAGGGGAGGCCGAGGACGACGACGGAGGCGGCCTGGGATTGGAAGAACCAGGCCATCTTCGAGGAGAAGTTGGCGGACCAGGTTTCGCGGAGGGTTTGGTAGCGGGTGTCTTCGACGGGGTGGTGGCCCATCACGCGGCGATAGAGGTGCGTGCCGAGGCGGAGGCTCCAGAGGGTGACGAGGGTGGCGATGAGGGCGCGGCGGGGAGCCCAGCCGGTGGACGCGGCGAGGGCGTAAAAGAGCGCGAGCGGGGCGAAGGCGTAGGACCAGGCGATGTCGACGATGCCGTAGTTGTCGATGCGGCGGGCGAGGAGGAAGACGGCGTGGAAAATCGCGCAGAGGGCCACGAGGGCGAGGAGCGGAAGGAGCAGCGCGGTCATATTAACTGCTACGTGCGAGTGCGCTGCACGGTTGCAGTGAAAGCGCAGGACTTGAGGGCGATGAGATCGACTACGAGACGGCGGGCTTTTTACGGGCGAGTCGGCGGGTCAGCGGGAGGGCGATGAAGTAGATCGCGGCGATGAAGAAAGGGGCGAGGAGCGTCCAGGCGATGATCGCGTGGAGGGCGGTGGCACCGAACTGGTGGAGGAATTGCGTGGGGTGCTCCCAGAAGAGCTCGGTCATGCGGACGACGTCGAAGGAGATGCGGGGCGCATTGAAGAGTGTCTCTCCGAGGCGGATACAGCCGTACATGACGGGGATGTGCGCGGGCCAGAGCAGTTGATTCAGAATGTGGATCAGTGGCTGGTTGAGTTTCAGCGCGATGGCGGCGGCGATGCAGAGGAGGGTGGTGGTGCCGAGGATGGGGAAGAGGGCGCAGGCGCTGCCGACGGCGAAGGTGAGGGCGATTTTTTGCGGGGTGATGCCTTGCGTGAGTTGCGCGAGGATCGGGTCACGGACACGGCGCTGCCAGAAGGAGCGCTTGACGGGAGCTGGTGCGAGAGCGGACGGCTCGGGCGTAGGAGAGTGGGCGGGCGGCGAGGGCTGAGGCGAGGAGCTGTTCACGCGGGAGGTGCGCAGTGAGCCGGAAGCGGGGGCGTCAGGCGATAAACAAGATGCCGATGCCGGCGGCGGCGAGGGAGGTGCCAAGCCAGCTGGGGCCGGGGCGGCGGGCGATTAGGACTTCGGAGAGTGGCGTGGGCAGCGGGACGCGGAAGAGGGCGTTGAGGCAGTAGAGGGCCATGGCGATGTTGCCGAGGAGGAGGATGGCGATGAGCCAGACGAGACGGGCGTGCCAGGCGGTTTGTTGGAAGAAGACCCAGACGTAGAAGGTGAGGAAGCCCCAGTAGGCATCGAAGAGGGTGGCGATGAACCAGGGGTGGGTGGCGACTTCGCGCGGGACGGAGAAGAGCGGGCAGAGGGAGCTGGCCCAGCCGGTGACGGCGAACATGGAGGCGAGGACGAGGAGGAAGAAGAAACGGAGGAAAAGAATCATCGCGGAGGAAGTAGCGAGTAGGTCGGAGGGCGACCAATGACCGGAGTTGGGGCGCTAGTAGTGGGAAATTGGGCGGTGTTCAAAAGCGCGCTCGGAGTGCGCGCTCCACCTCAGAGGCTGAGGTTGTTGGGGCGGGTGTGGAGGGTGTGGACGACGGAGATGTTGCGCATGGCGAAGGCGGCTTCGCAGTAGGCGAGGTAGTAGGTCCATTTGCGGATGAAGCGGTCGTCGAAACCGAGGGCGCGGACAGCGGGGAGTTTGGCGAGGAAGGCGTCGCGCCAGAGCTTCAACGTGCGGGCGTAATCGGGGCCGAAGTCACGGTGGCTGTGGAGGGTGAAGCCGCCGGTCTCGGCGAGGAGGGTGTTGACGCGGTTGGGAGAGAGGAGGAGGGAGCCGGGGAAGATGTGTTTCTGGATGAAGTCCACGCCGCGGCGGAGCTGGTCGTATCGGTTATCCGGGCACGCGATGTACTGGAGGGCGAGGAGGCCGTCGGGCTTGAGGAGGCGGGAGACGGTGGCGAAGTAGGTTTGTTGGTAGGCGTGGCCGACGGCTTCGAGCATCTCGATGGAGACGATCTTGTCGAAGGAGCCGGTGAGATCGCGGTAGTCTTGGAGGCGGACTTCGATGCGGTCGCCAAGGCCGGCGTGGATGACGCGGCGGCGGGCGAAGTCGTACTGTTGTTGGGAGATGGTGACGGTGGTGACGTGGCAGCCGTAATTTTGCGCGGCGTGGAGGGCCCAGCCGCCCCAGCCGGTGCCGATCTCGAGGACGCGGTCGGCGGGCGTGAGGCGGAGCGAGCGGCAGAGGGCGTCGTTTTTTTCGTGCTGGGCGTCGGCGAGGGAGGCGTCGGGATCGGTCCAGAGGGCGCTGGAGTACATCATCGACGGGTCGAGGAAGAGGGCGAAGAAGTCGTTGGAGAGGTCGTAGTGTTCACGGATGTTGCGGGCGGAGTTGGCGCGGGTGTTGGCGCGGAAGACGTGGCCGAGGCGGTTGACGAGGCGAAGGGCGTTGAGGGCGAACGGTGTGCGGCGGGAGGAGCCGGAGAGGGTGGGGGCGTTTTCCAGATTTTGGAGAAACCAGGCGATGAGGGCGGTGAGGTCGGGGGTTTCCCAATCGCCGTCGATGTAGGATTCGGCGAAGCCGATGTCGCCGGAGAGGGCGCATTTGTTGAAGAAGGCGGGGCGGCGGACGCGGAGGGTGGCGTGGGGGGCGATGCCGGAGGGAAGGGGCGAAGCGGTTTCGCGGGCGGAGGTGGCACCGAAGTCGCGGGTGGAGCCGTCGGGGAGTTCTAGGTGGAGGTGGCCGCGGGTCATGCCGGCGAGGGCGTTGATGACGGGCGTCTGCCAGAGTGACGTTTTTTTCCCGGAGGAGGCGTGAAGCGCGGCGGGCGCGGAGGCGGTGCGGGTGAGTGGCTGGCTCATGCGGCGGAGGTGGTGATGCGGAGGCTGCGGGGACGGAGAATTTTATCGCGGAAGCGCTGAGGGGCGGAGGGGCGGAACTTCGGAAGGAGAGGAGGGCGCGGTGAGCGAGGCGTGCGGGTGATGGAGGTCGCGCTGGTCGGCGGGGCGGGCGGATTTGGCGAACCAGGGGACGCGTTTGAGCCAGAGGCGGAGGGCGTGCCAGTGGATGAGGGTGATCACGCGAAGGGTGAGCAGCGGGTATTTGAAAAGGTAAGACGCGAGGGCGGCGTCGGTCAGCGGCCGGCGGGGGCCGGCGAGGGTGGTCGTGAGCGTGCGGTGGTTGCCCTCGTAGTCGTCGATCTGGACGGAGAGGCGTTCGGTGGGCGGGCGGAGGGTGAAGTCGAAGGCGATGTCCACGTCGGAAAAGGGGGAGACGTAGAAGTGTTTGGGGACGCGGAGGCGGAAGGGGGTATTATCGGTGGAAGGGGAAGCGTCGGCGGGTGCGACGGAAGGTGGCTGGGTGTTGGCGTGCGCGCGGTCCTCGGGCTGGGTGCGGGTTTCCGGGCCGAGGGTGTAGGGTTTGAGCTCGTGGAAGGTGTTGGTGACTTCGGCGAGGGCGGCGACGGGGTGGCCGTGGCGGTCGTAGCAGAAGTAGAAGGAGACGGGCTTGAAGAGGTAGCCGAGGATGCGCGGAAGGGAGACTAAGAGGACGCGGCCGCCGGTGAGGTCGATGCCGTGGGCGGCGAGGTGGGCGAGGACGCGGGCTTTGAGGGAGGGCGGAGCCGAGGACGCGTTGGATGATGGCTGGGGGCGGGCGGCGGGGTTGTCGGGCGAGGGGTTGTGGGTGGGGGTGGCGGGGAGGTGGTCGCCTTCGCGGAAAGAGTAGAGGTTGGGGCGGTTGACGGAGAAGAGGCGGAGACGGCGGTGAAGGTCGGGGAGTTCGTCGAGGTCGATGGCCATCATAAAAATCCGGTACGCGAAGCGGTGGGCCTTCGGGGTGAACCGATGGTGCATCACACGGCATTCGTAGAGGCAGGATTGCATGGCGGAAAGGCACGCGGGAGAGCGCGTTGCAAGGGGTTACGAGCCGGTCGGTAGGGCGGATGCAGGCAGGGGAATTTTTTGAAGGGATTTTCTGGGGGGCGGGGTTATAGGGAATGCCTGGCTTGTGGCCGGGTCTGTGACCGCTCCCAATTTCTCTCCTGCCAGGGTCTGTTTTTAATTTTTCCCATCATGCAACCGACACCGCCGCCTGATCCGCTCGATTCACTGCTCGATCAGTGGGGGCGGGGTGCGCCGTCTTCGCCCGGGCCGCTGGCACCGGAGGTGTGGCGGAGGATCGCGCGGATGGAGGAGCCGGTGAAGCGGACGTTTTGGGAGATGGTTCACGGAGCGTTTGCGCGGCCGTCGTTTGCGGCGGCGTTTGTGGCGGCGTGTGTGTTGCTGGGACTTTTTTTGGCGGAGGCGCGGCGGTCGCGGCTGCAATCGGAGTACAACCGGGAGCTGATGCAGAGTTATCTGCGGCTGATCGATCCGTTGCTGGAGTCGGCTGACCGGACGAGTTCGACGGTCGAGACGGGGGCTAAGTCATGAAGCGGACGCTGTTCATTTTTCTCCTCGGGCTGGTGGGCGGGGTCGGGGCGCATTTCGGATGGCTGTCGCTGGCGAAGGCGCCGCGGCATACGGCGGATCTGGGTGCGCAGTTGAAGTTGATGCAGGCGAGTCTGGGGCTGGATGCGGCGCAGGTGGCGCGCATCCGGGCGTTGCATGAGCAGTCGGCGCCGCAGCTCAAGGCGCTGGCAGCGGAGGTGGCGGCGATGCGGACGGAGCTGGCGGCGTTCGAGCGGGAGCGGGCGGCGGAGGGGCGTATCGATTTTCTGGAGTTCGCGAAGTTCGTGGAGGAGCGGCGGCGGCTGGACCGGGAGTGCGCGCTGTCCACGGAGCGGCTGGTGGCGGAGGCTTCGCGGGTGATGACGCCGGGGCAGCGGGAGCAGTATCTGAGCTTGCTGGAGCCGGCGCTGAGGACGTTGAGAGTCGATCCGTCGGGTTGAGCGTGTCGTGAGTGTCTTGGAAACCCCTTACCCCGTGAAATCCCACCCCGGCAGCGATCTGGCGGACTGGCTTGCGCTTCGTGGCGGCGACGATGAGGCGCTGGGGCGGATGATCGCGCGGTGGGAGAAGCCGTTGTTTAATTTTGCGTGGCGGTATGTGCGGAACAGCGCGGATGCGCGGGATTTATCGGCGGAGGTTTTCGTGAAGCTGTACCAGCATCGTGAGCGGCTGGCGGAGGACTCGAATATCTCGGCGTGGTTGTTCACGACGCTGGTGAATTTGTGTCGCAACCGGCATCGGTGGCGGGAGCGGCATCCATCGGTGAGTCTCGATGAGACGGCGGGGCGCGAGCCGGTGGCGGAAGCGCCCGCGCCGGATGATGCGATGGAGCGGAAGGAGACGATCGAGGCGCTGGGCGCGGCGATCGACCGGCTGCCGCATGATCTGAAGGCGACGTTGTTGCTGCACCACTATGAGCATCTGAGTTATCGCGAGATCGGGGAAGTCACGGGTTGCTCGGAGCGCGGGGTGGAGACGCGGCTTTATCGGGCGCGCCAGCGGTTGAAGGATGAGCTGGCGGGGTTGCGGGTGGAAGCGGGGCGGTGAGGTTCGCGCGAGTGACCAGTGACCAGTGACCAGTGAGCGATTAGCGGTAAAGCGGGCGGTTCGCGAACGGCTCGACGCGAGGTCGAGCCCTACAGGGCGGACGACACGGAGGTCGTCTCTTCAGGGGCGTGATTCAAGGCGCGACGGGGGCGTCGGGCTCGAATTTGAAGATTTGCTGGCAGTGGGCGAGGACGGGGCGGCCTTTGTGCTTGGGGGGGGAGAATTTCCATTCGCTGACGGCGGTGGAGGCGGCGGCGGCCAGAAGGGGGTTTTGCGTGGCGGAGACGGAGGGCATGCGGACGGCGCCGGTTTCATCGATGTAGAAATCGACAGCCACAGTGCCGCGATGGCCTTGGTCGATCCATTCTTTGGGGTAAACGGGTTGGGTGACGTGAATCGGGGTGGGGATGGAATCGAGGCTGCGGAGGCCGTGGGGGTGGTAGATGTAGTCGCTGCCGTAGGTATCGCCAGGAGTGTACTGGGGGACGCCGACGCGTTCCACCAGGAGGATGCCATCGACTTCGAAGCGGAAGGTGATGTCGGCGACGGTGCCGACGGGCTGGCCGTTGACGCGGGCGGGCTGGAATTTCCAGACGGCGAGGGCGGCAAGGGCGGAGGTAGCGAAGGGTTTATGGGTGTATCCGAGAACCATGGACTCGGTGAGGCGGCCGTCGGCGTCGATGCTGGCGAGGACGCGGGCTTCGCCGTGGGAGATGCCGTCGCGCAGGAGGGGCATCGGGTAGCTGATGGGCTGGGTGCGGATGACTTTGCAGGGGGTGATGACGGAGAGGGCGGCGGTGTCGGGGGAAGCGGGAGACGGGGAGGCCGCTGCGGGCGGTGGTGCAGGCTGGTCGGCCGCGTGCGCGAGGGGTGCGAGCAGGGGTGTGAGGAGCGCGGGAAGGAGGCGGAGGGAGTGGAGGGTTTTCATGGGCGGCGTGGGCGGGCGGTTGTGTTGGCCTGTATAAACCCGGGCGAGGGGGAAACCCTTCACTCGCGCGGGGGGCGAGTGAATGACCAATGACCAATGCGCTGGCGCGAGTAGCAGGAAAGCGGGTGGAGGTGAATCGGCGGGGTTAGGGCTAACCCGCCCTACCTCGGGGGGGGCGGACGATACGGAGGGCGTCCCTCCAAGGAATCAGCAGTTCCAGGGGTCGCGTTTGAGGAGGATCTCGCTGAGGGCGACGGCGCTGGCGAAGGCGTCTTCGTGGAAGCCGTGCTTAAAATAGCTGCCGGCGAAGTAGGTGGTCTGGGAGGCGGAGAGTTGGTTGAGCGCGGGGAGTTCGGCTTGGGCGCGGGTGGCGCCGAGGCTGAAGAGGGGGTGGTCGTACTCGATGCGTTTGAGGACTTTTTCGGGAGCGATGGCGTCGGGGCGGTTGATGGTGACGAAGTAATTTTCGCGGTCGGAGACGCCTTGGAGTTTATTCATCCAGTAATGCGTGGCGGTGGAGAGCTGGCCGGTGGCGTCGCGGGTGATTTCGTAGTTCCAGGCGGACCAGGCGAGGCGGGTCTTGGGCATGACGGAGGCGTCGGTGTGGACCGTGGCGGTGTTGGGCTGGTAGTGGAATTCGCCGAGGAGGCGGGTCTCGGTGGGCGTGGGGTTGACGAGGAGGCGGAGGGCTTGGTCGCCGTGGCAGGCGAGGATGACTTTGTCGAAGGTGTGGGTAGCGCCGGTGGCGGTGGTGATGGTGACACCTTGGTCGCGGGGATGGCGAAGGACGCGGGTGGCTTTCTGGCCGAGGCGGATGTTTTCGCGGAAGGGGGCGGTGATTTTTTCGACGTAGGCTTGGGAGCCGCCGGCGACGGTCATCCATTGGTGTTGGGTGTGGAGGCCGAGGAAACCGTGGTTGTGGAAGAAGCGGAGCAAAGTCGCGGCGGGGAAGGAGAGCATGAGCTCGGGCGGGGTGGACCAGACGGCGGAGCTCATCGGCACGAGATAAAGCTGGAAGAAGTCGTCGCCGTAGGCGCGGCGGCGGACGTATTCGCCGAGGGTGAGCTGGGAGGTCTCGGGGTCGGCGAGGGCGGGGATGGCTTCTTTATTGAAGCGGTTGATGGCGGAGAGCATCCGCCAGAAGCGGGGGCGGAGGAGGTTTTTGCGTTGGGCGAAGAGGTGGTTGAGGGAGGAGCCGCAGTATTCGAGGCCGGTGTCGGCGTGGCGGACGCCGAAGGACATGTCGGTTTTTTTGGAGGCGACGCCGAGCTGGCGGAAGAGGCGGGTGAGGTGGGGGTAGGTGACCTCGTTGTAGACCATGAAGCCGGTGTCGATGGGGACGGGGCGGGCGGCGAGGGCGGGGCGTTTTTTCGCGGGGTCGGCGATCTGCGGGGGCTCGGTGTGGGTGAGGGTGTTGGCGTGGCCGCCGGGTTTTTCGGCCTGCTCGAAGAGGGTGAGGTCGAAGTGGCGGTGGAGGAAGTGGGCGCAGCCGAGGCCGGCGATGCCGGTGCCGATGATGGCGAGGGAAGACATGAGGGAAAATGACCAGTGGACGAATGACCAATGACCAGTGGTCGGAAAATAGGGAGATCAGTTAGTTCGCGTGGCGGGCGTGAGCGGATGCTCGGTGCGGGAAATAAAAAGGGCGGACGTTAAAGACGTCCGCCCGGGGAGGCGTGAAGCTAAATCGTGGCGGCGTGGGTTAGACGACCGGAGGATTTTGCGGGGACTGCGGTTGAGACTGAGCCTGCTGAGCGGGGGGCTGGTTTTGCTGAAGCTCGTGGGCGAGTTCGGTGACGTCCTTATGGTGACTGGCGTGGATTTTTTCCACGACTTGGATGTTGGCGGTGTTGACCGTGGCGACGGCGATGGCGGCGGCGGCGGGGAGGACGCGTTTGAGCGCGGAATACTCGGGGTGGACGTGCGCGGCTTTTTGGGCGGCGGCGATGGAGGCGGCGTGTTCGGCGCGCTGGCCTTCGTCGAGGATGGACTGCGGGACGGCTTTGAGGCCCCAGATGAAGCCGGTCCAGGAGAGGAATTTCAGGCCGTAGTAGGTCGGATCGATTTCCCACCAGTAGAAGCCGTTGCGGGTGCAGCTTTGGTAGCGGTGGTGATTGTTGTGCCAGCCTTCGCCGAGCGTGATGATGGCGAGGATGAAGCTGTTACGGGAATCGTCGTCGGTCTTGAAGCGGCGTTTGCCCATCAAGTGAGCCATGGAATTGATGCAGGCGGTGCCGTGGAAGAGGGCGGTGGTGCTTACGAAGAAGCCCCAGACGAGCATCTGCCAGCCGTTGGTGCCGAGGCCGGGAGCGTAACGCTCAAGAAGAGCGCCGATGCCGAACATGGAGGCGGCGTAGAGAATCGGAACGACGAGGTCGAAGCGGTTGAGCCAGACGAGCTCAGGGAACTTGGCGAGGTCTTTGACCTTGGAGTAATCGGTCGGGAAATTGCGGCGGGAGGTGATCCAGCCGATGTGCGACCAGAGGAAGCCGTGGACGTGGGGAGAGTGGGCATCTTCTTCATCGTCCGAGTGTTGATGATGATGGCGATGGTGATAAGCCCACCAGAGGCCACCGCGCTGGACGGTGGTGCCACCCCAGAGGGCCAGGATGAACTGGCCGATGCGGGAGGTGCTGTAGGTTTTGTGAGAGAAGTACCGGTGGTAGATGCCGGTGACCGCGAACATGCGGATGAAATAGAGGAAGACGGCGGCCCAGGCGGCGAAGGCGGAAACGCCGACCCAGAGGATGCCGAAGCAACCTAAGTGCAGGATGACGAAGGGCATGACGCGGACCCAATCGACCTTGTCGGGTTCGTTGCGCATCTTTTCGGCGCCTTCTGGGCAGTAATCGGAGTCGATCCATTGAGTGACTGCGGTGAGGCAGCGGCTCAGGAAGGAAGGAGGTGTGGAGGAGGAGGAGGCAGACATTAACTATTAACTTTTAATACAGGACGGAAAAGAGGGCGGAAGGAATGCCGGGAAGGCGGGCGGCGCAAGCCGTGTTTCGGTGGAATCACAGCTGGAGATAGTAAGGTATCGGCGCTTCGGCGGCGCCCTTTAAACAGCAGCACGGATGCCGGATGTGCCGGGCGGGCGAAATGCACCGCAAACGTCACGGTCCAGAGGACGCGACAGGTCAGTCAAAGGGCCAAGACAGGTAAGCGGCTGAAGAGTTTCAGCAAGGTTTAGCGAACGGACGGTTCGGACGGTCGTAGGCAGAGTTTTATCACGGAAGCGCTGAAGGGCGGAAACGCGGAAGTGCAAAGTCCGGGATGGCTGATGGCGTCAGAAGAGCGACGTGGAGAAATGGGTGGCTTTGGGGTGTGGGCACGGCTTGCCTCCGCGCGCATGAGCGAAGCTGCTGCCCCGTTGTCGTCTGCGTCTAATGCCACGCCCGCGCGCGCGTTTCCGCAGGTGAAGAAACGGGAGATTTTTGGGTGGTGCTGCTTCGATTTCGCGAACTCGGCGTTCACGACGATCATCATCACGGTGATCTATGCGCGGTATTTTGTCGGCGTGGTCGCGGAGGGGGCGGAGCGGGCGCCGGCGTGGTGGGGGTGGGCGCTGGCGGCGTCGCAAGTCGTGGTGATTTTGTTGTCACCGCTGATCGGGGCGGTGGCTGATGCGAAGGCAGCGAAGAAGCGGTTCCTAATGACGACGGCGCTGGTGTGCTCGGTGGCGACGATGGCGCTGTACTTCGTCGGGCGCGGGGAGATCTGGTTGGCGCTGGGGCTCGTCGCGGTGGCGAACGTGGCGTTTTCGTTGAGCGAGAATCTGTGCTCGGCGTTTTTGCCGGAGATCAGCACGCCGGAGACGGCGGGGCAGATTTCGGGGTTTGGGTGGAGTTTTGGATACGTGGGCGGGTTGATCAGCCTGGTGATCGCGCTGGGGATTTTCAAAAGCGGCGAAGGGCGGGAGCCGTGGATCTTCGTGATGACGGGGGCGTTTTTCCTGCTGGCGAGCCTGCCGACGTTACTCTTGTTGCGGGAGCGGGCGGTGGCGACGCCGCTGCGGGCGGGAGAGAGTTATCTGAAGGCGGGGTGGCAGGCGAATGTGGCGTTACTGAAGGAACTGCCGCAGCACCGGACGCTGTTTATCTTTTTTGTGGCGATGGTGTTTTTCATCGCGGGGCTGATGGCGGTGGTGTCGTTTTCGGCGATTTTTGCCGATCAAGTTTTGAAGATGTCGATGGGGGAGACGGTGACGTTGTTCATGGTGCTGCAGCTGGCCGGGGTGGTGGGAGCGGTGGTGTTCGGGTTGGTGCAGGACCGGGTGGGGTCGAAGGTGGCGTTGATCGCTTCGTTGATTCTGTGGGTGATCGTGAGTGTGTGCGTGGCGGGGTGTCAGACGAAGGAGCAGTTCATGGCAATCGGGGTGATCGCGGGACTGGCGCTGGGTTCGCTGCAATCGGCGGGGCGGGCAGTCGTATCCATGCTCACACCACCGAGCCGGAGCGGGGAGTTTTTTGGGTGCTGGGGATTTTTCGGGAAGCTGGCGGCGCTGATCGGGCCGCTGGTGTTTGGGGAGCTGGCGGCGGGGTTTGGGTATCGGACGGCGATTCTGGCGAACGGGGGATTTTTCCTGATCGGGCTGGTGATCGTGGCGACGCTGGATTTGCGGAAGCGGGCGCTGGTGGCGGAGGCGGAAAAGAAATAGGTCCTATGGGTCTGATGGGACCTATAGGACCTATGGGAAAGCGCGGGAGGAGTGTCCGAAGCGCATCGGAGGCGCGTGAGAGCACGCTGGCCTACGGGGCGGGGATCAGCCGCTGATGGTGTCTACGTTGTTGGCGAGGTTGCGGTAGTTTAGCTTCTCGCGGGGGTTGGTGCCGTTGAGGAATTCTTCGACGTTGGTGTAGCCGTCGTTGTCGGAGTCGAGGGCGCCGTCGGAGGCATCGTTGGGGTTGAGGCCGTGCTTGAGTTCCCAGGCGTCGGGCATGCCGTCGTTGTCGGTGTCGACGGGGACTTTGGCGGGATCGAAGGTGAGGTTCGGATAGCCGCCGACTTCCTCGGGGTTGTTGATGATGCCGTTGCGGATGGAGACTTTGCCGGTGCGGACCATCTCGGTGACACGCGTATCGACCGCGTCGCGACGGGGAAGGGTGGCGCCGGCTTTGGCGAGGACGGACTCAAAAGCGGCTTCGGCGGTTTGTTGCGGGACGGGCCAGCCTTCGAAAGGTGTGTTCACGCGGGCGAGTTGTTCGGGGCCGCGGACGCCTTTCCAGTTGTTGTCGGTCACGTCGTCGTTGCCGTGCATGACATTGCCGGCGACGTACCATTTGCCGGGGCGGTTGGCCTCTTTGACGTACCAGTCGCCTTCGGCCCAGGCGCTGCCGGGGGAATATTGGCTGCGCTGCTCGATGCGGATCATGGTGCTGACCATGTCGGCAGAAGCGGCGGGGCCAGGTTTGTAGTAGTTGTTGATGACGTTGACGAGGGAGGTCTCGTCGCCGCCGTCCATGGTGCGGTGGCCCCAGTTGAAGATGACGTTGTTGCGAAAATCGAAGGCGCCGGACATGCCGATGGACGGATTGCGGGCGGTGTTTGAAGCGAAGAGATTGTGGTGGAAGGTGGAGTCTTTGCCGCCCCAAGTGCCGCCGAAGGCGTGTTTCTTGTTGTTGAGGGCTTCGCTGGAGATGGACCACTGGATGGTGAGTTTCTCGGTGGCGTTTTTGATGTCGGGGCCCTCGGGCATTTTCTGCATGTGGCGGTAGAGGGAGAGATTTTCGTCCATGCCCCAGCTCGTGGAGCAGTGGTCGATGATGATCTGGCCCTCGGGGTTGCCGCCGATGTTGTCGGAGCCCTGGCCGCCTTTCGGATCGCCGCGGCGGGCGCGGAGGTGGCGGACGATGACGTTGTGGGTGTTGATGTTTAGAGACTGGCCGGCGATGCAGATGCCGTCACCGGGGGCGGACTGGCCGGCGATGGTGATGTCGGGGTGGTTGATATCGAGGTTCGTATCGAGATGGATGGTACCGGCGACGCGGAAGATGACGATGCGAGGGCCGGGTGTCTCGAGGGCGGCGCGGAAGGAGCCGAGGCCGGAGTCGTTGAGGTTGGTGACGGTGATGACCTGACCGCCACGGCCGCCGGTGGTGAACATGCCGCCGCCCCAGGCGCCGGGGAAGGCGGGGATGCCGGTGGGATTCATGCGCGGGGGGTGGGGCGGGATCTGGCCGCGTTCGGGGGCGGCGAAGGTGGTCGCGGCGGTGCCGAGGGCTAGAAGGGTGTAAAGGGTGCGGGAGAAGCGGGGGTGGCGGACGGAGGGATTCATGGGACAAAGTGTAGCGGGGAGAAGATTAGGTGGAGATTACCGGGGCGGGGCGGCGGGAATTTCATCGATACGTGAGCGGTGCGCGTTACGGTGCCGGGCTTTTAGTTTTCTCCCTATCCCTGTGTTATGAGTTCTTCGTCTACGAAAAAGTGGCTGCGTGTGCTTGGTTGGTCCGCCGTGGTTGCGGCTGGCGTGGTGTCGTTGGGGACGGTCGCGTGGTCGCGGGGAGAGCCGGTGAATGCGCTGTGGGTGGTGATCGCGTCGGTGTGCGTGTTCACAGTGGCGTACCGGTTTCATAGCGCGTGGTTGATGGCGAAGGTGCTGACCGTGGATGAGCTGCGGGCGACGCCGGCGATGGTGAAAGAGGATGGGCGGGATTTCGTGCGGACGAACCGGTGGGTGGTGTTTGGGCATCATTTCGCGGCGATCGCGGGGCCGGGGCCGCTGGTCGGGCCGGTGCTGGCGGCGCAGTTCGGTTATCTGCCGGGGCTGTTATGGATTTTGATCGGGGCGACGCTGGGCGGGGCGGTGCATGACGCGGTGATTTTGTTTTGTTCGACGCGGCGCGGAGGGAAATCGCTCGGGCAGATGATCCGCGATGAGATCGGGCCGTTCGCGGGGGTGCTGGCTCTGGTGAGCATCATCGGGATCATGATCATTCTGATCGCGGTGCTGGGACTGGTGGTGGTGAAGGCGCTCGCGGAGAGCCCGTGGGGGCTGTTCACCATTGCGGCGACGATGCCGATCGCGGTGCTGATGGGGTGTGCGCTGCGTTACTGGGTGCCGGGGCGCGTGGGACTGGTGAGTGTATTTGGATTTATTGGACTGATGCTGGCGGTGTGGGGCGGGCAGTTTCTGCACGGGACGGCGCTGGAGGCGAAGCTCACGTTGAGCGGCACGTCGCTGGCGTGGTGGATCATCGGGTATGGGTTGCTGGCTTCGGTGCTGCCGGTGTGGCTGCTGCTGGCGCCGCGGGATTATCTGAGCACGTTTTTGAAGATTGGGGCGGTGGCGGTGCTGGGCGTGGCGATTTTGATTCTGGCGCCGACGCTCAAGATGCCGGCGGTGACGGCGTTCATCGACGGGAGCGGGCCGGTGGTGGCGGGGCCGGTGTTTCCGTTTTGTTTCATCACGATCGCGTGCGCGGCGGTATCGGGGTTTCACGCGTTGATCTCGTCGGGGACGACGCCGAAGCTTATTACGCGCGAGAGCGACATTCGCATCGTGGGTTATGGGGCGATGGTGACGGAGATGCTGGTGGGCGTGATGGCGTTGATCGCGGCGTGCGCGATGCAGCCTGGTGAGTATTTTGCGATCAATCTGAAGGGCGCGTCGGATGCGGCGGTGGTGGCGAAGGTGACGGCGCTAGGGTATCCGGTGACGGAGGCGGAGATGAGCGCGCTGGCGGCGAGCGTGGGGGAGAAAAACATGATCGGACGGACGGGCGGGGCACCGACGTTTGCGGTGGGGATGGCGCAGATGTTTGCCGGTGTGATGGGCAAGCATCTGCTGCCGTTGTGGTATCACTTCGCGATCATGTTCGAGGCGTTGTTCATCCTGACGACGGTCGATGCAGGCACGCGGGTGGGGAGATTTCTGGTGCAGGATCTTCTCGGGCTTGTGTGGAAGCCGCTGGGGCGGACGAACTCGCGCTGGGGTAACTGGATCGCAAGCGCGGTGTTTGTCGCGGCGTGGGGCTGGTTTCTTTATCAGGGGGTGATCGATCCACTGGGCGGGATCAATTCGCTGTGGCCGATTTTCGGTGTGGCGAACCAGTTGCTGGCGGTGCTGGCGCTGGCGCTGGGGACGACGGTGCTGATCAAGATGGGACGCAGGCGTTATCTGTGGGTGACGCTGCTGCCGTTTGCGTGGCTGCTGGCGGTGACGATGACGGCGGGGTGGATGAAGATTTTCAGCGCGGACCCGCGGGTGGGTTTCTTGAGTGCGGCTGACGGATTGAAGAAACAGATCGCGGGTGGGGGGAGTGTGACGGACGTCGCGCGCTGGGAACATCTGCTCACGAACAACTATGTGAATACGGCGGTGACGGGGACGTTTCTGGTGCTGGTGCTGCTCGTGGTCGCGGTGAGTGTGCGCGAGTGGTGGAAACTGCTGAGCGGGCGGCGGGTCGGGCAGCTGCGCGAGGAACCGTATGTGACGGTGAACGTGGCGGAGGGGAGGAGCTGAGGAGCTTGCGGCGGAGTTATGCGCTTCGTGCGGGGAGGGGTGGGGTCGAGGCGGTGCTGCTGGCAATCTGCGGGGGGGCGTCGGTGGCGTTGCCGGTCGCCAGTGGGTATAGGAGGAGGAAGCAGGCGCCGCCGATGGGGTCGTTGCGGGCGATGAGTTCGCCGCCGGTTTTCACGACCTGGTCGCGGGTGATGTAAAGGCCCAGACCGAAGCCGTCCTCCTTGGTGGAGACGAAAGGGCGGAAGAGTTTTTCGAGGATGACTGGGGAAATGCCGGGACCGGTATCGCGGATGGCGATCTCGCATTTTTCGCCGACGAGCGTGGTGCCCACGAAGAGGATACGGGGGCCGGCGCGGAGGCCGGACATGGCCTGGATGGCGTTGAGGGTGAGGTTGAGGAGAGCCTGCTTGAGAACCTGGGGGTCGCCGCGCAGGGAGGGATCACGGGCGGCGAAGTCGGTGACGACCTGGACGCGGCAGGCGGTGGCCTTGGGCTGGATGAGGGTAAGAACCTCGTGGATGAGTGCCGAGGGATTGAATATGCGGACGTGGTAGCTTTCGGTGCGGCCGAGGCGGAGGAATTCGGAGAGGGTGGCTTCGACGCGGGCTAGCTCGTCGGGGATGATGTCGAAGTATTGTTCGCGAAAGCGGGGGTCCTCGTAGCGGCTCGGGAGCATCTTGAAGAAGAGGCGGAGGGCGGCGAGGGGTTGTTTGATTTCGTGGACGACGGAGGCGGAGATGAGACCGAGGGCCATCATCTGGCCGGCGTGCTGGGCCTGGGTGCTGGCGTCGATGGTGGTGAGCGCGATGGCGGCGGACTCGATCATGAGGCTGAGACATTCCAGCTCATAGAAGGTGTAGGCGGGGGCGCTCTGGCGGCGGCCGAGGGCGACGACGATGTTCAAGTGCTGCTCGGAGCGGGGGCCAAGCATGAGGAGAGAGACGGGGCGTTCGTCGATCCAGCGGAGGGCGTCGCGGTCGTGGGCGGCGACGGAGGTGAGGTCCATGGTGTCGCGGGCGAGCCAGCCGGAGCGATTGAGGCGTTGCCACACGAGGCCACGGTCGGGGAAGCGGTAGGTGCCGCGCTGGTACACATTGCGGCCGGTTTCGATGAGGATGAGGGCGTCGGCGGTGTTGGTATACTCGGCGAAGATGCGTTCGAGCTGGAGAAGGGCTTTTTCCTGGGTGAGGGCGGAGCGGGCGACTTCCTGCACCTCGCGCTGGAAGCCGGCGATGGAGCGGTAGAGGAGGGCGTTATGTTTGGCCAAGAAGAACTGGGTGATGTAGTTGACGAGGGCGGCGGCGGCGATGGAGGCGACGATGGCGGCGGCGGTTTCGTTGATGCCGGCTTTGATTTTGAGCAGCCAGTAGATGCAGAAGAAGACGGCGGAGGCGCCGAGGATGATGGCGACGGTGCGGGTGACGAGGGAGATGAGGACGCGGGCGTCGTACACGCCGCGGGCGAGCAGAACCCAGGTGAGGCGGGAGGCGTAAAGGATGGCGACGAGGCCGAACTCGGGTGGCGGGAGAGGATCGCCGGAGTGATGGAAGGCGAGGAAGGCGCTGATGACGGTGACGGCGCCGGCGGCGAAGATGACGGCGATGCCCATTTCGTCGCGGGCGGTGCCTCGAAGCTGGCGTCGGTGAGACCATCCGGACCAGGCGATGTAGGCCATCGCGGCGGAGATAACGAGATGCTGCCAGAGCCAGCCGGGGCCGTAATTGATGGACGAGACGGTGGAGTTGTTGCGGATGAACCAGTCGGCCGGAGTGAGCGCCGCGAGCGCGATGGCGAGGGCGATCCACGGGAGGGTGTTTTTCGCGATGAGATTAAAACGAGCGCGGGGATTGGCGACGAAGTCGCGGACGATGATGAGCGTGGGCGCGAGAAAGGCGGCGACGGCCGCGCCGATGCGCAGGTGGAGGATGGCGTTGTCGCCACCGCGCGTGATGAAGCCGTAGTTGATCGTCCAGATGCCGCCGATGAGGACGAGGAGGCTGAAGGCGCGGTTGGAGGCGCGGAGCTTGTTCGCGCGGTAGATGATCGCGGCGATGGCGATGAAGAGCCCGCCGCAGATATTCAGCAGGTAGTTTACGATGAGTTCGTCGAAGGCGTCCATGAGGCCGGGCGGATTTCGCCGTCGGGGCGCGTTTGGAGGAAGCCTTTTTCGATGCAGTAATGCACGAGGTCGGGCAGGGCTTTGAGCTGGAGTTTGCGCATGATGCTTTCGCGGTGTTTGCGCACGGTGTCGGCGGCGATGCCCCGGGAGATGGCGAGCTCGTTATCGGTTTTGCCCATGCCGAGGTGGGGGAGGAGTTCGTGTTCGCGGTCGCTGAGGACTTTGCTGAAGGCCTGGCTGTCGGCGGCGGTGTGGCGGGCGATCTCGCGGACGAGAGGAGTGAAGAAAGGGAGGTCGCGGTTGAGGACGCTGTCGAGGGCGGCCTGGATGAAGTCGGGGTCGGCGTTTTTATCGACGTAGCCGTGGAGGCCGCTCTGGCGGACGCGGAAGATGGTGTACTCGGTGCATTCCGCGGAGAGGATGATGATCTTCATCCGGGGGATTTTTTTGCGGATTTCGAGGGCGAGGGAGATGCCGTCGTTATCGGGGAGGTTGATGTCCACGAGGAGGGCTTCGGCCTCGGAGCCGTCGACGGCGGTGAGGGCGGACTTCGCATCGCGCGCGGAAAAAACGACGTCGTAGCCGAACCGGTGGCGGCAGAGATCGGTGAGGAGATTCAGCACCAGCGCCTGATCTTCAACGATGCCAATGCGAGGAAGGGTGGCCATACAGGGGAGACGTTAGAAAAACGAATCGCGGGCGGGAAGCTCATAAACAGGCCACTTACTGTCAGACAGAGGGGCAGGGCGGAGAGGAAAACTCAGGCTCGCGCCGTGAAAGCGTTCTGGTTTGCCTGCCGCTCCCCTTTTGCGCCGGAGCCGCAACCCCTTTCGCGGCAATGGTGCGCCAACCCCTGATTTTCTCCCATGTCGAAGCCTGCCTCTGCCTTGTCCGATGCGTCGTCCATCCGCCCAGTCAAAAAACTCATGGCGGCCAACCGCAGTGAGATCGCGGTGCGTATCTTTCGAGCGGGTACGGAGCTTGGGCTGAGAACGGTCGGTGTGTTTGCGCAGGAGGATCGCTTCTGCATCCATCGCTACAAGGCGGACGAGGCGTACCAGGTCGGGCAGGGGAAGGGGCCGGTGGCGGCTTATCTCGACATTCCCAGTGTGATCGCGGTGGCGAAGGAGAAGGGGGTGGACGCGATTCACCCGGGCTATGGGTTTCTCTCGGAGAATCCGGATTTCGCGCGGGCGTGCGATGAGGCGGGGATTATTTTCGTGGGACCGCGAGCGGAGTTGCTGGAGATGATGGGCGACAAGACGGCGGCACGCGCGGTGGCCATCAAGATCGGTGTGCCGGTTTTGCCCGGGACTGAGGAGCCGATTAGTGATCGCGGCGAGGCGCTCAAGACGGCGAAGGAGATCGGTTTCCCGCTCATTATTAAGGCGGCGTTTGGCGGTGGCGGGCGTGGGATGCGTGTCGTCCACAAGGCGGCAGATCTGGCGTCGCTCCTCGACGAGGCGCAGGCAGAGGCGGGGCGGGCGTTTGGAAATCCGGCGGTGTTTCTGGAGAAGTACATTCCCAAGGCGAAGCACATCGAGGTGCAGATTCTCGGGGACAAGCATGGCAACGTGATCCACCTGCATGAGCGCGATTGCTCGGTGCAGCGGCGGCACCAGAAGGTGGTCGAAGTCGCGCCGAGTTTCGGGCTGCCGAAGGCGATCGTGACCGAGCTGTGCGAAGCGGCGGCGAAGATGGCGCGGGCGATCAAGTACGACAACGCGGGGACGATCGAATTCCTCTACGATCTGGAGAAGCACGAGTGGTTCTTCATCGAGATGAATCCGCGCATCCAGGTGGAGCACACGGTGACCGAGGTCATCACGGGGCTCGATCTGGTGCGGGCGCAGATTCTGATCGCGCAGGGGCACCCGCTGCACTCGGAGGAAGTCGGCATGCCCAAGCAGGCCGATGTGCCGCGCAATGGGTTCGCGATCCAGTGCCGTATCACGACCGAGGATCCGGAGAACAAGTTCATGCCCGACTACGGGCGCATCCTTGCGTATCGTTCGCCGGGTGGTTTTGGCGTGCGGCTCGATGGAGGCATGGGGCTTTCGGGGGCGATCATCACGCCGTTCTACGACTCGATGCTGGTGAAGGTCATCACGAGCGGGCCGAGCTACGAAGTCGCGATGCAGCGCACGCAACGAGCATTGTCGGAGTTCCGCATCCGCGGCGTGAAGACGAACATCCCGTTTCTCGAAAACGTGATCGCACATCCGATCTTCAAAGCGGGCCAGGCGACCACGACGCTCATCGATACGACGCCTGAGCTTTTCACGTTCAAGCCGCGCCGCGATCGCGCGACCAAGCTGCTTAATTTCCTCGGGCACGTGACGGTGAACGGGAATCCGCACGCGAAGGGTTTCCGGCCGGAGAAGATTTTCCTGCCAGCGCTGCCGCCGAAGGTGGAGACGCCGGTGGCGGCGCCGGATGGGACGCGGCAGTTGTTGCTCAAGCTGGGCGCGAAGAAATTCGCCGAGTGGACGCTGAAGCAGAAGCGGCTGCTGGTGACGGACACGACTTTCCGCGACGCGCATCAGTCGCTCATGGCGACGCGGGTGCGCAGCTACGACATGCTGGCGACGGCGACGGCGGTGGCGCGGCGTGCGCCGGATCTCTACTCGCTCGAACTCTGGGGCGGCGCGACGTTCGACACGGCGATGCGGTTCCTCAGCGAAGATCCGTGGGAGCGGTTGCGCCAGCTGCGTGCGCGGGTGCCGAATATCTGTTTCCAAATGCTTTTCCGTGGGGCGAACGCGGTGGGTTACACGAACTATCCGGACCACATCGTGGCGGGTTTCGTGAAGCACGCGGCGGCGAATGGCATGGATATTTTCCGCATTTTCGACTCGTTGAACTATTTGCCGAATCTGCGCGTGGCGATGGAGTCAGTGCAGGACACGCACGCGGTGTGCGAGGCGGCGATCTGTTACACGGGCGACATCCTCGATGAGCGGCGGGACAAGTTCACTCTCCAGTATTATGTGAGGCTCGCGAAGGAGCTGGAGAAAATGGGCGCGCATGTGCTCGCGATCAAAGACATGGCCGGGCTATGCCGTCCGTACGCCGCGCAGAAACTCGTGAAGGCGTTGAAGGATGAAGTGGGGCTGCCGATCCATTTCCATACGCATGACACCAGCGGCATTGCGTCGGCCTCGGTGCTACGCGCCGCGGATGCGGGTGTGGATATCGTGGATCTCGCGCTCGCGTCGATGAGCGGCAGCACCTCGCAGCCGAACCTCAACTCCATCGTGGCCGCGCTGCAGCACACGCCGCGCGACACGAAGCTCGATCTCGGCGCGCTCAACGAGTTTTCCGATTATTGGGAGCAGGTGCGGGAGTTTTACCGGCCGTTCGACACGGCGCCGAAGACGGGCAGCGCGGAAGTTTATCTGCACGAGATGCCGGGCGGGCAGTACACGAATTTGAAGGAGCAGGCCGTCTCGATGGGCGTGTCGCATCGCTGGCCGGAAATCGCGCGCACGTACGCGGAGGTGAACGCACTCTTTGGCGACATCGTGAAGGTGACGCCGTCGTCGAAGGTCGTCGGCGACATGGCGCTGTTCCTGTTTTCGAAGGGGATCAAACCGGCGGATGTGGTGAATCTACCCGCGGGAGAAACGCCGTTTCCTGAGAGCGTGATTGATATGCTCAGCGGCGGACTTGGCTGGCCCGAAGGCGGCTGGCCTGCGGATGTGAGCCGCGCGGTGCTCGGTGAAAAGCGGCACAAGGAGGCGACGGAAAAGTACAAGGCGTCGCTGAAGAAAGCGAAGGCGTCTGCGAAATCTGAGAAGAGCGACGGATCAGGCGATTTGAAGAAGTTGCGCGCGGAGCTGGCGGAGAAATTGAAGCACGAACCGAGTGACGATGAGCTTTACTCGCACTTGATGTACCCGGCGGTCTTCGCGGATTTCGCTAAGCAGCAGCGCGAGTATGGCGATGTGAGCGTGCTGCCGACGCCGGCGTTTTTCTACGGCTTGAAACCCGGCGAGGAAATCAACGTCGAGATCGAGGAGGGGAAAACGCTGATCATCCGGCTCGTGAGCATCGGCGCGCCGGACAAGGACGGGCGGCGCGCGCTCAGCTTCGAGCTGAACGGCATGGCGCGCGAGGCGTTCATCGCGGACAAGAGTGTCGCGGCGAAAACCAAGACACGTCCGAAGGCGGATCTGGCGGACGCGTTGCAGGTGGCGGCGCCGATCCCGGGATTGATCGCGGCGATGTCGGCGACGGTGGGCGCAAAAGTCGTGAAGGGCGAAAAGCTCTTCATGATGGAGGCGATGAAAATGCAGACGACGGTCTTCGCGCCGGTTGATGGTGTTGTCGCCGAGCTGCACGCGGCGGTGGGCGACACGGTCGAGAGCAAGGATCTGGTGGTGAAGTTGCGGGCGTAGATCTTTTCAGAGGCCGTGTCTTGAGTGACCCGGCTACGGTGCACGCGCATGATTTTAAGCCCGGCTTCGAGCCCGGCTTTTTTGCGCATGGGCCGATCGGTCAGGGCCGGGCGGTCAATACCGCGACGTGTGCGGATCGAGTAGGCTGGGGACGCATTAAACGCATCTCTTAAACCAACTCATCTAAAACATCATGTCTGACACTTGCACCCTTCTCGACGAATTCCAGGTCCGCGATCTCGAGGATAACTCGACCATCACGATCATCGTCGAACACCACACGGAAATCGGCAACCGCTCCCAGCCCGGCCTCATGGTCCGTTACATGGGCCAGGTCGTTAACTTTGAGCCCTGCCACGTCGAGCGCTGGGCCTATCAGGCGACCAAAGCGAAGCAGGACGTTTACTTCCTCGCTGATTATTCCTGGGCGGTGCATGCCGACCAGTTCGTGAAAAACTCGCTCGTGCTCGGCGACAAACTGAAGGCGCGCGTGGAAGTCAAAGTGCGCAGCAAGAGCAAGCCGGTCGTCAAAGAGTACGAGCTCCCGTTCACCGTCGATCTTTGATCGGCGTTTCGCCGCCGCGGCTGTGGGCTGCGTCGGCTTTCAATCACTTCATGGACTCCCGGTCATCCAAGGCGCGTTTGCTTGGGCTGGCCGGGCTTTTGCTTTTAACCCATCCGGCTGCTGGTGCGCCGGAGATTTCTCCTCCTGTGTCACGCGTACTCTTCGATCAGTTTCGTCAGGCGATCCAGCGTCGCGATAACCAGGCGCTGATGGCGCTGTGCGCCAGCGGGGCCGATCCTGGCGTGATGGATGCGGCGGGACACACGCCTCTGCATGAGGCGATGGATCAAGTGCAGGTGGATGCGTCGGCGCTTGCGCTCGTGGAAACGCTTTTGAGGCACGGCGCGAAATTTCCCGCCGATGCGCTGGCCACGGCGCTCGCGAACGGTGCGGGTAGTTGCAATCTGGATCTTGTGCGGCTCGTGATCGCGCGAGCCGAGACGCTGGATCTGACGTTGCGCGACACAAGTGGTGGAACCTTCGCGCATCGGGCGGCGGGCTCACCGAAGACACTTTTTCTCCTCGAATGGCTGGAGGCTCACGGGGCGGATTTGTGCGCAGTGGATGCGGACGGCACCACGATTTTCGCCGAAGCGGCGAGTGCGGTGGGAGGAAATATTCCGGCGCTCGAATGGCTTCGGGCGCGCGGACACGCGACGATGCAGCCGACGGCGTATGGCTCAACGCCGTTGCATCTCGCGGCGGGTGATCCGCGTCCGGCGGTGCTCGCGTGGCTCATCGCGGCAGGGGCAGATCTCGATGCGCGTGATGTGCTCAATCGTAGGCCGCTCGATGTCGCCATCGATACGCATCGCTTCGCTTTTCGGACGGAGGAACAAAAACGTGAACTGGTCACGCTGCTGGGCGGTACTGAGGCGGACATCGCTCGCGGGCGTTTTCACGATCATCCGCTTCATGTTGCCGGGCGTGCGGGTGATCTTCGCGCGATCAAGCGGTTGCTCAAGGCGGGCGGCGATGCGAACGCGAGGGACGAATCGGGGGACACTCTTTTGCGCACGGCGATCGACCGTGTGAGCCGGCTGCCGTTCACGCTGGAGGAGCATCGCTTCGGCGAAAAATTGCTGCCGTTGCTTTTCGAATACGGTGCGGATGCGACGCTACGGATGGGCGACGGCATGAACTGCACGTACGAGGAGCACGCGCGGCAACTCGGGGTGAGCGAGGAGTTGGAGCGTGCGCGGCGTCGCTATAAGCCGCGTGCGAAGAGCTGATGGATAGAGCGCTTCGGAAAACCCCGGTATCGGAGTTTAGACTCCAGGTGCAGACGGAGCTTTCGCCTCTCGAAAGTTGTCCTGCTTGCGATGCGAATGCGGGGTGGGCGGCACCCCGCCTACATTCAGAAAAGTTTTTCGCTGGTTTAGCGGGCGACGAGCGCGAGTAGCGCCTGAGCGCCTTTACCGAGGGCGAAGCCCAGCCAGTAGAGGATGATCGCCGTCAGCAAAACGGCGGCGCCCATCTGGAGGTTGCTTTGGTAGTTCAGGCGTGAGCCGACGCCTTCGACGATTGCGGAAACGGGGGCGACGATGATGCGGGAGATGAGTCCGCGGAAAAAGCCTCCGCCCCCATGAGCGCGGCGGTCATCGCAAATCACGTAAACTGCGAAGCCGATGTAGAGGAGCGCGAGGACAATGCCGGTCGTGGATTTTGGGGTGAAGGTGTTCATGCGATGAGTTGAAGGAGTACGCTTACTCGGTCGCCCAGCGGAGCCAGGTCGGGCCTTTCCAGAGGATGGGCTTCCAGGTCCAGCCGGCGTGGGTGGTGGCGGCGATGAGCGGGGCTTTGAGTTCCTGGAGGTTGAAGGTGTAGGCGTAGCTGAGCTCGGGTTTGAAGCGGCCGGTGGCGGGGTCGAGTTGGAGGCCGAAGACGCGTTCATGGCGTTGCTCGAAGAAGACGATGCCGGTCTTCATGTGCCACTGGACGGCGGCGCGGTCGGGGGCGGCGGACCAGTCGAGGGCGCTCATGTACTCGCGGACGCGGAGGGTGCGGGAGGATTCGTCGAGGTGGAGGACGAGTTTATGCGTGCGCTTGAGTCCGCTGGCCTGGGCGTGCGTGAGCCAGGCGGCGTCGGCGCGCCAGGTGACGATGACTTCGTCGGGCGTGGCTCCGGCGGTGACGGTGATCGGCTGCTTCAGGTTTTCGATGGCGAGCAGGCGGGCGCGAAGTTCGGAGGCGGAAGCGGGTAGTGAGTTTTCGGCGACGGGAGCGATGGTGGCGGCCCAGGTGGAACCTTTGAAGAACCAGAAGGCGGCGGCGAGGACGAGGAGGGGAGTGGCGATGGCGAAGCGTTTGCGCCAGACAGAGACACGGGGATCGCGCGCGGTCGTGGCGGTGGTGCTGTGAAACGCGGCGGCGCTGGCCTGCTGGCGGCGGTCGAGAGCGGAGTCGGTGGCGGCGCTCCAGACGAAGAGGGTTTTCCCGGCGATGAGCAGACGGACGCGGTCGCTCGCGCGGGGGGCGGTGTAACTGCCGTCGGCGGCGGGTTGTGGACGGGCGATGCCCATCATGGCGCCGTAGTTGGCGAGGGCTTGCTGGGCGTTGGCTTCGGAGGAGAAGCGGGCGGCGACGGCGGTTTCGGCGGAGGGGAAGACGGCCATCTGGGTGGCTTCGGGATCGAGGCCGGTGAAGAGCGGGCGGATGTCGCTGAGGAGTTGGGGATCGAAACCGGGGCCGAAGATTTTTTCTGGGTGGAGGAATTTCCCATCGCGGTTGGCGAGGGCGGCGGAGTTTTCGAGTGGGCGCGGCTGGTTGCTGGCGGGTGTCCAGTCGAGGGACGGCATGACGCCGCGGGCTTGCTGGATGTGGAAGAAAAGCTGCGGGACGCCGATGATGGCAAAGAAGACGCCGAGGAAAACGAGCGGGCGCAGCGAGAGGCCGGCACGCGTCATGAGCACGGCGAAGAGAATGAAGAGTCCGGTGGCGATGACGCCGAAAAAAGCGAAGCCGAGGAAAACCGGATACGTGCGGAAGAAGGTGATGATTTTTTCCATGGAGGGAGAGGCTGAGTTTCAGGCGGCGTGGCGGCTGCGCCACCAGAAGACGGCGGCGGTGATGAGGGTGGCGACGAAGGCGAGGAAGTAGCCGAGGCTGGGGATGGCGATGTAGGCGCTGCCTGCGCCAGGGCCGGAAGATGGCTGGTGGTAGGTCATGCCGTTGACGAAGAGGGTGGTGGCGACGAACAGGCCGATGAGGATAGCGACGTCGATGCGGAGGAGGAGCCACCAGCGGTTGGAGTCGGGGAGCAGGAGGCAGAGGAAGGTGAGTGGCGTGAGGATGAACGGGAGCCAGGCCCAGTGATCGTCGAGCCAGCTCGTGATGGCAGGTGTCGGTGGCTGGCCGCGCTTGGTGGCGATGCGGACGAGCAGGCAGACGAGCAGCCAGTAGAGTTCAGGACCGAGGATGTAGGGGGAAAGGCGTGACATGGCGGCGGGAGGAGCGAGGCGGAGCTGGTGGGCGGGATGGCGGATGCGAACGTGCGGCGGGCGGAGCGGGTAGTTCAGTTGAAGAACCACGGTTTGGTGGAAACGGGGGACGCGGGCTCGCCGTTGAGGGCGCGGATGGTTTCGGAGAGTTTGCGGGAGAGTTCGAAGGCGCGGCGGTCGAGGCGGGCTTTAATCGCTGCGAGCACGGGGACGATCTGGGCGGCGGCGGGTTTTTGTTTCGCGAAGAAATCGAGCAGGGAGTGGACGCGATGATCTTCGGGGGCGGCGGGCTGGCTGAGGGTGCGGTCGAGCCAGGCGAGCAGGCCGGGGAGGGCGTGGGGGAGCGTGGCGGGATCTTCGTGGACGAGAGCGCAGACGGTTTCGCGATGCTCGGGGCTGGCGGCGGCGCGGGCGAGGATCTCGGGGAGATCGGTGCGGTGCAGGAGCGCGTCGAGGGCGAGCGGGCTGCTGAGGCGGAACGAGGGGCGGGCGTTTTCGAGGAGGAGTGTGGCGTCGGTTGCCGGGGTGAGTTGCTGGGTGAGCGTCCAGAGCGTGCGGTAGTTTTTCAGTTGATCGGGCAGGCACGCGGGCGGAGGTGTGGAGGGAAGGCCGGCTTCGCGGAGGCGGCGGCCGCGCGGGAGGGAGCGGGAGGCGGAGAAGGCGCGGGCGGACTGTAACTGGAAATCGGTGACGTCGGTGCAGCGGACTGTCGCGGGGAGGAAGGTGTAGTCGTCGGAGTTGTTTCCGCGCAGGACGCGGGGCCAGAGGTCGAGCCAGGCGCGGGCTTCGTCGGTGATGGGATATTCGCGGCGGCCGTGAGGCTCGAAGGTGTTGTGATGAATGTGGGTCCAGAGCACGTCGGTGCAGGTGATGAGGCCGCAGCGGATGCAGGCGTGAGCGGGCTCGGAGTCGGGAGAAAGGAGGAGAGCCAGCGGGAGATGAAAGGTGCGATCGCAGTCGCAGGTGACGGCGCGTTCATACGGGAGGGACTGGGCGGGGGGATTCATCGCGGCGGGCATGGCGGGGATTGCGGATCTAGGCGGCGGCGGAGAGCGGGGCTTCGTGCGTGGCGTGGGCTTCGGGTGGAGGCGTGGGCTGCGCGAAGGTGTGGGTGAGCTGCCAGAGATGGAGGCGGGCGCGGCAGAGTTCTGCTTCGGGGGAGAGCGCGCGTTTTTGCGGGGAGTCGGGGGCGCGGTCGTGGTTGTTGAGCCAGGCTTGGAGGTGCGGGCGCAGGAGAGGGACGAGGGAGGAATCTTCGTGCGCGAGCGCGCAGAGCACGGTGCGGCGATGGAGGACGGGGCTGTAGGCGAGGCCGTGGAGGAGCGAGCGCAGGTCGCGGCGCTGGATGAGGGCGTTGAGCGCGAGCGGGCTGACGAGGGTGTGCGCGGGGAGGGCCCAGAAGAGGAGGGTGTCGAGATCGGTGGCGGGCGTGAAGGCCGCGGCTTCCCAGAGGAGGCGGTAGTGGGAAAGCGATGACGGGAGAGAGGCGGGCGGTGGTGTGGCGGGCCAGCCGGCGCGGTTGAGACGGCGGCCGCGGGGGAGGTGGCGCTGGGCGTTCCAGGCGGCGGCGCGGATGGTTTCGAGTTCGCGCAGGTTGGTGCAGCGGACGGCGGCGGGCAGGCAGGCGAAGTCGCCGTCGGGCGTGGCGAGGAGGCGGGGCCAGCGGGCGAGCCAGGCGGAAGCGGACGGCGTGAGAGTTTCGGGTGAGTGAAGGGTGCCGCAGCGCAGGCAGGCGGAGAGGGCGGGGGCGTCGTCGGTCGCGAGCAAGCCCACCGGGAGGAGGAAGCGGGAATCGCAGTCGCAGGTGGGGCGCGAGGTGCAGGCGGGCGTGTTCATGTTATCAGATTAACGAAGAACGCGGTGTGTGGGTATGGGCCGATTGGCTGAGTGAAAAGGCTGTGACGCGGGTGGAGGAAATCGGATGGGCGGTGCCAGGCGCGGCGCTCATCCGTTAGAGCGTCGGGGCGGTTGCTGCGGGGCGCAACCGGTTCAGGGTACGCGCATGAACTACCCCAAAATGGTTTTGATGGCGGCGGGTTTGCTGCTGGGTGCGGCGGGCGTTGTGGGCGGCGCGGAGGCTGAGCGGGCCGCGGTGTTTCCGCAGCATGTGATCGGTAACTCTCAGATTCGCGTGCTGCCGACGGCGGCGAATGGGCGGGATTATCAGCTCTATGTGGCGCTGCCGTACGGCTACGCGGCGAATCCGGAGAAACGTTATCCGGTGCTCTATCTATGCGATGGCTACTGGGATTTCACGCTGTTGTGCGGCCTGTATGGAAATCTCATCTACGACAAGGTGGTGCCGGAGTTCATCATCGTGGGTTTGGGGTACGCGGGGGAGAAACCGGATTACGACAGCTTGCGCCGTTACGATTACACGCCGGTGGCGCATCCGGAGGACAAGCGGGCGGCGGGGAGCGGGCATGCGGGGGAATTTTTGTCGGTGATCGAGAAGGAGATCATTCCGTTTGTGGAGCGGGAGTATCGGGCGGACGCGTCGTATCGGGTGCTGGCGGGAAGTTCGCTGGGAGGACTTTTCACGTTGAATGCGATGCTGGAGCGGCCGGGATTATTTCAGGCGTACATCGCGGCGAGTCCGGCGTGTGAATGGGCGGGCGGGGCGTTTTTCGAGAAGGAGGCGGCGTTTGCAAAGACGAACAAGGGGCTGAAGGCGCGGCTGTTCATGACGGCGGCTACGGAGGAATGGCCGGAGTTGCTGGCGGCGGCGAAGCGGTTCGACAGGCAGCTGGCGGCGCGGACGTATGCGGGGTTCACGTATCAGTTTCGCCTGATCGACGGTGAGCGGCACGGCGGGACGAAGCCGGAGAGTTACAACCGCGGGGTGCGTTTCGCGTTTGGGCCGCTGAGGGCGAAAGAATGAGCCGGTGCGGCCAAAGCGTTATTTCGCGGGCGTGAACAGTTCGAATGTGAGCGCGATGGTTTGCGGAGCGCCGGGAGTGCCGTGGCCGGTGCCGGGGGTGATCGAGCTGTAGTACTCGCGGCCGGTGAGGTTGCGCACGGCGAGCCCGGCGCGCCAGAAACGGGCGCGGTAGGCGAGGCTGGCGTTGATCACCGTGAAGGTGCGCTGCGCGTAGCGGGGGTCTTCGCTTTCGGTGTAGTCGATGCGACCGGTGGAGTTGACCGCGAGCGTGCCTTCGAAGCCGGCGGGAAGGCGGCAGGTGGCGGACAGGGTGGCATCGTGCGAGGGAGAGAAGGGCGCGCGGCGGCCGTCGTAACGGATTTTTGAGTACGGATCGGTGAACTCACGGAGCGTGACGCGCGTGAGGCCGGCGGCGGCGCGGAGAGTGAGTGAGGCGGTGGGTTGCCAGGCGGTTTCCCATTCGCTGCCGAGGGAGCGGGCGTGCGGGGCGTTGACCACAAGGTAGTCGTCAGTGAAGGCGCCGGTGGCAAAGGAGCGCTCGATCTGGTAGCCAGAGATCGCGTACGCGTAGGCGCGGATGGTGGTGCGGAGGTGCTGGCGGGGGAAGGTGCGGCTGAGGCTGGTTTCGAGCGAGCGGGTGCGCTCGGGAGCGAAGGCGGCGAGGATGCGGTTGCCGGTGAAAGCGGAGTAGCCGCCGGGTTTGCGACCGGCGGCGGCGGCGAGAGACCACGCGGTGTGCGCCGAGAGATCGTGCGTGAGCTGAACGCGCGGGAGGAAGGCGGTGTCGGTGGCGTTGAGCGTGTAGGTCTGGACGGTGGGGATTTGTTCGCGGCGCACGAATGTCTGGTCGTTGCGCTCAGCGCGGAGACCGGCGGCGAGTTTCCAGCGATGGGCGAAGCGCAGCCACACATCGGTCGAGAGCGCGAGCGGATGGTCGGTGATTTCGTAGGCGGACTCTTCGAAGGTGAAGCCGCTGAAGGCGCGGGCAAAACTGCCGCTGGTTTTGGCGCGGGAAGTGAATCCGGTCATGCTCCAGCCGGCGGAGGTGGTGTCGGAGTCGGGAGCGGAGATAAAGCGGAGTTCGAGGTTTTGGTTGCGACGCGAGAGAGTGGCGTCGTTGAGAAGCTCCATCGGGCCGAAGGCGAGGACACTGCGGTAGGGGCCGAGATCCCAGTGGTTGAGGCTGGCCGTGGCGGTGAGAGTGCCGGGCGCCGTGTCGATCCTCGCGGAGAGTCCTGCGTTGAGTGCCTGGTGTTCAGTGAAACCTTCGCTGGCGCGGTCGATTTCGTAGAAGGGGCCGTCGAGTGGGACGAGGGGTTGTTCGCCATCGCGAGCGCGTGTGGCGTGGAAGGTCAGGGCGAGGGTGAGCGGTGTGAAGGGATGCGTTTCGAGGCGCAGAAGTCCGGAGCGGTTGTCGCGATGATCAACGTCGTGGCCGAGTGTGCGGTTGAAAATGTAGCCGTCGCGGGACTGGCCTGAGGCGCTGGCGAAGACAGAGGTTTTTCCGTGCGTGGAGAAGGCGGTGGAAACGGAGCCCGCACGGAGCGAGTAGTCGCCGACGGTGGCGCTGATCGAGCTGTTGGCGTGGAGGGTTGAATCATCCGAAGCAAGGAAGACGGCAGGTGAGTAAAGTTGGAGGACACCGGCGGGGCCGGCGTATCCGAAATGCGCGGACTCTGCCGGTCCACGGTGAAGCGCGGCACCGGAAAGGCCGGCAAGTTCTCCGGGCAGTGTGGAGGCGCCGAGAAGTGGAATCGCGTCGAGGTAAACAGCGACGGCGGGCGTGCCGAAGATAGGCGTGTTGCTCAGACCGCGAAGAGCGATGGTGTCGTTGAACGAATGGGCACCGCTCGTGGCGATGTGGAATCCGGCGAAGGCGTCGGAGAGTGTGGTGGTGTTTGCGAGTGAGCCCAGGGGCAGTTCCGTGTGGCTGACAGCGAGGGAAAAGCCGACGACGGTGGTGTCGCGGACTTGGAACGGACTCATGGCGACCGGAGTGTCCAAGTCGTCTTTGTTGGAAGGCTGCGTTGTCGTTGGGTCAGCGACGAGGGAAGAAGCGGTCGCGAATGCGAGTATGGGGTGTTTGAAGAAAAACGGTCGAAACTTCATGCAGCGAGAGAGGCGAAAAGGGCGGAGACGAAGAGCACGCGGGAAAGTGCGTCTAAATTAGGAGGCGGGTGCTTACTGGAATTTCGCGAGGCGGGTGGCGATTTCGGAGCGGAGGCGGTCCACGTGGGCGAGGGTGAAGTCGGCGAGGGAGAGCGTGGGGTCGGCGACGAGCGGGGTGAGGTCCATGGCCCAGGTGATGCCGGCGAATTTATCGGTGGCGTGCGACGTATGGAAAGTCGCGTGGGCGAGACGACGGCCGAGGGCGGCGTGGTCGTAGCGTTTGCCGCCGGTGATCTGGGAGTCGAAGGCTTGGAGGAGTTCGGCGGCGAGCTGGGGGTGTCGGCCGGAATCGAGAGGGATTTTGTCGGTGTCCACGAGCCAGTCGAGGTCGCGCCAGACTTCGCAGCCGAGGATGCGGCGTGGGCGTTTCTCGGGCGGCAGGGCGCGGAGGGCTTCGAGGCTGCGGTGGAGAACGGCGATGTGGGTGTCGTGTTTGTCGGCGGGGTTGTGGAGGTAGACGACTTCGGGGGAGCAGCCGGAGAGGATGGCGGTGAGGTCGTCGCGGACGCCGACGGAGGTGGCGGGGCTTTTGACGAGGAAGCTGGGGTGGGCGAGCTGGAGCTGGATGGCGTAGCGGCCGAGTTGTGCGGCGCGGCGTTGTTCGTCGCGGCGGACAAGTTTCATCTGCTCGTCGGTGAAGTGCGAATACGCGCCGGTGCGGGGACTGCCGCCGCCGTCGGTGGCAACGACGCCGCCGAACCATTTGCCGGGATTATCGAGACAGTCGCTGATGCCGCTGTGGGCCATGATCTCGATGTCGTCTTGGTGCGCGGCGATGCAGAGGTGGGTGACGCGGGCGAGGGCGGCGTCGGGGGCGAGCGCGGAGCCGGGGGGCGCCGATGCGTTGTCGGGGATGAAGAGGTCGGCGGTGGGTTGGGAGAGGCGCATGAGGGGAATGACCAATGACCGAGTGACCAATGACCAGTGGAGGAAGGCGGAGGAGAACGAGAAGAGTTTTTCGGACGCCGAAGGTTAGAAGAGTTTCGCAGGGTAGGCGCCGGTGGCAATGAGTGCGTTGAGGGCAGTGACGACGTGGGGGCGGTCTTCGCGGTAGGTGACGCCGAACCAGTCGCTTTCGGTCGAGAGGACGCGGACGCGGAGTTTTTCTTCGCAGATGAGCGCGGAGATCGCGGCGGGGAGGTAGAACTCGGCTTTGGCGGCGAGGGACTCGGGCGGTGTGGTTTCCAGGAAGGCGCGGAAGCGGGCGTCGAGAAGTGGGAAGATTTGCGGGGTGAAGGCCCAGCAGTTCATGGAGACGGTGGCGGTGGGGGCGTATTTTTTTCCTTCGCCGACCTCGGTGGGGAGGATGCCGGTGTGTTCGGTGACGGAGCGGAGGATGTTGCCGGGGGCGAGGTCGCAGAGGCCTCGGGAGACGGCGCCGTTTTCGGAGAGGGTGCGGGCGAGTTGGAAGCCGGCCATGGCGGCTTCGTCGGGGCGGGCGCGGGCGAGGAAATCGGCGAGTTTCGCGAAGGAGTCGGCGCCGTAGAAATCGTCGGCGTTGATGACGGCGAAGGGTTGGTCGCGGAGGGCGTCTTTCGCGCACCAGGTGGCGTGGCCGGTGCCCCAGGGTTTTTCGCGGGTGGCGGGGACGGTGTATCCGGGCGGCAATGCGTCGGTGGATTGGAAGACGTAATCGACGGCGAGGCGGCCGGTGTATTTGGCGCCGATTTTTTCGCGGAAGAGTTCCTCGAAGTCGCGACGGATGACGAACACGACGCGGGTGAAGCCGGCACGGAGGGCGTCGAAGACGGAGTAGTCGAGGATGGTTTCGCCGTGGGGACCGACGGGGTCGATTTGTTTGAGTCCGCCGTAGCGGGAGCCCATGCCGGCGGCGAGGACGAGGAGTGCGGGTTGCATCGCTGGGAGCGAAAGCGATGCGAGGGAGTGGGGCAAGAGGCCAGAGGAGCTGCGCGGCTACCAAGAAAGCGGGTGGTTCGCGAACGGCTCGACGCGAGGTCGAGCCCTATGGCAGCGCGGCGTCAGTCGTTGGCAAGGGCCTGGAGTTCTTTCGAGTAACCTTCGTGGAAGCGGTAGACGGTGCTGATGACGATGGGATTGAGGGGCTTTTTCTTGGTGTCGAACATCGCCTCGGGGAAGGCCTGGCGGGCTTCTTTGGGCGCTATCCAGCTCAGTATGTTGAAGGGCACATTGTTTTCGGAGGCGACGTCGTCGTTGGCGTTGATGATGATTTTGGCGCCGAAGATGGTCGAAAAATTTGCGACGTAGACGTCCGCGTCGAGTTCGCCGTTGTGCAGATTCACGATGACGCGGACTTTGCCGTAGAGGTCGGCGCCACATTCTTGGGCGGTGCCGAATTGGGTGAAGTGACGGTAGCTGATGCTGTCGCCGGAGTCGTGTTTCAGCACGTAGCCGCGCGTCTTGATGTGGGTGTGGATGAGGGCGGCGATTTCGGCGCGGGATTTGCCGGGGAAGCTGATTTTGCCGCTCCAGATTTTGGCCATTTTTTCCAGGCCGGTGGGTGGTGGCAGGCCACGGACGCCGGTGACGAGCCGGGTGGTCTGGCCTTCGGGGTTCACGTGGAAATCGCGGTAGGCGACGTAGTGGTAACTGGAGCGGGTATCCCGGCCTTCGCCGCGTTCCACGACGTTGCCGAATTGATCGGTGATCGTGTAGCCGGGGACGTATTCGCCGCTTTGTCCGCTGACGTCTGATTCGTAGGCGAAGATTTTTCCGCCGGCACCGTCGTCGGCTACGCGGGTGGCCGGGCCTTTTTGCCGGATCACGGCGGCGATGGGCTGGCCGATGATGCTGCTTTCGTCGAAGTAGTCGCGCTGGGTTTTAGCGAAATATTCGTCGGCTTTGAAGCGGAGGGTGAGGGCTTTTTCGATTTCGCGGGCTTCGCGTTTGGAGGGAGGTTTGGGATCGGCGGCGCGGGCGGTTGCGAGGAAGGCGGTGACGATTGCGGCAATCAACGGAAGGAGTGTGTGACGAACGGAGAGCTTCATGAAAGTAGTGGGATGGCGGATGCGGCGGCGAGGAAGCGGAGTGAGATCACCACTGGACGTTGCGGAGGCTGTAGGTGCCGCTGAGGTTGAGCTGGGTGAGCTGGCCGTCGGCGCAGAAAAGAGCCTGGAGGTATTTCAGGCCGCGGACGTCGAGCGAAGTGAGTGGGTTTTTGCTGAGGTTGATGGTCTCGATTTTGGAAGCGTGCGTAAAATCGTGTGACGCGATGAGGTTGTTCGCAAGGTGAACGAAGACGAGGGCGTCGGCGCCGGTGGTCTTGAGGTCGGCGATGCGGTTGTTTTCGGCCCAGAGGTCGGTGAGCGCGGTGAGGCCGGAGAGGTCGAGGCGGGTGAACTGGTTGTTGTTGATGCGCAGATCGGCGAGCTGGGTCATGCCGCGGAGGTCGAGCGTGGAGATGGCGTTCTGATGAACGAAGAGGTTCACCATCTGCGTGAGTCCGCTGACGTTCACGGCGGCGAGGCCGCAGTTGTAGGCGTAGAGGCCTTTGAGTTTTTTGAGGTGGGAGAGATCGAGCGCGGTGTTGAGCGGATTTTCGGCGAGCTGGAGCTCTTCGAGGGAGTCGAGGCCTTTGAGTTTGATGAGGCTGATGCGGTTGCCGGCGAGGAGGACCTCGTGAAGTTTGGAGAGGCCGGTGAGGTCGATGTTCGTGAGCTGGTTGCCGCGGAGGTGGAGCGTGACGAGGTTGGGAAAGCGGTTGAGGCCTTGGGCGTTGATGATGCCGAGGCGGTCGAGTTTGAGCTCGGTGACGGTGGCGGCTTCGGTGGCCTGGATCTTGCCGTCGTCGTTGGCGTCGATGCCGAGGGCGAGGAGGCGGTTGAGGAGAATGGGATCGGGGATGCGGATGTCTTCGGCGCGGGCGAGCGATGCCGAGAGGAGGGCGGCGAGAGCGAAGACGAGGAGGGAAAGTGGACGGAGAGACATGGCGGGAGAGTGAGGGCGGCGCGGTTGGGTGGGCTATCGAGGCGAAGCAGGCAGTCGGGCGAGGAGGGAAGTTACTGACCGCGGATGACGGTTTCGACGGTCTGGCCATCGCTGGAGACGGTGACGATGCCGGTGGAGAGTTTGGATACGTCGGCGGCGAAGGGCTCGAAATAGCCGGTGGCCTGGGAGTGGAGGGCCTGGCCGTGGACGTTGTAGGAAGTTTCGGTGCCGGTCTGGACGAAGGAGCTGCCGGCGACGACGAAGTTCACCTGGGCGTAGATGAAGTATTTGCCGGGTTTGAGGCCGGTGAACGCGAAGGAGCCGTTTTCGTCGATGACTTTGGTGAGGATGCGGTAGGAGCTGGCCTGGGCGGAGAGAGCGGCTTTCTCGAGGTTGCCTTTGCGACGGATCTTTTTGTCGAGTGCGAGCCAGCCATCGATGTAGGCGCTGTGAGGCATGAGCGTGACGACGGTGCCTTGGGAGGCTTTGTGGGATTTGCTGATATTGAGGGCCTTGATGAGCGCTTTGTTTTCTTTGGCAGAGATGGTGCCGCGAATCGTGGAGGTGCCGGGCTCGAGCTGGGCTTTGGCGGCGGGCTCGTCGAAGGGGACGGAGGGCTCGATGTATTTGAACAGGTCGGGGAGCTGAGCGTGGGAGGGGGCGAGGAGGAGGGCGAACGTGGCGGCAAGAATGGGGAGGAGACGGGAAAGGCGAGGGCGGGAGAGGTTCATGGGTGAGTGATGGAGAAAAAAGGAGGGAGCCCGGGGTGGAAAAGCGGGAAGTTTGTGAGGGCAGTTTGGCGGAGCTCCGTGAAGTGTGGATGAACAGGGCGTGAAATCGGTGGGAAAGTTGGGCCGGAAGTAGCGAGTCGTGAGTGGCGTGCAGCGAGCAGATCGAAGAGCGTAAAAAAAATAGGTCCCATAGGGCGTATGGGACCTATGGGATCTATGGAAATGCGGAGGGAGGGGCGCGGAGCCCGTCTGGGAGAGCGGGCGATGCGTACCGGCGCGTTAGGGCCAACGCGCCCTAGCTCGGAAAGGCGTCGCGCGAGCGCGAGCCCTACGAGGGAAATCAGAGGGCGATGTCGGTGAGGGAGGCGAGTTCGCGGGGGGCGGTGGACTCGGTGGCTTTGTTGAGGGGATCGGCGGCGGGGAGTTTGCCGAAGGTGAGGCCGGTGAGTTTGGCGATGCGGGTGATGGGGACTTGGAAGGTTTTGTAGTTACCGTAACTGAAATCGGCTTCGACGAGTCCTTTGATGAGCGTGGCCTGGCTGAGGAGGTAGGCGGTGGCGTGGAGTTTTTTCTTCGAGACCATGACGGCGATTTTCCAGAACTGGCGGGGGAGCTGGATGCCGCGGTAGGTTTCGTCGCTGGTGGCGAAGACGGGGCCGGTGAAGACGGTGACGCGGAGGTTTTCGCGGTCGGCGTTTTGGAGGAGGTAGTCTTCGAGGCCGGCCCAGGTGTCGTTGTTCTGGTTAAAATCTTCGTGCTGGGGGGCGCAGTTGGTGAAGTGGAAGGTGTCGTCGTTGGCGGTTTTCGCGATGGGTAGGCTGGCGCCCCAGGCGGGGTCGAGGCGGCGGACGAGGTGGCCGCGGTCGAGGGGGTTTCCCGAATAGAGGGCTTCGCCGGCCTGGGCGGTTTTGGGGATGCGGGGGTCGAGTATCCAGCGATCGGACTCACGGGTGATGCTGCGCCAGGCGACGCCGTCGACGTTAACGGCGGTGAAGAAGGCGAGGCGGCGGACGGCGTTCATGACGACGCTGAAGTGGTGGTATTTCAGTTCGAGCGGATCGGCACCGGCGGGAGGTGTGGTGAGGCGAGCGGCGTCGGCTTTTTGTTTGGCGGAAAGAGTGGGGAGCGGGGTTTTAAGGGCGGCGGTTTTGCCGAGGAAGGCGGGGTCGAAGCCGGTGCGGGTGGTGTAGTCGGGGTCGATGCTGATGGCTTCGGTGAGGAGAGGGGCGGAGTTCGGAGCGGCCAATGCGGGTGTGTTGGGGGAGGTGAACTGGACGTTGAGAGGGGCGGCGGTGGATGGGCCGAGGGTGAGAGTGAGATGGAGGGGGATGGTGATGCTGGAGGGGGAGACGGAGTAGTGGGTAGTTGGTAATGGGTTGTTGGGGACGGAGGTCGGGCCGGAGGCGGAGGGAGGGATGGCGAGCGGGGTAGTGGTGGCGGGGTCTTCGCTGAGGGTGATGGACTCGAAGCCGGCGGGGATGGGGGGCTGGGTGGTGTCGAAGATGGGGACGAGGCGGGGGTGTTTGCGGAATTTTTTCGAGAGGGTGTCGACGATGCGGGAGATGCGGATGCCTTCGTTGGCGATCCACTGGACGCGGGACTCATCCATGGACTCGTCCCAGATGCCGCCGTCCACGGTGAGCCAGTGGCCGTCGGCGTTTTTTTGCGGGACGCCGAGGTGGTGGAGGGCGACGACCTGCCAGGAGGAGTTGAAGGCGGGGGAGCCGGAGGAGCCGCCGAGGGTGTCGGTCGCGTACCAGATGGTGTCGGTGTCGAGACGGAGGACCTGGTTTTCCCGGACGCAGATTTGTTTCCGCTGGCCGCCGGGGTGCTGGATGATGGTGAGGTATTCGGTGAGAAGGACTTTGCCGGTGGTGCGGTTGAGTTTGAGCCAGGAGAAGTCTTTGACGGGGCGTTTCTTTTCGCGGGCGGTGGGGGCGACGGCGCAGACAGCGAAGTCGAGGGCTTCGTGGTTGAAGAAAAAATCCTGCGGGCGGAGCTGGTAGGTGAAGCTCTGGCGGTCGTGGCCGGAGCCATCGAGTTCGTAGTCGAACTCGATGAGGCTGGCGGCGGCGACCTCGGCGCTGGTGAGGACGTGGTGGTTGGTCATGAGGATGCCGGGGGCGATGAGGAAGCCGGTGCCGAAGCCGAGGGGTTCGCCGGAGGAATCGAGGACGTGGATACGGCCGATGGATTTCGCGGCGCGCAGGCCTTTTTCGAGGTAGTTGATGCCGGTAAGGTCGTTGCCCTTGATGATGCGCTCGAACATGCCCTGGGCCTCGGCGGGCGTGGCGGTGACCTCGCGGGCCATGAGGAGACGTTGGGTGAGGCGCTGGGGTGTCTCGGCGTCCTCGGGGGTCTGGGTGCGGCGGAGATCGCGGAGGCGGGCGAGGTCTTTGTGGGCAGTGCCGGCGGCTTTACGGATGAGGCGGTGGGAGAGTTTCATGGGAGGTGAAGCGGGAAGGCGTTATATGAAGTCGAGCGGAGACACTGAACGGACGGCACGGAGGTCGTCCCTCCATGGAATCTGAAAGGCACGGGGGGTGGTTACAGAATCGCCATGCGGGCGATGGGCGGGCGGGGAATCGGGGCGGCTTTAGCCGGGGGTGCCGACGAGGGCGTGCGCGAGCATTGCGTGGACGCCGGCTTCGGTGAAATGGGGCCGGTACTCGGCGATTTTTTGCTGACGAGAGCGGATCTCGTCTTTGCCGATGGACCGGAGGCGGTCGGGCAGGGCTGCGGCGTCTTTTTCGGGGCAGCGGATGATGAGATGGTCCCAGGGGATTTTGTCCGCGTGGGGGAGGACGTAGTCGTCGGCGATGACGACGGGGATGGAGCCGTAGTGGAGCGCTTCGCCGAGGCGAAAAGTCCAGCGGCCGAAGCCGGCGGGGCTGAGTGTGAACACGGAGCGCTCGAAGAGGGCGCGGTAGGAGCCGCGTCGGCCGAAGCGTTTCCGGGCGGTCGCAGGTGAGCCGATGAAGTAGTCTTTGCCGTGCCCGGCCATGCGGGTGAAAACGCCTCCGCGGATGTGAGCCTCGGGCAGGAGCGGTGCGTAGGAGAGCGCGCCTGAAAAGCTGTAGAGCAGATCGCGGGCGGGCGGCTGGGGCGTGAGCAGGCGTTCCCACCAGGCGGGGCGGCCGGGGTTGAGGACGTAGGGGAGGACGGGGATGTCGGCAGGCGAGACTTCGGGGGTGGACTCGAAGAGGACGAGGCGGAATCGCTCGTCGAGCCATTCGTACAGGTGCGGGTAGGCGCGGCCTTCGTGGAAGGATTCGTAGGGTCCGCGTTTGCGCTGGCCGTAGTCGCCGGTGGCCCAGAGCACGTGCGGGCCGCGGCCGAGGTGAGGGAGGTTTTTAAGGAAGTCCCACGGGTCGATCTGGGGTTTGTGGAACTGGAAGTGTATCAGGTTAACGGGCACGACGAAGCAGGCGGCTTGCGCGGGATCGTCGGTTTTGAAGGCGGAGAGATGCGCGACGGCGCGGCGCACGTAGTCGACGTGGGGCAGGAGGTCGGGGTTTTTCTCCACATCGCGCGCGGCGGGCGGGGGGTCGTAGATGAAGAGATGGCGCATGCCCGGGGTTGTCATACGAGGCGAGGAAGGGCGGGCGAGTTTCTTTTGGGCGGGCGAGGGCGGCGGGCGGTTGCCGTGGGGTGCGGGGGTTTACGATACGGATCTTTTCGCGGGCGGTGCGGGGTTGAACTTTCAATCGAGGCGGCGATTTTCGCGGGCATGAGCACGGTTCGTATCGGTGTCGTCGGTCTAGGCATGGGCGCGTTGCATGCGAATCTGATTCTAGCGGGGAAGGCGCCGGGGCTCACGCTGGCGGCGGTGGCGGACTCGAATGTGGAGAAGCGGGCGAAGTTTCCGGGCGTGGCGGGGTTCGCGACGGCGGCGGAGATGTTTGCGTCGGGACTCATCGACGCGGTGTTGATCGCGACGCCGCATTATTCACACACGGGGCTGGGGATCGAGGCGTTGCGGGCGGGGTTGCACGTGCTGGTGGAGAAACCGATCTCGGTCCACAAAGCGGATGCGGAGCGGTTGATCGCGGCGCATGTGGAGTTGGAGGCTGCAGGCGGGCGGCGGGTTTTTGCAGCGATGTTTAATCAGCGGACTGATCCGTATTACCTGAAAATAAGGGAGTGGGTCGGAGGCGGGGCGCTGGGGGAGTTGCGGCGGGTGCAGTGGACGATCACGAACTGGTTTCGGACGGAGGCGTATTATGCGTCGGGGCACTGGCGGGCGACGTGGAAGGGCGAGGGCGGCGGGGTGTTGTTGAACCAGTGTCCGCATAATCTGGATCTGTGGCAGTGGCTGTTTGGGCAGCCGGTGCGGGTGCGGGCGCACTGTGGTTTCGGTCGTTACCACGCGATTGAGGTGGAGGACGACGTGACGGCGTATGTGGAGTTCGCAGGCGGGGCGACTGGGCTTTTCGTGACTTCGACGGGCGAGACGCCGGGGACGAACCGGTTGGAGATCGCGGGAGAGAATGGGCGAATTGTTTATGAGAACGACCGGGTGGTGTTCACGCGGAACGAGACGGGGATGACGGCATTCAGCCGGGCGGCGACGGAGGGTTTCGCGAGGCCGGCGACGACGGAGGACGTGTTCACGGCGTCGGATCATGGCGGGCAGCACGCGGGGATTTTGGAGAACTTCGCGGCGGCGATTTTGCGGGGGGAGGCGTTGATCGCGCCGGCGGCGGAAGGGCTGAGGTCGGTCGAGCTGGCGAACGCGATGATCCTGTCTGCGTGGGCGGATGAAACGGTTTCATTGCCGCTGGATGGGGCGCGTTATGAGACGGCGCTGGCGGAGAAGATCGCGGCGTCCACAGTCGTGAAGACGAAGCAGACGCAGGCGGGGAAGGCGGGGAACGATTTTGCGAAGTCGTTTTGAGGAAAGCCAGATTGGCGGGCTCTTCTCATTTTCCAAAATAGCCAGTGATGTCGAAATACACCTCCCGGATCTTTCCGTCCGATAAAACAAGGATGTGAATGCTGAAGATCCGGCCATTGCGGACATCCGTGCGGTGGCCAAAGATAACCTCTTCGGTTTCGATCTTTTCGACTTCTGCCGGCCGAGAGCCAGGAAAGTGCTGCGCTAGATAAGTGTATTCCTCCCGTATGCCGTCCACCTGAGTGCGCGAACTAATCAGAATGGCGGAGGAATAAGAACTTCCGTCGCGGAGTACCGAATTGTTGTGGTGTGCTTGAGGGTTCGCAGGAGAGCGGCACCCCACGCCCAAGAGTGAGAAGATCAATGCGACAATGGCATTTAGATTCATCTCTTTAGCCTGTCAGAAACTGCACCGCTCTTACGGCAGCGAGCCGGTGCCGACGGGGTCGGCTTTTTTAGCGGCGTTGGTGTACTCGTAGCGTTGTTTGAACTCTTCGGTAGCCTGGCGGCGGGCGTCGCGGGGATCGGTGACGCCGGCTTGAGAAAGTTCGTTCATGCGCTTGGCTATCCAGCGTTGTTTGAAGGCGTCTTCGATCTCGGTGGCCATGGCCGGGTTGGGCTTGGGTTTGCTGGAGCAGGCGGCGGAAAGTGCGAGGACGGCGACTAGGGAGAGGAAGCTGAAGCGGTTCATGGGGATTTTTGACCTAAAACTTACTGTTGTGTGCCTGTCAAAGCGACGAATGGGAGTTAGACACAAAAAGCGGCCAAAGTCCGAAAGCCGCGACTCTTATCATTCATAATCATCATTCATTCGGAGCAACCCACGCCAGTTAAAGTCATGAGTAACGAACCCCAGTCGCCTCCTTTGCGACTCAAGCCTCGATTGAGTCCCGGGCAGCCCGCCACCGCCAACGAAGAAATGCCGGTAGCGCCCGCTGCCCAGCCAACCGCCGCCGCTCCTGCGGCCCAGGCAGCTGTCACGCCGCTGCCAAGCCCGTCCGCTCCCGCGCCGTTGCCGACGGTTTTGCCGCGTCCGCTCCCGCCTGAGCCGATTCCGGCTCCCGTTTCTTCGAATCCCGCGCCGGCTCCGGCCGCCGACGATCCGGGTAAATTCAAACTCAAGCCGCGCGGTGCTTCGGCTGTCGCTGGGGCCGCTGTGCCTGCGGTGTCGGCTGCACCGGTCGCGCCGGCGGCTGCGGCGGTGGTGCAATCGGCGGGAGTGATCCCGGTGCTCCGGCTCTCAGTGGCGGGTCAGGCTGCCGCGCCCGCGCCGGCGCAGGCGTTGCCGCCTGGTTCGGTGCCGATCGTGAAGCCGACGTTGCCTGCGGCTGCGCTGGCCTCGCCGGCGTTTGCGAAGCCGGCGGCTCCGAATTCCGGGCGGCCGAACATGCCGATCGCGCCAATGCCGGCCTCCGGGCCGGTGGCGATACCGACGGGCGGAGTGGGTCCGCGTCCGCAGGGAAAGCTGGTGGCGCAGACCGATGAGAAGGCGGTGGCCCGCGGAAAATTTGCCGTAAAGCTGCTCGGTGCGCTGCTGTTTGTGGCGGCCGGGTTGTTTGGCGTGGTGGCGTATAATCTGTGGTTCTCGGATGAGCCTGTGCCTGCCGTGGTCGTGGCGAAACCCGCGCCTGCGCCGGCGACATCGGATGTGCCGGTGGTCGCGCCAGCGGAGGCCGGGACGGCTCCCGCAGTGGTTGAGACGACGCCTGCCGGGACGACGGTTCCGGCGGTGGCGACTCCCGCAGCGACCGGTCCGGTCGTGGTGGATAATCCGCAGTCGCTTCCGGGTCAGTTGATCGCGAAGGCGCAGAACGCGGTGTCCGCTCATGAAGCCGCGATGACTCAGCCGGCGAATGAAGTTATGGATACGGGCAGTTCGTCGCTGCCAGCGGCGGTGACTCCGGCGGTGCCAGCGCCTGCGGCGGTGGTTGAGGTGAAGCCGGTTCCGGTGCCTGAGCCGGTGGCGGCGCCTCGTCCTGAGCCGGGCGCGAACTTCAAGGCCTTCGTGGTGAACTTGAAGATCAACGGTGTGTTCCAAGGCGAGAACGCCCGTGCGATGCTGAATAACAAGATGTACCGGCTCGGCGAAACCGTGGATGCCAAGCTGGGCATCGTGTTCCTGCGGCTGGAGCCGGAGGAGAAGCGGATTGTCTTCGAGGATTCGCGCGGGGCGATCATGTCGCGGCGCTACTGAGGGCGCGGCGCGCGAACCCGAAAAGTTTATGCGAAGGCGGCCCTGAAAACGGGCCGCCTTTTTTTATGAGATCAGCGGACGAAGGTCGCGCGGACGCGTCGTGAGCTGAGCATATAGGGAACCCAGATGGCGCAGCCGATGGCGGTGCGGACCAGCTCGGTGGTGCTGGAGGGATCGTCCTCGGCGTCGGGGAAGACGATGTCCACCCACACGGTGTCGATGATGCCCCAGACGAGTGTGGAGAGCATCATGATGATGAATATTTTTGGGAAGAGGCGGCGGTGCTGGAAGAAGAGGACGAGGAGCCACACGGAAACGACGAGCATGAGGAGCTGCATGGATATTTCGGTGCAGAGGAGCGCGCTGAAGCCGGGCGCGTAGTCACTGCTGGACGGCGTGGTGAGGTTTTCCACGACGCGGGCGTCGAAGAAACTGCCGTAGTCCTGAAAGAAGCTGACCAGCACCATGAGTGGGCGGGCGAAGAGCCCGATAGCGACGAAGACGAGCCAGCCGCCGAGGCCCTGGAGCCGGGAAGGAAGCGGCGGGGGCAGTGACGAGGTGTCGCGTGGCTGGCGGTTTTGGAGCCACCAGAAACTTGCGCCGCTGACGAGCAAGGTGCCGAGGAGGGAGAGGATGACCGGCCAGTAGAGGCGGAAGTTTTCGTTACGCTCGGCGATGGCGGTGTTGTAGGTGAGGGAGGAGCCGAAGGCGTCGCGGAAGCTGCGGAGTTTTTCCGCGTGGGCGGCCACGCCAGCGGCGGGCACATGATCGCGACGGGATTCCCATTTGTAGCTGATCTTCGAGGTGGCGCCGCTGGTGATGGTTTGAATCTCGCCGCGGAAGGCCTCGCTCTCGAACTGCTGGAGGTTGTTTTCATCGGGCCAGGTTTCGGGGAGTTGCAGGAAGGTCTCGTGGATGGCGCGAAACGGGTGGAGCACGGCGAGAGGCATGGAGCGCCGGGGCGAGTCGGGGGGCTCCGCGTAGTCGCGCATCATGGCGGGATAGGTCTCCAGCGAGAGCACGGGACTGTCTTTGGTCTTGGCCCACATGTCCGGCACGGTGTAGCGGTGGATGACGGTGACGGTGTTGAGCGTTTTATTTTCCGTCCACGTGGGGTCTCCGTCGGCGGTGATCTTCGGGTGCAGGCGGAGGCGGGTGTTGAGGTAGTTTTTGGCGATCTGGTCGATGGGTGTATCGCGAAGATAAACACGCATGGAGTCGGCGATGTTGCCGGAGTAGTGCGAGCGGACCTCGAGTTTCGCAGGCCCGTCGAATGAGCGGACGTCGTAGTGTTCCTCGACGTGCAGGGAGGATTTCGATTCGGGGTTGAAATGGATGCGTTCGAGCCGGTCGGTGCCGTAGGCAATGGGGAGCGCGTGGCGGTAGTCGGGGATGGCGCGGACGGCGAGCGAGCCCTCCTGATCGGAGATGGTGGGATCGACCCAGTAGGTGAGGCCGTTGAGCTGGATGCAGGCGATGACGTGGTCGAAGACATCGGGGCCGGGGAGCCAGTCGCGCATGGTGTCGCGGCGGTACGAGTGCGTGAGGGCGGGTGTGGCGCGGATGCCGACGTGTTTGAGGAGGGCGCAGAGGAGGAGGGACTTGTCTTTGCAGTCGCCGAAGCGGCGGGCGAGAACCTCGGCGGGCGGTGACGGGCGGTGGGATTTGGGGCCGAGCTCGATGCCGAGGTAGCGGATCTCGCGTTGCACGAAGTTGAGAATGGCGAGGACGCGGGCCTCGTTGTTGCGGAGGCCCTGGGTGAGTTCGTCGGCTTTTTGCTCCAGCTCCGGAGTCAGACGGGCGGGCAGGTCGTAGAGGGGCTGGGCCCAGGCGAGCACGGAGGACCAGTCGGCGTATTCGGAAAACTGGAGGAAGGCGTAGGGGCTGTACCAGTCGGGCAGCTCTGAGTCGGGTTCGACGGCGGGAACATCGGTGCCGATCCATCGCTGCTCGATGAGCACGCCGTGAGTGAGGGTTTCGGTTTTCAGGACGGCATCGCCGTGCTGCCGGGCGGAGATGGAGCGTTCGGGTGCTTGAAAAACGGAGACGCGGACTTTGCGCAGCGGTGTGCTCCAGCGGACTGGCACGGTGTCGTGGAAGCGGCCGTCGTAGATGGGATTCCGGCCGCGCCGGGTGTAGGCGTACTCGACGACGTCATCGACGCGGATGTCGTCGAGCATCACCAGGGCGGTGACCTGGCCGTTGTAGAGGTGGCGGTCGAGGTCGCGTTCCTGCTGGATGGTCTTGATCGCGGGCAGGGAGAGGCGGTCGGTGGTTTTTCCCGCGCGCACGACGCGGATGGCGTGGAAGTCGATGCGTTCGTACTCGGGATCGTAATCGACGGAGATCTGCGAGCCGTCCTGGAGAGCGGAGGAGTTGGTGATGCGGTACGCGAGGTGCGAATACGTAGCGGACTCTTCGGCATGGAAGCGGCGGTCGAAGAGCAGGAAGAACCAGCCGCCGGGGTTTTTGGCGGGAGAGGGCGCGGAGAGTTCGGGCTGTTCCTGTTCGCCGATCCACTCAGGGGCGGGGGCGATGCGGACCGGTGATTCCTGGGAGGAGCCGGGAGCCGCAGTGAAGATGAGAAGCAGGACGAGTGAGACGAAGCTGGGCCGACGCATGGAGCCGACAGCTGAGTGAACGCGGCGGCGGCCCGCAAGCGTGCAGCCGGGCCGGGCTGTCTACCAGGTATCGACGGGGCCTTTGGGGACGGGGATCGAGTCGCGGGCGAAGGTCTCGGGGTCGTCGGCGTCGCGCATGAAGGAGGCGATCATCGGATCGGGCTGATACTTCGCGAGGAGTTCGCCGTGATCGTCGCAGAATTGTTTTCGCCATTCGAGGAACTCGGCGATGGCGGACTCGAAGTCGGCGCGGGATTTGATTTCGAGGATGGCGCGCTTGAAGGGTTTGGCGGGGCCGAAACGTTTCGCGTACCACGGGGCGACGCGGCGGAAGAAACGCGAGCCGGGTTCTTCGCCGTAGAAGTCCACGTAGAGATCGAAGTGGCGGCGGAGGACGCGGAGGCGTTCGGCAAAGGTGGGCTCGGGGAGGAGTTCGCCGGTGCGGAGGAGGTGATCGGTGCGGCGGAAAATCCAGGGATCGTAGAACGCGCCGCGGCCGATGCTGACGCCGGCGCAGCCGGTCTCGGCGAACATGTGCTTCGCGGCTTCGGGCGTGGTGACGTCGCCGTTGCCGATGACGGGAATGTTTTTGACGGCTTCGACGACGGAGCGGATGCCGGTGAGGTTGACGCGGCCGGAGAAGCCCTGGGCGCGTGTGCGGCCGTGAACGAAGATGGCGGATACGCCGACGTCTTCGAGGACGCGGGCGAGGTCGGGGGCGGTGAGGTTGTCGTCGTCCCAGCCGAGGCGCATCTTGGCGGTGATGGGGATTTTAACGGCGTCGATCATGCCGCGGACGAGGGCGGCGGTTTTATCGAGCTCGGTCATCATGGCGGAGCCGCCGCCGATCTTGACGACCTTTTTCACGGGGCAGCCCATGTTGATGTCGACGGAGGCGGCGCCAAGTTCCTGGCAGATGATGGCGGCGTCGCGCATTTCTTCGGGGACGGCGCCGAAGAGCTGGATAGCGAGGGGGCGGTCGGCGGCGGAGGACTCGACGAGTTTGAGGGCGGTGCGGTTGCGCTCGATGAGAGAGCGGGCGTTGACGAGGTCGGTGGTGGCCCAGCCGAGTCCGCCGAGTTCGCGCACGGTCAGGCGCATGGGCAGGTTGGTGTACCCGGCGAGCGGAGACAGGAAGAGAGGTGAGGAAAGTTCGATCGGGCCGATGCGCATGAGAGACGGGACTGAACGCGGAAAAGTGAATCGCGACGGTACGTGCTGTGCGGCGGCGGTGACAAGCCGGGCTTCGCTGCGGGGAATCGGGGCGATGGCGTCTAGCGAGTGGTGGGGAGCCAGGCGTCGTCGAGGAGGCGCATCGGGCGGGCGGCGGGGAGGACGCGGAGATGGATTTGTTGAGTGGCGGCGGCGGTGAGGGTGATGGGGAGTTCGTTTTGGCCGGAGTGAAGATCGGCTAGGCGGTGATGCGCTGGGAGCTGGCGGTCGTCGATGGAGAGAGTCCAATCGCCGGGCGGGAGGCGGTCGAAGCCGAAGCGACCTTGCGCGTCGGTGGTGACGGAGCGGACACGTTCGCCGGGGCGGCGGAGTTCGATGGTGATGTTGCGGAGCGGTTCGGCGGGGCGGTAGTCGGGAGCGGGAAGCGGTGCGAGCGAGGGAGCTGCGGGAGGGGCTTCGTAGCGGAGGATTTCGCCGTCGAGGCGGGCGGCGGGGGCGGCGTCGATGGCGAGTTCGGCGCGCTTACCGCGTTCGAGTTCGACGATGATCGGGGCGCTGTGGGCGAGGACGACGTTCATGCCGAGCGAGAGCGGGTCGATGGTGAGTTCGTGGCGGCCGGGGCGGACGGAGGGGAAGACGAAGCGGCCGTGTTGATCGGTGGCGGCCGGGAGTTTGCCTAGGCGGAGGATGACGCGGGGGAGCGGCTGGGTGGCGTCGGCGGAGCGGAGGAGGACTTTGCCGGAGAGGCTGGCGGAGTCGCGGCGGGCGAGGGAGGGCGTGGGGAGCGGGACGCGGTAGCTGAGGGAGACGGTGCGGTCTTGTTGCGTGTGGTTGTACGAAGAGGCGCGGAGGTTGAGGTCGAGCGAGGAGCCGCCGGGGAATTCGTAGCCGAGGCTGGCTTCTACCGAAGACTGGGACTGGCGGGTGGTGCCGCGATATTCGGTGCTCGAATACGCGGCGTAGGCGCGGAGGGATTCGGTGAGCGCCCACTGGCCGGTGGCGCTGGCGGTGGTCTCGCGCTGGCCGGCGGTGTAGCGGCTGTCGCCGGTGCCGAGGTAGAGCGAGTAGGTGCCGCCTAGGCGCGGGCGGAAGACGCTGAAGAGGGAGACGTAGGTGAAGCGATCGGTCTGCGGAACGCGGGAGCGGAGGTGACGCGAGCCTTCCTCGACGGTGGTGCGGAAGGAGGCGAAGCGGGTGTTTACGTTGGCGGCGAGCGCGAGGGCGTTTTGGGAAAAGCCGGGGAGGCGGGAGGGCAGGCGGTCGCGGGTGTCGGTGAAGGCGTAGTCGGCGGAGAGATAGAGGCGGTCGGATATTTTGCGGTCGAGGCCGGTGGTGGCGGTGTCGGTTTGGGGGGCGGAGATTTTTGCGGGAGAGCGGTCGAGGTTGTAGCGCGAGGAGAGGAAAGAGCCGTGGGCCTGCCAGTCGGGGCTTAGTTTCCACCAGGCGTTTCCCGAGGTGGAGCGGACGTCTTGATAGTAGCCGAAGAAGTCGGGCGAGGCGCGGAGGTGTTCGAGGTCGTAGTTGAAGTCGTCGCCGCGGTTGCCTCTCAGGCGGAGGCGCCAGGCATCGCCGGTGGGGGCGGCGCGGTTGTCGCTGAGCGCGGCCTCGGCTTCGAGCGAGGTGGATTCATCGGGCTTCAGGAAAACCTGGAAGCTGGGGAGGACGGAGCGGGTTTCGGTACTTGAGGCGAGGGCGGCGGTGTCGCGGACGAGGAGGTTGGTGCGCAGACGAGCGGAGGGGCTGGCGTCGAGCTGGGCGAAGGCACCGAGCTGGTGCGTGTCGGGTGTCTGCCACGGTGTATCGGCATAATAGAGACCGGCGGCCGAGGGCGGGGCGCGATAAGTGACGCCCGCGCCACGGCCGGAGAGGGAGCGTTGGGTGAGGGGCGAGAGGGAGAACTGGTTGTCGCCGAGGAGCAGATCGAGGGCGGGGCTGCGGTAGCTGAAGCTGTAGCGGCTGCGCGGGAGGACTCGCGACGGGCCGCTGACGACGGGATCGGTGCGTAGCAGGAAGTCGATACGGCGGGTGCGCTCGGGATCGATGAAGCCATTGCCCGAGAGTTCGGACTGGAGGCCGGAGGCTTCGCGGCTGCGGAATTTGCGCTGGACGGCGGTGGTGCGGAGGGAGAGGCGGAAGTCGCTGTCGGCCTGCGCGGCGGTGGTGAAGCGCGGGAAGAGGCGGGTGTGCGCGGCGACGACCTGGCGGGAGTTTTTGGCGTCGCCGGCGAGCTGTGCATCGAGGAGGAGCTGGTGGGTTTGTTCGCCGCGAAGCTGAGCGGGCGTGGTGGCGGTGGCGGTGACGAGGATGCTCTCGCCGGGTTGGAGGAGTGGGGAGGAGGGCGCGAGCGTGACGGGGAGATCGAGCGAGCTGCGGGCTTTGAGGAGGAGGGCGGCGGGGTGGTTGCTTTGGTTGGTCACGCGCCAGACGGCGGTGAGGCGGTCGCCGGCGACGAGTTGGGCGGGGGCGTTTTCGTTTTCGATCCGCAGGGTGGTGACGGCGGGGACGGTGATGGTGAGTTCGGCACGGGCTTGCTCGAGGGCTGGATCGGTTTCGGGGCCGACGGAGTAGATCAGGGTGTAGTCGCCGGCGGCGGTAGTGCGCGGGATGGCGACGGCGATGAAGCGGATTTGCTCGGGGCCGGTGAGCGAGAAGGCGAGGCCGGCGGGCGAGAGATCGGTCCAGCCGGGAGGGAGCTGGAGGTGTTCACGAAGCAGCGGGCCGGGCGAGGAGGCGGAGGAATCGCGAAGGGCGACGGTGGCGGAGAAAAATCCGCCGGGGGCGATGGTGGCGGATTGTCCGCTGCGGACGGCGAGGGTCGTCTCCGCGAGCAAGCGGGGACCGGCGAGGCCGGCGACGAGCGCGGCCAGTGCGAGCAGACTGCGGCTGTGGGCGATCACTCAATCGTCGAGGCGGAACCGGTATTGGGCTCCATAGAGTTCGTCGTCGGTGTCCAGGACAATGAGGGCGAGGTAGTCGCCGGCGGGGAGCGCGGGGAGGTCGAATTTTTGGGGCGCGGAGGCACCGGGGTAGACGCGGGTTGTGGGCGCGGGGAAGACGCCGAGGGAGCGGCCGGAGCCGTCGAAGAGGCGGAGCTCCATTTTGGGGCGGAGCCAGCGGTCGCCGGTATTGGCGAGGTCGAAGCAGACGGAGTGGCGGTCGTTGGCGGCGGCGATGCGTTGGTGGGAAATCGCAGGGCGGGCGGAGGCAGAGCCGCCGACGTGGGTGATAATCTGTATCCCATAACGTATGACGGAGCGTACTGAGACGGCGTTGGCGTTTTCCGGCTGTGGGTCGGCGGCGAGGCCCTCGACCATGATCATGCTCCAGTAGGTGCCGCTGCGGGAGGGGTCGGAAGGCACGGAGACTTTGAAGGGGACGATGCGGGTTTCGCCGGGGGCGAGTTCGGGCTGGCGCTCGCCGAGCTCGATCCACGGGGCGTTGGAGCGCGGGAGCTGGCCGGGATCGGTGTAGATGTGCGCATCGGCATCTAGGGAGTAATCGAGTTGGTAGATGCGGGCGCGGCCGGGTGTGGCGGAGGTGTTGCGCAGGACGAGCTGGCCCTCGGCGGAGGAGGCGGGGGCGAGTTGAAATTCGCGGGTGAGTTCGCCGCTGACGATGATGGTGGCGGCTGGCGGAGTTGATGACGCGAGTGGCGATGGCTGGGCGGGCGCGAGGGCGATGGTCAGCGAGGCGAGTGCGGCGAGGAGGACGGGGCGGGGTGTTTTCATTCCAGATCGGTCACGGTGAAGAGGATCTCGGTCGTGTAGGTGCGCGGGGCGTTTTTGACCGACATGCCGTCGAGGAGGTAGCGGAGGCCGTAGGTCTGATCGATGAGCGGGGAGGCGCTGTCGATCAGCGGGGCGGCGGAGGAATCGATGGGCACGGGCGGGCGTTCGTCGGCGGAGGCGCCGATCTCGACGATCTGCACGAGGAGCTGGCCCTCGACGAACCAGACGCCGGTGTTCTGGCGCTGGACGGAGATTCGGCAGGGTTGATCGGAGTTCACGCGCAGTGTGAAGAGTCCGCCGAGGGGAATGCGGCTCGCGTAGTCGGCGCCGGGGCCTCCGGTCAGGTGCGCGGCGGTGATGAGCTGCGACTGGGAGGCGCCGGCGACGAACTCGATGGAGTTGACCGCGCCGGATGGCGGGGCGAGCGCCAGCCAGGCGGCGCAGGTGCAGGCGAGGAGGAAGGCGCGGTTGGTCGTGGCCGCGCGGTGGTGCGGAGCGGGGCTCATCGCGAACGGACGGACAGCGGGCAGCGGCGGACGACGCGCGGAGCGACGTGTACGGGGAATCTGGTTACTGGGCGAGAATGGTGTAGGTGACGTTGATGGTGGCGGGGCCGTTCGGGGTGTTTTCGCCGAGGGTGAGGACGTACTCGAGCGGGAGGCCGGAGGGATCGTCGACGTTGGAGGCGTAGTTTTTGATGCCGGTGATGAAGTCGGCGGCGGTGCCGGTGACGGTGATGGGGTTGCCGCTGTTCACCTCGGTGATGTCGGTGGTGGTGTAGGTGCCGAGTTGCAGGGTGAGCGTGGCGCCGGTGGGGACGCCGGTCTGGGAGACCTGGACTTTGCGGTTGGTGGATTCGTTGGTGGTGATGCGGAGGACGGCGCTGGAGACGGTGGTGCCGGTGCCGCCTTTGATCGCGCCGGCGGCGGGATCGGCGACGGTGAGGGGGGTGTTGGCGGTGACGGAGACGGCGCTGTAGGGATCGTTGGTGACGGCGATGTCGCCGATGGCGGCGTGGAGGGCGGTGGTACCCAGCGTGAGCGCGAGCGCGGACAGGCCGAGGGAGCGGAGGAGACGGAGGCGGGATGGTGTTTTCATGGGAGCGGGAGGGCTGATTTTTGATGATGCGGGGGCCGGTGAAAGCGGGCCGCCTACTAGCTGCGAGCGCCCAAGGCGAAGTTCAACGCCGCGCGTATTCGCAAAAGTGACTACGAACTAGTGCGGAGACGGTGAGCGGTAACGCGGGGGAAGTTTTTGGGATTGGCGGGGCGGGAATTGGGAAAAACACTGGGCGGGGCCGGAACGTTTAGTGCGGCCCGCGAATCCGGATTCACCCATGACCACCCACGTACCCGAGACAGCCCTTCGTCGCACGCCGCTGCTGATGTACGACGGGACGTGTGGACTGTGCAACGCGTGCGTACGGCTGCTGCTGCGTATCGATAAAGCGGGCACGCTGCGGTTCGCGCCCCTTCAAGGGCCGACGGCGCAGGCGATTTTGCGGGAGCGCGGGTTGCCCACGGAGGATTTCGACAGCTTGATTTTCGTGCCGGATTTTCCGCGCAAGGATGGGCCGCACTGGTCCAGGACGGACGGGGTGTTGCAGGTGCTGGCGGAGCTCGGCGGTGTGTGGCGGGTGGTGTCGTGGTTGCGGGTGATTCCGCGGTGGCTGCGCGATCCGTTGTACAAGGTCGTGGCGCGGCTGCGGTACCGGTTGTTCGGCGAGTATCGGCCGAGGCCGCTGGCAAAGGTGGAGTGGGCGGCGCGGTTTTTGCCTTAAAGCGGGCGACGGTGAGCCGGCATTTTAGGGACAACCCGCCCTACCTCGGAAAGCTGAAGAGCTTGGCTCGAAATAGAGCAGCCACGCTTTAAGAAGCGAGGCTGCGAGCAGCAGCGACGGCGCGTTTCATGCGCGTGAGCGCTTCGGTGAGGGTGGCGCGGGGGCAGCCGAAGTTGAGGCGGATGTTTTTGCCGCGGGGCGTGCCGAAGAAGGCGCCTTCGCTGAGGCCGACGCCGTGTTTTTCGAAATGGGCGACGGGATCGGTGAGATTGAGGGCCTCGATGTTGAACCACGCGAGGTAGGTGGCCTCGATGGGGGCTTCGATTTTCATGCCGGGGAGTCCGCGGGCGGTGAAATCGAGGAGGAAATCGCGATTGCCGCGGAGGTAGGCGAGCAAGCCCTGGCGCCAGTCCTCGCTATCCCGATACGCGGCTTCGCAGGCGGCGAAGCCGAGCGTGGTGACTTCGGCGACGATGCCGGCGGTGGCGCGGACGAAGGTGGCGCGGAGTTGCGGGTTGCTGATGATGGCGAAGGAGGTGCCGAGTCCGGGGACGTTGTAGGTCTTGCTCGGGGCCATGAGCGTGACGGTGCGGTTGGCGATCTCGCCGCCGAGGAGTCCGGTGGGGATGTGAGGGATGTCGTCTAGGATGAGGTCGCAGTGGATCTCGTCGGAGCAGAGAATCAGATTATGGCGCAGGCAGAATTCGCCGATGCGCTGGAGTTCGTCGCGGCGGAAGACGCGGGCGACGGGGTTGTGGGGGTTGCAGAGGAAGAAGAGTTTGGTGCGCGGGGTGACGGCGCGTTCCATGGCGTCCCAGTCGATTTCCCAGCGGCGGGCGGCGGAATCGAGCGCTAGCGGGATGGTGACGGAGACGCGTCCGGAGTTGCGCGGGGCGGTCATGAAGGGCGGATAGACCGGGGTGTTGCAGAGGACTTCTTCGCCCGGTTGCGCGAAGGCTTGGGCGGTGACGTTGAGGCCGCAGACGAGGCCGGGGAGCCAGACGAGCCAGCTCGGGTCGATGGTCCAGCCGTAGCGGCGCTGCATCGCGTCGACGACGGCGGAGACTTCGGACTTGGTGGGGCGGGCGTAGCCGAAGATGCCGTGATCCACGCGGCGGTGAAGCGCTTCGATGATCGCGGGTGAGGAGCGGAAATCCATGTCGGCCACCCAGAGTGGGAGGATGTCTTTGCCCTCGTACTTCTGCCATTTCTGGGAGTCGGTGCCGAGGCGTGGGTGGACGGTGTCGAAGTCGAAGCTCATGCGGTGTGCGATGCGTACGGTGAACGGAGAGTGAGAGTGGGGAATGAAGCAGGGAGGGCGGGCGGGGGCACGGAGTTTTTTGCCAGGAGGCGGTACAGTGGACGGGAAACGTGGGGAGGGCGGAGTTTTGGACAGGATTGAGAGGATTAACAGGATTGGACGGCGAGAGTGTGAACGGGTCGAAAAGGTTGGGCGTGCGTTTGGCGGGAGGGAGTGATTAGGGACGGGGCATGAGTAACACGCGTTTGAACTGGGGTATTATCAGCACGGGCCGGATCGCGTCGGAATTTGCGGTGGATGTGGCCAAGTCGGAGTTCAGTCGCGTGGTCGCGGTGGGAAGTCGGACGCAGTCGTCGGCGGGGAAATTTGCGGCGGCGCATGGCGGGGCGATGCGGGCGCACGGGAGTTATGAAGCGTTGCTCGCGGATGCGGAGGTGGAGGCGGTCTATATCGGGACGCCGCATCCGCAGCATTTGGAGTGGGCGCTCAGGGCGGTGGCGGCGGGGAAACATGTGCTGTGTGAAAAGCCGCTGGGGATGAATAAGTCGGAGACGGTGCGGATGGTCTCGGCGGCGCGGGCGAAGGGCGTGTTGTTCATGGAGGCTTTCATGTATCGGTGCGCGCCGCAGACGGCGAAGGTGGTGGAGATTATTCGCAGCGGAGTTCTCGGGAAAATCGGGATGGTGCAGGCGGCGTTTGGGTTTTGGAAACCGTTCGACGCGGCGGGGCGGCAGTTTTCGAAGGAGCTCGGCGGCGGGGGAATTTTGGATGTGGGCTGCTATCCGGTTTCGTTCTCACGGTTGATCGCGGGGGCGGCGGATGGAAAACTGTTTGCCGACCCGGTGGAGTTTCACGGGCTCGGGCAGGTGCATCCGCAGACGGGCATCGACGTGTACGCTGGCGCGGTGGCGAAGTTTGCGAATGGGACCGTCGCGGTGCTTTCGACGGGTGTCGGATTGAGGCAGGAAGTGGGCGTGCGTATTTATGGGACGGGCGGCTGGCTGCATGTGCCGGCGCCGTGGCATCCGGCGCGGCATGGCGGCCAGACGAGTTTGTGGCTGCATAAGCAAGGCGTGGAGCAGCCGGAGGAAATCGCGGTGAAGTCGCCGCTGCCGCTTTATGCGGTGGAGGCGGATGTTTTTGCGAAGGCGGTCGCGGCGGGGCTGAAAGAAGTGCCGGAGATGAGTCTCGACGATACGTTGGGGAATCAGGCGACGCTGGATCGGTGGCTGGCGGATGTGGGCGTGACGTATTGAGGAAAGCCGGAAGCGCGGAGGACGGAGTTGGGCTCACGCAAAGGCGCGAAGGCGCAAAGAAGGAAGCGCTGGGGAATTAGAGAGATGGAAATGTGACGTTTTTTCGCGGTAAGTGCGACAGCAGGGTGGACAGAATTTCACAGCCTGCATTGTGCGAAAATGGTAAGTATCGGAAATTCGGCGACTTGCTGCGCGGAGAGCTGCGGCATCCCGCAAGCTATACTTGGGACATTCAATCGAACTTCGGTTCGACCACTAAACCCAAAAGAAAATTACCATGAGAATCGTACGCTATAGCTATCCAAACAATCGTTTCATCTCGTCCTTTCGGCAGAGTCCGTGGGCGGGTCTCGAAGGCGAAATCGACCGCCTTTTCGAGTCCACACTTGGACATGTCGTGGGCGCGCCTGCGTCCGGTCGTTTCCCGGTCGATGTCTTTGAAGACAAGGAAAACGCCTATGTGCGTGCCGAGCTTCCGGGTATCAACCGCGCCGATCTCGGTGTCGAAGTCGTCGACGGTTATCTCAACCTCAAGGCGACGCGCAAAACCAAGAGCGGCGAAAGCGAGGAAACCGTTGCGCTGAATCGCTCAGTGGTGCTTCCCGAAAACGTGGACGCTGAAAAGGTGTCGGCCGCTTACGAAAACGGCGTGCTCACCGTGACGCTTCCGAAAAAGGAAGAATCCAAGCCCAAGAAAATCGCGGTCACGGTGAATTAATTACCGGCGAGCGCATAACCAACCCTCACGTGTTTTATTCAAACTCACTTAATCCAAAGGAAATTTTATCATGTCTCTTCTCAATTCTCTCATCCCCTCGTTCGCTCGTCCGTCCCTTGATTCGGTCGCTGACAATTCCGCCGACGCCGGTGTTACGCCCGGTGTACGTCCGGTCTACAGCGTCACGGAATCAGCAGACGCGTACTCGCTGACCGTTCAGCTGCCGGGCGTGGCTAAAGCCGGGCTTAGCATCACCGATGAAGACGGTGTGTTGACGGTGCGTGGCGAACGTTCCTGGAAACAGCCTGCGGGCTGGACCTCTCTTTATCGAGAGTCTGGTGAACGCCCCTTCGAACTCTCGCTGCAGCACGATCAATCGATCGACGTGGATAAAATTCGCGCCGAGCTGGTCGACGGCGTGCTCACAGCGACTCTGCCCAAGGCGGAGGCACGCAAGCCGCGCAAAATTGCGGTGGCTTGATTAAGGCGAGTCCCGAAAAGCGGGCGAGTTTCCCAGGTTAAATACAGGTAGCTTCATGACGAGAGGCGCGGTTTCGGCCGCGCCTCTTTTTTGCATACATCAGGCGAAAAGTGGCGGACGGAGCCTAAGCTTCGATGTGGACATTAGCGGCTTCGGCCAGACCATCCGCGTCCATGGAAGATCTCTCGTTCCTGCTCGACCAAAACAAGGCCTGGGCGGCCAACATCACGGCCCGCGACCCGGAGTTTTTTCTAAAACTCTCCCGCCAGCAAAAGCCCGATTACATGTGGATCGGCTGTTCGGACAGCCGTGTGCCTGCGAATGAACTGATCAATGTGCTGCCCGGCGAAGTGTTTGTTCACCGCAATGTGGCGAATGTCGTCGTGCACTCAGATTTGAACTGTCTTTCGGCGATGCAGTTCGCCGTCGATGTGTTGAAAGTTAAGCATATCATCGTGTGCGGTCACTCGGGCTGCGGTGGTGTGCGCGCGGCTTTGAAATGCGAGCGTCACGGCCTCGTCGATAACTGGATCCGGCATGTGCAGGATGTGAAGGACCGGCATTACTGCTGTATTCAGGCGATCCCGGAGGAGAGCAGAAAGCTCGACCGGTTGTGCGAACTCAACGTCATCGAGCAGGTGGCAAATGTTTGCCAGACGACGGTTGTCACTTCGGCGTGGGACCGCGGACAATCACTCACCGTGCATGGCTGGATTTATGGTCTGAAGGACGGCCATCTCCGCGATTTGCAAGTGACCGCGAGTGGTCATGAGTCGTTCGAGGCGGCTTATCGGTCTTCGCGCTCGAAACTGGGTTCGCCGGTGGTGGATTGATCGGCACAAAAAAGGCGCGAACCGGGTGGTTGGCGCCTTTGGCTTTTTATGGAGTCGGGTGAGTTACTGAGGTGAGCCAGGCAGATTAGCGGGGTGATCGGGCTTCTTTTCTTTGAAGACGAGGGAGGCGATGACGGAGACGGCAATGATGCCGCCGATGACGCCGAGGGAGAGGCCGATGGGGACGTGGTGGCCGCCGAGGAGATCCCAGGTGAGGACCATTTTCACGCCGATGAAGATGAGGATGAGGGCGAGTCCGAGGCCGAGGAAGCGGAAGAGCTGCATGGAGCCGGAGAGGGCGAAGTAGAGGGAGCGCAGGCCAAGGATCGCAAAGATGTTGGACGTGAAAACGATGAAGCCGTCTTTGGTGATGCCGAGGATGGCGGGGATGGAATCGACGGCAAAGATGACGTCCGTGGTCTCGATGGCGATGAGGACGATGAAGAGCGGGGTGGCGTAGCGGCGGCCGTTGATCGTGGTGAAGAATTTGCCGCCGACGAATGTCGGCGTGACGGGGAAGAATTTGCGGACGAGGCGGACGGCGATGTTTTTCTCGGGATCGGCTTCCTCGGATTTGGGGAGGGCCATTTTGATGCCGGTGAAGATAAGGAAGGCGCCGAAGACGTAGAGGACCCAGTCGAGGGTGCTGAGGAGGGCGATGCCGCCGGCGATGAAGAGGGCGCGCATGACGACTGCGCCGATGATGCCCCAGAAGAGGACGCGGTGCTGGTGGATCTTGGGAACTTTGAAGAAGGTGAAGATGAGGATGAACACGAAGACGTTGTCCACGCTCAGGCAGATCTCGATGAGGTATCCGGTGAAGAACTCCATCGCGGGCTGTGGGCCGCGCCAGAAGTAGATGATGGCGTTGAAGGCCATCGCGAGGGTGAACCAGACAGCGCACCAGATGAGGGCTTCCTTGGTTTTGATCTCGTGGGAGTTTTTGTGAAAGACGCCCAGATCGAGCGCGAGCATCGCGACGATAAAGAGCATGAAGGCGGCCCAGGCCCAGAGGGGGAGTTGGTCGATGACGGCGAGTATCATAGGAAAATGAGGGGCGGAGTGTGGTTGTCGGCGAATGCGCGGGGCAAGCCCGGGGTTGGGTTTTACCGGTTACAAGATCGGGGGTGGTTTTCCAGCCGGGGCGTTGACAGCGGGCGGAAGCGGAATTGAAAGGCGGGTCATGAACTCGATGCAGCGTCTTTTAACGGTCCTGATGTTTTTTTCCGCCGCGCAGGTTTTCGCGCAGAGCGCGGCGCCCGCAGGTGGCGCGACGGAGGCTGCGAACACGACCGCGGCTGCGGCGGCGGTGGCGAGCGGTCAGGTGAAAATGCCGGAGACGCCGGAATTCATCGAGCATGCGGTGGACGTGATTCTGGAGCAGTTCGATGTGCAGAATTCGGAGAACGGTCCGGTGCGTTATATCGCGTGCGCGGCGATTTTGTTGATCACGTTCATCGTCTGCAAAGTGGTCGTGAACATTTTGTTCGCATTCCTGCGCAAGCTGACGGCGAGGACGGAGACGACGGTTGACGACAAGTTGTTCAGGGCGGTGCAGGGGCCGGTGACCGCTCTGATCCTGGTGGTGGGCAGTGTGGCGGCGATCAAGGCGCTGAAGCTGACGCCCTCGGCGGACAACATGCTCGGGTATATGTACACGATCGCGTTCTCGTTCGTGGTATTTTGGTTTTTGTTGAGGATCTTCAACACGGTCCTCGATCATCTGCACGAGAAGGCGGTGGCGAAGAAGATGGGCGTGGCGGCGTTCATGCCGTGGATCAAGAAGACGCTGCTCGCGATTTTCTTCGTGTTCGGGGTGTTGATGATCGCGCAGAGCCTGGGGGCGGACGTGAAGGCGTTTCTCGCGGGTCTGGGCATCGGCGGACTCGCGGTGGCGCTCGCCGCGCAGGACACGATCGCGAATATCTTCGGATCAGTGGTGGTGGCGGTGGACCAGCCGTTCAAGATCGGGGAGACGATCCAAGTGGCAGGGACGACCGGGGCGGTGGAGGACATCGGGCTGCGCTCGACGAAGATCCGGCGGGTGGACAAGGCGCTGGTGGTCATTCCGAACAAGACGGTCGCGTCGGAGAGCATCACGAATCTCGCACGGTTCACGCAGCGTCGGGTCGAGCAGGTGCTGGGATTAACCTACAGCACGAGTGCGGAGCAAATGGAGGAGCTGGTGGGCGAGATCCGGCGGCTGCTTCTGGCGGAGGAGGAAATCGATCCGACGTCGGTGATTTGTTACTTCCGCGATTTCAGCGCCTCGTCCCTCGATATCTGGCTGGTCTATGTCGTTAAAGACCCGGATTTCCACAAGCACATGCAGCTGCGCATGCGGTTGAACCTGGCGTTCATCAAGGCGGTGGAGACGCGGGGGTTGTCGTTCGCGTTTCCGACGCAGACGGTGCTTTTCGAGGGCGAGATCGCGCGGAAGATGGCGGAGAAGAAAAAGACCGAGGGTTGATGCGAGGCGGATGGCCGTCGGTTGAGCGGTTTTTCCTGCGGAGTGGGCGCGGTGGAAATGGTTTCGATCCGTGTCCGGCGGGCCGCGTGCGCTCCCCGGACCGTATCGATCCCGCGCACCATTTCGCGGCGATGGCGCGGAGTTCTTTGACGGCGATAAAGTCTTCGAGAGAGACGACGCGATATGTGCGGCCGAAGAGGGCGATGGCGTTTTGGCGGAGGCGGGCGAAGTCGCCGACGCCTTTGATGGAGAAAAGCACGTCGAGGATGCCGCCGTCGGTTTCTTCGGTAAGGCTCAAGGTTCTCTCACTGGTAACTCAAGCGTGGGGCCGTTGATGTTTTATCAACGGAACGGATTTCGAATCACGGGCATCGAGCAGGATTTTTTTTGAGGTTTAGGATCCGCCCATTTTCGAGGGCGGGGTGCGCTGTCTGGATATGATCCGGCTTTCGTTTGAGATCGAGAACGGGTGATCCGGGACTCTGCTCGCGGAAGCTGTCTTGCGGAGAGCCGGAGGCCCGGCAGGGTGACGGGTATGAAGCAAATGTTGCGAGCGATGATCTGTGCGTGGTTGCTGGCAGGGTGGGTATTGGGGGCTGAGGCGCAGATTGTGGCGGAGCCGGGGGTGGTGGATTTGGGGCGGCGGACGCAGAATACGGTGGTGGAGTCTAAGGTTGTGCTGGTGAACGCGGGGAAGGAGGCGGTGACGATTTATGATGTGCAGGCGGATTGTAGTTGTACGGCGGGCACGCTGGGGAAGCAGTCGCTCGGCGCGGGCGAGCGGACGGAGCTGGCGATCAAGACGGAGACGCGGAGCTATCAGGGCGAAGTTACGCGGCGGGTGGTGGTGCGGACGTCGGCCGGGGATGTGGTGGTGCCGGTGAAGGTGACAGTGTCGCCGTATGAGCGGTGGGAAGTGTCACCGCCGTTTCTGACGCTGGCGCCGAGTGTGCGGGGCAAAGAGGCGGTGGGAGAGGTGACTTTGACTCACCTCGGAACGGACGCGGGCGAGGTGGAGGTCGTGAGTGTTAAGAGCGAGCCGGATTGGGTGGCGGGGGCGGTGGCCCGGCGAGAGGGGAAGACGTTTATGGTGGGACTCGCGAAGAAGGCGGTAACGCCGGCGGGACATCACATGGTAAAGATGACGGCGGTGACGACGGATGCGGTGAATCCGGTGGTGGCGTTTAATGTTTTTATGAGTGTGACGTCGGCGGTGTCGGTGAAGCCGGCGCCGCTGGTGATGCCGGTGGGGAAGGTCGGGAAGGAGACGCGGCTGAAGGGCGAGTTGCTGGGGTGGGACGGGGATGTGCCGCCGCGGCTGGAGTTGTCGAAGGGGACGGCGACAATCGTGGGAACGGGGGCGGAGGGGCTGGCGTTTGAGATCGCGGTGACGCCGGAGAAGGCGGGGGCGTTGACGCAGCTGTTGCGGATTTATCGCGGGGAGGAACTGGAGCTGGAGGTGGCGGTGATTTTGCGCGCGGAGTAGCGCATGAGCGCGGGGCGCTCGTGCGAATGACCAGTGACCAGTGACCAGTGACCAGTGACCAGTGACCAGTGACCAGTGACCAGTGACCAGTGACCAGTGACCAGTGACCAGTGACCAGTGACCAGTGACCAGTGCGTTGCGCGAGTAGCAGGAAAGCGGGTTCGACGCGAACGGCTCGACGCGAGGTCGAGCCCTACACGGGTCAGCGAGGGAAGAGGGCTTCGAGGGGGAAGAAGGCGCGGGGCGTGCCTTCGCGGGGGAGGAAGAGCGGGGTCGCTTCAGCGAGGGCGGCGGATTGGAGCGCGAGGGTTTGATCGGCGAGGATGCGGCGGGCGTGTATCAGGCGCGTGGACGCGGCGGGGAATTGGGCGGCGAGTTGTTGCGACGCGGTGGCGGGGGAGTTGAGGGCGAGGTCTTTTTGAGTGAGCAAGAGCGTAGTGACCGAGAGGAAGGCGTCGCGGGGGGTGCTGTCTTGCGAGAGGACGGCGGCGAGGAAGGTCTCGGTGAGGGCGCGGTTGGCGTCGGTCGTCTTGAAGTAGAGCGCGGGGCCGGCGGGAGTGTTTTCGTAGGCGCGCTGGGTGAGGGATTCGAGGAGGTCGAGGCAGGCGGGGCAGTCTAGGCTGAGGATGAGGGCGGGGCTTTTTTCGGTGAAGGGGCCGAGCCAGTAGAGGCCGGAGGAAGAAGCGTGAAGGGTGAAGGGTGAAGAGTGAGAGGAGGAGGGATCAGCAGAGGAGGCTGCGGGCGGGGATTGTTGAGAGTTGAGAGCTGAGGGTTGAGAGGAGGAGGAAGCGGACGGTTGAAGGTTGAAAGTTGAAGGTTGAAGGGAAGAGGACGAAGCAGGAGTGGCCGCGGTGGTGGCGATTTGGTGGCGGGTGAGGAGGAGGGCACCGGTGGCGAGGGCGAGGCCGAGGGGGGCGGTCCAGCGGCGCGGGGTTTCGGCGTGGAGCCAGAGGACGGCCCAGGTGATGAGGGCGTGGAGGGTGCAGTAGAGGCAGAAGCTGCGGAGGACGGCGAACTGGAGAAGCATGAAGATGACGGAGCCGCCGCTCATGAGGAGGAGCAACATGCCGCGTTTGGAGCGGTCGGGCACAAGAATGACGGCGAGCCAGAGGAGGGTGCCGTAGAGGCCGACGGGGAGGCGGAAGATTTCGCCGTAGCGGCTGTGGAGAATCGTGTGGCAGCCGCCGGCGCCGAGGCAGGGGAGGGCGAGGAATTTGAGCGCGGCGAGATAGGCGGAGAGCGCGAGGCCGGCGACGATCAGGAGTTGGGTGAGCGCGGGGCGGGCGGACATGCTGGAAGAGAGAAGAGTGAGGGCCGAAGGGCGAAAGGGCCGGACCGGAGAGGTAGGGAGTGACCAGTGACCGAGTGACCAATGACCAGTGGGGACGGAGGCGTTGCGCAAGCGCGGGCTCTAAAGGTGGAGTTCGGATTGGGCGGGGATGCGGGCTTGGTGGCTGAAGTAGTGGTCGCTTAACAAGGGGTGCAGGGCGTAGAGGCGTTCGAGGACTTCGGAGAGGATTTCTTCGAGGCTGCGAAGGGGCGTCTCGGAATCGGTGGCGTCGAAGTGGCGGTCGAGGGTGACGTGATCGAGGAACTGGAGGAGTTCGTTGACGGTGGTGACGCCGGTTTCATCCGCGCCGGGGAGGTCGCTCTGGATGGATAAGAGGGATTCGCGGATCTGACGGAGATTCTGGCAGATGCTTCTCGGGGCATCGGGCTGCTGGAGGAAGAGCGCGGCGACGAAGCGGGGGCGCGTACGGGTTTGGTAGATACGGCGGTAGGCGTCCTGAGAGCCCAACATGCGAAGGAGGGCGGAGAGCTCGGGGTTTTCGCGGGGTTGAGAGGTGGGCGAGGTGGCGCGAATTTCTTCGTCGATGGCGCCGAGGACGTAGCGGAGGGCGCTGCAGGTCATGATGGCGCGTTCGAGGTGCTGGCCGATGCGCAGGAAGTGCCACGAGGCGTCGTGGAGCATGGTGCGCTCGGCGGTGCCGAGGAAGGCGTTGAGCTCGGTGGTGACGGCCTGGGTGGCGAGCTGGGCGTTTTTGCGGCGGAGTTCGTCGGTGTCGGAGGCCGCGTCCGCAGTTGGTTGAAGGTCGGAGGGGGACGCGGTTTCGGGGCGGCAGAGGGTGGCGAGGCGGGCGTGAAGGCGGCTCAGGATGACCCAGCATTCGGGGCTGACGTGGTCGCGGAGCTGGCGGGCGTTTTCGGAGGCGATGCCGATGGAGGAGAAGATCGAGCTCGGGTGGCGCGAGGAGAGGGTCATGCGCCAGATGAGATCGGTGGAGAGCGCGTTTTGCGGATTGGCGCGCGGGGTGATTTTTTCGGCGGCGTGGCCGGTGGCTTCGAAGAGGCCGCGCCAGATGGGGAGCCAGCGGTGGCGGTCGCGGGCGGGGATTTCTTCGAGGGCGACGTCGTCGAAGATGGACAGCATGCGGGCGGTGACTTCGGCGCGTTCGAGGTACCGGCCGAGCCAGAGGAGGTTTTCGGCGGAGCGGGAGCCGAGGACGGAGCGGGGCGGGGCGGGCGGGTGGGCTTCGGCTTCGGCGGGGTCGCGTTCGCTGGTGGCGGTGTCCTGGAGGACGATGGTGTCGGCGGTGACGCCGACGCGGTCGCGCGGGGGCTCGTTGGCGCCGATGTGGACGAGGCCGCCGGGGAGGACGGTGCGGTGGCGGCCGTGGGAGAGGGCGAAGAGGGAGAGGGTGAAGCCGGGGGTGTGGGTGGAGCCGGTGTCGAGCGGGAGGCGCTGGACGGCTTTTTGGGCGACGTAGGCGAAGGGGTTTTTGGATACCTCGGGAGCGAGGCCGCGGGGGCCGACGAGAAAGGGAAGTTGTTCGAGGAGATGTTTGTCGCCGAGGCGCGGGTCGTGGATGGGGCGGATGCGGAGGTCGGTGTAGGAATCGAGGATGTAGTCGAGCTGGTCGGTGTCGCCGCAGGTGTAGGTGGGGACGGAAGGCAGGAGGGGTTTTTCGCCGAAGTAGAAGCGCATGAGGCGCGGGAGGTAGGCTTCGAGGGCGCGGGATTCGGCGAGGCCGGTGCCGATGGCGTTGGCCATGGCGACGGTGCCGTGGCGGATGCATTGGAGGAGGCCGGGGACGCCGGCGGTCTCGCGGTCGGTGGAGAAGACGACGGGGTCGATGTGGGCGTCGTTGAGGCGGCGGTAGATGACGTCGACGGGTTCGAGACCGGCGATGGTTTTGAAGTAGACGCGGTTGTCTAAAACGAGGAGGTCGTCGCCGCGGGCGAGGGGGAGGCCCATCTTGCGGGCGAGAAAACTGTGTTCGGAGTAGAACGGGTCGTGCGGACCGGCGGTGAGGATGACGATGGAGGCTTCGCCGGACGCGCGGGGGGAGAGGTCGTGTAGCGCGGCGAGGAGCTTGAGCGGGAAATTGATGATGCTGTGGTAATCGGGGAGGGCGCCGTAGAGTTCGCCGGCTTCCTGGGAGAGGAAGCGGCGGTTTTGGACGGCGTAGCTGAGGCCGATGGGGGTGTTGGCGCGGGTGTCGGTGAAGAGCCAGCCCTCGGCGGTTTTCACCAGATCGAAACGGATGACAGTGGCGGGATCGGCTCGGGTGGGATCGAGGCGGAGGCAGGGGCGGCGGTAGTAGGGATCGCCGAGAATGACCTCGGGCGGGAGGATGCCGGCCTGGAGGACTTCTTGCGTGTTATAGACGTCGGCGAGGAGGGCGTTGACGAGGCGGGCGCGCTGGATGCAGGCGGCTTCGAGGGTGGCCCATTCGGCGGGAGCGAGGACGAGTGGGGCGGGTTCGAGGTGCCAGTAGGGGGCGTGCGGATGCGCGGCCTCGGGGGAGAGATCGGTCTGGCCGGCGTCGCGAATCAGGAGCTGCAGGCGGCTGCGGACGGCGCGGAGTTGCGCGGGGCGCAGGCGAGGCAGGCTGGAGAATTCGACGGGCATGAGTGGCGGAGGGCGGGAAGGAAAAGAGGGTGCGCGAGGCGCGCAATGACCAATGACCAGTGACCAGTGACCAGTGACCAGTGACCAGTGACCAGTGACCGAGCGCGGTTAGCGAATATCGTGCCGTTGGGGAGGGGTGGGCCGACGGAGGGAGAAAGAGTACGAGAAAGAGGAAAGAGAACGATGGGGGCGGGGGCGATGAGGGGCGTCGCAAATCCAGCGGATGCAGGCGAGTCCGAGCGGAGGGACGTTTGGCGGAGTTTCGCGGGAGGGGCGTTCTCGCGGGTTGGATAACCTGCGTTCCGGGCGCAGGCGCCGGTGGAACCACTCGCTGGTGCTCGTGGCTACGGGGTGTGGAGGCAGGCTTGGAGGGCGAGCTGGAGGGCCTGGGGGGTGAAGGGTTTTTCCAGGATGTGGTCGATCTTGAGGCCGCGGAGTTCGCGGAGCTCGTGGTCGGCGAGGCGGCCGCTGGCGACGAGGATCTTTCCCGAGAAGCGGGTGCCGCGGAGGCGGCGGGCGATTTCCACGCCGTTGAGGCCGGGGAGGTCGATGTCGAGCATGACGAGGTCGTAGTCGGGATTGGCGGCGAGGTGGCGCCAGGCTTCGGTGCCGTGGCCGATGTGGGTGACGTCGTGTTTGAGGCGGCGGAGGGCGGTGGCGAGGGTCTGGGCGACGAGTTCGTCGTCCTCGACGAGGAGTATCCGGCGGCTGGAGACTTCTTTGGCGGGGGCGGGCGCGGTACCGGCTGGGACGGCGGGTGGCGGGGAGAAGAGGGGGAGCCAGACTTGGAAGGTGCTGCCTTCGCCGGGGGTGGAGGAGACGTTGATTTTGCCGCCGATACGGGTGACGAGGTGCCAGACGGTGGCGAGGCCGAGGCCGGTGCCTTTGCCGACGCCTTTGGTGGTGTAGAAGGGTTCGAAGATGCGTTCCTGGATTTCGCGGGTCATGCCGAGGCCGTTGTCTTGTACGGTGAGATTTATCCAGCCGAGGATGCGGCGGTCGGGGGTGGATTCGGTGTCGGCGGGGGCGGTCTTGAGGCCGGCGGCCTGGATTTTGATGCGGGGGTGCCAGGGGTTGGAGGGGGCGCGCTCCAATTTATCCATGAGGGTGTCGCGGGCGTTGAGGAGGAGGTTGAGGACGATCTGGTGGAGGTCGGTGGCGTTGAGGTAGAGCGGGGTGAGGGAGTTGGGGATGTCGGAGGCGAGTTCGATGCGGCGGTCGATGGTGGAGCGGAGGAGGTCGAGGTTGGCTTTGACGAGGGCGGGGAGGTGGACGACTTCTTCGCCGGAGTCGGAGCGGCGGCCGAAGGCGAGGAGGCGGCGGGTGAGGTCGGCGCCGCGCTGGGAGGCGTGGGTGATGGCGCGGAGTTCGGCGAGGAGGTGGGGCTGGGAGCGGAGTTCGTCGGCGAGGAGCTCGGTCTTGAGGAGGACGGGGGTGAGGAGGTTGTTGAATTCGTGGGCGATGCCGCCGACGAGTTCGCCGATGGCGCGGAGTTTGCGGCCTTGGGCGACCTCGGCGTCGATTTGCTTACGTTCGGTGATGTCCTCGGCGAGGTAGCAGACCTGGGGGCGGGCTTCGGCGCCGGCGCCGCCGAGGGGGATGAGGGTGATCGCGTAGTGGCGATGCAAGGACGGGAGGACGCGTTCGAGGCGGAGGTTATCGGCGCGGTTGTTGGCGTCGCGGAAGAGGGTGGTCCAGAAGGTGGCGACGTCGTCGGGGAGGCCGAGCTGGTTGACAAGGCGGCCGGCGAGGTGGGCGGAGTTGAGGCCGAGGAGGCGGGCGGTGCCGGGGTTGGCGGAGACGAAGCGGAAGGAGTCGGCGGCGGGTTCGACGACGCCCATGGCGTTGGGGGCGTTTTCGTAGAGGGCGAGGAGGAGCTGGTCGCGGGCGCGGAGGCGCTCCTCGGCGGTGATGAGGCGGGTGATGTCCTGAAGGGTGCCGAAGATGCGAGAGACGCGGCCGTCGGGGTCGCGTTCGGCGCGGAGGGTGGCGTGGACGATTTTGCGGTGAGCGTGGCGTGGTGAGAGGGTGAGAGTGATTTCGCAGGCGGAGCCGATGAGCATGGCCTCGCGGATGGAACGGTGGGCGGAGGAGCGTTCGGAGGCGGGGATGAGGGTGAGGAGGCGGAGGTAGGTGAGGGGGCCGAGGGCGGGATCGCGATCGAGGATGCGGAGGGCTTCGGCGGAGCAGTCGATGCGGCGGGTGGCGAGGGTGAAGCTCCAGTGGCCGACGTGGGCGATTTGCTGGGCTTCGGCGAGGATGGCTTCTTGCTCAACGAGGCGGGAGGCCTGGGCGGAGAGGCGGCGGCGGAGGGCGCGCTGGCGGAGGAGGCCCCAGAGGGCGGCGAGGGAGGCGAAGGCGAGGATGACGGCGGCGTAGGTGACGACTTGTTCGCGGGTGAAGAGGGGGGCGTCGAAGTGGCCGTACCACTTGCGGTAGATGGTATCGAATTCGCCGGTACGATGGAGGATGGCGAGGCCTTCGTTGAGGCGGGCGAGGAGACGGGGGTCGTCTTTATGGACGGCGAAGCAGTGCTGGACGTCGTAGCCGTCGAAGGGGTCGCCGAGGATGCGGATGTTTTTATGCCGGTCGCGCTCGATGAGGGAGAGGGCGGTGAGGCGGGAGGCGAAGACGGCGTCGTGCTGGCCGTGTTCGATGAGGCGGAGGGCTTCCTGGACGGAGCTGACGTAGGTGATTTTGCGCGGGACGATCTGGTAATCGGCGAAGAATTTCTCGGCGACGCTGCCGCGGCCGACGATGATGAGGTCGGCTTGGGAGAGATCGGCGATGGTTTTGAGGTGAGGAGAGTCTTTGCGGATAAAGACGGCGCCCTGCAGGTTCATGAACTGCACGGAGAAATCGGCGTAGAGTTCGCGGCCGGGGCCGGGGCTGTAGGTCTGGAGGAGGTCGAATTCGCCGGTCTGGAAGCGGGTGTGGAGTTCGGCGGAGGGCGCGACAATGCGGTCGATGCGGAGATTCATGACGCGCGCGACGGCGTCGAGGAGGTCGACGGAGAAGCCTTCGCAGCGGCCGGTGTTGCCGATGTAGGATTTGGGGAAGCTATCGCTGGCGGCACCGGCGATCAGGGGGAGTGGGCCGGGCGAAGGGCCAGGGGTGGCGGCTTTATCATCAGCCCGGGCGAAGGCTGTGAATGGGCCGATTAAGAGAACGATAAAACCGACTAGCCTTCGGCTGAGCGGGGTATGCGAACGGAAAAAAGAAAGGAGGGGCGTGGGCACGCGAGGGAGGGGGAAGCGAAGCCTGCGAACGTGAAAGCAAACGTCACCATGAGCAGAGACGGCGGCGCTGCAATCTTCTGTCATCTTCTGTGGCGGGAAATTTCCCTGGTCCCGGATCGGGACGGTTCGGCTGTGGCGGGGTTGTGCGGCGCGGGAGTTGCTGGCGGGATGGGCTTATGAACCGTCGTCGTTTTCTGGCCGATACCGCTGCGGTGGCAGCGTTGGGGTTGTGGTTTCGCAATGGACTGGGTGCGCAGACGGCGCCGGCGGGCGGAGGGATGCCGGCGGTGGCGATGCCGGGGACGCAGCCGGCGGCGTTGAAGACGGAGTTCCGGATGTTGCGGCGGAATGTGGGGATTTTCACGGGGCGCGGCGGCACGATTGGCTGGCTGGCGACGAGCGAGGCGCTGGCGGTGGTGGACACGCAGTTTCCGGAGACGGCGACGCTATGTCTCGCGGGGTTGCCGGAGCGCGGGGAGCGGATGATCGATGTGGTGATCAATACGCACTACCACGGGGATCACACAGGAGGAAACGGTGTGTTTCGTCCGGTCGCGAAGAAGATGGTGGCGCACGCGGCTGTGCCGGAGCTCATGAAGGCGCGCGCGATCCGGGATAAAAAGCCGGTCGAGGATCTGGTGATCGCGGAGACGACTTTCACGGAAACGTGGAGCATGGCGCTCAGCGACGAAGTGGTGAGCGCGAAATATTTCGGGCCGGCGCATACGAAGGGCGACATCGTGGTGCTTTTCGAGAAGGCCAATGTGGTTCACATGGGCGATTTGTTGTTCAACCGGGTTTATCCGGTGATTGATCGGCCGGGCGGCGCGAAGATCGCGAGTTGGATCGGCGTGCTGGAGAAGGTGACGAAGGAGTATCCGGCAGATGCGCTCTATATCGCGGGGCACGCGGGCGAGGGGCGTGACGTGGTGCTGGAGCGCGGGCAGTTGCTGGTGTTGCGGGATTATTTAAGCGGACTGCTGGAGTACACGCAGGGGCAGATCACGGCGGGGAAGGCGAAGAGCGAGATCGTGGCGCTGGAGAATCTGCCGGCGTTTCCGGAGTTTCATCAGAAGCTGCCGAACCGGTTGGGGAGCAATCTGGGTGTGGCGTATGATGAGCTGACGGAGGGGAAGGGGTGACAGTTCGGAGGGTTGAGAACCGCTCATGAATTTCGCCAATGGGCGAAATTTTAGAAGTGAGGATTCGGCTGATCGCCTGCGCCAGCCGGTGCGGAGGGGCGCGCTAATCGCGCGCCGGGGTTGCCAGAAGCGAGTCGGGTGGGTGGGATGATCGCTCATGCAACTCGATATTCCCGCAGGCGATTTTGACGGTTATATTTTCGATCTCGATGGCACGCTCATCGACACGATGCCGCTGCACTTCATCGCGTGGAGCGAGGCGATGAAACGGGCTGGGCTGCCGGTGCCGTTGAGTGAGGATTTGTTTTATTCGCTCGGCGGCGTGCCGACGCGGCGGGTGGCGGAGATTTTCGGCGAACACTACAAGATGAAGGTCGATGCGGATGCGGTTTCGCACGTGAAGGAGGCGCTTTATCTGGAGCGCATCGCGCAGGTGGAGCGGATCGAGGCGGTGGTGGCGTTTGCGCGGAAGGTCGCGAAGACAAGGCCGGTGGCGATCGCGACGGGCGGGCAGCCGGAGATCGCGATTCCGGCGATTCGCGCGGCGGGGCTGGAGGATATTTTCAAAGTGGTGATCACGCCGGACGATGTGGCGCCGGGTCGCGGGAAACCGGAGCCGGATATGTTCGTGCTCGCGGCGCAGCGGATCGGCGTGGATCCGAAGAAGTGTCTCGCGTTTGAGGATGCTGAGCCGGGGATCAAGGCGGCGCTGGCGGCGGGGATGAAGGTCGTGCGGGTGGCGAGCCGGAAGTGAGAGGACACGCGCGGGTGCGTAGAATGCCCGAGAGTCGGAAAGCCGGAAGGGCGGGGAGTCGGAGACGGAGTTTTTAACCACTGAAGGAATCGCCCAAAGGGCGATTCTCGACGTGCGGCCTCTCGCAAAGCTCCGGCGGGGTGGCGGAAGGGCGGCTGATGCCGCCGGGGAGACGGAGTTGGGACAGAATTAACAGGAGGGACAGGATGGATTCGGAAAGCGGCAGAGGTGAACCGGCGGGTTGGAGATAACCCGCCCTATCGCGGAGGAAATCACTCGTAGGTGGGCGCGGCGGCTTGGTCTTTGTCGTAGGCGCGGATGCGGATTTCGTCGCCTACTTTGAGGTCGGCGGTTTTGGCGGCGTTTTCGAAATTGCGGGCGAGCCAGAAGAAGCCGTCGGCGTTGGGGAAGGCGATCCATTCGCCGCGTTTCACGGCGGAGAAATCGCGGCCGTACATGACGCGGCGGTTTTCGTCGTGGGCGGTGATTTGGAACCAGGCGTTGCGGGCGATGCCGGTGGAGGCGAAGTCGGAGGGTTGGGCGTCGATGGCGACGTTGCCGTAAACGGCGGTGACTTCGGTGACGCGGGTGATGAAGCCGCGGCGGTCGGCGTCGAAGGTGACGAGCGAGGGTTGGGGTTCGGGTTCGTGGGTGGCGTCGAAAAACTCGGTGCCTTCGGCGGGTTTGGGGAGAGCGGAGGGGCCGCGGTCGAGCCAGTCGTTGAGGGCGCGGAGGGCGGTGAGGCGTTCGTGCTGGTTGACGTTCACGTGGCCGTCGCGGCTGACGCGGAAGAGGACGGGTTGCACGGTGCGCGTCTCGCGGGGGAACGGGGTGAGGGGCGTGACGTAGGCTTTGGGACCGGTGAGTTCGGAGCGGTTGGTGAGGAGGATGAGCGGGAGCTGGGTGCCGAGGTTGATGCCGAGTGTGCCGTTGGGTTCGCGGGCGCTGAGGGCGGCGCCGACGGCGATGCAGCCGTGGTATTTGGGGAAATCGCCGGGTGGTTGTTCGGCGATGATGGTGGCGATGAGGCCGCCCATGGAGTCGCCTTCGACGATGACGCGTTTGGGTTCGCCGTAGGTATTCGCGATGTGGGCACGTAGGTTTTCGAGGTCGGTGATGGCGTCGGCGATGATCGGGCCGTTGCGGCGGTAGGAAGTTTTCGCGATGATCCAGCCTTCGTCGCGGAGGGTTTTGTGGGCGAGGCGGTCGGGGAAGAGGTCGGCGACGATGGGTTCGTTTTCAGCGCGGAGGCCGTGGGCGATGAGGAGGACGGAGCCGTTCCAATTCAGAGGGCGAGCGATGGCGAATTTGGCGCCGGCTTCGAGTTCGCCGGTGTCGAGGGGAGGGAGGGTGGCGGGGGCTTTTGCCGGTGGTTTGGGACGAGGTGTCGGGGACTGTGCGTTTACGGTGACGAGCGAGAAGACGCAGAGCGTGAGGATCGCGAGAAGAAGGCGCGGCATGAGTAAAGTGTGTGCGTGGGAAGCGTGGTGGCGAGGGGGAGAAAACAAATAGGTCCTATAGGTCTCATGGGACCTATAGGACCTATAAAAGATGGCGCTTGGTGATGAGGCGCCGAGGAGTGATGACGGTGAAATTAGCGTTTCGCAGGCGTGTAGGTGGTCTGCTTGAGGTCGGCGGCGAGGTGGCGGCGGAAGGTTTTTAGGTCTTTCACGGCGCCCAAGGAAATGAGCTGGCTCGCGAGGTTGCCGACGGCGGTGCCTTCGAGGCTGAAGGAGATGACGGGCACGTTCGCGGCGTTGGCGGTGGCCTGGCAGAGGAGGCGGTTTTTCGAGCCGCCGCCGACCATGAGGATGCGTTTGAAGGTGCGGCCGGTCATGCGTTCGAAGGCGGACTTCGCTTCGGCGTGGCCTTGTCCGAGGGAGTCGCAGATGAGGCGGACGTAGGTCGGGAGATTTTTAGGCGCGGGGGCGCGGCGTTTTTTGAGGTGGGCGTCGATCGCGGCTTTCATCGACGGCGGGTTGGCGAACGACGGATCGCCGGTGTCGAGGAGCGTTTTGGGCGCGGGGAGTTTTTCGGCGGCGGTGATGAGGGCAGCCCATTCCTTGTCGTTCTTCGGGCGGTCGGCGAAGGACTTCATGACGCCTTCGAGGAGCCAGAGGCCGATGACGTTTTTGAGCGGGCGGTAGCGGCCGTCGCCGATGCGTTCGTTGGCGACACGCGTAGTGAGTGCTTCGGTACCGAGGACGGGTGAGTCGCTTTCGAAGCCGACGAGCGACCAGGTGCCGGAGCTGAGGAAGAGGTCGGAGCCGTCTTCGGCGGCGGGCATGGCGTCGTAGGCGGCGGCGGTGTCGTGGCCGGGGACGGCGATGACTTTGACGCCTTTGAGTTCGGGCAGGCTCGTGACGGTGCCGAGCTTGGTGCCGGCGAGCACGGGTTTGCTGAACCACTGCGCGGGGATGTGGAAGTGATCGAGCGTGGCGCGCGACCAGTCGGTCGAGTGGACGTCGAGGAGCTGAGTGGTGCTGGCGATGGTCAGCTCGTTGGCCATGCGGCCGGAGAGGAGGAAATTAAAATAATCGGGAAGGAAGAGGCAGCGCGTGGCCTGGTCTTCGATGGCGGGGCAGCTGGCAACGGCTTCGGCGAGCTGGAGGCTGGAGTTGTAGAAGACGTTGGGGATGCCAGTGGCGGCGTAAACGCGTTCGAGGGCGGCGCGGGTGTCACCGAGTTTTTTGAGGCCGGCTTGTGTGCGGGCGTCGCGGTATGCGTGGACGGGAAAAACGAGGCGGCCGGCGTCGTTGACGAGGGCGTAGTCGACGCCCCAGGTGTCGACACCGACGGAGGCGAGGACCGCGCCTTTCGGGAGCAGGGCGATGGCTTTGCGGAGGCCGGTCTGCACTTCGTGCCAGAGTCCGCCGATGTCCCAGTAGTCATTTGTGCCGAGGGAGCGGAACGTATTCGGAAAGCGGTGCGCTTCGGTGAGCGTGAGTTTGTTTTTCGACCAGGCGCCGAGAATGACGCGGCCACTGGTGGCTCCGAGATCAACGGCGGCGCAGAAGGTGGGTTTGGACGAAGCGGGTTTGGCTTTGGAGGATGCGGAAGGCATGACGGAGGACGGAAATTACACAGAGGACACGGAGGGATTCACAGAGGGCACAGAGGCGTTTTGGGTGTGCGATGCGGGACGGCTGGCGGAGTCCTTTTCATCCGGAAACCGCGAGTTGGATGATTTCGCTTCTCGAAAGTTTCGTCTTCGGCTCGCGTGGAATTGAGCCGCGAACGCAGTCCGCATCTCCTTTCACCGAGGCCGAAAGATCGTAGCTTATGGGAAAGATCTCCTCTTCTTTCTTTCGAAGTTTCTTCGCGAGCCACGACGGGCCGTGATCTTCGAAGTCGTAGTCATGGTAGCGTGCTAGGTGCTCGATAGATCCGTTTACGAAAACCGACAAAGTGAGGAAATGCTGATTACGATCCTTTTTATTCAGTGAGAGATTCCCGAAAAATCCGAAGAGTCGCGATCCGTCTGCGAGCTGAAGTTCGCAAGCGAGAAGACGACTGTCAGCAGATGTGATCGGAAGCTTCTTCACCGGACGCACGAGTGTTTCTCCTGCTTCGTCGTCGTTGCAGAATTCCCAAACGGGATGCTTGCGCAGAAGCACCTCGGTAAGCTTCTCAACGGGAACCGGCTTTTGCTCGCGAAAGATCATGCGGTTTTGCCCAACAGCCTCAGATCAGCTGGAGGTTTTGTTGGGCTTTTTGGGCGACCTCACGGAAGAAGGCGGCGTTTTCGGGGCGTTTGATATCCACGTCGTAGGTCGGGATCATTTCCTTCATGCGGGCTTTGCCCTCATTGCTCGCGAGGAGTTGCGGGAAACATTTTTGGATCACTTCGAGGACTATGTGCACAGAGACCGACGCACCCGGTGACGCGCCGAGGAGGGCGGAGATGGTCTTCTCGTCGTTGGTGATGACTTCCGTGCCGTAGTGGACGATGCCGGCCTGGCCATCGGTCTTCTTGATGGCTTGGACGCGGATGCCGGCGTCGATGAGTTTCCAGTCTTCTTTTTTCGCAGCGGGGTAGAAGACGTGGAGGACGTCGAGACGGTCCTTCATGCTCTGCGTGCCTTGTTGCACGAGGTATTTGACGAGGCCGAGGTTGGTGGCGCCGATCTTGAGGAGCGTGCCGAGGTTGTGCGGTTTCACGGAGCCGGGGAGGTCCATGACGCTGCCCTTACGGTGGAGGAACTTGGTCGTCCACGAGGCGAAGGGGCCGAAGAGGAGCGTCTTTTTGCCGTCGAGGATGCGGGTGTCGAGGTGTGGCACGGCCATGGTGGGCGCGGCGTCGAGGGGCTGGCCGTAGACCTTGGCCTGGTGTTGGGCGACGATGGCGGGGTTTTCGCAGATGATCCACTGGCCGCCGATGGGGAAACCGCCGAGGCCTTTGCTCGCGGGGATGCCGGATTTTTGGAGGAGCTTGAGGCTGCCGCCGCCAGCACCGAGGAAGACGAATTTGGCGCGGTTGCGGAAGGTGCGGCCGGATTTGAGGTCGCGGACTTTCACGTCCCAGCCGTCGGCGGTTTTGTCGAGGTCGAGGACGCGGTGATTGTCGGCGACGTTGCAGCCGTCCTGTTTCGCGAGCCAGGCGAGGAGTTTGCGGGAGATGGCACCGAAGTTCATGTCGGTGCCGCTGTCCATCTTGGTGGCGGCGATGGGGACGTTGCCGCGGCCTTCGGTGAGGAGCGGGGCCCAGGAGCCGATTTGGGCGGGGTCGGTGGAGAATTCCATTTCCTGGAAGAAATGGTGCGCGGACATGGCGCTGTGGCGGGCGCGGAGGTAATCGACCCACTTCGCGCCGTGGACGAAGCTGATGTGCGGGAGCGGGTTTACGAACTCCTTGGGCTTGTCGACCATGCCGGAGGCGACGGCGTAGGCCCAGAACTGGCGGGAGCGTTCGAACTGCTCGAAGATTTTGATGGCGTTGGAAACGTCGACGGTGCCGTCGGCTTTTTGCGTGGGCGTGTAGCTGAGCTCGCAGATGCCGGCGTGGCCGGTGCCCGCGTTGTTCCAGCCGTGGGAGGCTTCCTGAGCGAGGCCGTCGGTGACTTCGTAGAGCTGGATGCGGAGCGTGGGGTCCAATCGTTTGAGGAGCGCGCCGAGGTTGGCGGACATGACACCACTGCCGACGATGATGACGTCCGGGTTCTCGATATGATTGGAGTTCTGCATAAAAAGGAGGACGCAGGTAACAGGGCGCGGCGCGGGCAATCAAGGGGGGAAACGGCCTGCGGGATCAGAGATAAGGCGGGCGTGGGCGACGCTTAAGAGAGGCTGCGGGGATGGCGGTCAGCGGGCGGACGTTTTTTAGAGCAGGCCGCGTTCGTGCAGGAGGTTTTTCAGGAGAGCGGGTTGATCGATCTGGTGGAGATCGCGGGCGAAGAATGCCGCGCGTTCGCGGGAGCCGGGCTCGGTGAGGATGCGGCGGAGGGCGGTGGGAATCTGGCGCGGGTGGGAGCAACGGAGGGCGAGGCCGTGGTGGGCGAGGCGGGCGGCGAAATCGAACTGGTCGTAGTCTTGCGGCCAGACGACGGCGGAGAGGGCGGCGTTGAGCGTGTGGTAGACGATGCCGGCACCGCCGTGGTGGATGACGGCGTCGAAGCGCGAGACCGCGGAGTCGTAGTGCAGGTAGCGGTAGGTTTTCCAGTTGGGGCCGGAGGGGAGTTCAGTGGAGGCGGATGAAGATGTGGGGGCGGAGTGGCCGGTGTTTTGTTTCCCGCCGGTGGTGTAGTGGAAGAAGATGTCGGGCATTTGTGCGGCCCAGACTGGGAGGAGCGAGAGGAGCTGGCGGCGCGTGTAGGGAAGGTGTGTGCCGAGAGTGACGAGGACGTTTTTGCGGGACGGATCGAGGCTGAGCGGGACGTCGTCGCGTGGGGGTGGCGTGTAGCAGGACGGGCCGATGAAGCGGACGGCGCGGGGCCAGGTGGCGGGGAATTCGAGGGCGGCGGAGCCTAGGGCGAGGATGATGTCGTCGGAGTAAACGTTTTCGGAGCCGTCGGAGCGGTAAATGCGGTCGAGGCCGATGGCGCGGAGCGGGCGCGCGTGGGTGAGGAACATCGCGCGTTTGAAGAGGTGGATGGTTTTGCGGGCGGAGGCGTCGCGGATTTTGCCGAGGAGGGTCGCGGGTGGGAGCCAGCCGCCGAGGTAGGTTGGGGTGCCGTCGGGTGTCTCGATGGCGAGTGGGGACGGGTGTGAAGTCCACCAGCGGATGCCGCGCTCGCGGGCCCAGTGGCCGACGCTGGGGAGCGTGAAATCGACGATGGCGAGGTCGGGCGGATGTGTTGCCCAGGCGGCGGAGATTTCGCGGCGGAGATCGGGGAGGAGGCGGAGGTTTTGGCGGAATTGCTGGAGGAGCATCCAGGGGCGGCCGCGGACGGGGCGGGTGGTGTTGGGGATGCTCCAAACGGCGCGCGCGTGGGCGGCGAGGATCGGGTGTAGTTGAAAACCGGCGTCGGCGACGCGGGTGGCGGCGTCGGGGGTGGAGAAGATGCGGATGTCGGCGTATTCGCGGAGGATGCGGGCGAGGCCGAGGATCGGGTGGAGGTGGCCCTCGAACGGAGGCGCGACGAGGTCGATCTTAAGACGGCGCGACATGGCGTTGGGTGATATCGTCGTGGCAGGCGAGGAGGCGGTGGGTGTCGGCGCGAGCGAGCGTGCGGAGGTGATTGATCGTGGAGAGATAGGAGGGGCCGTCCCACTGGAGCGAGCGGGTGAGACGCGGGAGGTTGATATTGTTGAGCAGTTGTTCGGAGCGCCAGAAGGCGTCGGCGCAGTAGAGCGTGGGGCGCTCGCGCGCGGCGGTATCGGTGAATTCGAGACCGATCTGGCCGGGGGCGTGGCCGGGGAGGAAGACGGCTTTGAGCAGGCTGTCGCCCAAAAGGTCGCAGCTGCGGAACGGAAGGCGGGCGTCGGGGAGGAAGGCGGAGTCGGGGAGGATGTGGCTGCGAGAGGCGAGGTCGTCGGGGAGCAAACTCGGGAGGAAGGCGGCGCGGGTTTGGCGGAAGGGTTTTAATGCAAGGAGGGGAGCGAGAGCGTGTTCGTGGAAATAGACGCGGGCTTGGGGGAAGTCGCGGAGGCCGCCGATGTGGTCGGCGTGAAAATGGGTGATGATGAGGTGGCGGATGTCGGCGGGATGCAGGCCGATGCGGGCGAGGGCGGATGTGGCGGGAAGGTTGTCGGAGACGGGCGTGGCCCAGCGATAGAGGCGAGAGGGGAAGGCGCTGGTGGCGGCGAGGAAGCGGCCGCCGTAGCCGGTGTCGCAAACGATCCAGCCGAGGGATGGGTGCTCGATGGCGAGCAGGACGGCGTGGAATTGGACGGTGCGGAAGGTGCGGCCGTCGATGGAGGCGAGCAGGTGGCGGCAGTGTCCGCCGTTGAGGAAGTGGACGCGCAGGCTCACAGCGTGATGACTCCGGCGGCCTGAGTGTAACCGGCGGCGGTGCCCAGTAGAAGGATACGGGAGCCGGCGGGCTTTTCCTGGCGGACTTTGTGCAGGACGAACGGGATGGAGGCGGAGACGAGGTTGCCGTGTTCGGAGATCGAGACGTGGAAACGCTCGCGCGGGATATCGAGGCGGCGGGCGATCAATTCGATGGCGGGACCTGAGGCCTGGTGGGGGACGACGTCGAGTTCGGTGGGGGAACAGTTGGCGTCGCGGAGGACGCGCTGGACGAGCGCGGGGAGGTGGCGGCTGGCGAGTTTGTGGAGGGCTTTGCCGTCCATACGGAAGCGGTAGCGGGACTCGATGGCTTTGTTGAAGGCGTAGGAAGGCAGGCGGTGTCCGCCGCCGGCGACTTCGCAGAGGTGCGCGCCCTCGGCGAAGGTTTCCATGGCGAGCGCGCACGGAGTGGGAGACGGGTTGCGCTCGAAGACCAAGGCGGCGGCGCCGTCGCCCATGAGGCAGGCGCTCTCGGGTTCGGACCAGTTGACGCCGAGGAGGGAGGTTTCCGAGCAGACGACGACGATGCGGCGGAGGGATTCGCTGGCGAAGAGGCCGTTGACGGTGCGAAGGGCGGCGAAGAAACCGAGGCAACTGGCGTGTGTATCCATGCATGGGATGCCAGCGGCGGCGGGGCCGAGGGCTTCCTGAATGAGGGCGGCGTTGCAGGGAATGGGTTGCTGGAGGCAGAGGCTGGCGTCGATGAGGAGATCGATGCCGGAGAGATCGGTGCGGGCGGAAGCGAGGGCATCTTCGATGACGCGTTTCGCCATGGTAGCGGCGTTTTCGGGAGCGAGCGCTTGGTGACGGGTTTGCACGCCGGTGCGGGCGAACGTGGTGCCGCGGGGAAAGCCGAGACGGGCGTCGAGTTCCTCGGACTCGATTTTGTGGCCGGGCAGATAGCGAGCGGAACCGGTTATGCGGAAATGCTGGAGCATGACGGGGAGAGTTTGGCGAGTTGTTCCTGGCAGATGCGGAGGAACGCGGGATCGCGCAGGTAGCCGAGGTGGTTGCAGCGCACGGTGAGCGCGGGATGGCGGAAGAGTGCGCGGGAAAGAAAGTCGCGGGAGCCCTGGACGATGATGGTGGTGGCGTGGCGCGGGAGACGTCGTGCGATAGGGCCGTAGCAGATCAACGTGCAGCGGCGCTCGGCGGATTCGGGGAGATCGAGGTTGTTGAAAAGTTCGAGGCCGGAGCTGCCGGCGAGGAAGATGGTGTGGGTGGCGCGCGCGATCGCGGCGAAGACGGAAGGGCGGTAGTTGAGAATAAAGGACGGACGGCGCGAGCGGGCGTAGCCGAGGAGGTTATTCCAGGAGGCGCGGAGCAGCGGGGTGTCGCGGAAGGGGCGGGAATCGGGGATGTAGGGAAAGTTGAGCAGGAGGCGGTTGAAGGAATTTTCACCGGTGGGAGCGGCGAGGAGGGCGAGGAAGTTTTCCTGTTCGGGGCTGAGCGCGCAGTGGCCGGGGGCGCTTTGGCCGGTGAAGAAGGCGATGGTGAGCGCGGGCTTCATAGGTACTCGAAGTCAGTGACGGAGCGGACGCGGATCGTGCGGGTGCGCCAGCGGATAGTGGTGTGGAGCGTGGCGGCGAGGAGGAAGGCGGGCTGGGCGATTTCGAGGAGGGCGGAGGCGAAGGGTTCGCGACGGGAGGAGGTGGCGCGGCCGAGAAATTGGCGGGTGACGGTGGCGAGGACGACTTCGCGAAGAAGGAGTGTAGCGGTGAGAACGAGCGCGGCGGACCACGAGGTGAAGGCGAGTGCGGTGAGGGTAATCAGGAGGAACGGGGGAAGTGCGTAGGCGGCGGAGATCCCGATTTTTTGGGAGAGCGGGCAGGCGGTGAGGAGCAGGCGCGTGAAGAGGAACCAGCGATGCAAGATGTGCAGGAGCGCGGAGAAAGACGGGACTGAGGTGGCGATGTCGTGGGGTTCGATGGTCTGGTGGATTTTCAGGCCGTGGCGCTGGAGTTCCACTGCGAGGGCGAGGTCGTCGGTGAGGGCGCGTGATATGGTTTCGAATACGTTGAGGCGACGGGCGTCGGCGGTGCGCAGGGCGTAGCACATGCCGTGGATGGAGACGGGCGGACTGACGGCGAGCGCGGGCAGGTAGGTGAGGACGGCGGCGGAGTTGACGAACTCGGCGAGCCAGGGGCTGAAGCGACCGTTTGCGGCGTGATAGCGGGGGAGGCCGGTGGCGAGTGTAGCGCCGGAGTCGAGACCGCCGATGAGGGCGGTGAGTCCGGCGGGGGAGAGGCGGGTGTCGTCGTCGAGGACGACGAACACTGATGTCGTGACGAGCGGAAGGGCGAGGGCGAGCTTGTGGGCTTTGGGGTTGATGCCTTGGGGTGGGGGAGCGCAACGGAGGACGTGGATGGGTTGAGCGGGAAAGCGGGACGCGAGGTTTTCGCAGATGAGCGTGGCCTCAGGGTCGGTTTCGTCGATTAGCCAGAGGAAGTGCGCGGTGGGGAAAGTGTGGCGATTGGATTCGAGTGTGGATGCGAGTTGCGGGTCGCCGCTGAGGATGGGTTGGAGAATGGAGACGGGCGTAGTGGCAGAAGCGGGCGTGGCGGGGAGGTGGCGCGTGTGGCGGGCGTAGCGCGAGGCGAGGAGGGCTTTGAGGGTGAGCTGGCCGAGGTAGGCGGCAGCGATCACGAGCGAAGCGGTCATGGCTGCGCTTTTTGCCAGCGGACGAAGCGCTCGACGCCTTCGTCGAGGGAGACGGAGGGAGTGCCGAGTTTGCGGAGGGATTTGGTGACGTCCATGGTCTTCGAATACGCGAAGACGGAGACGCCGAAGCGGGTGATCGGGGGCTCGCCTAGGAATGGGAGGAGGCGGTAGAGCGTCTCGATGCAGGCGGCGGCGGTCATGGCGCGGGAGACGGGAATGCGGCGGCGCGGAGCGGGCAGGTCGAGGCGGGTGAAGACGTTTTGAAGAAAGGCGGTGAGAGCGATCGGGTGGTTGTTGCTCAGATGGAAGAGGCCGGTGGCACGGCGTTCGATGACGCGGATGATGTAGTCGATGAGGGTGTCGATGTAGATGAGGTCTGCCATCACGGGCGTGGCGGAGTGAATGATGGGGAATTTGCCCTCGCGGGCGGCGCGGAGGATGCGGGGAAAGACCACGGTGTCGCCGGGGCCGAAGATGGCGCGCGGGCGGAGGATCGTGGAGGGGCCGGCGTAGGTTTGGACGAGGGTTTCGCCGGCGAATTTGGTGCGGGCGTAGTGGTTAAGGAAACGATCGGCGGGAGGCGTGGCCTCGCTCATGGCGAGCTGGTGCTCGTTGCGGTAGAGGACGGCGCTGGTGGAGATGTAGATGAGGTGGGGGCTTCCGGCGCGGCGGCAGAAGTCGATCACGTGGCGGGTGGCGTCGATGTTTTGGCGCTCGAAGTCGCGGGCGGTGCCCCACGGCGAGGAGCGGGCGGCGCAGTGGACGACGACGTCGGGGCGGTAGCCGGCGGGGAGCGTGAGCGGGCGGGTGAGGTCGGCGGCTATCCAGTTTCCGGTTACGGAGGCGTGACGTGAGAGGCCGGTGGTGTCCCAGCCGTTGGCGACGGATTTTGCGCAGAGGGCTCCGCCGACGAAGCCGGAGCTGCCGGTGATGAGGATTTTCATGAGCGGCGGGGGCGATGTGCGATGCAGGTTTGCGTAATCAAAAGGTGGGGATGATCGCTGAAAATGTGTCGTAGGTACGGGCCGAGAAGGCGGCACGGGAGGCCTATTGCCTTGCAAATCGAGCGACAAAGCGGATGTTGTCTCGCAACGCCCTGTTTGACCGAATGCTGACGCTTGTCGTCAGAGTTTTATGTAGGTCCAAACGGGGCGTTGTCTTTTCATCGTTTGTGGAAGGCCTTATTGATCTGAATGTTTTTAGGCACGAATTGCCAATGAAGGTAAGGATCTGACCACGCGGCGTCCGGACTTGCTGATCTCCCCGTGCTTATGCCGATGTTGAAATGCAGCTTGCCGGTGACCCGTTTGATCTGGCTTAGGATGAATTTCTGCAACCGATCCTTGGCGATAGTCCGCTTTCCGCGACGACGTGTGCCTGGCAATTTTTCCAGGTGTTTGTCGTTTAATCGGAAGGTGATTGATCCGAGCACGGTATCGAGTGCCTGCATGATGATATGATCGTGTGATCGGACCTCGGTAATAGAGTTGGGCTCCAGGACGATGCCGCCGGAGTGACGGATGGTCTTTATATCGGCGAGTCCAAGTAAGTAGCCCTTGAACTTGGTGATTTGTTCACGGGTGTCGCCGATTTCATCGAGGTATATGCGTAAGCGAGGAGGAGCAGAGTGGGTCGGAATGCTGGCGAGACCGAAACTATGTTTAAGAAACTGATAGTAGAGGTGGTAGTAGCTCTGGTCCTGCTGATCACGCGACAGGCCCACGGCAACTTGGGTGTTATGGGTAAACATGACTCGCATGTGGAGACGCCCAGCCGCCATTTGGTCGAAGAACGTGGCTAGAAATTCTTCGTATCGTTCTACTACGTCGGCGCCCACTTTCTGCCACTTGATTTCGCTGGTTAAACCGAGATGCGTTTTCTTTTCACGAAGGGTTTGTTCGACCGATAATAACCGAGAAGCTGGTATGCGTACGCCTCCGTAGAAGTTGGAATAGAAAGCGCCGTGGCGGTCAGACTCATCACAGAAAAGAACGTATTCTTTTTCGTCTGAGGGGGTGGATGCGATGAAATCGGACATTCGGTGGTGGCTGGATCTCCCGGGGGTCTGGTGCCCTCGCCCAGAATCGAACTGGGATCACACGTTTAGGAAACGCGCGCTCTATCCATTTGAGCTACGAGGACGACGAACGCCGGAGAGTACGGGTGGAGTCGAAATGGGCGGCAAGCCGGGATTCGTGGGCGGTGTGCGTGTGGAGAGATTGCGAACGGCTGAATGCGTGCAGACCGGGAGCCGGAGTGAGCGGATAGGAAAAAAGCATGGATTTAGTGTTAAATCGGCTTTCCTTGCGCGGTTGATTGGGTTCACGGTGCTGGTCTTGTTTTGGCCGGGCCTTCGGAGGCCCGACATTTCTCCCCTAACCCTCCTTGTCTTTGTTTATGCGCGCTTCGTTCCGTTCGTGGATTCGTGTGACTGGTCTTGTTTCGTTTGTGGTGAGTGTCGCCGTGTCGCTGGTGATGGCGGCAGATGCATCGGGAGGTCGGGAGCGGTTGCGGATGGATGACGGGTGGAGGTTCGCGTTTGGGCATCCGAGCGACACGAAGAAGGACTTCGGTCATGCGACGGGGTATTTTGCTTACATCACGAAGACGGGATTCGGAGATGGACCGGCGGCGCCGGTGGGGAAGTTCGATGACTCGGCGTGGCGGACGCTCGATCTGCCGCATGACTGGGCGGTGGAGCAGCCGAATGTGGCGAACGGGTCGCACAGTCACGGGTATCGTGCGGTGGGGCCGGGCTTTCCGGACGTGAATGTGGGATGGTATCGGAAGACAATCACTATCCCGAAGGAGGATCTGGGGCGGCGGATCAGTCTGGTGTTCGACGGCGTGTTTCGGGCGTCGCGGGTGTGGGTGAATGGATTTTATCTCGGGGAGGAGCCGAGCGGTTATCTGGGGTTTCGTTACGATGTGTCGGATTATCTCAACTACGGCGGAGAAAACGTGATCGCGGTGCGTTGCGATGTGACGATGGAAGAAGGTTGGTTTTACGAGGGTGCGGGCATTTACCGCCATGTGTGGTTGGAGAAGACGGCGCCGGTGCATCTGGTCGCGGATGGGACGACGATCGTGACGGATGTGGATGAAGCGGGCGCAGCAAAGGTTCAGGTGTGGTCGGAGGTGGCGCACGCGCTTGGAAAGGCGGAGGCGGCGGGGATGTCGGTGCGTTATCTCGTGATTGATGCCGACGGGAAGAGCGTGGCGGAGGCGGCGACGGAGATGCAGGGAGTGGAGGCGGGAGAGACGGTGGAGTTGGGCTCTGCTCTGGCGGTGACGAAGCCGCAGCTTTGGTCGATTGAGACTCCGGTGCTGTACACGCTCGTCGCGGAGGTGAGTGCTGGTGGGGCGGTGGTGGATCGCGTGGAGACGAAATTTGGAATTCGCACGGTGCGGTTCGATCCGAACGAGGGGTTTTTCCTGAACGGGAAACACGTGAAACTGAAGGGCACGAATAACCACCAGGATCATGCGGGCGTGGGGGCGGCGATTCCGGACGCGTTGCAGGATTTTCGGATCAAGGCGCTGAAGGCGATGGGCTCGAATGTTTATCGCTGTTCGCACAATCCCCCGACGCCGGAGTTGCTCGATGCGTGCGACCGGCTCGGGATGCTCGTGATCGATGAGACGCGGCTCATGGGCTCGAATCCGCTGCATCTCGACGCGGTGGAGCGGATGATCCGGCGCGACCGGAATCACCCGAGCGTGATCATGTGGTCGCTCGGAAACGAGGAGTGGGCGATCGAGGGAAATATCACCGGCGCGCGGATTACGACGACGATGCAGGCGTTTGCGAAGAGGCTCGATCCGACGCGGATGATGACGGTGGCGATCAGCGGCGGCTGGGGCGGCATCTCGACGGTGATCGAAGCGATGGGCGTGAATTACATCCGGCACGGCGACACGGATAAGCAGCACAAGGAGTTCCCCTGGCAGGTGATTTTGGGAACGGAGGAAACGACCACGCAGGCGACGCGCGGCATTTATTTCGACGACAAGGAGCGCGGGCACATGGCGCCGCTCGAAGACGGCACCTCGGGCGGGAACGTCGAGACCGGCTGGAAGCATTATGCGGCGCGGCCGTATCTGGCGGGTGTGATTTACTGGACAGGATTCGATTATCGGGGGGAGCCCAATCCGCTCAAGTGGCCGGCGGTCAGCTCGCAGTTTGGCATTCTGGATACGTGCGGGTTTCCGAAGGACAGTTTCTATTATTTGAAGGCGTGGTGGACCGATGAGCCGGTGCTGCATGTTTTCCCGCACTGGAACTGGCCGGGGAAGGAAGGGCAGGAGTTCGACGTGCGGGTACATAGCAATCACGAGGCGGTGGAGTTGTTGCTGAATGGAAAATCGCTCGGGAAGCAGGACATGCCACGCAACGGGCATCTGGCGTGGAAAGTCGCGTATGCGCCGGGCGCGCTCGAAGCGCGCGGGTATCGCGGCGGGAAAGTTGTGGAGACGCGCACAGTGGAGACGAGGGGTTTGGCGGCTAAGCTGGTAATGACGCCGGATCGGACGGCGCTGACGGCGGACAATCAGGATGTGTCCGTGATCACGGTTTCGGCGCTCGATGCGCAGGGGCGGGCGGTGCCGGTGGCGGATAATCTGGTGACGTTTGAAATCACGGGCGGGAAAATCATCGGCGTGGGCAACGGTGATCCGGCGTCGCACGAGGCGGACAAGGCGAGCGAGCGGAAGTTGTTCAACGGACTGGCGCAGGTGATCGTGCAGACGACTTATCAGGCGGGGCCGATGGTCTTGAAGGCGAAGTCGGAGGGGTTGAGCGGAGCGATGGTGGAGTTCACGAGTTCTCAGGCTGGCGCTGCGGCAGTTGCGCGGGTGAAGTGAGCGCATGAGCTGGTCGCTGCGTTTCTCCGTTTGCGCAGTTGTTTGCGCCGCGGGCTTTTTGCCTGCGGCGCGGGCGGATGTGGTCGGGAAGGACGGGAAGATTCACGTCACTTACTGGGAAAAGTGGGTGAGCTTCGAGGGCGTGGCGATGCAGGCGACGGTGGATGCGTTCAACCGGTCGCAGGATAAAGTCGTGGTGGAGTATTTCCCGACGTCGCAGGTGGACCGTAAGGTTTTGGTGGCTGCGGCTGGAGGGGATCCGCCGGATGTCGCCGGACTCTGGGTACAGAATATCGCATCGTTTGCGGATGCGGGGGCGTTGATGCCGCTGGATGAGTTTATTCGCGAAGATGGGATGACGAGCGATGCATGGCTGGCGCGGTATTATCCGCCGTTCGCGCACATCTGCGCGTATCGCGGGCAGGTTTTCGCGGGGATCTCGACGCCGGCGATGATCGCGCTGCATTGGAACAAGACGTTGTTTCGCGAGGCGGGGCTCGATCCGGAGCGGCCGCCGCGGACGGTGGAGGAGCTCGATGACTTTGCGCGGAAGCTGACGAAGCGCGATGCGCAGACGGGGCGGATAACGCAGCTGGGGTTTTTGCCGCAGGAGCCGGGTTGGTGGCCGTGGATTTTTGCGCGGTGGTTTGGCGGGGAGCTTTTCGACGGAGAGAGCATCACGGTGGGAACGGATGCGAGGAATCTTGCGGCGATGCGGTGGGTGGCGCGTTACACGGAGGAGAACGGGCGGGACGAAGTGCGGACGTTTGCGAGCGGGTTTGGCGGGCAGGCGTTAAACGCGCAGTCGGCGTTCATGAACGGGAAAATCGCGATGGTTTTTCAGGGCGTGTGGTTCGATAACTATATCCGCCAGTACAAGCCGGGTCTCGATTATGGCGTGGGGCCGTGGCCGGAGGCGGTGGCGGGGGTGAAGGATTTTGCGATGGCGGAGGCGGACGTGCTCGTGATCCCGCGCGGAGCGAAGAATCCGCGTGCGGCATGGGAGTTCATCAAGTTTGCCAACACCAGTAATGCGGCGGCGAAAACGCGGGAGGACCTAACGGGGATCGAGCTGACGTGTTTTTTGCAGGCGAAGAGTTCGCCGTTGCGGGAGTGGAGTCCGTTTTTCGAGAAGCGGCATCCGCATCCGTTCATCGGGATTTTTCGGGAGCTGTCGGCGAGTCCGCACGCGGTGTCGGTGCCGCAGGTCGGGTTGTGGCAGGAGTACAACCGGGAGTTTATGGCGGTGTTCGAGCAGACGCGGACGTTGATGGCCAAGCCGGAGGCGGCGCTGGCGGAGTGTCAGGCGCGGGTGAGCGCGAGTTGGGAGCGGTACAAGCGGAGTCTGGAGCGGCAGCGACGGGCGGCTGATGCGAAGGAGGCACGGCGATGACACCGAGAGAGCGGAAGAATTTTTTCGCGGGGCTGGGGTTCACGAGTTTGTGGATCGTGGGGCTGGGCGTGTTCACGGCTTATCCGGTGATCGCGTCGTTGTATTATAGTTTCTGCGACTACTCGATTTTGAAGTCGGCGGTGTGGATCGGCGGGGAAAATTATCAGGAGCTGGTGGGCGACGCGTTGTTTTGGAAATCGCTCGGGAACACGCTCGTGTTCGCGGCGCTGTCGGTGCCGCTGGGGACGGCGGTGGCGCTGGGGCTGGCGATGCTGCTGAACTGCGACGTGCGCGGGCGGCCGTTTTTTCGCGTGGTGTTTTATCTGCCGTCGATCGTGCCGGTGGTGGCGTCGTCGATGTTGTGGCTGTGGATTTTCAACGGGGAGTACGGGCTTCTTAACGGTGTGCTCGCGCCGGTGCTGGGCTGGTTTGGGCTGACGCCGCCGGCGTGGTTTGCGGATCCTGCGTGGTCGAAGCCGGCGCTGGTGATCATGAGTCTGTGGGGTGTGGGCAACGCGATGGTGATCTATCTGACGGGGCTGCAGAATGTGCCGAAGGAGTTGTACGAGGCGGCGGAGATCGACGGGGCGTCGGCGTGGAAACGGTTCCGGCATGTGACGCTGCCGTGCATCGCGCCGGTGGTTTATTTCAACGTGGTGATGGGGCTGATCGGGGCGATGCAGGTGTTCGCGCAGGCGTTTATTATTTCGGATGCGGCGAATGGCGGGACGGGGACGCATGACGGGGCGCCGGCAAGGTCGCTGTTGTTTTATACGATGTATCTGTTCACGACGGCGTTTCACGATCTGCGGATGGGCTACGCGAGCGCGATGGCGTATGTGCTGTTCATCGTGATCGCGGTGCTGACGTGGATGGCGACGCGGCTTTCGAGGGGGAACGCGGAATGAAGAACCGTGATATGGAGCGCAAAGCGGATGAAGCTGAGTCTTGGGGCTCACGCAAAGGCGCGAAGGCGCAAAGTCGGAGTGACGAGGACGGAGGTGTGGCGTGAAGGGGACGGTTGAACTGAGGAAGACGACGAAACGGTTCGTGATCTATGGGCTGCTCGGCGGGATGGCGTGTTTGTTTTTGGTGCCGTTTGTGTGGCTCGTGATCACGTCGCTGAAGCCGATCGAGCAATCGACGGCGATGCCGCCGACGTGGATTCCGCGCGCGTATTATGCGGATGTGGGCGCGGGGCGTGCGGAGGTGACGCTGGACTATCGCGCGACGCAGGCGGGCGCGGTGGTGGAGCGGCTCGGAGGCGAGCAGGCGGGGAAAATTATTTTCTATTCGGATGAGCAGCTGGCGCAGATGACGGCGGGCGGCGATGTGGTGCGGGTGGTGCAGCGCGTGGAGGCGGGGTGGTGGCGGGCGACGGAGAAAGCGGGGCGAGGTGCGGTGGCTGGGGCGACGCCCCGGTGGCGGTTTGTGGCGGACAAAGAAGTGGAGTCGCGGGTGGCGTTTCGGTGGGAGAATTATCCGGATGCGCTCAGCAGGCTCGATGGCGGATCGGATGATCCGGCGGCGCTGGGTGCGAAGCATCGGGTGAGTTTCTGGCGGTTCACGGCGAATTCGCTGATTGTGTGCGTGCTCGGGGTGATCGGGACGGTGCTGTCGAACGCGATCGTGGCGTATGGGTTCGCGCGGATACGGTGGCGGGGGCGCGATGCGTTTTTCGCAGTGACGCTCGCGACGATGATGGTGCCGTTCCCGGTGCTGATGGTGCCGCTCTACAGTGTTTTCAAAGAGCTGGGGATGATCGGGACATTGATGCCGCTGTGGGTGCCGGCGTTTTTCGGGAGCGCGTTTAATATTTTCCTGATGCGGCAGTTTTTCCGGGCGATTCCGGAGGAGTTGAGCGAGGCGGCACGGATCGACGGGTGCAGCGAGTGGACGATTTTCTGGCGGATCATTTTGCCGCTCAGCAAGCCGGTGCTGGCGACGGCGGGCGTGCTTCATTTCCTGCACGCGTGGAATGATTTTCTCGGGCCGCTGCTTTATCTGACGCGGAAGGAGACGTTCCCGCTGTCACTGGCGTTGCAGAGTTTCCAGGCGCAGAACGGCGGGGTGCAGTGGCATCATCTGATGGCGGCGAGCGCGGTGACGATCGTGCCGGTGGTGGTGTTGTTTTTCTTCGCGCAGCGGACGTTTGTGCAGGGGATCGCGACGACGGGAGGGAAGAGCTAGCCGCGTATAGGCTTCGCCACGCGGTGGGGTAGCCGGTGGTTTGGTGCGTGGTGGGGGGCCGCGTGGCGAAGCTTTACGCGGGGGGCTGGTTGAGGAGGAGCCAGTAGAGGCCGAGGTTTTGGACGGCGGTGGAGAAGCTTTCGAAGTTCACCGGTTTCACGATGTAGCTGTTCACGCCGAGGTGGTAGCTTTCGACGATGTCGCGCTGCTCTTTCGAGGAGGTGAGGATGGTGACGGGGATGGCCTTGGTACGCGGATCGCCTTTGACGCGTTGGAGCACTTCGAGGCCGTCCACCTTGGGGAGTTTCAAATCGAGGAGGATGACTTTGGGGACATCGTCGATGCGGCGGGTGGCGTGGGGGCCTTCGCAGAAAATGAACTCCAGGGCCTCGGCACCGTCGCGGGCGACTTGGATGCGGTTGGCGATGCCGGCTTTTTTGAGCGCGCGCAGGGTGAGTTCGAGGTCATGCGGGTTGTCTTCGACGAGGAGAATTTCGACGGCGTGGGAATCGTTCATACAACGGGGGCGGCTGGGATCGGTGGGGGAAGTGTCAGGAAGAAGGTGGTGCCTTTATCGGGCTCGGCGTGGACCCAGATGCGGCCGCCGTGGCGTTGGAGGATGCGGTGGACGATGGCGAGGCCGACGCCGGTGCCTTCGAATTCCTCGGCGCGGTGGAGGCGCTGGAAGACGCCGAAGAGTTTGTGGGCGTACTTCATGTCGAAGCCGGTGCCGTTGTCGCGGATGAAGTAAACCGTCCGGCCGTTTTCGAGGCTGGCGCCGATCTCGATCACCGCGGTCGCGCGGGGGCGGGTGTATTTGACGGCGTTGGACAGGAGGTTGACCCAGACTTGTTTCAAGAGGACGGGGTCGCCGGAGGCGGCGGGGAGTTCGCCGAGTTTGAGTTCGATGGAGCGATCTTTGGGAAAGCCACCGAGATCCTGGAGGGCTTCGCGGACGAGGCGCGCGGGGTCGTGATTTTGGAGGCGCATCGGCTGGCGGCTGAGGCGGGAGAAGGCGAGGAGGTCGTCGATCAGCGCGCCCATGCGCTGGGCGCCCTCGCGGATCATGGCGAGGTAGCGCTGCGCATCGGGCGGTAGCGAGGGACCGAAGTCGGTCTGGAGGGCGTCGGAGAAACCATCGACGGCGCGGAGCGGGGCGCGGAGGTCGTGGGAGACGGAGTAACTGAAGGCTTCCAGTTCCTTGTTGGCGGCTTCGAGTTCGGCGGTGCGGGCGGTGACGCGGTGTTCGAGGTCGGCGCGGAGGGCGGCGACTTCGGAGCGCATGTCGTGGAAGGAGCGGGCGAGGACGCCCATCTCGCCGGGGGCGGCGACGGGGAGGGGCGCGGAGTTGCCGGAGGCGAAGGCTTTGACGGCGGTGGTGAGCTGGACGACGGGTTTGCTGAGGGAGCGGGCGAGGAGGGCGGCGAGGAGGGTGGCGCAGGCGGCGGCGAGAAGCGCGCCGAGGAGGCTGGAATCGCGGACGGAGCGGGTGGACTGGAGTAGTTGATCTTTGGGCACGATCTCCACGAGGACGACGCCGGGGCCGGAGGCGGGTTTGACCGGCGTGAAGGCAGCGCCGAATTCGGTGCCGTCGGGGCTGCGGAAGAGTCGGGTGCCGGGGGCGGTGGCGGTATGCACGCCTTCGAGCGCGGGGAAATCGTCGGGCAGGCGGTGGCGTTTACCGAGGTCGAAGCCGAATTCTTTGGCGCGGTCGGGGTGGAGGAGGAAGTCGCCCTGGTCGTTGACGATGTAGACGGTGCCGCGGGTGTGCTCGGGTGCTTTCAGGCGCGCGAAGATGGGGCGCATGTCGACGTTAATGAGGATGATGCCGAAGGGCTGGCCGGACCGGGCGTGGATGGGCACGCCGGTGCGGAGCATGGGGGCGTGGGGCTCATGGATGACGCCGTCCTCCTGGTTGAGCGTGATGGGGGAGACGTAGACTTGGCCTTTGGGGAGGCGGAGGGTTTCGGTGAAGAAGAAGCGCGAGCCCTTGGGCTGGAGTTCGGGTTCGGGGACGATGCGGATGCCGTCGTAGGTGTCGAAGCGGTCCACGCGGACGATTTCGCGGCCCTCGTGGGCGGTGCCGATGAGGCGGAATTTGAGGTAGTAGGGTTTGGCGGCGAGCTCGGCGGCGAAGCGCCTGGCGAGGCGGTCGCGCCAGATGGTTTCGGGGATGCCGCCTTCGGGATCGGTGCCGTCGTTTTCGCGGGCACGGATGATGCCTTCGAGGGCGGCGGCGCTGGCGAAGGCGGCGGCGTCGTTGCGTGCGGCGGAGACGCTTTCGTCGAGTTTCACGGCGAGTTGTTGCACGTGAGATTGGAGGCGCGCGAGTTCGACGGGGAGGACGACGGCCTGGAGATTATGGTAGGTTAAAAAACCCACGGCGGCGGCGGTCGCGACGACGAGGGCGACCATCACCAAGGTGAGGCGGGCAGTCAGAGTCATGACGAGGCGGGGTGCGGCGTGAACGGAGTTCGGGTTGCCAAGGCGTGTGGCGGAAGCGACGGGGCGATCGTATCTGACGATCTAGGGACTAGGAACTTTCCCGGGGGGAGGCTAGGGGAATGTTTCGCCGGGGCTGGCTGGCTGGTTAACACATGCGGGGGGCGGTGCCGTTCGCTTCTGGGCAGGCAGGTTTTCCCGCGGTTGCGGCGTTGACGAAGCAGGGCACTCCAGCGCAGGCGGACAAAGTCCAAACGGCTGCTAGTGTATGAGCGATGCCAGCGCTTTATCGAGTGCCTGGACGCGGACGGGCTTGGTCAGGTGATGGCGGAAGCCGACGGCTTCGCTGCGGGCGATATCTTCATCCATGCCGTAGCCGCTGAGGGCGATACCGGGCAGATTGAAGCGGGTGCGGAGCTCGGCCATGAGATCGTAGCCATTGCCGTCGGGCAGGCCGATGTCGGAGATGAGCAGGTCGAAGCCACCGGGCTCGGCGGCTTTGCGGGCCTCGGCGAGTGACGCGGCGCTGACGATCTCGAAGCGGCGGCGGATGAGGAGACGCTCGAGCGCGACGCGGGTGGGTTCGTGATCTTCGACGAGGAGAATGCGGCCACGAATCGCGCCGGGCGCGGATTTCTCCGCGGTGATCGTGGGCGATGATTTTTCTCCGGCGGTATCATCCGTGGTGAGTACGTCTTTCTCGGCGAGGGGGAGTTCTATGGTGAAGGTGGCTCCATGTCCCCGGCCCGCGCTGCTGGCGGCGATCGAGCCGCCGTGCTGCTCAATGAGGGTGCGGGAAATCGCCAGGCCGAGGCCGAGGCCGCCGAAGCGATGCGTGCTCGGGCTGGAGGCGTGGTCGCCTTGGGAGAAGGCGTCGAAGGCGCGAGAGGTTTCCGCTTCGGTGAGGCCGATGCCGGTGTCGGTGATTTTAATTTCGATACGATCACCGGCGGTGCTCACCGCAGACTCCACGGTGATGAGGCCTCCGGTGGGGGTGAACTTCACGGAGTTTTTGAGGACGTTCCAGAACACCTGCTGGAGGCGGACATTGTCGCCGGGGACGATGTGTAGCGGGGCGTTGAGGTTGAGGGTGAGCGTGAGATTTTTTTGCGCGATGTCGGGGGCCACGGTGGCGGCGGCTTCGTGCAGGATGGCGTGGATGTCGTGCGCGCTGATTTCGAGCGCGAGTTTGCCGCGGGTGATGCGGGTGAGGTCGAGGAGGTCGTCGATGAGGCGGGCTTCGAGGGCGACGCTGCGGGCGATGACATCGAAATCAGCGCGTACTTCGACGGGCAGGTCGGAATTGGAGGCGGCTTCGCTGGCGAGGAGGAGTACGGGATTGAGCGGGGTGCGCAGCTCGTGGGAAAGCGTGGCGAGGAAATCGTCTTTTGCGCGGGAGCCGGCGAGGGCGAGATCGCGGGCCTGTTCGAGGGCGCGCTCGGCGTTTTTGCGATCGGTGATGTCGATGATCGAGCCAATGTGGCCGAGGAATTCGCCGGACTCGTCGAAGCGCGGGACGGCGGCGTTGAGCGCCCAGCGGTATTCGCCGTCTTTACGGAGGAGGCGGTACTCGTGACGGAAGGCTTCGCGGTTGAGATTGGCGTGGTGGAAAACGCCGAGCGAGGGCGTGCGCTCTTCGGGGTGGATGACATCGAACCAGGCGTCGCCGAGCGCGTCATCGGGTTTCTGGCCGGTGAATTCGCTCCAGCCGCGATTGAGGTAAGTGCAGGCGCCGTTGGCGGAAGTGAGCCAGAGCATCATGGGCGAGTGGTCGGCCATGTTGCGGAAGCGGCGTTCGCTGTCGCGGAGGGCTTTGCCGCGTTCGCGGAGCTCGTCGTTGAGGCGCATGAGCTCGGCGGTGCGCGCCTGCACGCGGGCTTCGAGTTCGTTGTTGAGGACGCGAAGGGACGTTTCGGCGTGTTCGCGCTGGATGATTTCCTGTTCGAGCGCGGTGTTGGTTGCGGCGAGGGCGCGGGTTTTGCGGAAGAGATCCACGAAGACGCTGACCTTGGATTTCAGGATCTGCGGATTGATGGGCTTGGTGAGGTAATCGACTGCGCCGATTTCGTAGCCTTCGAGTACGTCCTTATCTTCCTGGAAGTAGGCGGTGAGAAAAATGATCGGGATGTGCTGGGTGCGTTTGCGCTGCTTGATGAGGTGGGCGAGTTCGATGCCGCTCATCTCGGGCATCTGAATGTCGAGTATGATGGCGGCGAATTCACCCTCGAGGAGCTCGCGCAGGGCGCGCTCGGCGGTGAGCGCGCGGACGAGGCGGTAGTCGGGCGAGGAGAGGATGCTTTCGAGGACGTCGAGATTGCGCGCCTCGTCATCGACGATGAGCAGGCTGACGGGAGCGGCGGCGGCGAGGTCGAGCGGATGAGCGGAGTTCACCACGGGCTTGGATTGGTTTGATGGATCGGGCTCGTGCGGTGTCATCGGTAGAGCCATACGCGCAGGAGCGAGAGGAGTTCGTTGGTGTTAACGGGCTTCGCGATGTAGTCGGAGGCACCCGCAGCGAGGCACTTTTCGCGGTCGCCCTTCATTGCCTTAGCGGTGAGCGAGAGGATGGGGAGGGCGGTGAAGCGGGGGTCTTTGCGGATCTCGCGCATCGTTTCGTAGCCGTCCATCTCGGGCATCATGATATCCATGAGGACGACGCCGATGTCGGACTGCTGCTGGATGAGCTCAATGGCCTGGCGGCCGTTGGTGGCGCTGATGACGTTCATCTCCTGATTTTCGAGCATGGTGGTGAGCGCGAAAATATTGCGCGCGTCGTCGTCGACGATGAGCACCTTGCGGCCTTTAAGCGTGTCGTTCGAGGCGTGGAGGCGGTCGAGCATCTGCTGTTTCGCCTCGGGGAGTTCCGAGACGACGCGGTGGAGGAAGAGTGCGGTTTCGTCGAAGAGGCGCTCGGGGGACTGGACGTCTTTGACCAGAATGCTCTTCGCCATGGTGCGGAGTTTTTTCTCCTCGTCGGCGCTCAGGTCTTTGCCGGTGAAGACGACAATCGGGATGTCGCGCAGGGTAGCGTCGGCCTGGATGCGGCCGAGCAACTCGAATCCGCTCATGTCGGGCAGGCGGAGGTCGAGGACGCAGCAGTCGAAGGTGCGGTCGAGGAGTTTTTCGAGGGCGTCGGCACCGGTCGAAGCAGTGGCGATCTCGATGTCGTCGTGCGTGAGGAGTTCTACGATGCTGTCGCGCTCGATGTCATTATCCTCGACGACGAGGAGGCGCTTCATGTGTGGTTCGACGAAGCGCTTGATACGCTCGAAGCATTGGTCGAGGCCTTCGGTCGTGGCGGGCTTTACGGTGGAGGCGAAAGCTCCGTGAGTGAGCGCGTGCGAGCGCTCTTCCTCGGCGGAGATGATCTGCACGGGGATGTGGCGGGTGTGCGGGTTGAGCTTCAGATTGTTCAGCACGGTCCAGCCGAGCATGTCGGGGAGGAAAATATCCAAGGTGATGGCGGTGGGCAGGTACTGGCGCGCGAGGGCGAGGGCGGCGTTGCCTCGGTTCGCGACGATGCCCTTGAAGCCTTTTTCACGGGCGAGACCAAGCAGCACGCGACCGTAGTGTGGGTCGTCTTCGACGATGAGGAGCGTCTGGTCGTCGGAGCCGATAGATTCGCGGTCGTCGAGAATGGTGTCTTCGCGTGGCGCGGGAAGGACGAGCGGCACGGGCGTGGCGGGATTGGCGCGGACTTTGTCCGGCGACTGCTCGATGTAGTACTGCGGCAGGTAAAGCGTGAACGTGCTGCCCTGGCCGGGCGTGCTGGCGAGACGGATTTCGCCGCCGAGCAGGGTCGCGAGTTCGCGAGAGATCGCGAGACCGAGACCGGTGCCGCCGTACTTGCGGCTGGTGCCGGCGTCGGCCTGTTGGAAGGCCTCGAAGATGAGTTTCTGTTTTTCCAGCGCGATGCCGATGCCGGTGTCGGTGATCGAAAACGCGATGACGTGTGGCGTGCGTTTCAGCACGGGATGGGTTGCGGTCCATCCTTCGGACGGGGCGCTAACGTGAACAGTGACCTGGCCCTGGCCGGTGAACTTGAACGCGTTTGAGAGCAGGTTCTTCAGGATCTGCTGCAGGCGCTTCGGATCGGTCGCCATCATGCGTGGCAAATCAGGCTGAAAATCGACGACGAAGGGCAGGCTCTTCGAGTCGGCGATGTGGCGGAAGTTGCGTTCGATGGAGTCACGCAACGACACGAAGCTGATCTCCTCGGCGTCCACCGTGACGGTGCCGGACTCGATCTTCGACAAGTCGAGGATGTCTGTGATGAGGTTGAGCAAGTCGGATCCGGACGAGTGAATGTTGCGGGCGAACTCGACCTGTTTGTTGGAGAGGTTGCCCGCGCCGTTGTCCGCGAGTTGCTGGCCGAGGATGAGGATCGAGTTGAGCGGCGTGCGCAGCTCGTGCGACATGTTGGCGAGGAACTCGGATTTATACTTCGAGGTGAGCGCGAGCTCGGCGGCTTTTTCTTCGAGCGCGCGGCGGGCCTGTTCCACCTCGCGATTTTTGCGCTCCACCTCGGCGTTTTGATCGGCGAGTTGGGAGGCTTTTTCGGCGAGCTCTTCGTTGGTCTGCTGAAGTTCTTTTTGCTGCGACTGAAGCTCGACGGTGAGTTGCTGCGATTGCTGGAGAAGATTCTCCGTGCGCATCGTGGCCTCGATGGTGTTGAGCACGACGCCGATGGACTGCGTGAGCTGCTCGAGGAAGGCGATGTGCGTGATGCTGAAGGGATGGAGCGAGGCGAGCTCGATCACGGCTTTCGTCTGACCTTCGAAGAGTACGGGCAATACGATGATGCTGGCGGGCGATGCTTCACCGAGGCTGGAGTGGACGCGGGTATAGCCTGCGGGAATGTCGTTGAGCAGTATCCGCTGACGCTCGACAGCACACTGGCCGACCAGGCCTTCGCCGGCGGCGATGCGATTGGGTTGTCCGGGGCGCTGTGCGTAACCAGCGAGAAGGCGCAGGGAGGGGAGGACTTTTTCGTCATCGTCGTCCATCTGATAGATCGCGCCTTGCTGGGCATCGACGAGCGGCGCGAGTTCGGAGAGGAGCATCTGACCAACGGTGGAAAGATCGCGCTGACCCTGGAGCATGCGCGCGAACTTGGTGAGATTGGTTTTGAGCCAGTCCTGCTCTTGATTCGTCTCCGTGGTGTTGCGGAGATTGTAGATCATCGTGTTGATGTTGTCCTTGAGCTCGGCGACTTCACCGCGCGCATCGACCTGAATGGAGCGCGTCAAATCGCCTTTGGTCACGGCGGTGGCGACCTCGGCGATCGCGCGAACCTGGGTGGTGAGATTGGCGGCGAGGAGGTTCACGTTACCGGTCAAATCCTTCCATGTGCCAGCGGTGCCGGGCACGTGGGCCTGACCGCCGAGACGGCCTTCAACGCCGACCTCGCGGGCGACGTTCGTCACCTGCTCGGCGAAAGTCGCGAGCGTGTCGGTCATATTGTTGATCGTCTCGGCGAGCGCGGCGACTTCGCCCTTCGCTTCCACGGTGAGCTTCTGGCGGAGATTGCCGTTGGCCACCGCTGTCACGACTTTCACGATACCGGAAACCTGGTCGGTCAAGTTGGCAGCCATGACGTTCACGGAGTCGGTCAAATCCTTCCAAGTACCAGCGACGCCTGGCACGAGGGCCTGGCCGCCGAGCTTGCCTTCGGTGCCGACTTCGCGGGCGACACGAGTCACTTCGGCGGCGAAGGCGTTGAGCTGGTCCACCATCGTGTTAATGGTGTTTTTGAGCTCCAGGATTTCACCTTTCACGTCCACCGTGATCTTGCGCGACAAGTCGCCGCGAGCCACGGCGGTCGTTACCTCGGCGATGTTACGCACCTGGCCGGTGAGGTTGGCGCCCATCGCGTTCACGGAGTCGGTCAAATCCTTCCACGTACCGGCGACGCCGGGCACCACGGCTTGCACGCCGAGACGACCTTCGGTGCCGACTTCGCGGGCGACGCGCGTAACCTCGGAGGCGAAGGAGCGGAGCTGCTCGACCATCGTGTTGATCGTTTCTTTCAGCTGCAGAATCTCACCGCGCACATCGACGGTGATTTTGCGCGACAAGTCGCCGTTCGCGACGGCGATGGTCACCTCGGCGATGTTGCGCACCTGAGTGGTCAGGTTGTTCGCCATGGAGTTAACGTTATCGGTAAGATCTTTCCAAGTACCGGCGACACCGGGCACGACGGCCTGGCCGCCGAGTTTGCCTTCGGTACCGACTTCGCGGGCGACGCGGGTCACCTCGGAAGCGAAGCCGTTGAGCTGGTCCACCATGGTGTTGATGGTGTCTTTGAGCGCGAGAATTTCGCCCTTCACGTCCACGGTGATCTTGCGGGATAAATCGCCTTTCGCGACGGCGGTCGTGACCTCGGCGATGTTACGCACCTGGCCGGTGAGATTGTCGGCCATGGAGTTCACGTTGTCGGTGAGATCCTTCCACGTACCGGCGACGCCTTGCACTTGAGCCTGGCCGCCGAGCTTGCCTTCGGTGCCGACCTCGCGAGCGACGCGCGTCACTTCAGAAGCGAAGCCGTTGAGCTGGTCCACCATGGTGTTGATGGTGTCTTTAAGCGCGAGGATCTCGCCCTTCACGTTCACCGTGATCTTGCGGGACAAATCGCCTCTCGCGACGGCGGTGGTCACGTCGGCAATGTTGCGAACCTGCGTGGTGAGGTTGGTCGCCATCGCGTTCACGGAGTCGGTCAAATCCTTCCAAGTACCACCGACGCCGGGCACGACGGCCTGACCGCCGAGTTCGCCTTCGGTACCTACTTCGCGAGCGACGCGCGTCACTTCGGCGGCGAAGCCGTTGAGCTGGTCGACCATGGTGTTGATGGTGTTTTTCAGCTCCAGGATTTCGCCCTTCACGTCCACCGTGATCTTGCGCGACAAGTCACCTCTCGCGACGGCGGTCGCGACCTCGGCGATGTTACGCACCTGGCCAGTCAAATTCGCGGCCATCAAGTTCACGTTGTCTGTAAGATCTTTCCAAGTACCGGCGACGCCTTGCACCTGTGCCTGACCGCCGAGCTTGCCTTCGGTGCCGACTTCGCGGGCGACGCGCGACACCTCGGAGGCGAAGCCGTTGAGCTGGTCGACCATCGTGTTGATGGTGTTCTTCAGCTCTAGAATTTCGCCGCGGACATCGACGGTGATCTTGCGCGACAAATCGCCTTTCGCGACCGCTGTGGTCACGTCGGCGATGTTGCGCACCTGAGTGGTCAGGTTGTTCGCCATGGAATTCACGTTGTCGGTGAGATCCTTCCACGTGCCACCGACGCCTTGCACCTGAGCCTGACCGCCGAGCTTGCCTTCCGTACCGACTTCGCGAGCAACTCGGGACACTTCGGAGGCGAAGCCGTTGAGCTGGTCGACCATCGTGTTGATGGTGTTCTTGAGTTCGAGAATCTCACCGCGCACGTCCACGGTGATTTTGCGCGATAAATCCCCTTTCGCGACGGCGGTGGTCACGTCGGCAATGTTGCGCACCTGGCCGGTTAAGTTCGACGCCATGGAGTTCACATTGTCTGTAAGATCTTTCCACGTACCAGCCACTCCGGGCACCGTCGCCTGGCCGCCGAGTTTGCCTTCGGTCCCGACTTCACGGGCGACGCGCGTCACTTCGGAAGCGAAGCCATTGAGCTGGTCGACCATCGTGTTGATGGTGTTCTTGAGCTCTAGAATTTCGCCGCGGACATCGACGGTGATCTTGCGCGACAAGTCGCCTTTCGCGACGGCGGTGGTGACGTCGGCGATGTTACGCACCTGGGCGGTCAAATTGTTGCCCATGGAGTTCACGTTATCCGTCAAATCCTTCCAAGTGCCGGCGACGCCCGGCACCTGGGCCTGGCCGCCGAGTTTGCCTTCGGTGCCGACTTCGCGGGCGACGCGGGATACTTCGGAGGCGAACGCGTTCAAGCGGTCCACCATCGTGTTGATCGTTTCCTTCAGTTCGAGGATCTCGCCCTTCACGTCGACGGTGATCTTGCGCGACAAGTCACCGCGTGCGACGGCCGTGGTCACGCCGGCGATGTTGCGCACCTGGTCGGTGAGGTTGGACGCCATCGCGTTCACAGAGTCGGTGAGATCCTTCCACGTACCGGCGACACCGGGAACCACGGCCTGGCCGCCGAGTTTGCCTTCGGTGCCGACTTCGCGGGCCACGCGCGTCACTTCAGCCGCGAACGACCGTAGTTGGTCCACCATGACGTTGATGGCTTCCTTCAGCTGGAGAATTTCACCGCGCACATCGACGGTGATTTTGCGGGACAAATCGCCCTTCGCGACCGCGATGGTCACGTCGGCGATGTTACGCACCTGCGCCGTGAGATTACCGGCCATTTGGTTAACCGATTCGGTTAACTCCTTCCACACGCCCGACACGCCTTTGACCTGGGCCTGGCCGCCGAGTTTGCCCTCGGTACCGACCTCGCGAGCCACGCGTATAACTTCGACCGAGAACGCGCCGAGCTGGCCGACCATGCCGTTCACGAGCTTGGCGGTGCGGAGATATTCGCCCTTCAGCGGACGCCCGCCGAGTTCGAGCGGCATCTGTTGGGCAAGATCGCCTTTGGCAACGGCACCAATCACGCGGCCCATTTCCACGGTCGGCTGTGAGAGTTCGTCGACGAGCGCGTTGATCGCCTCGATTCGCTCAGACCAGCTGCCGACCGAGTCGCCTATGACGAGGCGCTCGCTGATCTTACCTTCTTCGCCTACTTGGCGGCGCAAGCGCAGCAGGCTGGTGTTGAAGCGCTCCATGCGCGCGCAGATCGCGTTTAGGCTTGTGGCTGCGCGGCCTTCGAGGCCGACGCGATCGACCGGCAGCCGCGCCGAAAAATCGCCGTCCTCCACAGCGTCAAGCGTGGCGACGAGCTGCCGCATGAACAAAGCAGCCCCATCGTCGGGCGGCGCAGACACGGATTGGGGTTTGCGGGCACGTTTCGCGGCGACTTTGGCGCGTTTCATAGAGTAGGTTGTATCCGAAGGCTGATGACGACCGGCGGGAGGATTTGGACGGTCCGCGCAGTCAGACCCATTGTCCGGCTTCAGGTGTCGTTCTCGCCGGAAGGGAAGGTAACGCTGCGAACTAACAAACCGGACCGGCTAACTTCCTGAAGTTCCCAACCTGTTGTGTCCAGCCAAGTTAAGATTATGTTGCGCTGCAAAACGCACGGATTTCGCGAAATCGCACTGCAAAATACCGCGACGTTTCGGGCGCATGTCACTTCGGCGAGCAACCCGCGGCCAAACCCGGCTTCGGAATCCACTCTTGCGGTGGAGGGGCGGCTGCGGTTTTTTCCCCGGTTTTATTCCATGCCACAGACCATCGCCGTCCTCGATTTCGGCTCCCAGTTCACCCAGGTCATCGCCCGCCGTATCCGCGAGTGCCAAGTTTACTCGAAGATCTATCACTACTCGACTCCGGCCGCGCAGCTGAAGGCCGATGGCGTGATCGGCGTGATCTTCTCGGGCGGTCCGCAAAGTGTGTACTCGAAGGATGCGCCGCACCCAGACAAGGCGGTCTTCGATCTGGGCGTGCCGATCCTCGGTATTTGCTACGGCCTCCAGCTCATGGGGCACTTCCTCGGCGGCAAAGTCGCGAAGGGCGAGCGCCGCGAGTTCGGCCACGGCACGCTGGAGATTTTTGAGAAGAGCCCGCTCTTCAAAGGACTCCCGAAAAAGCTCAAAGTCTGGAACTCCCACGGCGACAAGCTCGTGAAGGTGCCGACGGGCTTCAAAGCCGTCGCCCGCACGGAAAACTCCGAGTACGCGGCGATGCAAAATGCCGAGCGCCGCTTCTATGCGCTGCAGTTTCACCCGGAGGTTTTCCACAGCGAGCGTGGCACGGACATCATTCGGAATTTCCTCGTCGGCATCTGCGGTTGCACCGGCGACTGGTCCACGGCCGATTTCATCAAGCGCAAGATCCAGGAAATCCGTGACACGGTTGGCAAGAGCCGCGTGCTGCTCGGTCTCTCCGGCGGCGTTGATTCGTCGGTCGCGGCGGCGTTGATTCACGCGGCCATCGGCAAGCAGCTGACGTGTGTTTTCGTGGACAACGGCCTCCTCCGCAAAGGCGAACGCGAGTACGTCGTTTCACTCTACAAACGTAACTTCAAGATCGACCTCCGCGTCGCCGACTCTGAGGCGCTTTTCCTTAAGAAACTCAAGGGCGTCAGCGAGCCCGAGGCCAAGCGCAAGATCATCGGCAACACCTTCGTCAAAGTCTTTGAGGACTCGCTCAAATCCATCGCCGGTCGCGCCGAGTTCCTCGCGCAGGGCACGCTCTATCCCGACGTCATCGAGAGCGTGCAGATCGGGAATAATCCCGCATCGCTCATCAAGTCGCACCACAACGTCGGCGGCCTTCCCGAGCGCATGAAGCTCAAGCTCCTTGAGCCGCTCCGCGAGCTCTTCAAAGACGAGGTTCGCGCCGTCGGCACCGCGCTCGGCCTGCCGAAGGAAGTCGTCTGGCGCCAGCCGTTCCCCGGCCCCGGTCTCGGCGTGCGCGTACTCGGCGACATCACGGCGGAGAAATTAAACATCCTCCGCGAGGCCGACTTTATTCTCCAGGACGAGATGATGAAGTCGGGCCTCTATTGGAAAGTCTGGCAGTCGTTCTGCGTGTTTCTCCCGGTGAAATCCGTCGGCGTTATCGGCGACGAACGGAACTACGCCTACGTGATCGCAGTCCGAGTCGTTGAGAGCATCGACGCCATGACGGCCGACTGGTCACGCCTGCCGTACGATCTTCTCCAAACGATCTCCAACCGCATCACCAACGAGGTCCGTGGCGTCAGCCGAGTGGTGCTCGACATCAGTTCGAAGCCGCCCGCGACCATCGAGTGGGAATAAATCCGCCCGCGCCGGTCAGCCGCGCCCTCCGACCATGAAACGACTCATCACGATCCTCACCGCCCTCACTGTCTGGTCCGCGTCGTTGCCGGCCAGCACCCCGGACGCCGATGCGCTTCTGGCCAAAGCCCGTGCCTATCTCGGCGGCGATGCGGCGCTCGATGCGATTAACTCGATCCACTATTTCGGCAGTATCGAGATGACCGAGACGCCCGCTGGAGCCACGAATCCCGGCAAATCCAGCATCGAGATCATCTTCCAAAAACCCTGCCAGCACCGCCTCGTCGTTAGCTCCGAGAAGTCGGTCGATATCACCGGCCTAGACAACTACTTCGGCTGGCGCCGGGTCGAACCGGTCGCGACTGGTGGCGCTCGCGTGCAAAACGTGGGCCTGGGCAAGGAACAGATCAAACGCCTCCGCGCCAATACGTGGGAAAACCTCTATTTCTGGCGCGGCATCGAGCAGCATGGCGGCGCGATCATGGATAAAGGGGAGACCGAGCTCGACGGCGTCAAATGCCGCAAACTCGTCATGAGCTACGGCCCGGGCATCGAGTTCGTCCGCTACTTCGAGATCGCGACCGGCCGCCTGCTCCTCACCGAGACGCTGCCCGTCGGCGTTATTCGCGAAGAAGGCGAGATCATGGTCGCAGGTGTGCGGTTTCCCCGGAAGCTCATCGCGACTGCCGCCGCAGGTGCCGACGGCAAAACGCGCGTGATCACGATCACCTTCGACCGTATAGCGCTCAACGAAACTTTCCCCGCCAGTACTTTCGAGCAGCCGCTCATCAGTGGCGCCCGCTAATCCCTCCGTTCCGTTTACCCAAACTCCGTGCGACTCCTCCGAACCTCCTCCAAAACGTTCCAATCCGATCTCGCCGATTTCTGCCGCAGCGCAGCCGCGACGAAGGAAATCCAAGACAGCGTCGCCGCCATCCTTGCCGACATCCGCCACCGCAGCGACGAAGCCGTCGCCTACTACGCGGCCAAGTTCGACGGCGCCAAACTCCGCGCCCGCGAGTTCCGGATGAAGTCGTCAGACTTCGAGACGGCCTTCAAGGCGCTCGCTCCTGCCAACCGCAAAGCCATGGAGGCCGCTCACGAGAACATCGTCGCCTTTAACAAAAAGACCCTGCCTGCCGACTGGACCGGCAAAAACAAGCAGGGCGCCGAAGTGGGCGAAGTGTTTCACCCGATACGCCGTGTCGGCCTCTACGTTCCCGGCGGACAAGTCCCGCTCGTCTCGACCGTGCTCATGACCGCCACGCTCGCGAAACTCGCGGGCTGTCCCGAGATCGCCGTCTTCACGCCGTCCGATCCGTCGGGCAAAGTCGCCCCCGGCCTGCTTGCTGCTCTCCACCTCGTGGGTATCGACGAAGTTTACCGCATCGGTGGCGTTCAAGCCATCGGAGCGATGGCCTACGGCACGACCAATGTCATGGCCGTCGATAAAGTTTTCGGCCCGGGCAACGCCTACGTCTGCGAAGCCAAGCGCCAGGTCTTCGGTACGGTCGGCGTGGATTCGCTGCCCGGCCCGAGCGAAGTCATGATCGTTGCCGACGAAACCGCGCGCGCCGACTACGTTGCCGCCGATCTTCTCGCTCAGGCCGAGCACGGCTCCGGCCGCGAAAAAGTTTACCTGGTCGCCACCTCCCAAAAGATCATCGACGACGTCGCTGCCGAAGTTCAGGCGCAGCTCAAAGTGCTCACCCGCTCCGAGAAAATGCAGAGCGTGCTCACGCACGGTTTCGCCGCGATCGAGGTCTCCACGCTCGCGCAGATCGTCGAGATCGCGAACTACGTCGCTCCCGAGCATCTCGAACTCATGGTGAAAGACGCCTCGGTGAAAAAGCTCACCAAGGAAATCACCACTGCCGGCTCGATCCTCATCGGTGAAAACACGCCGACCGCCCTCGGCGATTTCACCGCAGGCCCGAGCCATGTGCTGCCCACCGGTCGCACCGGTCGCTTCTTCAGCGGACTGCGCGTCACCGATTTCATGCGCCGCACCAGCATCGTGAAATACGGCCCCGCTGCCGTGAAGAAGGGCAACGAAGTCGTCGCCGCATTCGCTGCGATGGAGAAACTCGATGCCCACGGCCGCTCGGTGAAGATCCGCACGTGAGCCAATCGCCTTCGACGTTTAGGTTAATCGCAAAGACGCGAAGACGCTAAGGTCGGAGCGAAGAAGCAGGGTCTTCGATAACTGTAGCTGCTCTGCTGGCTTGTCTCTACCGGGTTTTCTTCGCGGATCGGTCTTTGCACCTTCGCGTCTTTGCGCTTCAACATCCGCTTCGTCATGCCCTCGCCGTCCTCCCTCGCTCTACCGCACGTCGCCCAGCTCCACGCGTACACGCCGGGACTCCAGCCGACCGAATCCGGCTGGGTGAAACTCAACACCAACGAATGCCCCTACGCGCCCAGCCCTCGCGTGGCCGAGGCGATCCGCCGCGAAGTCGGCGAAGACGGCAACTCGCTCCGCCTGTATCCTAATCCCAAGGCCAGTCCGCTCCGCGCCGCCGTCGCCAAACTCCACGGCCACGGCCTCACCGAGGCGCATGTCTGCATTGGCAACGGCTCCGACGACATCCTCAACCTCCTCGTCCGCGCCTTCTGCGACGCCAACTCCGGCGCCGGCTACACGCTGCCGAGTTACTCGCTCTATCCCGTGCTCGTCGCGATCCAGGATGGCCGCGTGCAGACCATCGATTTCGACCGCACGATGCAGCTCCCGCTCGCGCAAATCGCCGAGTCGAAAGCCCGCGCGTTCTTCCTGACCTCGCCCAACGCACCGACCGGCGTCGCCTTCACCCGCGACGAAATCGAGGCCGCGCTGAAAGTTTTCAAAGGCCTCTTCGTCGTCGATGAAGCCTACGCGCTCTTCGCCAAGCAGGACGCCGTGCCGCTCCTCGCGAAGTACCCGAATCTCGTCATCACGCGCACACTCTCGAAAGCCTACGCGCTCGCCGGTATCCGCGTCGGTTACGCGCTCGCTCACCCTGAAGTGATCGACGTCCTCGACCGCGTCCGCGACAGCTACAACGTCAACCGCCTCTCCCAAGCCGCCGCCCTCGCCGCCGTCGGCGACATGGATTATTACCACGGAATCATCACGAAGGTGAAAGAGACCCGCGATTTCTATATCCACGAGTGGCAGGAACTCGGCTGGTTCACCTACCGTTCGCAGGCCAACTTCATCTTCACCGAACCCAAAAACGCGAAAGGCGAAAGTGGCCCGGCCGTGGCGAAGTCCGCCTACGATTTTCTCTACAAAAACAAAGTGCTCGTCCGCTACTTCCCGAGCCATCCCTTGACCGCGTCATTCCTGCGCATCAGCGTCGGCACCGACGAGGAAATGCTCACCCTCGACGAAAAACTCCAAGCATGGCTCCAACACGCATAGCCAAGATCGCGCGTAAAACCGCGGAAACCGACATCACGCTCTCTCTCGCCATCGACGGCGCGGGCAAGTCCACGATCGATACGGGCGTCCCGTTTTTCGATCACATGCTCACGCTCTTCGCGAAGCACGGCCTATTCGACCTCGACGTGAAGTGCATCGGCGACATCGCTGTGGATTATCACCACACCGTCGAAGACGTTGGCATCGTGCTCGGCGAAGCCTTCAAACAGGCGCTCGGCGACAAACTCGGCATCCGCCGCTACGGATTCTTTTTCCTCCCGATGGACGAGTCGCTCGCCCGCGTCGTCGTCGATATCGGCGGACGCCCGCACCTCGTGTACGACGCCGAGGCGCCGACGATGTTCGTGCGCGATTTCAACATCGTGCTCGTGAAGGAGTTTTCCCGCGCCTTCAGCAACGCGCTCGGCTGCAACCTGCACGTGAAACTCGAGTACGGCGAAGAGCCGCACCACGTCGCCGAGGCGATCTTCAAAGGCCTCGCCCGCGCCCTCGACGTCGCCACTCAGATCGACCCGCGCGCCGCAGATCAGCTGCCGAGCACGAAGGGGAAAATCTAACAACTCTCACTCCAAGGTCCGCATCGCCCGATGCGGACCTTTTGCTTTCGCCGCCGCCCTTACCCCATGAAGACAGAGATGAACCGCAGGGAGTTTTTCGGCACACTGGTGCCCGTAGCCGCGCACATCCGCACGCTGGGCGGCTATCGAGCGATTGCCTGGCGCGCATGTCAGTGGGCGTTTTTTGCGACCTGCCTGTGGTTCGCCTGGCAAATCCTGTCGGGCGTGCCGCTCGATGGCTGGCGCGCGCTGGGTTGGATGGCGCTTAAGTTTGTCCTCCCGGCAGTGGCGCTGGTGGCTTTCGTCAGCTGGGCGCAAAATCGGATCGCTGCGTCGGGGAATGTCGCTTTGCAGAACGCGGCCCGCGGTCTCGGTCGCGTGATCACGCTGCTCGCGGCGATCGCGGCTGGTGCGGTCTTTTATCACCTCTGGCAGCGTGAACCTGCTGACGCAGTCATCGCGCTTATCGCGGTCGCTTTGTCGCAGTTTGCGGCGGCCTTCCGCGAGAAACCGGCCGATAAGTCCGCGCGACTTGAGGCCTGAGTTTGCTCAGGTTTTCTTGGAGCGGTCTCCCGCCGCTTGCCAAAAGCGCTTCGACGACGGATAACTTCCGACCGTTTCCATCATGTCCACCTCCGCCAAAATCGCCGTCATCGACAACGGTATCTGCAATCTCCGCAGCGTCACCAAGGCCTTCGAAGCCGTCGGTGCTACTCCGGTGGTGGTGCATACGCCGGCCGACATCGGCTGCGAGATCGATGGCTTGATGCTTCCTGGCGTCGGCGCACTCGGTGACTGCGTGGCGGCTCTCCGCGCTTCGAAACTCGACGACACCGTGCGTGGCTGGATCGCCGACGGACGTCCGTTCCTCGGCGTGTGCCTCGGGATGCAGGCACTGTTCGACACCTCTGAAGAAAGCGGCGGCGTCACCGGCCTCGGCATTTTCCCGGGTAAAGTTGTCCGTTTCCGCCGTCCGCCGGAATTCAAGATTCCGCACATGGGCTGGAACACGATCACGTTCACCCAGCCCTCGTCGCCACTCGCGGCCACGCTGAAGACATCAGGCGAGAACGTTTACTTCGTGCACAGTTTCCACTGCGTCCCGGCCGATTCGTCGCTGGTGCTCGCGGAGTGCGATTACGGTGGCAATTTCACGGCGGCAATCGGTCGCGGCAACTGTTTCGCCACGCAGTTCCATCCGGAAAAGAGCCAGGCCAAGGGTCTCCAGATCTACAAAAACTTCGCCGACGTCGCTGCGGGCGTGACGGCCTGAACGAATCGTTCCTAGGGCTGGATTCTTTCCGATGTAGGCGTGGTGCCCTCGCGTCGCTAGCAGGACCGATGTCCATGCGAGGTGAGGGCACCCCGCCTGCATCGATCCGCCTTCAGTTTCCCCTGAACACATTTCCTAACACTGCGGCGCGGGTTTCTAATGACGCCCTGCTGCCCGGGGCCGGGGGTAACTTTTCTTTGCAAGGGGAGCGTTTTTTGCTCTGGTCAACCGTATGCCCAAAACCGCCCTGCTGAAACTCGACGACAAAGAACTCACGCTGCCGGTCATGATCGGCTCCGAGGGGGAACATGCCGTCGATATCGGCAAGCTGCGCGCCGAGACCGGCTACATCACGTACGACGACGGATTCGGCAACACCGGCTCCTGCACCAGCGCGATCACCTTCATCGACGGCGAACAGGGCATCCTCCGGTACCGCGGATACCCGATCGAGCAACTCGCGGAGAAATCCGACTTCGTCGAAACGGCCTACCTCGTCATGAACGGCGAGCTCCCGGACAAAGCTCAGCGCGCGAAATTTTCCGGCCTGCTCGGTGAAAACGCTCCGCTTCGCGAGGGCATGCGCCGCTTCATCCAGACTTTCCCGCGTGACTCGCATCCGATGGCGATGCTCTCCGCTTCGCTCAACGCCCTCGGCGCTTACTATCCGCATCTCGCGAGTAACAACCACCAGCGCGACCTCGAGCACTTCGACGAAGCCGCCGCCATCGCGATCTCCAAAGTCCGCACCATCACGGCCGATATTTTCCGCGTCAGTCAGGGCAAACCGTTTAATCACCCGAAGCCCGACCTCCTCTACTGCGAGAACTTCCTGCACCTGATGTTCTCTGACCCGTACAAGGACTACTCGCCCACGCCGGAGGTCGCGCAGGCCCTCAATCTCTTTCTCCTCCTCCACGCCGACCACGAGCAGAACTGCTCCACCTCTACCGTGAAGATGGTCGCCTCCGCCGGAGCCAATCTCTTCGCCTCCGTCTCGGCCGGCGTAAACGCGCTCTGGGGCCCGCTCCACGGCGGCGCCAACATGGCCGTGCTGGAAATGTTGAAAAACATCCACGCCGACGGTGACGACGGCACCCGCTTCATCGCCGCCGCGAAATCCGGCAAGGGCGACCGTCTCATGGGCTTCGGCCACCGCGTGTACAAGAACTACGACCCGCGCGCGAAGATCATCAAAGCGTCCTTCCACAAGGCGCTCGCCTCGCTCGGCATCAAAGACGATCCGCTTCTCAACATCGCCATGAACCTTGAGAAAGTGGCGCTGAGCGACGACTACTTCATCCAGCGCAAACTCTACCCGAACGTCGATTTCTACTCGGGCCTGATCATGCGCGCGATCGGCATCCCGGAGAACCTGTTCACGGTGATGTTCGCCATCGGCCGCATGCCCGGCTGGATCGCCCAGTGGCGCGAAGTCGCGCAGAACCCGAAGCTCAAGATCTACCGCCCACGCCAGGTGTACACGGGCAAGACGAAGCGCGATTATCCGGCGAACCGCTGAGAGTGAGAGCAAGCTCAGCATGCGGCGGGTAGGGCCGCGTCGCCGACGCCGGCCGCGACTGCTTCGCAAACGGATAAAGTCGATTGCGCCGACCAAGCCCGGTCGGCCACGGCGTGGCGGCCCTACCTCGGCATCAATCTAGCGTTTCCCGCGGGAACTTCGCTTGCGCCCACCCACCCAATTACCAAGCCCCTCACGCCTTCCCCGTTTCCTTGCTGCGGAAAATCTCGTCGGTCGTGAGCCCGGTCAGTTTGCCGATGCCACCGATGAGCTTCCAGAGGATCACCATCAGGATCACCATGCTCGGCAGCGAGATCACCGGCCAGCTGAGCGCGTTCATGCGGCCGAGCTCGGCGTTGAATGCCTCAGTGCCCGGCGCGCTCTTCAAGATGTAGCGGGCGAGTCCGAAGTTCAGGACCGCGCTCAGTAAAAATGACGCGGCCAGCGCGTAGCTAGCGCGTTTGAGCAGCAGATCGAGACCGCTGCGATTGCCGCGTTCGGCCAGCGCCGCATCGACGCGCGGTAGATCGAGGATCTGGTCGTTGAGTAAAATGGTTTTCACGAGCGGGCGCTTCGAACCCATCGAAAGCACGACGACGAGACCGATGATCAGCGGCATCGCCGCTTCTTTAATCGCGAAACCCATCGGACCGACCTTCATCAGGCCGAGCCCGCCGGTGAGCAGCACGCTCGTGAAGCCGATGATCGAGATAAAATTGGCCGCCCGCCGCTGCGCAAAATCGTAGAGGAAATAGCCCGCGGGAAATGCCAGCGCGATGATCAGGCCCCAGACGGTGCCCAAGGATTTTTCCCCGCTGAACTTCGTCAGGATCAACGTCGGCAGGGCGATGTTGAAGATCAGGTTGAGGATCAGGTTTTCGCGCTTGGGCGCAGCAGCGGACATGGCGGATGTTTGAATAGGGAACTCAGGAACTCAGGAAGGAAAAAGCCTCGGCTCACTCATTGTGCGCTTTTGGGGTCACGGCCGTTGTGCCTGTTTATTCCGCGCGGCCCGCATTTCCTGATTTCCTGCCTTCCACATTCTCGTACCTTCACAGTCTCATGATTCTCCTCGGCGTTAACATCGATCACTGCGCCACCGTCCGTCAGGCCCGCTACAAACAGGCGCCCGCCACCGTGGGCGGCGCGGTTGAGCCCGATCCCGTCACGCTCGCGATCCTGTGCGAACGCGCCGGAGCCGACGGCATCACCGTCCACCTCCGCGAAGATCGTCGCCACATCCAAGAGCGCGATGTCTGGCGCTTGCGCGAGACGATCTCCACCCGCCTCAATCTCGAGATGGCCTGCACGCCCGCGATGATCGACTTCGCGCTCAAGCTGAAGCCCGACTCCGTTTGCCTCGTGCCCGAGAGCCGCGAAGAAATCACCACCGAGGGTGGGCTCGATGTCGTTGGCAACCGCGAGCGCGTCAAAGCCTGCGTGGATGCGATGAACGCCGCCGGCATCCAGACCAGTCTCTTCATCGACGCCGACGAACCGCAGATCGAACTCGCCGCGAAACTGCGCGCGCCGTGGATCGAGCTCCACACTGGAGCGTACGCGAACGCTTACTTCACGCCGCAGCGCGCCGCCGAGCTCAAGCGTCTCACCGTCGGCGCGATCCTCGGCCACGAACGCGGACTCATCGTGAATGCAGGTCACGGCATCAATTACGTGAACATCCCCGAGGTCCGCACGATCCCGCATCTGCACGAGCTCAACATCGGCCACAGCATCATCAGCCGCGCGCTTTTCACCGGCATCGAGGAAGCGGTCCGCGAGATGAAAACACGGATGAATGCGTGATGCTTTGAACCACAGAGACACAGAGGGCACAGAGAGAAACCTTTTGTTTTCCGTCCTCTGTGTTCTTTGTGCCTCTGTGGTTAATTAAAAACTGATCTCCGCATGAATCTCGATCTTCCCCCCGGCGGCATTCTCATCGGGCTCGGCTCCGATCTCGTGGATGTCGATCGCATCCGCGGTGTGCGCGAGCGGCAGGGCGAGCGGTTTCTCGAGCGCGTGTTCACCGACGAGGAGCGCGCGTACTGCATGCAGATAAAATTTCCCGACAAGCACCTCGCCGCGCGTTTCGCCGCCAAGGAAGCCGTGTCGAAAGCGTTCACGACGGGCATCGGCAAGGAGCTGGGTTGGAAATCCATCTCGGTCTATCACGGTCCGCGCCACGATCCGCGCGTGCGGCTCGATGAAAAAGGGGAGGCTTTGCTGAAACAAATCGGCGCGACGCACGTTATCCTCACGCTCTCGCACACCGACACGGCGGCCATGGCGGTCGCGGCGCTCGTGCGCGCGTAGAAAAATTATCACGCCCTATGTCCGCCATCGACGAAGACGATCTGCCCCCGACGCCAAAAGAGAAACTCTCGAAAGCGCCCTCGTGGATCATGGTGGGCTTTGTGATCGGCTGCGTCTTCGCCTACGTCGCCGATCGCGAGTTGGAAAAACGCCGCGACAAAACGCCCGCGCCCTCGCCCGCTCCGGTGGCGCCGGCTGCTCCGGCTGAGATTCCGCCCGGCCTCCGCCTCAGTCAGAATGAAATCGAAGCGATCTTCACGCAGGCCGAGGAAGGCGCGGTCTGGGAAAACGACATCACCGAGATCGTCGTCTTCAACACGCGCACGGGAAAATTCTCCGATCTGATCGAGGTGATGCGCAGCGGGCCGTATTTTTATTATCGTTCGATCACGCGGCTCACGCGGCCGTTGATCACGGCCAAGGCGGAGTCGGGCGCGTTGATCCTGTTCACGGAAACCGACGCAGGGCGCGCGAAGCGGCTCGAATCGATCCCGTCGTTTCTGCGCCCCGCGCCACCGAAGCTCGAGCCATGAACACGCCGCCGCTCCACGCGCATCCGGTGCTCTCGGCCGACGAGGCGAAGCGTTTCGAGGCGGCGCTGTTTGGCGGTGACGAAGCGAAGGAGTGGGCCGCGATGAATCTCGCGGGTGCTGCGATCGGGGCGGCGGTGATCACGGATTTCGAGGAGATCGGCGGATTCCCAAAAGACACGGCGCGCGTTCTCGTGCTGGCCGGCAAGGGGCACAACGGCGGCGATGCGTTGCTCGCGGCGAAATTTATCCTGGAGAGATTTACCGCTGCGCAGGCCGAGGTGCTGCTGGCATTCGGCGAACGCGCGCTGAAGCCGCTGGCGTTGCGCGCGTATGAGGCGCTGGTCCACGCAGCGCCGGGCCGCGTGCGGCGTGTGCGAAAAGCGTTGGGCCACTATGCGCTGAGCATCGACGGCGTATTCGGTTTTCAGTTTCACCCGCCGGTGGATGCGCGCACCGCGACGCTGTTTGCGGAGGTCAACGCGTTGCCGATCCGGTTGCGCGCCGCGGTCGATCTGCCGAGCGGGCTAGGCACGGTGGATGTGATGCGTGCGGATTTTTCTTACGCGACTGGCATCGTCAAAGCGCCGCTGATCGATCCGGCGAATGCGGCGAGTGTCGGTCGGGTGCGGTATCTGGATCTGGGGTTTTTCGAGGGTGAGCACACCGCTTCCAGCGCGCCGTCTGTCGCGGATTTCGTACTCACATCCGCTGTGCTAGCGCCGCTTCGGGAACTGCGTTCACCGCGGTCGGACAAGCGGACGTATGGACATCTCTTCGTCGTGGGCGGCTCGAAGAGTTTTCCGGGTGCGGTGCTCATGAGTGTGCTGGCGGCGCTCAAGACGGGAGCGGGGCTGGTCACGGCGTTTGTGCCGGAGTCGCTGGCGGCGGCTTATGCGGCGCAGGTGCCCGAGGCGATGTGGGTGGGCTGGCCGGAGACGCCGGAGGGCGGACTCGCGCTCGAAGGCGCGCACTTGCTGCGCGAACGTATTTCGCGTGCGAGCGTGTTGTTGATCGGGCCGGGATTATCGCGCGAGGCGGAGACGCTCGCGCTCGCGATGGACATCGTGAAGACGGCGACGGTGCCGCTCGTACTCGATGCGGATGCGCTCCAGCCGGAGATTGTCCGCGCGGGAAAAGCGCCGCGCATCCTCACGCCACATGCGGGGGAGTTTGCGCGGATCGCGGGCAGGCGGGCGCTGAAGGATTTTCCCTCGGAAGCGGGCGAGGCGCGTGGAGGTGAGGTGGTGACGGTGTTGAAAGGGCCGGTGACGCGGATCTGCGCGGGCGGATGCGTGGCGCATTCCTTTTTCGGCGGGCCGGTGCTGGCGCGCGGCGGAAGCGGCGATTTGCTCGCGGGGATAATCGGCGGATTACTCGGGGGAAATTCCGGTGAGCTTCTGGAGTCGGCGTGTCGCGGTGTCGTGTGGCACGGACTTGCGGCGGATGCGCTCGCGCGCGAACGCGGGCAGGTCGCGGTGCGCACGACGGAGTTGCTGGAGTTTTTGCCGCCCACGCTGCGCGGATGAGCGCAGTGAGGGCGATGCCATGACGAGTGCCGTCACGCTTATCGTCCTGCTCGGCGGCGGAATCATCCTGCTCGTGGTGTTCCTACGCTGGCTTTTGAAAGGGCCGCATTATCCCCCGTGGGGCGATCACTGGGATGGCGAATTGTGAGGCGGATCTTCGTTGAGGAAGTAACGGTGCGCGGCGTCGGCCTCGGCCTGGGTGTAGATCGTGCCGGAGGGCGGGAGTTTTTTGCGGGCGCGTTTGGGTTTGTCGGCTGAAGGCGCGAGCGGGGCGGAAAAGGCGGGCGGAGTTTTTGCGCTTTCCGCCGGGCGAAGGTGCGGGCATGGGTGGGCGCATGGGAGAATCGCTAAGCGAGGAGCAGGCGTTTTTGATTTTGAATGCGCTGCCGAATATCGGGCCGATCACGCTCAATCGCGTGCTGGCTGAGCTGGGTGGCGATCCGCGGGCGGTGTTCACGGCGGGCGTGCGGAGGCTGGAAACGGTGCGCGGGGTGGGGCCGGTGATCAGCTCGACGATCGCGAGCTGGTGGGAGCATTTCGACCTCGCGCGCGAGGAGGAGCGGATGGCGAAGAGCCACGCGACGTTCGTGACGACGCGCGATCCGGCTTACCCGAAGCTCCTCAAGGAAATCAGCGACCCGCCGATCGGGCTGTACCGGAAAGGCGGGTACGACTTCGCGCAACCGTGCATCGCGATCGTGGGGAGCCGGCGGACGACGCTCTACGGGCAGGCGGTGGCGAAGAAGTTCGGCGCGGAGCTGGCGCGGCTGGGGTTTTGCGTGGTGAGCGGACTGGCGCGCGGGATCGACACGGCGGCGCATGAAGGCGCGCTATCGGTCGGCGGGAAGACGGCGGCGGTGCTCGGGTGCGGGATCGATATTGTTTATCCGCCGGAGAATCTGGAGCTGTACCGGAAGATCGAGGAGAGCGGCGCGGTGGTGTCGGAGTTTCCGTTCACGCGGCGGGCTGACCGGCAGAGCTTCGCGATGCGCAACCGGATCGTCGCGGGGATGTGCGCGGCTATCATTGTGGTCGAGAGCGATGTCGGTGGTGGGTCGATGATCACGGCGAAATTTGCCGGGGAGCAGGGGCGATTGGTTTACGCGGTGCCGGGGCGGATCGATCAGGCGACGAGCGCGGGGTGTCATCAGCTGATCCGTGACGGCGCGACGTTGCTGACGAGCGTGGACGATATTTTGAACGAGTTGAACTACCTCGATGGATTGCAGCCGCAGCGGATTCCGTCGAAGGGCGGGGAGGCGGAGGACGATGACGAGGCGGGTGAAGGCGTGGAAGGTGGGGTGAAGCGCGGTGTGGCGCTGAGTGAGGCGGAGCAGGCGGTGCTGGCGTGTTTCGCGGGCGGGGGAATTTTATCGCTCGATGCGGTCGCGGCGCAGACGGGAAGAAGCGCAGGGGAGCTTTCGGCGACGTTGATGATGCTGGAGCTGAAGCGACTGGTGGCGAAACGCGCTGACGGGCAGTTCGAGGCGCGGAGTTGAGTGTGATTAGGCAATAAAAAGCCCCGTGAAGATATCACGGGGCGAAGTGAACGCTCACCTGTTGTTCAGTTTATTCACGGAACGACGAGCGTGGCACTGGCGGAGGTAGGTGGCGTGCCGCCCGATGCCACTGCGAACTGCCAGGTGCCGGAGGCAAAGAATGCAAAGCCGCCGGTTGCTGAGAACCAGCCGCCGCCAGCTGGTCCGCCGCCGCTGCCGCACGAGATCCATGACGAGCCTCCGGGTGCTTTCGTGTAGAGCATCACGTAGTTGGCTCCCGACGAGTAGCCTTGCCAGGCGAGGGGGTAAGTCTGCCCGACTACAGGGTTGTCGGGCAGGGTCCATCCATTGACGTACACACACTTTTTCGGAGTGATCGATGTTTCCGCAGACAGGAAGGCGGACCACTTTGCGGATGCTTGCCGGGACCACTCGGTTGCAACGGACTGAAGTTGCTTTTCCTGTGAGGGCATCGACATACGGGTGCCGGCGCTGGTGGCCACTGGAGCAAAAAGCGCAACCACCACTACGATGAGGGTGCGCGTGATCTTTACCGAGGACTTCAATGACTGAGTTTTCATTGGGACTTCGTTTTAACCGAGCGACGAGTTCCCCGATGCCAATGAGGCACTGAGTAAAGTAAACCCGCCGATTGCGAAGAGGACGGTGTGGTCGTGTGCCTTGTCAAATCGGGGGAGTAGTTTCGTGGTCGATCATTTGAATGGCGGCGCCCGGGTGGTTTGGCTGCAGCCTTGTTGATTCTGGTCGTGCAAGTTGGCGCGGGTTTGGGAACGTAGCGCGCATGAATCGGTTTGTACGGCCACTTGCGCGTTCGGTGTTGTTGCTGGCAGCGGGCTGCGTGCTGCTGCTGCTGGGGTCGTGCGGGAAGAAAGACCCCGCTCCGGTTTTTGAACCGGTCAAAGCTAGCAAGATGGCGAATGCGCTCACGTTGTTTAGTCCTCAGCCCATCGGCGCGGCGGTCGGGGAGCTGCCACCATGGATCTCTCATGTGAACACGGCGGATCTGGATCGGGACGGGTTGCTCGATGTGCTCGCGTGCGAGGCGCAGGGGAATCAAGTCATGTGGGTCCGTCAGAAATCACGAGGTGTTTTCGAGGAGAAAATCATCGCAGCTGACATGAAGGCACCGGTGCATGTGGAGGCGGCCGACATGGATGGCGATGGGGATCTCGATGTGCTGGTGGCGAGCATGGGGTTTGTTTTCCCCAATAATGACCGCATCGGCACTGTCTTTATTCTCGAGAATGACGGGCGGCAGAACTTCACGCCGCATGCTGTGCTTTCAAACACGGATCGCGTCACCGATGTACGCGCCGGGGATTTTAATGGCGACGGAAGGCTTGATCTGGCGCTTGCGCAGTTTGGCTACGACCAGGGGCAGGTGAGCTGGCTGGAGCGCGTCGGGCCGTGGGAGTTCAAGCATCACACGCTGCTGGAGTTATCGGGGGCGATCAATGTGTGCGTCGCGGATTTCAACGGAGATTCGAAGCCGGACATCGCGGCGCTTGTTTCGCAGCAGTGGGAGGAGGTTTATTATTTCGAAAATACGGGCGGCGCATTTATGAAGAAGCGAATCTGGGGATCGACGAATGAGGATTATGGGAGCAGCGGGCTGAGCGTTGGTGATCTTAACCGTGATGGCCGGCCGGACCTGGTTTTCACCAATGGCGATGGATTCGGCCCGGCCTCGACGCCTGGACCGCGTCCGTGGCATGGCGTGCAGTGGCTGGAGAATGCGGGGCAGGGATTTTTTCGTTATCAGCGTATCGGCGATTTACCTGGAGCGTACAGCCCGGTGATATCGGATATCGACGGCGACGGCGCAATGGATGTGGTCGCGAGCACGGCGTACTCGGACTGGAACAATAAAAACACGCAGGTGGTTTCGCTGATGTGGTTCAAGAACGAC